>JAKFBZ010000089.1:0-6666 GCA_036676945.1 Marmoricola sp.
CCCGGCCGCCCCGGCAGCTCCGGCCGCCGCGACCCCGCCGCCCCCGGCGGCCGAGCCTCCGACGGCACCGCCCGCCGCCCCGGCTGCTCCTCCGGCGGCTCCCGCTGCACCTCCGGCCGCCCCGCCGCCGGCCCCCGAGCCCCCGTCGGCACCGCCCGCCTGATCGATCTCCGAAGGGTCCGGACCTGCGTGGTCCGGGCCCTTCGTGCGTGACCCGTCGCCCCTACGGCGCGGCGGCCGCGTGCGCCTCGTCGCCCTGGCTGAGCCGCTGGGCGATCCAGATGGGGACGATCGAGCCGACGATCAGGACGGCGGCGACGACGTTCACCACCGGCGCCTGGTTGGCGCGGAACATGTTCTCCAGGATCCACAGCGGCAGCGTCCGCGAGCCCTGACCGGCGGTGAACGTGGTCACGATGATCTCGTCGAAGCTGAGCGCGAAGGCGAGCAGGCCGCCGGCCAGGAGCGCTGAGCGGAGCATCGGGAACGTGACCAGGCGGAACGTCGTGAACGTCCCGGCGCCCAGGTCCATCGACGCCTCCTCGAGGTTGCCGCCGACACGGCGCAGCCGCGCCACCACGTTGTTGAAGACCGTGACGATGCAGAACGTCGCGTGCGCGATCACGATCGTCAGGAAGCCCAGGTTGATGTCGAGCATCGTGGTGAAGGCGTTCTGCAGCGCGATGCCGGTCACGATGCCGGGCAGTGCGATCGGCAGGATGATCAGCAGCGAGATCTGGTTGCGTCCGAAGAACTGGTAGCGCTGCAGCGCCAGCGCCGCCATCGTGCCGAGCAGCAACGAGATCACCGTGGCCAGGACGGCGACCTCCAGTGACAGGATCAGCGCGTCCCGGGCGCCGCTGCTCTCCCAGGCGGCCTTCCACCAGCGCGTGGTGAAGCCCGACGGCGGCCAGGTGAACGTGCGCGAGGTGTTGAACGAGTTCACCACGACCATGCCCAGGGGCAGGTAGATCACCAGCAGGGCCAGGCCCGTGCAGCCGGCGAGCAGGAGGCGGGCGCCGCGAGAGAGAGTCATAGGTTCTCCAGCGCTCCGGTCCGTCGTACGGCGGCCAGGTAGATCAGCATGATCACGACCGGGATCGTCGCGACCGCTGCCGCGAACGGCAGGTTGCCTGCCGCGCCGGAGTTGTCGTAGACCACGTTGCCGAGCATCTGGTTGGCGCCGCCGACGATCTTCACGGTGATGTAGTCACCGAGGCTCAGCGAGAACGTGAACAGCGACCCGGCGACGGCGGCCGGCCAGAGCAGCGGCAGCAGCACCCGGCGCAGGGTCAGCCCGGGCTTCGCGCCGAGGTCGGAGGACGCCTCCAGCAGCGAGTCCGGCACCCGTTCCATCCCGGCGTACAGCGGCAGGATCATGTACGGCAGCCACAGGTAGGAGAGCGTGACCACGGTGGCGAACAGCCCGTAGCCGGGGGACTCGATGCCGAACGGGTCGAGCAGCCAGGCGATCGGGCCGGTCGCGGAGAACATCGCCCGCCACGCGTACGCCTTGACCAGGTACGACGCCCACAGCGGCATCAGCACCGCGATCAGCAGGAACCGTTGCCGCCGTGGTGAGGCGACCTTCGCCATGAACAGCGCGATCGGGAACGCGACCAAGGCGTCGATCACGGTGACCGCGGCCGCGATCCCGAGGGTGCGGAACGTGATCGTCTTGTAGACGTCGATGGTGAACAGATCACGGAAGTTGTCGAGGTTCCAGGTCTGCACGACCTCCCCGGTGAACGAGTCGGTCGTCCAGAAGGCCGTGATCAGCAGTGCGGCCAGCGCAGCCAGGTAGGCCACGCCGAGCCAGAGCATCGGCGGGCCCAGGAGCAGGCCGAGCCGGAGATGGGGATGGCGGTGCAGGACGCCCCCGGGGGCTGCCCGGGGGACGTCCTGCACCGGTGGGGCGGTGGTGGTCAGCGTGCTGCTCCCGTCACCCCTTGATCTCGGTCCACGCCTGCGTCCAGCGGGCGTAGTCGGTGCACTTCACGTCGTCGCGACCGTCCAGGCACTGTTCGATCGGCGTCGTCCAGTAGTGGATCTTCTCCGCGTAGGACTCGTCACCTGCGTGGTACGTCTCGCAGAAGCCCTCCTCGGCGATGTCGCAGGCCTTCGAGTTGGCGGGGGCCTCACCGAACCACTGGGCCACGGCGGCGTTCGCCTCCGGGCTGATGATGTGGTTCATCCAGGCGTACGCACAGTTCTTGTGCTCGGACTCGGTCGCCACCATCCAGGTGTCGGACCAGCCGGTGGAGCCCTCGTCGGGAAGGATCGCCTTCACCGGCGTGCCTTCGCCCTCGGCCAGGCTGGCGATGACCTGCCAGGTGGTCCCGACCACGGAGTCACCGCTCTTGAACGCGGACTGCTCCTTGGCGTAGTCCGACCAGTACTCGCCGACGTGCTCACGCTGCGCCTTGAGCAGGGTGATCGCGGCCTCGAGCTGCTTCTCGTCCAGGGCGTACGGGTCCTTGATGCCCAGGTCGGGCTGGGTGTTCATCAGGTAGAGCGCAGCGTCGGCGATGTAGATCGGCGAGTCGTACGACGTCACCTTGCCGGTGTACGTCGCGGCGTCGTCGAAGACCACGCTCCAGCTCGTCGGCTCCGGCTTCACGATGTCGGTGCGCCACATCAGCAGGTTGGCGCCGTAGCCGTGCGGGACGCCGTACATCTGGTCGTCGACCGAGTTCCACGGGTTGTCCTTGAGGAAGTCGTAGACGTCGGCGTAGTTCGGGATCAGGTCGGTGTTGACCGGCTCCACGTCACCAGCCGCGATCAGTCGCAGCGAGGCGTCACCGGACGCCGACACGACGTCGTACTGGCCGCTCTTCATCAGCTGGACGGCCTCGTCGGAGGTGCCGAAGGTCTTCACGTCGACCTGACAGCCGGTCGCCTTCTCGAACGGCGTGACCCAGTCGGCGCTCTTGTCGGTGCTGCCGTCCTCGGCGTACCCGGGCCAGGCCAGGACGCTGAGCGAGCCCTCGTTCTCGCCGAGTTCCTCGAGCATCGGCAGGTCGGGCGCCGTGAAGCCCGCCGAAGCAGTGGCCCCGTCGTCGTCATCGTCGGAACCGCAGCCGACGAGGGTGATCGCCAGGACGCCGACCGCGGCGAAGGTGGCGAGTTTGCGTGCGCGTTTCATGCGGACTCCTCTGTGAATGTTGTTTCGGTGGTGTTCTCCGCGAGTTCGATGACGTGCTCGGGCATCCAGGCCAGCTGGATCCGTTCGCCGCGTCGGCTGACGCCGTCGTCGCTGTGCAGGTTCTGCCGCAACACGGTCAGCGAGGGTGGTTGTCCGTCGTCGCCCGGTGGGGCGTCGAGCTCGACCACGTAATGGTTGGAGGACCCCAGGTAGACGACCTCGCGAACGGTTCCCTGGGCGGTGGCAGCACCCTCGGGCGCTTCGTCGACGTGGATCTTCTCGGGGCGGATGCTGAAGGTGCCCTGGCGTCCGACGACAGCCTGGGCCGCGGCGCCGGTGAGCAGGTTCGACGTACCGACGAAGCCGGCGACGAAGGCGCTGTCCGGGTTCTCGTAGAGCTCACGCGGGGTGGCGACCTGCTGGATCCTGCCGTCGTTGAAGACCGCGATCCGGTCGCTGAGGGTGAGCGCCTCTTCCTGGTCGTGGGTGACGAAGACGAAGGTGATGCCGACGTCGCGCTGGATCTCCTTGAGCTCGATCTGCATCTCGCGGCGCAGCTTGAGGTCCAGGGCGCCGAGCGGCTCGTCGAGGAGCAGCACCTTCGGACGGTTGACCAGTGCGCGGGCCAGGGCGACCCGCTGTCGCTGACCGCCGGAGAGCTGCCCGGGCCGGCGGTCGCCGAGGTGGCCGAGGCGGACCGTCTCCAGCGCGTGCGCCGCGCGGGTCCGGCGCTCGGCCTTGCCGACCTTCTTGACCCGCAGCCCGTACTCGACGTTCTCCGCGACGGTCATGTGCGGGAACAGCGCGTAGTCCTGGAAGACGGTGTTCACGTCCCGGGCGAACGGCGGCTGTGTGGTCACGTCGGCGCCGGCGAGCTCGATCCGGCCCTCGGTCGGCTGCTCGAAGCCGGCGATCATCCGCAGCACTGTCGTCTTGCCCGAGCCCGACGGCCCGAGCATGGAGAAGAACTCTCCGTCGGCGATGTCCAGGGTGACCCCGTCCACCGCACGCACGGATCCGAAGGACTTAGCCAGATCCACAAGCCGGATCGATGGCGTAACCGCACCGTCACGCATGAATCAGAAGGTATTGGCCATTTGCGGGGGAGGACAAGCGACGAAACGGACCGAGATGGAAAGGTGACCCGTCCGGCCGAACCCGACCGCCGTGGGTTGAGCTGTCGAAACCCCCTCACCTGCCCGCACCGGCACCGTCCCCGCTCTCCCTTAGTCTTCTCGGGTGTCAGACCCTGCCCCCTCCGTTCGCGACGTCCTCGCAGCGGCGGTCGCAGCCGTCGACGGGCAGGAGCGGCCCGGGCAGATCGAGATGGCCGAGGCGGTCTCCGAGGCGATGGAGTCCGGGCAGCATCTGCTGGTCCAGGCCGGCACCGGTACCGGCAAGTCGCTGGGCTACCTGGTCCCGGCGCTGCTGCACAAGGACCGGGTCGTGGTCGCCACCGCGACGCTGGCGCTCCAGCACCAACTCGTGGAGCGCGACATCCCGGCGCTGATCGAGGCCGCTGCCGACGTGCTGCACCAGGACGCGACGTACGCCGTCCTCAAGGGCCGCTCCAACTACGCCTGTCTGCACCGGGTCCGCGAGGGCGTGCCCGACGACCAGGGTGCGCTGGTTGAGCTGCCCACCGGTTCGATCGGCGCCGAGGTCGTCGCGCTGCGGGAGTGGATCGAGGAGCAGGCCGAGGCGAAGGAGAGCGGCGAGCGGGACAACGCGCCCAGGCACACCGACCGGGTCTGGCGCCAGGTCAGTGTCAGCGCGCGGGAGTGCCTGGGCGCCTCCAAGTGCCTGTACGGCGCGGAGTGCTTCGCCGAACGCGCCAAGGAACGGGCCGCCAAGTCGCAGTTGATCGTCACCAACCACTCGCTGCTCGCGATCGACGCGATCGAGGGCATCCCGATGATCCCGGACTACGACGTCGTGGTGATCGACGAGGCGCACGAACTGACCGCGCGGGTCACCCAGGCCTCCACCGACGAGCTCTCACCGGGCGAGGTCGAGCGCACCGCGCGCCGGGCGATGCGCCACGTCGACGGCTCCGAGGCCGACGACCTCGCCGATGCGGCCGAGGCCTTGCGCGCCGCGATCGACGCCGCTCCCGCCGGCCGCCTGGAGGCGGTCCCGATGGAGCTCGGCGACGCGATGGTGCTGGTCCGCGATGCGGCCCGCGCGCTGATCAGCGCCCTGCCGAAGGACCCGGGCGACGACGCCGGCGTCACCCAGGCCAAGGGCTGGACCCAGGAGCTGTTCAGCACCGCCGAGCGGATGACCGCCGGCTCGGAGTACGACGTCCTCTGGGTGGCCGAGCGCGAGGCCAAGCGCGGCGGCAACCACCTGTGCATCGCCCCGCTCGAGGTCGCCGGCCCGCTGCGGGAGAAGCTGCTCGCCGAGAAGACGGCGATCTTCACCTCGGCCACCCTCAAGCTCGGCGGTGACTTCTCGGTGATCGCCGGCTCGCTCGGCCTGCCGCGGGACGCCGAAGGCGGGTCGTGGCGTGGGATCGATGTCGGATCGCCGTTCGACTACACCCAGCAGGGGATCCTTTACGTCGCCAAGCACCTGCCCCAGCCCGGGCGCGACGGGCTCCAGGAGGCGCACCTCGACGAGATCGTCGAACTGGTCGACGCGGCCGACGGCCGGGCGCTCGGCCTCTTCTCCAGCCGCCGCGCGGCCGAGGCTGCCGCCGAGGCCGTCCGGGAACGACTCCCGCACCTGACCACGCTCTGCCAGGGCGACGCGCAACTGCCCGAGCTCGCCCGGCAGTTCGTCGGCGACCCGCACACCTGCCTGTTCGGGACGCTCAGCCTCTGGCAGGGCCTCGACGTCCCCGGCGACACCTGTCAGCTGGTGATCATCGACCGGATCCCGTTCCCGCGCCCCGACGACCCGCTGATGTCAGCCCGGCAGCGGGCCGCGGACAAGGCCGGCGGCAACGGCTTCATGGCGGTCGCCGCCACCCACGCCGCACTGCTGCTGGCCCAGGGGAGCGGTCGCCTGATCCGCACCACGACCGACCGCGGCGTCGTCGCGATCCTCGACCCCCGCCTGGCCACCGCGCGCTACGGCAGCTTCCTCCGTGCCAGCCTCCCGCCGATGTGGTCGACCACCGACCCCGCCGTCGTACGCAAGGCCCTCTCCCGCCTCAGCGCAGCCGCCGGAGATTGAGCCTGTCGAACCCGCTTCAGCGAGCCGTCACGATCCGCGAGTACGCCGACAGCGCGGACGCGCCGATCCGGTTGTACGCCACGACCTTGAACTTGTAGCGCCCGGCCGGGAGCGGCATCACGTAGGTCCGTGCCGAGGCGGGTCGCAGGGTCGAGGTGATCGTGCGCATCACCTGGTTGCGGCTGTTCAGCTTGTACGCCTTCACCCGGTAGCCGGTGATCGCGGCGTTGCCGGTGCTGACCGGGGCGAGCCAGCGTGCCCTCGCATTGACCGGCCTGCCGATCGCCCCGGTGGAGGCGGTCCCGATCCGGGGTGCCGACGGCTTGACCGCGATCGAGAAG
>JAKFBZ010000090.1:0-21003 GCA_036676945.1 Marmoricola sp.
GTCGTGCGGGCGGTGCGGGTCCTGCTCGGCAACCGGACCGCCTCCGGGCAGGGCGCCGACATCCTCTCCTCGGTCGAGAACGCCACCGGGTCGGCGCGCGCGGACGTGCTCACCGGTGACGGACTCGCCAACGTGCTCTCCGGCCTCGGCGGCAACGACGTGATCAACGGCGGGCCGGGCAACGACCGGTTGCTCGGCGGCGCCGGAGCTGACCGGCTGTCCGGGGGAGCCGGCAACGACACCCTCAACGGCGGCCCCGGACCGGACACCTGCGGCCAGGGCCCGGGCACCGGGCCGCGCATCTCCTGCTGAGACGGAACGGTTCGTCTCCTGGACACCAACGTTGACAGTGTCACTGTCACGGTCCTAGGTTCACGCGAACTGCCTGCCGGGCCGAACGAGGAGTCGTCGTGGGGACGAACAACGTCGTGAACAAGCCGATCGACCGCCGTACCTTGCTGCGCGCGGGTGGAGCCCTGGGCGCCGCCGCGGTGGCCACCGGCCTGGGGGTGCCGGCCTTCGCCGCGACTCCCGGCCGCAGGGTCGCCGTCCTCGGCGGCGGGATGGCCGGACTGGCCGCCGCCCATGAGCTCGCCGAACGCGGGTTCCAGGTCACCGTCTTCGAGCCGACCGCCTGGGGCGGCAAGGCGCGCAGCATCGGCGTACCGGGCACCGGCACCGGCGGTCGCGCCGACCTGCCCGGCGAGCACGGCTTCCGCTTCTTCCCGGGCTTCTACCACCACATCCCGGACTCGATGGAGCGCACGCCGTACGGGAACAACCCGAACGGCGTGAAGGACAACCTGGTGCCCGCGCAGGGCGGCAAGTTCCTGCGCGGCGGTGACCACGCGGACGCATTCATCTTCGGCATCGGTCCGGACCCGCAGGCCCTGCTGACGGTCGACGGCCTGCGCCGCTACCTGACCGAGAGCCTCAGCGGCCAGAACGTCCCGCCCGACGAGCTCGCCTACTTCGTGACCCGGTTGCTGGTCTTCCTGACCAGCAGCCCGGAGCGCCGGTTCGGCCAGTGGGAGAACATCGCCTGGTGGGACTTCGTCGGCGCCTCGACCCGGTCGCCGGAGTACCAGAAGGTGCTCGCCGCCGGCCTGACCCGCAACCTGGTCGCCGCCAAGGAGACCGTCGCCAGCACCCGGACGATCGGCAACATGGGCGAGGCCTTCGTCTACAACATCGCCGGGTTGGGCAACAACGGCGCCCTCGACCGGATCCTCGACCTGCCGACCAACGAGGCCTGGATCGATCCGTGGATGGCCCTCCTGCAGAGCCTCGGCGTGCAGTTCGTCTCCGGGCAGGGCCTGGCCGGTTACGAGACGTCCGGCGGCAAGGTGAGCGCCGTCCAGCTCGTCGACGCGGCCGGCAACCGGACCCGTTTCGAAGCGGACTGGTTCGTCAGCGCGATGCCGGTCGAGCGGGCGGTCCCGTTCCTCAACACCCCGGGCATGCTCGCCCTGGATCCCGCGTTCGCGAACCTGACCCGGCTGCAGACCGACTGGATGACCGGCATCCAGTTCTACCTGCGTTCGCCGATCAACATCACCAAGGGCCACATCACCTTCATCGACTCGCCGTGGGCGCTGACCGCGCTCACCCAGGCGCAGTTCTGGAAGGAGCGGAACTTCCCGCAGGCGTACGGCGACGGGTCGTCCGTCGACTGCCTCAGCGTCGACATCTCCAACTGGGACGCGAAGGGGATCCTGTACGGCAAGCCGGCCAAGGAGTGCTCCCCGCAGGAGGTCGCCAACGAGGTCTGGGCCCAGATCAAGTACCACCACACCGCCGGCGACCAGCTCCCCGACGGCATCGTCAGCCGCTGGTTCCTGGACCCCGGCATGGTCTGGAACCCCACGACCGGCCGCAACACCAACGAGACTCCGTTGCTGGTCAACACCGCCGGCTCCTGGAAGGACCGGCCCGAGTCCCGGACCAAGGTGCCGAACCTCTTCCTGGCCGGTGACTTCGTGCGCAGCGGCATCGACCTGGCCACGATGGAAGGCGCGAACGAGTCCGGCCGGAAGGCGGCGAACGCGATCCTCACCAGCGCCGGGTCGAACGCGACGCCGGCAGCGACGTACAAGCTCTGGACCAATCCTGCGATGCAGCCCCTGCACGCCGCCGACGCCCTGCTCTACAAGCTGGGCCTGCCGAACGTCCTCGACATCCGCCTCCCGGGTCGCTTCTGATCAGAGGGCGGCCCGGAGCGCTTCCTCCAGCGTCGTCGTCGGCCGGCCGATCAACCGGCTGAGCGTCCCCGACCCGTCGAACAGCTCACCGCGGGACAGGCCGGCGTCAGCGTCCGCGAGCACGGAGTCCATCGGGGCCGGCACGCCCACCGACGCGAGGAAGGCCTGGTAGTCGGCGACGGGTTGGTCGACGTAGGCGACCTCGGTACCGGCCAGCCGGGCCAGCGTCGCGGCGTACTCGGTCAACGTGAACGCCGAGTCTCCGCCGAGTTCGTAGGCCTGTCCGGCGTGGCCGTCGCTGCTCAGCACGACGGCGGCCGCCTCCGCGTAGTCGGCGCGCGCTGCCGCGCTGACCCTGCCCTCACCGGCGCTGCCGAGGACCGCGTGGTGCTCCAGCGCGGGGGCGAGCTGCTCGGTGTAGTTCTCCAGGTACCAGGAGTTGCGCAGGAAGACGTACGGCAGGCCGGATTCGAGGATCAGCTCCTCGGTGGTGCGGTGGTCCGCGGCGAGGGCGAGGCTCGAGGCGTCCGCGCGGAGGATCGAGGTGTAGGCGAGCAGGTCGACGCCCGCCTCGGCCGCGGCCTCGACGGCGTTGCGGTGGCCCCCCACCCGGTCGGCAAGATCGTTGGAGGAGACGAGCAGGATCCTCTCGGCGCCCGCGAAAGCCTCCTTCAGGCTCTGTCGATCGGCGAAGTCGGCCGCACGTACGTCGACCCCGCGGTCGGCGAGGTCGGCCAGGTTCTCCGGCGTGCGGGTGGTGGCGACGATCCGACCGGGCTCGATGCCGCGGACGAGGAGGCTTTCGACGACGAGCCGGCCGAGATGGCCGGAGGCTCCGGTGACGACGAGGGACATGGTGGTTCCTTCCGTTGGGGTCTGGTCATCTGCTCCAACGGCGGCGCCTCCTGCATACTTCCCAATAGTTAGTACCCACTTTGAGGTAAGGTACTGGCATGAAAGTAAGTGACCTCGACCGGCTGCAGTCGTACTACCCGGACGGCGTCTACGCCGCAGGGTGTCCGAGCCGGACCGTGCTCGAGCACGTGAGCAGCAAGTGGGGCGCCCTCGTGATGCTGATCCTGGCCGAGGGCCGGCCGACCCGGTGGAGCGAGCTTCGCCGACGGGCCGAGGGTGTCAGCGAGAAGATGCTGGCCCAGACACTGCGCACCCTGGCCGCGGACGGGCTGGTCGTCCGCGAGGCGCGCCCGGTGGTGCCGCCGTACGTCGAGTACTCGCTCACCGAGCGGGGCCGGGAGCTCGCCGTGCTCTTCGTCCCGCTGATGAACTGGATCGCGGAGAACGCCGAGGAGATCGTCGGATCCACCGCGGATTAGGGTCGCCGGGTGACCACCACGATCGATCGCCTCCGCGACGCGCTGACCGCTGCCGGCTACACCTTCGACGGTGTCTCGGAACTGCTCGGGCCGATCGCGCACGCGGCGCTGGGGCGCAACGAGACCACGCCCGGCCTGCGGGCCACCACGGACGGGTCACCGCTGTCCACCCTGACCAGGCTCTGGCTGCTGCAGACCCCGGTCCCGCTCGAGGCGGCCGAGCGGGCACTGCCCGGCCTGGTCGACGCGCTCTGCGCGGAAGGGATCCTGGAACGTTCCGTCGCCGAGGTCGCCGCCCGGGTGGACCTGCGCCCGTACGGCACCGACGGGCCCGACGGCGGCAACCTCTGGGTCCTCGGTGACCTGACCCCGGGACTCGACGGCGGCCCCAACCGGGTCGGCCCCGACCACGTCCTCGGGATCAGCCCGGCGGCCACGTCGCTGGCCGAGCTCACGCTGCGCGACCCGGTCGGCTCGGCCCTCGACCTCGGCACCGGCTGCGGCGTCCAGTCGCTGCACCTGGCCGGCCACGCCCGCACGGTCGTCTCCACCGACGTCAACAAGCGAGCGCTCTGGATCACCGGGCTCAACGCCGCATTGAACAGTGTCGAGTTCGACATCCGCGAGGGCAGCTTCTTCGATCCGGTCGCGCGGGACAGCTTCGACCTGATCGTCACCAACCCGCCGTTCGTGATCTCGCCTGCCACCGGTGAGCAGCTCGTCTACCGGGACTCCGGTCTGCCCGGCGACCGCGTCGTCGAGCACATCGTCCGTACGGCGCCCCGACACCTCAACCCAGGCGGCACGGCGCAGATCCTGGCCAACTGGGCGATCACCCGCGACCAGGCCTGGGACGAGCGGATCGCGGACTGGTTCGTCCCGGCCGAGGGAGCACCCGGCTGCGACGCCTGGGTCGTGCAGCGGGAGGTGCTCGACATCGCCGCGTACGTCGAACTCTGGCTCAAGGACGCCGGCGTCCACGGTGCCGGTGACTATCTGACCCGGTACGACACCTGGCTCTCCTGGTTCGAGGAGAACCGGATCGAGGCGGTCGGGTTCGGCTGGCTGAACCTGCGCAACAGCGGCGCGGCTGCCCCCGACGTACGGCTGGAGGAGTGGCGCTGGGAGGTCGAGCAGCCGCTCGGCCACGAGATCGGTGCGCATTTCGCCTCGGTCGCGCTGCTGCGCGATCTCGACGACGACGCGCTCCTCGCCCGGCGCCCGGTGCTGGCGCCCGACGTCGTCCAGGAGGCCTTCGGTCCGGCCGGGGCCGAGGACCCCAGCCAGGTGGTGCTCCGCCGGCAGACCGGCATGCGCCGCGCCCGCCAGGTCGACACTCTGATCGGGGGCCTCGCCGGCGCCGCCGACGGCGAACTCACCGTCGGCCAGCTGCTCTCCGCCCTGGCCGACCTGCTCGGATCACAGGACCTCGGGGCACGTCTGGGCGAGGTCCGCGAGCTCGTCGCCGACGGCTTCCTGAGACTGGATTAGACCGCCCACGGCGGACTGCTGACCTCCGTTACTGGACGACCGCGCTACCTTGTTGGCGCTGTCCGTCCCGTTGAACGAAGGAAAATCCAGCTCCGTGGCACACAAGCTCGTCATCGTCGAGTCACCGGCCAAGGCCCGCACCATCGAGGGCTACCTTGGCCGGGGCTACGTCGTGGAGTCCTCCATCGGCCACATCCGCGACCTGCCCCAGACCGCCGCGGACATCCCCGCCAAGATCAAGGGCGAGCCGTGGGCCCGCCTCGGTGTCAACGTCGACGACGGCTTCAAGCCCGTGTACGTCGTCTCCCGGGACAAGAAGGCGCACATCACCAAGCTCAAGGGCCTGCTGAAGGACGCCGACGAGCTCTACCTCGCCACCGATGAGGACCGCGAGGGCGAGGCGATCGCCTGGCACCTGCTCGACGAGCTGAAGCCGCGCCCCGACCTCCCGGTACGACGGATGGTCTTCCACGAGATCACCCCGGCCGCGATCCAGGCCGCCGTCGAGACGCCCCGCGACATCGACATGGACCTGGTCGAGGCCCAGGAGGCCCGCCGCATCCTCGACCGGCTCTACGGCTACGAGGTCTCCCCGGTGCTGTGGAAGAAGGTCATGTCCGGCCTCTCCGCCGGCCGGGTGCAGTCCGTCGCGACCCGCCTGGTCGTCGACCGTGAGCGCGAGCGGATCGCGTTCCGGGCTGCGTCGTACTGGGATCTCGAGGGGACTTTTGACGCCGGCGCCGACCACGAACAGCGGATGTTCCCCGGCAAGCTGCACAGCGTCGACGGCCTCCGGGTGGCCCGCGGCGCCGACTTCGGCGACGACGGTGCACTGAAGCCGACGGCGAAGGTCGTGCACGTCAACCAGGCCCGTGCCGAGCAGCTCGTCGAGGCGCTCCACGACACCGCTTTCACGGTCCGCTCGGTCGAGTCCAAGCCGTACACCCGCAAGCCGTACGCGCCGTTCCGGACCACGACCCTGCAGCAGGAGGCCAGCCGCAAGCTCGGCTTCAGCGCCTCCTCCACGATGTCGGTGGCGCAGCGGCTGTACGAGAACGGCTACATCACCTACATGCGAACCGACTCCACGACGCTCTCGGACACCGCGCTCAACGCGGCCCGGAGCCAGGCTCGCGAGCTGTACGGCGCCGAGTACGTCCCGGACGCACCGCGGGTCTACGCCTCGAAGGTGAAGAACGCCCAGGAGGCGCACGAGGCGATCCGCCCGGCCGGTGACAACTTCCGGACCCCGGCGCAGACCGGCCTGACCGGCGACCAGTTCCGGCTCTACGAGCTGATCTGGATGCGCACCATCGCCTCCCAGATGAAGGACGCGGCCGGCAACTCGCTGACCATCCGGCTCGGCGGCCCGTCCGCCGACGGCGAGGACGTGGTCTTCTCCGCCAGCGGCCGGACGATCACCTTCCACGGCTTCCTGAAGGCGTACGTCGAGGGCAACGACGACGCCGAGGCAGCCCGCGACGACGCCGAGAGCAAGCTGCCGAACCTGACCGAGGGTGCCTCGGTCAGCGCGGCCTCCCTCAAGGCCAGCGGTCACGAGACGAAGCCGCCGGCCCGCTACACCGAGGCATCCCTGATCAGCGAGCTGGAGAGCCGCGAGATCGGTCGCCCGTCGACGTACGCCTCGATCATCGGCACGATCCTGAACCGCGGCTACGTCTACAAGAAGGGCACCGCGCTCGTCCCGGCGTGGCTCGCCTTCTCGGTGATCCGGCTGCTGGAGGACCACTTCGAGCGGCTGGTCTCCTACGAGTTCACCGCCGGCATGGAGCAGGTGCTCGACGAGATCGCCGGCGGCCGGAAGAACCTCGAGACCGAGCTGGGCGAGTTCTACTTCGGCAGCGACAACGTCGCCGGGCTGAAGACGCTGGTGACCGAGCTCGGCGAGATCGACGCCAAGGAGCTGGCCACCTTCCCGGTGCTCACCGCCAAGGGCGAGCCGAGCGGGATCGACCTGCGGGTCGGCCGCTACGGCCCGTACGTCGAGGACGTCAGCGGCGACGAGGGCGAGGGCGACTCCGCCCCGGCCCGGGCGAACGTGCCCGACGACCTGCCGCCCGACGAGCTGACCGAGGCGATGGCCCGCGAGCTGCTCGCCAACCCGGCCGGCGCGGAGAAGGAGCTCGGCACCGACCCCGGCTCCGGGAACCTGATCGTCGCGAAGAACGGCCGTTACGGCCCCTACGTCACCGAGGTCCTGCCCGAGGATGCGCCGAAGAAGCAGAAGGCGCGCACGGGTTCGTTGTTCAAGTCGATGTCGCTGGAGACCGTCGACCTGGAGCAGGCGCTGCGGCTGCTCTCGCTGCCGCGCGTCGTGGGCACCGACGCCGAGGGTGTCGAGATCACCGCGCAGAACGGCCGCTACGGCCCGTACCTGAAGAAGGGCACCGACTCGCGGTCGCTGGAGACCGAGGAGCAGCTCTTCGACATCACCGTGGAGCAGGCGCTCGCGATCTACGCCCAGCCGAAGGCGCGCGGCCGGGGTGCTGCCACCCCGCCGCTCAAGGAGCTCGGCAACGACCCGGTCTCGGGCCAGCCGGTGGTCGTGAAGGCGGGCCGGTTCGGTGAGTACGTGACCGACGGCGAGTACAACGCGACCCTGCGCAAGGACGACTCCGTCGAGGAGATCACCCTCGAGCGGGCCGCCGAGCTGCTCGCCGAGCGCCGCGCCAAGGGCCCGGCGAAGAAGGCCGCGAAGAAGGGCGCCAAGAAGACCGCGAAGAAGACGGTCAAGAAGGCGGCCAAGAAGACCACGAAGAAGGCCGCGGCGAAGAAGGCCTGAGGTTCCGGCCGGCTCGACCACCGCTGGTCGATCCTGTCGGAACCCGTCGGAGGCCGCGCATAGGGTGTGCACGTGTCCTACCCGGGTGTCTACGCCGAGACCGGCCTCTTCGTCTGCTTCGAGGGCGGCGAGGGCGCCGGGAAATCGACCCAGGCCAAGCTGCTGAGCGAGTTCCTGGTCTCCCGTGATCGCGAGGTCCTGCTGACCTTCGAGCCCGGCGACACCGCCGTCGGACGCGACATCCGGCGGATCGTGCTGAGCCCGGAGACCGGCCACCTCGCTGACCGGACCGAAGCCCTGCTGTACGCCGCCGACAAGGCGGAGCACGTGGAGAAGGTGGTGCTGCCGGCCCTGGAGCGCGGCACCGTGGTGATCACCGACCGGTACGTCGACACCTCGCTGGCCTACCAGGGCACCGGCCGGGGGATCGATGCTGCCGAGCTCGAGCACGTGCTGCGCTGGGCGACCGGTGACCTGCGGCCGCACCTCACCGTGGTCCTCGACGTCGAGCCGAGTGCCGGACTGGGGCGGTTCGAGGAGCGCGACCGGATCGAGGCGGAGTCGCTCGACTTCCACGAGCGCGCTCGCAGCGGGTTCCTGGCCCTGGCCGCGGCCAACCCCGAGCACTACCTCGTCCTCGACGCGCGTGCCGGGATCGAGGAGCTCGCGTCGTCGATCCGCGAGCGGGTCGAGGAGTTGCTGTGACGACCCCCGATCTCGCGCCCTCGGTCTGGGACGACCTGGTCGGCCAGGCCGCCGTCGTCGAGACGCTGCGCCGGGCCGCGGCCGGCGACATGACCCATGCCTGGCTCTTCACCGGACCGCCCGGCTCCGGCCGCTCGAACGCGGCGATCGCGTTCGCGGCGGCCCTCCAGTGCGAGCAGGGCGGCTGCGGGCAGTGCCAGTCCTGCCACAACATCGCCGTCGGCTCGCACGCCGACGTCCGGGTCACCCGCACCGAGAAGCTCTCCATCGGCGTCGACGAGGTCCGGGAGCTGGTGCGGATCTCCGCGCTCGCGCCGGTCGGCCGGCGCTGGCAGGTGATGATCGTCGAGGACGCCGACCGGCTCACCGAGCAGGCGGCGAACGCGCTGCTCAAGGCGATCGAGGAGCCGACCGACCGCACCGTCTGGTTGCTCTGCGCCCCGACCGTCGAGGACGTGCTGCCGACGATCCGGTCCCGGACCCGGCTCGTCGTCCTGGCCACTCCCAGCAGCGCCGACGTCGCCGCGTTCCTGGTCCACCACGACCAGGTGGACGAGACGACCGCGCTGCACGCCGCCCGGGCCAGCCAGGGCCACATCGGCCGCGCCCGCGCGCTCGCCCGCGACGAGGACACCCGCAGCCGGCGCCGTGAGGTCGTCGGCATCCCGGTCCGGCTGACCTCGCTCGGCGCCTGCATGAAGGCCGCCACCTCGATCAACGACCTCGCCAAGGCCGAGGCGGAAGCGCTCACGGTCGTCCACGACGCCCGGGAGAAGGAGGAGCTCGACCGCGCGTACGGCGTCGTCGAGCGCGGCCGGCGACCCCGCGAGTACTCCCCGGCGCTGCGCGACCTGGAGAAGTCCCAGAAGACCCGGGCCAAGCGACGCCACCTGGATGTGGTCGACCGGGGGTTGATGGACCTGGTGTCGGTGTACCGCGACGCGCTGGCCCTGCAACTGGGGACGTCGGTGGAGATCGTCAACGAGGAGATCCGTGCCGACGTCGAGCGGCTCGCGGCCGGCACGACCGCCGAGGACAACCTGCGCCGGATCGACGCCGTCTTCGCCGCGCGCGAGCAGATGCTGGAGTTCAACGTGCAGCCGATCCTGGCGCTGGAGTCGCTGATGATGGCGCTGAGGATCGTCCGGGACTGACTCCGCGACCGACCCGTTGCCTGCTGCGCGACGGCAGTGGTCTGGGAGCCACGCCCTAGGCTCTGGGCATGTCTTTCCCGCCCGGACCGCCGACGCCGCCTGCAGCACCACCGCCCCCGACGGGCCCCGTGGTGCCTCCGGCCGGCCCTGCGGGCAACAACAACCGGACTCTGCTGCTGATCCTGGTGGGGGTCGTCGCGTTCGCGCTGATCGCCACCGGAGTGTTCGCGCTGGCCAAGGGGGACGACGACCCGGCCGCCACCCCGGGCACCCCGAATCAGTCCTCGTCCACGCCCACGCCGAAGCCGACGGACCTGCCCTCGACGGATCCGCGGCTGGCGAAGTTCTACGGCCAGGACCTGGCCTGGAAGGACTGCGGCCGCGCCGAGTGCGCCACCCTGACCGTGCCGCTGGACTACGCGGCGCCTGACGGGAAGGCGATCAAGCTCGCGGTCCTCCGGGTCCCGGCACAGGACCGCGACCGCCGGATCGGGTCTTTGGTCGTCAACCCCGGTGGGCCGGGCGGGTCGGGCGTGAACTTCGCCGCGGCCGGTTCGCTGCAGTTCGGCAACGAGCTGTCGGAGACCTACGACATCGTCGGCTTCGATCCCCGCGGCGTCGGACTGAGCCAGCCGCTGCAGTGCCTGAGCACCAGTCAGCTCGACGAACTCCTGGCCTTCGACCCGGATCCGGACGACCAGGCCGAGCGCGACGAGATGGACCAGCTCATCCAGGGGTTCGGGCAGGGCTGCCTGACCAAGAGCGGCGAGCTTCCCCGGCACATGTCGACCAAGGAAGTCGCCCAGGACATGGACATCCTGCGCGGCGCCCTCGGTGAGAAGAAGCTCGACTACCTCGGTTCGTCGTACGGCACCTTGATCGGCGCGACGTACGCCGACAGGTTCCCCTCGCACGTCGGCCGGTTCGTCCTGGACGGCGCGATCGATCCGTCGCTCTCGAACGAGCAGCTCGCCCTGCAGCAGGCCGGTGGCTTCGAGACCGCGCTGCGTGCCTACGTGCAGGACTGCGTCGACGCCGGCGACTGCTTCCTCGGCGACACGGTCGACGCGGGAGTGGCCCGGATCCAGCAACTGCTCGCCGAGGTCGAGAAGGAGCCACTGCCGACCAGCGACGACGACCGCCCGCTGACCGAGGGCCTGGCGATGCTCGGCATCTGGATGCCCCTCTACGTCAAGGAGTACTGGGGCCAGCTGAGCCGGGCGCTCCAGCAGGCGATCGAGGACGACCGAGGCAGCGCCCTGCTGGCCCTCGCCGACCAGTACGCCAGCAGGGGGCCTGGCGGGTACGCCGACAACTCGATGGAGGCGCTGTACGCCGTCAACTGCCTCGACCACGGCGACTACATCCAGACCAAGGACGTCCCGTCGCACTTCGACCAGTTCCTGAAGGTGTCGCCGACGTTCGGGCGGGCCTTCGCCTTCAGCCTGTCGACCTGCGCGAACTGGCCGGTGAAGAGCGGCGAGCGCACCGTCGCCCTGCCCGCGAAGGGCGCGCCGCCGATCGTGGTGATCGGCACCACCCGTGACCCGGCGACCCCGCTGCGCTGGGCCCAGGCGCTGGCCTCGCAACTCGAGTCCGGCCGGCTCATCACCCGCGACGGCGACGGCCACACCGGCTTCCAGAGGGGCAACGACTGCGTGGACGACGCCGTCGAGGGCTACCTGATCAACGGGAAGGTGCCCCCCGAGAACCTGATGTGCTGACCGGACGGAGTCGGTTTCGCGACGGCCGGACCCCGCCCCTATACTCGTGCGGCGTACCTGGCTGCACGGTCAGGTACTGCGCCGCCTTAGCTCAGTCGGTAGAGCGAATCACTCGTAATGATTAGGTCATCGGTTCGATTCCGATAGGCGGCTCCGAGTTCGGCCCTGCGTGGGCTGCGGTGGAGCGAGCGAAGAGATCACGCGAGTGACTGCTCGACCGAGTTCAGGAAGCGGCGCAGTTCCCGGGTGACGTCCTCCGGGGCCTCCACAGTGCTCGCGTGACCGGGACCGGCGAGGACGACGAGTTCGGCGCCTGGTACGGCGGAACGGATTGCCTCGCCGACAGACACCGGTGCGCGGACGTCGTGGTCGGCGTAGAGCAGGAGTGTCGGTACGTCGACGTCGGCCAGGACGTGGCGCTGGTCCTCGTAGCTGGCTCGGGCCATCGCCCGGAAGCCGCCCGGCCGGAACGCACGCACGCTGTCGAGGAACTGAGCCACCCGCTCGCCTTCCGCCGTCGTGGAGAACATCGAGGGTGCCATCGCGACGACGAACTCGTCGGGTGTGAGCTGAGATGCCTCCAGCGACAGTGTCAGCCTCCGACCCGCCTCCTCCGCGCCGAGCGAACCGACCCAGCCGGCGTACCCGCTCACGAGCGTGAGCGACGACGCGAGCTCACGGTGTCGGTGGAACGCGGCGAGGGCCAGGGCTCCACCGAAGGAGAGCCCGACGAGGTGCGCTTGCTCGACTCGCAACGCCCGGAGGAACCCGCCGAGGCAGTCCGCGTAGGCGTCCATGCCGAAGTCCTCCGGGGGGTCCGTGGAACCTCCAGCGCCGGGTGCGTCCCAGGCGATCACGGTGAACTGGTCGGCGAGCGCCTCGATCTGGCTGCCCCAGGTGGAGCGGGCGTCGCCGACGAATCCGTGCAGCAACGCAACCGCCGGTCCGCTCCCGGCGCGCTCATAGGCGATGGTCAGCCCGCCCACCTCGACGTGCATGCCCTGAGCGTAGGTCCGATCGCACGCTCAGGGCCGCCGCCCTTCGTCACCCGAAGGTGACCGGTTCCTCGGCGCGCCGTGGTGCAGCGGCGTCCGGGGCGAGGTCGTCCCGTCCCCCGTCGATCGCGGGCAGCAGACGGTCGAGCCACCCCGGGAGCCACCAGTTCGCCTTGCCGAGGAGTTTCATGCTGGCCGGCACGAGGACGAGCCGGACGATCGTCGCGTCCACGGCGATCGCCGTCGCCAGACCCAGTCCCATCATCTTCGCCAGCGGGTCCGCGCCGAGCATGAAGCCCCCGAAGACCGCGATCATGATCATCGCCCCGGACGTGATGGTGCGCGCAGTCCCCGCCAGGCCGCTGACCACGGCCTCGTCGTTGTCCCCGGTGCGGACGTACTCCTCGCGGATCCGGGACAGCAGGAACACCTCGTAGTCCATCGACAACCCGAAGAGGATCGCGAACATGAACAGCGGGATGAACGAGAGGATCGGCATGGTCGACTCCAGTCCGATCAGGTCCGCGCCCCAGCCCCACTGGAAGACCATCACCAGGACGCCGTACGCCGCGCCCACGCTGAGCAGGTTCATCAGCGCGGCTTTCAGCGGCACCAGCAACGACCTGAACACGACCATGAGCAGCAGGAACGAGAGCAGGACGACCGCCGCGATGAACAGAGGCAGGCGGTCCTGGACCCGGTCTCCGAGGTCGGCGAAGACGGCCACCTGGCCGCCGACGTGGGCGTTGGCCCGGGTGCCCGCCAGTGCTGCGGGGAAGACATCCGAGCGCAGCCGGTCGATCGTGTCGCGGGTGGACTGGGACTGGGGCGCCGTGGTCGGCTCGGCGATCAGGACCGCCACGTCGGCGGACGGTGCGGCCGGCGCGCGCCGGACCTCCGCGACACCGGGGTCGGCAGCGACCGCGGCCGCGAGCGACTCGACGGCGACCGGTCCGGTTCCTTCGACCGCGATGACCAGCGGGCCGTTGGCTCCCGGGCCGAACCCGTCCTCGATGAGGTCGTAGGCCCGGCGTTCGGTGCGCGACTGCGGCATCGAGCCCTCGTCGGGGAACCCGAGCCGCAGTGCCGAGACCGGCGCGGCCAGGGCGACCAGCAGCAGCGTGGACCCGACGGCGTACGCCGTGGCGTGCCGGCCGACATGGGCGCCCCACCGGCGCCAGCGCAGGGCGGAGGAGTCGACGCGGCCCGCGCGACGACGACTGGTGACCCGGTGCCCGGTGAGGCCCAGGAGTGCCGGCAGCAGGGTGATCGATGCGAGCACCATCACCAGCACGATCAGCGAGATCCCGATGCCGCCGGCAGTGATGAACGGGATCCGGGCCACCGCCAGACCGAGGATCGCGACGACGACGGTGCCACCGGCGAAGACGACCGACCTGCCGGCGGTGGCCAGCGAACGTCCCACGGCGTCCTCGACCTCGAGGCCGTCGGCGAGGTGCTCGCGGAAGCGGGTGAGGATGAAGAGCGCATAGTCGATGCCGACGCCGAGGCCGACCATCGACCCGATCACGATCGCCCAGCTGGGGATGTCGACGAGATAGGCGACCAGGGGGATCGATCCGGCGCCGACCGCGAGACCGAGCAGCGCGGTCCCGATCGGCAGTCCCATCGCGACCACCGAGCCGAAGGCGAGCAGCAGGATCACGATCGCGGTCAGCAGACCGAGGGCCTCGCCGACGCCGGCGGGCGCCTCCTCGAAGGCGAAGAACAGGTCGCCGCCCGCCTCGATCCGTAACGAGGTGCTCTCACGCAGGTCGTCGAGGGTCGCCTTGAGCTCGGCCAGGTCGCTCGGCTCCAGGTCCTCGACCGCGGGGTACTGAAGGCGCAGCAGCGCGACCTCACCGTCCGCGGAGACGACTCCGGAGTCGAGCGCGGCCGGCCGGCCGCGCTCGAGCGCGCCGATGGGGTCGCTGGTGCCGAGGAGGTGCGGCAAAGCTGCCACCGCGTCCTGGACCCGGGCGAGGTCGGCACGTGCGGCAGCGGAGTCGAAGAAGGTGATCCCGTCCTCGCGGGGTGTCACGACGACGTCGGCGCCGATCCCCTTCTCGCCGGCTCCGGCCCGGGCCAGCAGCTCACTGGCACGGTGCGAGTCGAGACCCGGCGCTTCGAAGGGATCGTCGAGGTCACGCCCGAAGGCGGCCGCCGAGCTGAGGACCACGATGCACACGGCCACCCAGGCGGCGATGACGACCCAGGGGCGACGGGCTGAGAAACGGCCCAGTCGTTCGAGCATTCGGGACACGGTGGACTCCTTGGTGAACGGCCGGTGCGGGCGGCTCCGGCAGGTGGGTCCACCGTCGCTTCCGCGGGGTCCTCGGCACATCGGCGTTGAGGCCGACGTGCGGTCGTGCCTTCGGCCGAGGGCGGATCAGACTTTCGGCCGGTCCGGTCCGGCCGCCGCTTCCCTAGGCTGGGCCGGTGAGCAATCCGTTGAGGTCCGTGCTGGACGAGCCGCGGGCCCCGTCACCGCCGCCGACGATGTGGCGGGACTGGGTCCTGGTCGGCGTCGTGGTGACCGGTGCGCTCCTCGAGGTCGTGCTGCGCGATGACCTTCCGAACCGCTGGCTGGCGCTGCTGGTCACGGTCGGACTGGCGCCGACACTGCTGTGGCGTCGTACCCACGCGTTCGCGGTGGTCGCGGTGGCTTTCGGCGTGACCGTCGTCGTGGACATCGGCCTGGTCGTCGCTGACGCCCCCGCTCTCGACATGTACACGATGGTCTACTTCCTGCTGCTGCCGTACTCGATGTTCCGGTGGGCATCGGGACGTGAGGTGCTGGCGGGCCTCGCGATCATCGCGGTTCCTGCCACCCTCAGCCTGATCGTGAGCTGGACGGGGGTCGGGGACGCGATCGGCGGAGTGGCCGTGCTGCTGGCCTCGATGGCGCTGGGCTTCGCCGTGCGCTCCGAGTCCGGCGCCCGCCGCCGGCGCCTCGAGCAGGTGAAGTCCGACGAACGTGTCCAGCTCGCGCGGGAGCTCCACGACACGGTCGCTCATCACGTGTCGGCGATCGCCATCCAGGCCCAGGCCGGGCGGGCGCTCTCGGTGAGCACACCGGCGGCAGCGGTCGAGGCGCTGGAGGTGATCGAGATCGAGGCATCGCGGACACTTGCGGAGATGCGGACGATGGTGCGGGTGCTGCGCAACGAGGCTCCCGCCGAGTACGCCCCGACGGCAGGGGTTGCCGATGTCGCGCGCCTGGCCGGAACCTCACCGGCGGGACCCCGCGTGGAGGTCGAGCTCACCGGCGACCTGACCCGGCTCAGCGCGGCGGCGGACGCGACGGCGTTCAGGATCGTGCAGGAGGCGGTCACCAATGCGCTCCGCCACTCCCGGAACGCAGCCCTGGTCGACGTGCGCGTCGACGGCGACCCGTCGGCGATCCGGCTGCGGGTGCGCGACGACGGCGACCCGGTTCCGGCCCGGCCGGTCAGTGGTCCCGGGTTCGGCATCGTCGGCATGGTCGAGCGGGCAGCGCTGCTCGGCGGGCACTGTTCAGCGGGCCCGTGCCCGGACCGCGGGTGGGTCGTCGAGGCGACGCTGCCCCGGGAGGTCGTCGGATGACGATCCGCGTGCTGGTCGCCGACGACCAGGACCTGGTGAGGACCGGGCTCCGGCTGATCCTGGGCACCCTCGACGGCATCGAGGTCGTGGGCGAGGCACGGGACGGGCGCGAAGCGGTGCGGCTGGCCCTCGAGCTTCGGCCCGACGTCTGCCTCATGGACATCCGGATGCCGGTGATGGACGGCGTCGAGGCGACCCGCCAGCTCGCCGGGCCCGGCGTACCGGACCCGATCGCGGTCGTGGTGATCACCACCTTCGACCTCGACGAGTACGTTCACGGGGCGCTCCAGGCAGGCGCCACCGGGTTCCTGCTCAAGGACGCCGGTCCGGAGCTTCTCGGTGAAGCGGTCCGAGCCGCGACCCGGGGCGACTCGCTGATCTCCCCGAGCATCACCCGCCGCCTGCTCTCGAACTTCGCCGGCACCGGGCGTTCGGCACCTCCGGCTCAGCCTGTCGACCCGCTGACCGACCGGGAGGAGGAGGTCCTGCTGACCCTCGCCCGTGGTCGCACCAACGCGGAGATCGCGGCGGAGTTGCACATCAGTCTGAGCACGGTGAAGACGCACATCGGGAGCCTGATGGCGAAGCTCGGCGCCAGGAACCGGGTCGAGGTCGCGATGTGGGCCTACGAGACCGGGCGCGTCTCGGACTGATCCCTCACCGAGAGGGCGCCGCACCAACCGATCGGCAAGGACCCCTCGACACAGCGTCGTCCGCCATTGAGGATGCCTTGAGG
Source organism: Marmoricola sp. (assembly GCA_036676945.1). Taxonomy (GTDB): domain Bacteria; phylum Actinomycetota; class Actinomycetes; order Propionibacteriales; family Nocardioidaceae; genus Marmoricola. Next base: position 16,729 of record JAKFBZ010000090.1, read on the forward strand.
GAGTCAGCGATGCAGAGGGCTTACTGGACCTGATGGCGGAGGGCAACTGTGATGGGTGATCCGGCCAAGTCGGCAGCGGGTGGCGTCCTCGCCGCCACCTGCCTCTCGACGCTCGTGGTGAACGCCAACACGTCGGCGGTCAGCATCCTGCTCCCGGCGATCAGCGAGGACACCGGCACGTCGCTGTCGTCGCTGCAATGGGCGGTGACCGGCTACTCGCTCGTCGGAGCCGCCGTGATCGTCACCTCCGGATCGCTCGGCGACGTGTTCGGGCGCCGGAAGGTCTTCCAGCTCGGCCTGCTCCTCTTCATCGCGTCGTGTGTGCTGATCGGGCTCTCGACGTCCGGCGAGGCGGTGATCGTCGGCCGCTTCATCCAGGGCGCCGCCGGTGCGACCATCCTCGCCTGCGGCTTGAGCCTGCTCACGGTGGCCAACTCGGGTCAGGAGCAACTCCGCGCAGTGTCGCTGTGGGGCGCGGCAGCGGCGGTCGGGGCCGCGGCAGGGCCACTCATCGGCGGTGTCCTGGTCGACACCACCGGCTGGCAGGGGCTGTTCTGGCTCGACGCCGCGCTCGCCGGGGTGTGCGTGGTGATCGCCAGGCTGACCGTGGCTGAGTCGCGAGACCCGGCCCGCTCCCGTTCGATCGACTACGCCGGCACCGTCCTGATCGCCCTCACGCTGGGCCCGCTGATCCTCGCGCTCAGCGAGGGCAGCGACTGGGGCTGGACCTCGCTCGCGACGCTCGGCTGCCTGGCGGTGGCCGTCGGCGCCGCGTTCGCGTTCGTCGCGGTGGAGAGCCGGGTCGCGGTGCCGCTCCTGGACCTCGCCCTGCTGCGGAACCGCATCCTGGTCGCCTCGACCGTCGCGATCCTGATCGGCGCAGGCACCATCAACGCGCTGATGTACGTGCTGAGCCTCTACTTCCAGAACCCGGCGGCCCTCGACTTCACCCCGCTGGAGGCGGGCCTCGCGACCCTGCCGGCCACGGTCGGACTGGTGATCGTCGCCCCGCTGGTGCCCCGCTTCGCCGCGAAGATCGGCGGGCGGCAGGTCGTCGGCCTGGGCTTCGCGATCACGGCGCTCGGCTTCGCGGCCGTCGGACTGGCCGACGCCGACTGGAGGTACGGCGCCTTCGTGCTGCCACTGATCGCCATCGCCGTCGGCATGGGCATGTCGAACGGCCCGGCGTCCTCCGCATCGACCGCGTGCGTCCCGGCCAACCAGGTCGGAGCCGCGTCCGGTGTCTCGAACATGGCCCGGTACGTCGGAGCAGCGGTGGCGACGGCGCTCGCCGCCACCATCTACTCCTCTGTCGACGCCTCGCGTCTCGCCGACGGCGCATCAGCCGGTGACGCGCTCGTCTCCGGTCTGACGGCGACCTCCTGGGTGATGGTCGGGTTCAGCGTGGCCGGTGTCCTCATGGCAGTCCTGATGGGCCGGCACCGCCTGGCGACCGGGACCGTCCACGACGCGGCGGCCGCTGCATCGGCACACACGCACACCCTGCCCACCTCGGCGACGGCGACCCCGGAGCCTGCCGCCACCTGAGCGGGGCGGAGCCTCAGTCGTCCTTCTCCTCACGCAGCCGCGGCGGCGTGAACGACTCGGGCCTCAGGCCGGTCTTGTCGGCGTAGAACGCCCGGATCAGGTCCATGTCGGCGCGGACGTCGCCGGTGGGGGTGAACGTGGGCCCCCAGCCGACGGTGCGCGACGGTCCGTCGATGAACGCCAGGGTGATCGGCAGCCCGCTCTGCTGGGCGATCCGGTAGAAGCCGGACTTCCAGTACTCACCCTTGCTGCGGGTGCCTTCGGCCGCGATGCCGAGGACGAACGGGTCGTCGCCTTCGGCCTCCTTGAGCAGCGCCCGGATCGTGGCACCGGGGTGCTTCCGGTCGAGCGAGACCGCCCCGGTCGCACGCAGGATGATCGAGAGCGGCCACCGGAAGAGTTCCTGTTTCACCAGCAGCCGGATCCGGATGCCGTAGTCCCAGGCGAGCAGGATGGTGAGCACCCAGTCCCAGTTGGACGTGTGCGGGGCGCCGACGAGCACGCTGCGCTCGGGGACGGTCCCGACCGTCCGCCAGCGCGCGATTCGCAGCAGGAGGCGCGCGATGCCTCGGCGTACCGGAGTTCTTCGGGTCACTGCGTGACCGTACAGCGAACCGCGACCGGAGCTCGGACGAGGCCCTCAGCGCTGCAGCTGCCACCAGTGCCGGGCGATGCTGAACCGGGTGGGCACATCCCACCTGATCAGCACATCCCTGACGTGCTTCTCGACGCCCTTCACGCTGATGTCGAGCTCGTCGGCGATCTGCTGGTTGGTCAGGGCGCGGGCGACGAGATCGACGACCCGCGCCTGTTGCGGAGTGAGGTCGGCAGGCTGCAACGGAACGTCCGGGCGGGGATTGACGGCGGCGAGCAGCCCGATCCTGGTCGCGACGCCGTACGCGGTGAGGATCCGTGAGCAGTGGGTGCGCACCGTGGCGGGCGAGAGGTGCAGCCTTTCGGCGATCGCGTCGTTGTCGACGCCGGAGAGGATCAGGTCGGCCACGTCGCGCTCCCGGGGCGAGAGGGAGTCACGACCGCCACCGGTGACCGGTGGCAGGCGCCGACCGGCGGCGCGCAACGTCCGTGAGGCCGACTGCCGCATCGCATGGTGGCCGTTCCGATCGCTGCTCGCGACTGCGTCGCGAAGCGCCCGGGTGGCGTCCGGGACCGCGTCGGCCGCGATCCGGGCACGGGCCAGCACGATCTCGCCCTCGGCGGCCTCGACCGCACGGCCTTCGTCGCGGGCGAGGGCTATCGCCCGGGTCGCGTGCTCCACGGCTTCGGCGGGAGCTCCGGCGAGCAGCGCCACCCGCGAGTGCATCCGTGCGACGGCCGGAGCCGCGGCCCGGTGGCCGGACCATTCGTCGGCGAGAGCCACCCAGGACCTCGCCGCATCCAGATCGTCCTCGTCCAGCGCGGCGGCGGTCAGCAGTTCGTAGCCGAGTACGCGATCGATGACGGTCAGTCCGCTCAGGTCCGCGTTCCCGCCGGCGCGGAGCAGGTGACGTGCTGCCCCGGCCCGGTCCGAGAGCGCGACGACGGCGAAGGCGAGGAGCAGGTGGACCCCGCGACCGAGGTGGTCGCGCGGGTCGACGTCGGACGCCGCGACCTCGGCGATCAGGGCGCGCATGGTCTCGATGTCGGCGGCGTTGCCCGCGACGAGGGCCGCGGTGGCTTTGAGCAGGTCGCCGGGGGCGCCGCTCGACTCGACCGGCGACAGCATCGCCTGCGCCTCGTCGATCCGGCCGCGGAAGACCGCCAGCCGTACGTCGCAGGCGAGCATGACCGGTGCGTACGGATGGCCCTCCCAGATCGCGTACGCCGGTCGTCCGCCGGGGTGGAGGTCCTGGGCGAGGTCGAGCCGGGCGGCGGCCAGGGCGCCTTCGACGGCGAGATACCCGACGAACGAGCCGCAGCGGTCGTCGGTGTCGATCGCGCCGACCAGATCTCCGAGCCCGGCGAACGGCTCACCGGCATCGGCTTCGTCGGTGGTCGCTGCGACCCATCCGAGTACGGCGCCGGCGCAGGCGCGGGTGACCGGGTCGACCCCGGACTGCTCCGCGGCACGCAGGCCGCGGCTCAGCGCGTCGTCGTGGTCACCGGCCATGAACGCCGCGAACGCCGACAGCGGACCCGCGAACGGATCGGCGGTGTCGTCGTACCAGGTCTGGAGCATCGCGACGGCGAGCCGCGCGTCCTGCGAAGCGACCAACCGCAAGGTCTCGCCGAGTACCCGCTCCCGATCCATCCGGCGAGGGTAAGCGAGCAGGTGCCCGTTCGTCGTGTTTACGACTGATCCCCATCGTCACCCCGCGGCGCGCCGATCGAGAATTCGGCTGTCCGCGTGCGGGCGACCGCCTCCTCGGCCGCCGGCACTGGTGGGTCGGTTGCGGTTAGGCAGGGGAAGACCGCAGCCGTCCCACCGGCGCTGACTACAGTCGGCCTCCGAACCAAGCGGAGGTGGCGATGACGCACGATCAGGGGCCGACGCCCGACCTGCCGACGCCGGGACCGTTCTCCGCACTTCTCGGTTTTCGCTACATCTCGGTCAGCGAGGACGAAGCCGTGGTCGAGGCGGATCCCGGCCCGGAACACTGCAACGGCGGCGGGATCGTGCACGGCGGCTTCCTCGCCGCGCTGCTCGACACCACGACCGGCTGGGCGGTCCACGCCCGGGTGCCGACCGGGGTCGCGGCGCCGCACGTCCAGCTGAGCGTCCAGTACGTC
>JAKFBZ010000091.1:0-22207 GCA_036676945.1 Marmoricola sp.
CCGTCGAACGGCGCGTCGCCGGCGGTCATCGAGCCGAAGACTTCCTCACACGACGTCCGCGCGGCGCCGATCACGTCGGCGGGGTAGCCGAGGACGACCTGGTGCTCGGCGAACTCGTCCTCGTCGTCGACCCAGATCCGGCCGTCGGTCTCCCGGATCACGTCCAGGTCGAGGTCGACGCAGCGGACCTCGGACCCGTCCTCCGACCACACCGCCGGCGTGGTCATGTCGACGTAGAAATCGACCGGTCGGTCCGCGTCGTTGCCGTAGATCGTCGCCACCCACCAGGCGTCGTGGGGGAGCAGGACCACGTGGTCGGCCCAGGCGGTGAAGCCCTTGTCCGGCTTGGAGAGCCAGGTGCCACGCGGTACGCCGACCCAGTGACCGAGCGCGTCGACACCCAGCCGGACCGCGTCGAACTCCCAGTGCGGGTCGTCGGGCCACTTCCGGGTCAGGACGCGGACGGTGCGAGGTTCGGTCACGCGGTCACTCTAGGGAACGGGGGAGTACTACTTCTTCGGCTTGGGCATCGTCATCGGCGCGAGCCGCGCGATGACGTCCTGGTAGCGCGAGCCGGTCACCTTCGCGAAGTGGTGGATCAGGTGCGCGTCGATCCCGACCAGCACGCGGGCCTTCTTGCCCTGGGCGCCGTCGAGGATGATCCGCGCTGCCTTGTCGGCGGGCATCCGCGCGAGTCGCTTCTCGAACAGTTCGTCGATCTTCGAGGCGTCCTGGCTCTGGGTCTTGCGTCCGTTGCGGGCGATGCCGGTCTTGATCCCGCCGGGGTGCACGCAGGTCACCGAGACCGGGTGCTTGTTGATCAGCATCTCCTCGCGGAGCGCCTCGGTGAACCCGCGGACGGCGTACTTGGTCGCGTTGTACGCGGTCTGACCGGGCATCGAGACCAGGCCGAAGAGGCTGGAGATGTTCACGATCGCGCCGTCGCCGGAGGCGATCAGGTGCGGCAGGAACTCCTTGGTGCCGTTGACGACGCCGAGGAAGTTGACGCCGACGATCCAGTCGAAGTCCTGGTACTCCATCTCCTCGAAGTCGCCGGTCACGGTGACGCCGGCGTTGTTGATGATCATGTTGACCTTGCCGAACTGCTCGGCGACCGCGGTCGCCCAGGCGCCCATGGCGGCGCGGTCCGAGACGTCGATGACGTCGCTGCGCAGTTCGCGGACGCCGGCGGACTTCAGCAGGTCCACGGTCTCGGCGAGCGCGTCGGCGTTCCAGTCCGAGACGGCGAGCAACGCACCCCGGTTCGCGGCGAGCAGGGCCATCTCGCGGCCCATGCCACCACCGGCTCCGGTGATGACGACGACCTTTCCGTCGACAGACTTCATGCGACCTGCTCCTTCTCGGTGGTGTCGGCCGGGACGGCCAGGGTCTCGTACTGCTCGAGGTCGAATCCCCGCAGCAGGTTGCGGAACGCGAACGTCGTCCGCGGCCAGAGGGTCGTGTTGCGGCCGTGCTCGTCGAGGTACCAGCTGGCGCAGCCGCCGGTGCTCCACACGGTGCGCTTCATCCGGCGTTGCAGGTCCTCGTTCCACGCAGCCTGGGCCTCGGCCTTCGGCTCCACGGCGGCGATGCCGCGGTCCTGCATCGTCTCCAGGGCGGAGAGGATGTAGGCGATCTGGCTCTCGATCATGAAGACCATGCTCGAGTGCCCCAGGCCGGTGTTGGCGCCGACGATCTGGAAGAGGTTGGGGAAGCCGGCCGCGGTGGTGCCCTTGTACGACGCCATCCCGTGCTCGGCCCAGACGTCACCGAGCGTGCGGCCGTCGCGGCCCTTGATGTGGTGCGCGATCGGCTGGTCGGTCGTGTAGAAGCCGGTGGCCACGATCAGGCAGTCGATCTCGCGTTCGACGCCGTCCCGGGTCACGATCCCGCCGGGCGTGATCGAGGCGATGCCGTCGGTGATCACCTCGACGTTGTCGCGGTCGAGGGCGGGGTAGTAGGTGTTGGAGATCAGGATCCGCTTGCAGCCGATCTGGAAGTCGGGGGTGACCTTCTCCCGCAGGGCCGGGTCGCTGATCCCCTTCTTGATGTTGCCGAGCGCGGCCAGCTTCGCGGGCGTGGCGATCTTGGGCTGCCAGGTGAAGGCGGGCACGAAGGTCTCGCGGCCCCAGTAGATGCCGGTCCGGTACGCCTTCTGGAAGAAGGGGAGGTGGCGGAAACCCAGTCGTTCCAGCCCGGTGTAGGCGCGGTCGTGGCGCGGCATCACCCAGGGTGCGGTGCGCTGGTAGACATCGAGGTGGCCGACCTTCTCGGCGATCTCGGGGATCACCTGGATCGCGGAGGCGCCGGTGCCGATGACGGCGACGCGCTTGCCGGTCAGGTCGACGTCGTGGTCCCAGCGGGCGGTGTGGAAGATCTCGCCGGCGAAGTCCTCGATGCCGTCGATCTCCGGGTTCTTCGGCTCCGACAGGCCGCCAGACCCGCTGATCACGGCGTCGGCGGTGATGGTGCCGGCGCTGGTGACGACCTGCCAGACGTGGTCGGTCTCGTCCCAGGCGGCTTCCTCGACGGTGACCCCGAAGTGGAAGCGGTCCAGGACGCCGGAGCGCTGGGCCACGTCCTGGAGGTAGGCGTGGATCTCGGGCTGCGGGGAGAACGAACGCGACCACTCGGTGTTCGGCGCGAACGAGAACGAGTAGAGCTGGCTCGGTACGTCGCACGCGGCGCCCGGGTAGGTGTTGTCGCGCCAGGTGCCGCCGACACTGTCGCCCTTGTCGACGACCACGAAGTCGGTCTCCCCGGCCTCGTCGAGCTTGATCGCGGCACCGAGTCCCGCGAAGCCGGCGCCGATCACGAGGATGCGGACGCGCTCGGGGAGCGCGGCGGAACGGCCAGAGGTCCTGCCAGAGGTCGTGGTCATGCGGAGAACTCTATCGGCTGTTGAACGAGCGTCAATAGCGTTATTGACTGAGATTCAGTAATGTGTGCCACATGACCAGCACCAGTGGGCCCAGGACGGCGCGTCTGCGGATGTCGCCGGAGAGCCGCCGCGAGCAGCTTCTCGAGCTCGGCACCCAGCTGCTGTCGACCCGCACACTCGACGAGCTCTCCATCGAGGTGCTCGCCGAGGAGGCCGGGATCTCGCGTGGACTTCTCTATCACTACTTCGGCAACAAGCAGGAGTTCCACCTCGCGGTCGTACGTCGTGCGGTCGAGGACCTGGTCGCGATCACCGCACCGCGCGACATCGAGGACCCGCTGGAGCAACTGGCCGTCTCGATCGGCGCCTACCTCGACTACGTCGTGGAGAACTACACCGGCTACGTCTCGCTGGTCCGGGCCGCTGCCGGCGGCAACGAGGAGCTGCGCGCGATCTACGACCAGGCCCGACTGGCGCTGACCGACCGGATCTTCGAGGTCACCGGCGAGGAGGGCATGCGTGCCCTCGGCCTGGAGGACTCCCCGACGATCAGGCTGCTGGTCTCGGGCTGGGCCGCCATGCTCGAGGTCGTGATCATCGATTGGGTCGCGGATCCGCGGGGCATCACCCGCGAGGAGATCCTGCAGCGGCTGGCGAACGCGTTGCCCGCCATCGTGCTCTCCTGAGGCCAGGGTCCGATCCGCCTGCGGACCGGCGTGCGGGTGAGCGATAATCACTGCTCGCGAGGCCTGTGGGGACGGGCGTCGCTCCGACACCCGACGAAGCAGGAGTCATCCGCGTGCCCGTGACAGTTCTGGTCGAGCCCTTTCCCGGCGGCCACCGGTTCCAGGCAGTCGCGAACGTCGCGGAGGTCGCCGGTGAGACCGCCGAGGTCGTGCTGCTCACCATGAAGGGCGCAGCGGCGGCCGAGGAGTTCGCCGTCTACCTGTCCGAGACGAAGCTGCGGGTGGTCGAGCGGTTCGACTCCATCACGCCCCCGACCGAGCAGGTCGCCGCCGAGCTCGCCGCGCTGATGCGCGACGAGGAGGTCACCACGGTCGTGCTCATGGACGGCGACCAGGCGCTCAAGAAGTGGTGGCTGGTCGCACCGCGCGCCTTCAAGGGCCTGCCCCGGCCGCGGGTGGTCTTCATGCTGACCCGCTACCCGGCGCACACCAAGCCCACCGACTTCGTGGGCTGGAAGCTGCGGATCCCCAAGGCCACCCTGGCGCTGGCCGCGATGGCGACCGGGACGATGCACCACGTCGCCGGGTTCGCCGGCCGCGACGACATGTCGCAGGGCTGGATCGTCAAGCGCGCCCGCGACCCCGAGATCTGTACGGCGCACTCCCGCGACCGGGACGCGCTGCGCCGCGAACTCGACCTTCCGGCCGATCGCCGGCTGGTCGGGATCTTCGGCGGCATCGGCCCGCGCAAGAACGCGAAGCTCGTCTTCGAGGCGATGCAGGTCACCGGCATCGACGCCGATCTGCTGCTGGCCGGCGGGGTGGACCCGGAGGTCTGGGCGTGGATCGACTCGCTGCCGCCCGAGGACCGGGCACGGGTGATCGTGCGGGACGGGTTCCTGAGCAACGAACTCCTCGACAAGCTGGTCGCGGCGTCCGACGTGGCGCCGATCGCGCTGACCAACAACGGCCCCAGCGGGATCATGGGCAAGGCCTCGGCCGCCGGGGTCCCGGTGGTCTCGGCCGGGTCGGAAGTGCGCGCCCGTGAGCTGATCGCCACCGGTGGCGGCGAGATCGCCGACCTGACCGCGGAGAGCATCGGGGCGGCGATCATGCGTGTCTTCGCCCAGGACCCCGACGCGCCCCGGTTGAACACCGTCCCCCCGGCCACCGCCGACGAGTTCTCGCGGAGCCTGCTCGGGGTCGACGATCAGGGCCGGGTCGTGGGCAGAACCCCGCGGAATAGGCGCAATCAGCCCCGACCGGCACAGCGCACGCGATAACCTCTGCGCCGTGAACCCCCGTCTTCGTGCCGTCCTCCTGCCTGCCAAGCCCCTCGTCACCGCGCTGAACAAGCCGTTCGCCACCGGCCGCGCGAAGCGCGCCTTCGCCGGCGCCGCGCGCCCGCTGAAGCTGGAGATCGCCGGCCTCACACCGCGCGAGGGTTGGGTGGTCACCAATGTCGGCCCGACGGCTCGCAACTACATGGACGCCTGCGTGCGCTGGCCGCTCGAGGACAGCTCCTGCTCGTTCGTCTTCTCCGACAACATGATCGAGCACATCACCCTGGACATGGCCCGCACGATGCTGGCCGAGACCTACCGGTGCCTCGAGCCCGGTGGCGTCACCCGGATCGTGACCCCGGACCTGCGCAAGCACATCGAGATGTACCTGGCCAACACCGGCACCGAGGGTCACATCGCCGACCACTACCGGGGCATGGGTCTGGTCGTGGAGCACCCGATCGACCTGGTCCGGATCCCGATCGCCTCCTTCGGCCACCACGTCGGCTACCTCTACGACTTCGCCACGCTCGAGTTCGAGCTGAAGAAGGCGGGCTTCAGCGAGGTCCGCGAGGTCACCCTCGGCGAGAGCGAGCACCCCGAGCTCCGCGGCCTGGACGTGCGCACCAAGGAAGGCGGCGCCCAGCTCGCCGTCGAGGCGATCAAGTAGCTCGTACGCCGAGCTCAGTCTCCCGCGGTCGCGGGCAAGGTCACGGTGAACGTGGTGTCGCCCGGCGCTGAGACCACCCGAGCGGTGCCGCTGTGCGCCTGGGCGATCGCGGCCACCAACGAGAGGCCGAGGCCGACGCCCCCGGAGGAACGGGTCCGGCTCGAGTCGCCGCGGGTGAACCGCTCGAAGGCCTCGTCGGCCAGATCCGGAGCCAGACCCGGGCCGTCGTCGTGGACCGTGAACGAGACCGTGGCGCCGTTCGACGCGGCCCGGACGGTCACCGTGGTCCCGGCCGGCGTGTGGCTCCGGGCGTTGTTGAGCAGGTTCGTGGCCACCTGGTGCAGCCGGGCGTCGTCCCCGATGAGCGTGACCGGCTCGTCGGGCAGGTCGAGTCGCCAGTGGTGCTCCGGAGCGAGGACGCGGGCGTCGGCGACAGCCTCGAGCAGGAGCCTGGTGAGGTCGACCTCGTCGCGGGCGAGCGGACGGCCAGCGTCCAGCCGGGCGAGCAGGAGCAGGTCGTCGACCAGTCCGGACATCCGGCCGGCCTCGGTCTCGACCTTGTTGAGCGCGGCCCCGAGGGCCTCGGGGTCCTCCGGCGTCCGTCGGGAGAGTTCGGCGTACCCGTGGATGGTGGAGAGCGGGGTCCGCAGTTCGTGGGACGCGTCGGCGACGAATTGACGGACCTGCTGCTCGCTGCGGTGCCGGGCGCCGAGCGCGTCGTCGACGTGGTCGAGCAGGGTGTTCAGCGCTGATCCGACCTGGCCGACCTCGGTCTCCGGATCGGTCAGGTCGTCGGGGACCCGGGTGTCGATCGTGGTCCCGCCGGTGGACAGGTCCTGCGTGGTGACCTCGCGGGCGGCGTCCGCGACGGCGCGGAGCGGCCGGAGCTGACGGCGTACCAGCATCGTGCCGGCGCCCGCCGCGATCACCACGCCGAGGAAGGTGAGCAGCGCGAACCACGTGACCATGCTGCGCAGGGTGCTGTCGATGTCGTCGGTGGGGAGCCCGAGCAGGACGACGTTGCCGGCAGCGTCCTTCTCGACCAGGACCCGGTAGCCCGTCCCGTCCACCTCGGCGCCGTGGGGATCCCCGTCCGCGGGCAACCCGGCCAGGCTGCGGACCGTGCTGACCGGGAGCCTGGTCGCTTCCCCCGGTTCGTCCCCGAGGACACCGCCGACGGGGGTGATGCTCGCGTCAGAAGGCAGGGCGGCGAGCAAGGTACCGGGGCTCTGCCGGACCGACGCGAACCCGGGAACGTCGGGCCCGCCCGGCCGCCCCTCGGCCTGCCCGGTCGTCCGGCGCAGGGCGTCGTGCACCTGGGTGTCCAGGCGGTCGGTCAGATAGCTGTGCATCGCGACGGTGGCGCTGACGGCGACCAGGATGCCGACCACGGCCACCAGCGACACCGCGGTGACGACCAAGCGGCCGGTCAGCGAGCGGGGCAGAAGGGTCATGACGCGGACTCGGCCGGCTTGAGCACGTAGCCGGCGCCACGCATCGTGTGGATCATCGGTTCGCGGCCGGCGTCGACCTTCTTGCGCAGGTAGGAGATGTACAACTCGACGACGTTCGCCTGGCCGCCGAAGTCGTAGTTCCAGACCCGGTCGAGGATCTGCGCCTTCGACAGCACCCGCTTCGGGTTGCGCATCAGGTAGCGGAGGAGCTCGAACTCGGTGGCCGTCAGGCTGATCGGGACGCCGCTGCGGGACACGTCCCGGCTGTCCTCGTCGAGCACCAGGTCACCGACGGCCAGGATCGAGTGGTCGTCGGACTGCTGGGCTCCGGCGCGCCGCATCAGCGCACGCAGCCGGGCGACCACCTCCTCGAGGGAGAACGGCTTGGTGACGTAGTCGTCGCCGCCGGCGGTGAGGCCGGCCACCCGGTCTTCGACCGCGTCGCGGGCGGTCAGGAACAGCACCGGTACGTCGTTCGAATCGGCCCGGATCCGGCGCAGCACCTCCATCCCGTCGAAGTCGGGCAGCATCATGTCGAGGACGACCGCGTCGGGGCCGAAGCTGCGGGCGGCGGCGACCGCCTTGCTGCCCGTGTGCGCGACCTCGACCTCCCAGCCCTCGTAGCGCAGCGCCATCCGGAGGAGTTCGGCGATGTTCGCCTCGTCGTCGACGACCAGCACCCGCAACGGGGTGCCGTCGAGGCGGGTCAGTTCCGGTCCGCGCGCAGCACTCATGTGCGCAAGCCTGACGCAGGGGGACAGGCAAGGGCCATGGGTTCGCTGTGAGAATCCTGTGAACCGCTGGGACCGGCTCTTGCCCTTCTCCTTGCCGGCGCACAGGCAGGTGACAGCTTCGGGGCGCACGGTGGAGCCATGGCAGAGAACGACGAGACCCCAGCAACGCCGGACCCGACCGGGCCGGCCGCCGACGAGACCAGGATCGAGGCGTCCGACCGGCCCGAGGCGCCGGTCGCAGCCGCGCCGGCCCCGGTCGCAACCGCGACCGGCCCACGACTACGCGACACCGTCTGGAACTTCCGCTCGATGGTCCTGGTCGCGGTGGCCTCGCTCCTGATCGGCGGCATGGGCGGAGCAGCCGTCGTGGCGGCCGCGGACGAGGACCACGGCGACCGGGCCCGGATCGCTTTCATCACCGGCAACGGAGACGGTCGGTTCGGCGAGGACGACAACCGGATCCGCCCGTTCCGGCAGGACGGCTCCGCACCGGATGACGGGAACGTGACGCCCGGGGGCCCGGGCTCCGCACCCGACCCCGGTTCCGCCGGCTGAGGGGTGCCGGTCTCCCCCCGAAGGACCGGACCCCCAGGACCTCCGCGGAGGTCGCACGACGGGCTCGCGCCGAACCGATTGGCGCGGGCCCGTCGCTGTTCGTCACACTGGCAGGGTTGTGCGTATCCAGTTCCCCGCCGAGCTCCCCGTCTCGGCCCGCCGCGGCGACATCGCCGATGCGATCCGTGACCACCAGGTCGTGATCGTCGCGGGCGAGACCGGCTCCGGCAAGACCACCCAGCTCCCCAAGATCTGCCTGGAGCTGGGGCGCGGCGAGGGAGGCCGGGGCGGGCAGCTGATCGGGCACACCCAGCCGCGCCGGATCGCAGCGCGCAGCGTCGCGGAGCGGATCGCCGAAGAGCTCGGCACCGATCTCGGCGACGTGATCGGCTACCAGGTCCGCTTCACCGACAAGACCTCCGCAGCGGGCCGTGTGAAGGTGATGACCGACGGGATCCTGCTCGCCGAGCTGCAGCACGACAAGGAGCTGCGCCGCTACGACACCCTCATCATCGACGAGGCCCACGAGCGGAGTCTGAACATCGACTTCATCCTCGGCTACCTCAAGCGGCTGCTGCCGCGTCGCCCGGATCTGAAGGTCGTCATCACCTCGGCGACGATCGACGTGGAGCGGTTCTCGCAGCACTTCGACGGGGCTCCGGTGATCGAGGTCTCCGGGCGGACCTTCCCGGTCGAGATCCGGTACCGCCCGCTGGTCGAGCTGCAGGAGGAGGACGACGAGGGAGAGGTCGTCATCCGCGATCAGACCGAGGCCATCCTGGCGGCGGTCGACGAGCTCCGTGCCGAGATCGACGGTGACATCCTGGTCTTCCTCCCGGGTGAGCGGGAGATCCGCGACACCGCGGACGCGCTCAAGCGGAAGGCCGAGGGGCCGCGAGGCTTCGACATCGTGCCGTTGTACTCCCGGCTCTCCGCCGCCGAGCAGCACCGGGTCTTCGAGCGGCATTCACGGCAGCGGGTGGTGCTCAGCACCAACGTCGCCGAGACCTCGCTGACGGTCCCCGGGATCTCCGCGGTGATCGACACGGGTGTGGCCCGGATCAGCCGGTACTCGGTCCGCACCAAGGTGCAACGGCTCCCGATCGAGCCGATCAGCCAGGCCTCGGCCAACCAGCGGTCGGGGCGCTGCGGCCGGGTCAGTGACGGCATCGCCGTCCGGCTGTACGCCGAGGACGACTTCGAGAGCAGGCCGGAGTTCACCGAACCCGAGATCCTGCGCACCACTCTGGCCAGCGTGATCCTGCAGATGACCGCGCTCGGACTCGGTGACGTGGCCCGGTTCCCGTTCGTCGAGCCGCCCGACGCGCGCAACGTCCGCGCCGGGATGACGCTCCTGGAGGAGCTGGGCGCGATCTCGAGCTCGTCCAGCGGACGGGGCAAGGACCACTCCCGGCCGAGGTTGACCCGGATCGGGCGCAGCCTGGCGAGACTGCCGATCGACCCGCAGCTCGGCCGGATGCTGCTCGAGGCCGACCGGCTGGGGTGCCTGCGCGACGTGCTGGTGATCACCGCCGCCCTGTCGATCCAGGATCCGCGCGAGCGTCCTGTGGAGCACCAGGCCCGGGCGGACCAGCTGCACGCCCGGTTCCGCGACCAACGGTCGGACTTCATGACCTGGCTGAACCTCTGGTCGCACCTGCGCGCGCAGCAGAAGGAGCTCGGGTCGAGTGCGTTCCGGCGGATGTGCCGGGCCGAGCACCTGAACTACCTCCGGGTCCGGGAGTGGCAGGAGTTCGAGAGCCAGCTCCGGCAGGTCGCCAAGCAGGTCGGCCTGAAGGTCCAGCGCAGCGACGCCACCCCGGACGAGGACCGGATCCACCAGGCCCTCCTGTCCGGCCTGCTCTCCCACATCGGTCTCCGCGACCCCGACCGGCGTGACTACCTGGGCGCGCGCGGCACCCGGTTCTCGGTCTTCCCGGGTTCCGGGCTGTTCAAGAACCAGCCGCAGTTCGTGATCGCCGCGGAGCTCGTGGAGACCTCGAAGCTGTGGGGCCGGCAGTGCGCGGCCGTCGACCCGGTCTGGATCGAGAAGGCCGGCGAGCACCTGGTCAAGCGGTCGTACGCCGAGCCGCACTGGTCGCGGAAGCGGGCGGCGGTGATGGCGAGCGAGCGCGTCACCCTGTACGGCGTACCGCTGGTCGCGGACCGGCAGGTCAACTACGGCGCCATCGATCCTGAGATCTCCCGCGAGCTCTTCATCCGGCACGCGCTGGTCCAGGGGGAGTGGAGCACCCGGCACCGGTTCTTCGAGAAGAACCGGGAGCTGCTCGAGGAGGCCTCCGAGCTCGAGCACCGCTCCCGGCGACGCGACCTGGTGGTCGACGAGCACACGCTCTTCGACCTCTACGACCGCGTGGTCCCCGAAGGGATCGTCTCCGGCGCGCACTTCGACGCGTGGTGGAAGCAGGCGCGGCGCACCGACCCGGACCTGCTCACCTTCGACCCGGCGACGCTGCTGAACGAGCACGCTGCCGAGTTCGACCCGGCGGCCTTCCCCGACGCCTGGCAGGAGGGTTCGCTCACGCTGCCGCTGAGCTACCACTTCGAGCCTGGATCCGACGACGACGGGCTGCGCATCGACGTACCGCTGGCCACCTTGAACCATGTCGGCGCCGGGGCGTTCAGCTGGCACGTTCCCGGCCTGCGCGAGGAACTCGTGGTGGCGCTGCTCCGGTCGCTGCCCAAGCAGCTCCGGGTCAACTTCGTGCCGGCGCCGAACGTCGCCAGGACCTTCCTGGCCGCAGTCTCGCCCGGTGAGGAGCCGCTGACAGGGGCGCTGGCCCGGCACCTGCGCGCGACCACCGGCGTACACGTCCCCGAGGACGCCTGGGACTGGTCGAAGGTCCCCGATCACCTGCGCCCGACCTTCCGGATCCTGGACGAGAACGATGTCGTCGTGGGGGAGGGCAAGGACCTGGACGCGCTCAAGGAACCGTTGCGCGCTTCCTTCGAGGGTGCCGTCGCGCAGGCCGCCGAGGAGTCCGGTCTGTCGGCGACCGGTCAGGTGAGCTGGACGTTCGGCGAGATCCCTGCGTCCTTCCGCCAGCTCCGTGCCGGGCACGACGTGGTCGGGTATCCCGGGCTGGTCGACGAAGGTGCCACCGTCGGGCTGCGGGTCTTCGCCGGGGTGGAGGAGCAGGCCGCTCAGCACCTGCGCGGGGTCGGGCGCCTGCTCGCGCTCGCGGTCGACGTCCGGGGCATCGCTGCGGAGCTGGGCGAGGGGCTGGACAACGCCACCAAGCTCGGGCTCGCCGGTGCGCCGTACCCGAACGTCAAGGCTCTGCTCGCCGACTGCGTCCTGGCCGCGATCGGGGAGATCGCCGCGGCGTCGACCCGGAATCCGGCAGCCTCGGTCCGCGACGAGGCGGCGTACGCCGCTCTGCTGGCCGAGGTACGCCGGGACCTGCCCGAGCGCGCCCTCGGCGTCCGTCACCAGGTGGTGCGCGTCCTGGACGCCTGGCGGGAGACCGACCGCCTGCTCCACGGCAGCGTCGAGATGGCGGTGCTGCCGTCGATGAACGACATGCGCCAGCACCTCGGCCGGCTCGTCGGCCCGGGGTTCGTCGCCGAGGCCGGTGCCGAGGCGCTCCGGGAGTACCCGCGCTACCTCGCCGCGCTGGGCGAACGCCGGCGCCGCCTCGACGAAGCGGCCGCACGTGACCGCGAGCTGATGGCCCAGGTGCAGCCGTTCCAGGACGCCTGGCAGAACCGGATGGCGGCGCTGCCGGAAGGGCGGCCGCCGGGCGAGGGACTGGTCCGGCTCCGCTGGATGATCGAGGAGTACCGGGTCTCGCTGTGGGCCCAGCGGCTCGGCACCCGCCAGTCGGTCTCGGAGAACCGGCTGCGGGCGGCCGTGGATCAGGCCTGAGCCTCCGGGGAGGGCGGCGCCCCGGGAAGGTACGGCGTCGCCGCGGCCACCACGGCGTCGAACATCGTCTTCGGCATCGCCCCGCCCTCGCGGCGGACGTCCGCGACCGGGAGGACCAGGAACCGGTTCAGCCGGACCTCGCTGGGGCGCCGCTGCCGGTCCCAGTCGCCGGTCCCGACGTCCATCCAGAAGCGACCTGCGCGGGCCTGTTGCTCGGCGTCCCGGTCGTGGTCCTTGCTGGTCAGCGGCAGCCCGATCACGTGCTGCTCGTCGCACGCGATGACCAGCACCGGGCGGTCCTTGCCCTGCTGCGGGTCGTCCTCGTACGGGACCCACGCCCAGACGACCTCGCCGGGATCAGGCCGGCCGTCGCGCCTCGGCGCGTAGCCGGTCTGCAGGGCCGCAGCCCGTTCACGACGCGAACGCAAGGTCCACCCGCGGAAGCGGGCCGGGAGCCGGAGAGCCATGCCAGGACGCTAGCCGGTGGCGGCAGGGGCGCGCTCAAGGCGATGACGACAGCCCTGCGGAAGTTTGTGCGCCGGGCCGGGAGCGCCTCACGGCGCGTGGCCGCTCGAAGCGGCTATATGTGGTCCCGGGGCTGCCACGGCCCGACGCAATCGCAATTCTAACGGCACGACCCCGGCCGATGCTGCGAATGCGCGAGTCGGGTGGTTCGGATCACCCCGGAATCGTCCCGGGACGAGGCGGATCAGCCGAGCGATCCGGCGAGCTCGAGCTGACCGGCGTGCTGCAACTGGTCGGCGAGGGTGAGCAGGCGCGCCGCCGCGAGATCGTTCGGGTACGACGTGCCGTCGACCGTCTCGGCCTGCGCGCGGCCGGCGGCCGCCACCCGTGCGAACGCGGACGCCCGGAAGAGGGTGTCGGCGAAGTCTCCGACGACGACGCCTTGGAGCACCGAGTCGACCAGGGCCCGGACCTCGTCCGGACCGGGCGGCTCCTCGACGCCGGAGATGGCTTCGGCGACCGGTGCCAGGGCTCGGCCGCGGTCGAACTCGCGCGCTGCCGTGGTCGGGTCGGCGTGCACCCAGCTGCGCAGCAGGTAGAGCCGCCACAGGGCGCCGGCGAGGGAGTCGGGCGAGGCTCCGGCCCAGAGTTCGGCCAGCGTCTCCAGGCCTTCGGTCTCGGCGAGGTGCACCACCCTCTCGACCAGCGCGGCGTCGGCCGTGTCACGGGCTCCGCGGACGAGTGCGATCGCGGCACGGTCGGCCGCCTCGGAGAGCACCGCAGGATCGACGCCACGGCCGGTCGTCTCGATCGCCTCGAAGTGACCCGAGCCGGGAAGGGACGGCCGGTGGTGCGGCCTGGAGCCCGATCCGTTCGTCATGGCCAGACCCTACGTCCGATTTCGTCAGATTCGGTCGTCCTGATCACTCCTGGAGTGGCGCGGCTGCCCGGATCATCGCCACCATCGGCTCCTTGCCCGCCGGGTAGTTGTAGTCCTGCCCGGAGTTGTTCATCTGGAGCACGGTGATCCTGTTGCCGTTGCGGATCATCCCGACCGCCATGAAGCGGCCGGTGTCCTCGTTCTGCTTCTCGAGGGTGACGAGATACCAGCGGGCGACGCCGTTCGGGACCGGGACGCTGATGAACTTCCCGGCCTGCGGGCCGAGGGTGCCGCTGAACTCCTCACCGCACCGGGCGCGCCAGGAGCCGAGCACGGACCAGGCGGTGGCGGTGGTCTTCGCATCCGGGAACTCCGCGACCTGCTGGCCGGCGTTGTCGTCGCTGTCGTCCGGCGGGAAGTAGGTCCGGGACATCGCGTCGGTCGCGCCGATGTCGACCAGGCTGGCCCGGGAGCAGGCCTCGAACGGCTTGGCGCCCGGCGGGCCGGTCGTCCCGTCCTGCCAGCGCCATGCCGCGTTGAGTCCGGGAACGGCCGCGGTCGGCAGGAGCCGGTCGGTGAGGGTCAGCGGTACGGCAGGGTCTGTCGGGGTGGCGCTCTCGGTCGGCGTACTGGACGGCGTCGGCGTGGCCGGCGCCGTGGTCGCCGACGGCGGGTCGCCCGCGACGGGCTCGGTCGGGGCGTCGTCCTTGCCGGAGCAGCCGCTGAGGGCGACCGCGGTCACGACCGCGAGCAGGGTCCCGAAACGGGGGACAGAACGGGGGAAGGAAAGCATGCCCCGAGACTAGGGAGCAGGGGGCCCGTCAGTCCGCTCCCCACGCCGACTCAGCCTGTGAACCGGAGCAGGTCGCCGTGGAGACGGCAGATAGGGTGATCCTGCTCCGGGGAGGCCCCTGAGCGGGAGGGAGAACGCGGTGTTCGGCCGTAGCCGGGGCGTGCTGATCGGAATGGCCGTAGGGGCGCTGCTGCTGACCGCGGCGTGCTCGGACAACGATCCCGCGGCGAAGCCGACCGCGACCCCGACGCCCACCGGTCCGACGCTGCTGACCTTCGCCGTCTACGGCCCGCCGCAGGTCGTCACCGCGTACACCAAGATCGCGGCGGACTTCTCCGCCGAACACCCCGAGATCGTGGTGAACATCCGGCCGTACGAGACGCACGCGGCCGCGATGGCGGACATCGACTCGTCGCTGGCCGCCGGAGATCCGCCGGACGCGTTCCTCGCCGGGCTCGAGGACCTGCCGGCACTGGTGCGCGAGGAGGCGGTCGAGCCGCTCGACGAACTGCTCGGCGAGCGCGAGGTCGACTTCGGGGACGGCTACCAGCGCGACGCGCTGGAGGCGTTCAGCGCCGACAACGCCCTGCAGTGCATGCCGGTCGACGTCTCGCCCCTGGTCGTCTACTACAACACCGACCTCATCGACCTGAGCACGCTGACGCAGCCAGGTGAGAAGCCGATCACCCCCGACACCGGCTGGAAGCTGGACGCTTTCGCAGCGGCCGCGACGGCGGCCTCCGGCGGACGGGTCCGCGGCGTGTACGTCGACCCGGACCTGACCCAGGTCTCACCGTTCGTCTGGTCCGGTGGCGGGCACGTGACCGACGACCTGGACGCGCCGACCACCCTGACCTTGTCGTCGTCAGCCAGCGAGGCGGCCCTGGTGGAGCTGCTGGAAGTCGTGCGCGACCCCCAGATCACCTTCAGTGCCCAGCAATTGGCCCGGCGCTCGCCGCTGGAGCGGTTCAAGTCCGGGACGCTGGCGATGATGTTCGGCTTCCGCGACCTGACCCCCCAGTTGCGCGCCCAGCAGGGCCTGAATTTCGACGTGATGCCGCTGCCGCGGATCGGCGCGAAGGCGACCTCGGGTCAGAGCACCGGCGTGTGTCTGGCCGAGGCCTCGCCGCACCACGAGGAGACCGCCGACTTCCTCGCGTACGCGGTCTCCGTCGAGGGGATGACCCAGCTGGCCAACACCGGCTACGTGGTGCCCACGAACCTGGACGTGGCCAACTCCGAGGCGTTCCTGCAGCCGGCCCAGCACCCGGCGAGCGCGCTGGTGTTCGCGTCAGGGGTCCGCAACATCTGGTCCACGCCGACGGTCGACACCTGGCCCACGGTCGAGGCCGCCACCGCTCCGCTGCTGCACGGACTGTTCTACGACCCCGTCATCGATCCGCTGCACGACCGGCTCAAGGCCATCGACGCCGCGTCCGTGCCGCTGTTCACGCCGATGCCGACGCCCAGCCCGACGGCGAGCACGACGCCGACTCCCTAGGGCGTCAGGCCCGCGGTCAGTCCGCGGCGGGGGTGCTTTTCTCTTCGGTCGCCGGAGTGCCGGGGTCGAGGATCGCGGCGGTGATGATCGGCGCCATCAGTTCGATCTGCCATTCCCGGGCACCGAGATCCCGGAGACGGGCGCCGACCGCGTCGCCGAGGTCCGCGTCGGCGACGTCGGGCGGGGTCCAGAGGACCCGGCGCAGGTAGTCGGGGGTGAGCAGGTTCTCGACCGGGACGTTCCGCTCCTCGGAGAGCGCGGTCACCGCCGCGCGCGCAGTGTTCAGGCGCGCGGCCGCCACCGGGTCGCGATCGGCCCAGGAACGGACCTGCGGCGGTCCGTCGGAGCGGCTGGCCACCGGGGGGAGCTCGTTCTCCGGCAGGGCGCGGGCACGTTTGAGGGCGTCGACCCAGGTGTCCAGGTAGCGGCGCGCCCCGCGGCCGTGGAATCCCGGGGTGTCCAGCAGTAGCTTGCCGTTGGTCGGAAGGGCGTTCGCGGCCGCGATCAGCGCCGCGTCGGGGATCAGGCGCCCGGGCGTGGTGTCCAGGTTGGCGGCGAGTTCGTCGCGTACCTCCCAGAGTTCACGGACCGCGGCCAGGGCACGTCGTCCCTTGGCCTTGTGGATCCCCGAGGTGCGCCGCCACGGGTCGACCCGGGCAGCCGGTTCGAACCCGAGCAGGTGCTCGAACTCCTGGCGGGCCCATTCGGCCTTGCCGGTCTCCTCCAGCTCGGCGCCCAACACGGCCCGGAGCTCCAGCAGCACCTCGACGTCGAGGGCGGCGTACTCCAGCCACGGTGACGGCAGCGGGCGCTTGGACCAGTCGGCCGCCGAGTGCTCCTTGCGCATCGACTTGCCGACGATCGTCTCGACCAGGGTGGCCAGGCCGACCCGGGGATAGCCGAGCAGGCGGGCGGCGAGCTCGGTGTCGAACAGCGACACCGGCACCAGGCCGACCTCGCGCAGGCAGGGGAGGTCCTGACTGGCGGCGTGCAGGATCCACTCGGCGTCACCGATGGCGGTGTTCAGGTCGGCGAGGTCGTCGAAGGCGAGGGGGTCGATGAGCGCGCTCCCGGCGCCCTCCCGGCGCAACTGGATCAGGTAGGCGCGAGCGGAGTAGCGGTAGCCCGATGCGCGTTCGGCGTCCAGGCCGATCGGACCGGTCCCGCCGGCGACCGCTTCCACGACCTGGGCCAGCGCCTCGTCGGTCTCGATGATCGGGGGCAGGCCGTCCCGCAATGTCAGTAGTGGTGGTGGAGGCGGACCATCGACCGCTTCCTCGCCCTCAACTACTTCCGTCGGTTCTTCCACCATCACTCGCCGCCGCGCTGGCCACGCCGACTCGGCATGGTCGCGACCCCTTCCGGCACGGGCGGCAGTCCGGCGGCGGTGCAGAGCAGTTCGCCCCACGCCTCGACATGCGGGGTCAGGTCCCCGATCGGCGTCCACGATGCCCTGATCTCGATCTGCGCCGTACCCGGTTCGGCGGCCATCCCGCCGAAACTCTCCGAGGACACGCTGGTCACGGTGCCCGACGGTGCCCCGTACGGCGCCCCGTGGGCCTCGAGCGCCTCGGTCAGCCAGGTCCACCCGACCTCGGCCAGCATCGGGTCGGTGACGAGTTCGGGGTCGATGTCGGCACGGGCGTAGGCGACGCAGCGGAAGGTACCGTCCCAGGCGTCGTTCCCCGCCGGGTCGTGCAGCAGCACGATCCGGCCGGTGGCCACGTCCTCGCCGTCGACGGTCACGTCCGCGGACAGCGCGGAGGCGAACGGGGCGATCCGCTGCGGCGCGGGCATCTCCTCGGCGAACACCTCGGGGCGGAACTTCGCGCCCCGCAACTGCGTCACGGCACGCTCGAACTCCGCCGGCGTGGGCGCCGGCTCGATGTGTCGTTCCCGCGGTGCGGACATGGTCCTCAGGTTAGGGCGGATCCGCTGGTCCCGCCTCCCCGACTCGCCGCCTGACCTGCGAAGATCGACCCATGTCCGACCTTCTCACCGACTCCGCCTTCCTCCGTGCCGCCCGCGGTGAACCGGTCCCGCACACGCCCGTCTGGTTCATGCGCCAGGCCGGCCGGTCGCTGCCGGAGTACCTGAAGGTCCGCGAGGGCGTCACGATGCTCGAGTCCTGCATGCGTCCGGATCTGGTCACCGAGATCACCCTGCAGCCGGTCCGCCGGTACGGCGTGGACGCGGCGATCTTCTTCTCCGACATCGTGCTCCCGCTGAAGGCGATCGGTGTCGACCTGGACATCGTCGCCGGCGTCGGGCCGGTGGTCGCGAACCCGGTGCAGACCCTCGCCGACGTCGAGGCGATCCCCGACCTCACCCCCGAGCACGTCCCGTTCATCACCGAGGCGGTCACCCAGCTCGTCGGCGAGCTCGGCGCGACCCCGTTGATCGGTTTCGCCGGCGCCCCGTTCACGGTCGCGTCGTACCTGGTCGAGGGCGGGCCCTCCAAGGAGCACGCGAAGACGAAGGCACTGATGTTCGGCGCGCCCGACGTGTGGGACGCACTGATGCGCAAGATCGCCGGCATCTCGGCGGCCTACCTGCACGTCCAGGTCGCCGCCGGCGCCAGCGCGATCCAGCTCTTCGATTCGTGGGCGGGCGCGGTGACCCGGTCCGACTACGAGCGCAGCGTGCTGCCGTACTCGACCTCGGTGCTCTCCTCGATCGGCGCGACCGGGGTCCCGCGGATCCACTTCGGCGTCGGTACCGGCGAGATCCTGGACCTGATGGGCGCAGCCGGCGCGGAGGTCGTCGGTGTCGACTGGCGGGTGCCGCTTGCCGAGGGCGTACGCCGGGCCGGAGGCCGCTCGGTCCAGGGCAACCTCGACCCGACCCTGGTCTTCGCGCCCACCGAGGTGATGCTGGCCCGGGCCGACGAGGTGCTCGAGGCGGGCCGTGCCGCGCCGGGGCACATCTTCAACCTCGGCCACGGCGTGATCCCGTCGACCGATCCCGACCAGCTCAAGCGGCTGACCGACCACGTCCACGAGGCGTCCAGCCGGAGCTGAGCCCGGCTCACGCCTCCAGGTTGGCGGGAGCGGCCGGACCGCCGGCCCGGTTGCGGCGGACCAGCAGCCAGACCGGGACCCCGATCAGGGCGAACAGGGCGGCGAACGGCAGCACCGCACCGAGGCCGGTGCTGATCGCCTCGACGCTCTTCACCAGCGCGTCCCACCCGTCCTCGAGGCCGCCGACGAAGCCGCCGGCCTCGTCGTCCTCGACCGGCGCGGGACGGCTCACCGTCACGTGGATCGTGGACAGCGAGGTCTGGTCCTTGAGGTACTTCTGCTGCTGGGTCAGCGAGTCCAGCTCGGCCTGACGACGGGTGAGCTGTCCCTCGATCGCCATGATCTCGCCGATCGTCGTGGCCTTGGCCAGCAACCGCTGGATGCTCTCCACGCTCGCGGCCTGGGCCTTCACCCGCGCGTCGGTGTCGATCACCTGGGTGGTGACGTCCTCGGCCGACTGCTGCCGGTGCGTCACGGTGCCGAGACCGCTGAACCGGTCGAGGGCCTGGTCGA
Source organism: Marmoricola sp. (assembly GCA_036676945.1). Taxonomy (GTDB): domain Bacteria; phylum Actinomycetota; class Actinomycetes; order Propionibacteriales; family Nocardioidaceae; genus Marmoricola. The sequence goes on from JAKFBZ010000091.1 coordinate 19,325, forward strand.
ACGAGGCCACCGGGACGCGCAGGGTCAGGTCGACCTGCTCGAGCTCGCCCTTGTCGTCCGAGGTGGACTGCTCGTCCGCGACGGTGCCGTTCAGCGACCGGACGATGGAGAGCACGTCGGTGCGGGCATCCACAGGGTCCTCGGACTCGAGCTGCAGCTCGCCGGTGCGGATCACCGCCTGCTGCGCCGGGGCAGGAGCGCTCGCGGCCGGTACGACGTTCTTCGTCGTGCCGTCGGCCTGCTCCGCGCTGAGCAGCTCGTCGGTCGTGGCGCCTCGGTAGGTGAGGGCCGCGTCGCCGTCGGCGGCCGCCGCGGGGGGCTCCGCGGCGCTCGTCCCGCCTGCGTCGGTGCTCATCGTCTTGTCATCGGAGCCTGAACCGGCGCAGGCGCCCAGTGTCAGGGCCAGGGCCGCGGCCGGGAGGACCAGCAGGAGGGTGCGGTGGCGACGAATCGGGTTCATGGCCGTGGGACGCGTGCCCGGCCGCTCCGGTTCCGCATCATGCCCGGCCGTTTGGGAGAGTGGGGGCGTGCAGACCTCCGAACACCCCCCGACGGTCGTGGTGATCGGCGCGGGGATCGCCGGCCTGGCGGCCGCCGCGCGGTTGCACGAGGAGCGGCCCGACGTCGACATCCTGATCCTCGAGGGGTCCCCGGAGATCGGCGGCAAGCTCCGGCTCGCCGAGGTCGGTGGCGTCACGGTGGACGTCGGCGCCGAGGCGATGCTCAACCGGCGTCCGGAAGCAGTCGCACTGGCCCGTACCAGCGGACTGGCGGGTGCCGTCGTGCATCCGGCCGTGACCACGGCGGCGCTGTGGTCACGGGGGGATCTGGTGCCGATGCCGAAGACGATGATGGGCATCCCGACCGATCTTCGCGCTCTGGCCGAGTCCGGCGTCATCTCCAAGCCGGGTCTGGCCCGGGCCGCGATGGACTCCGTCCTGCCGGGCACCTCGCTCGAAGGGCGCGACACCAGCATCGGCGGGCTCGTCGAGGAGCGCTTCGGCAAGGAGGTCGTCGACCGGCTCGTGGAGCCGCTGCTCGGCGGCGTGTACGCCGGCCACGCGCGCGAGATCTCGGCCCGCGCCGCGGTCCCGCAGGTCGTCGCCCTGCTCGACCGGGACCGGTCCCTGAGCAAGGCCGCGGCTCGCGCGATCAACGGCCCGAGCAGCGACGTACCGGTCTTCGCCGGCATCGAGGGCGGCGTCGGTCGGCTCCCGGCCGCGGTCGCCGCGATCAGCGGCGCCCGGATCGAGACCGATTCGGCGGTCCGGGACCTGGCACGACGTCCCGACGGCGGTTGGAACGTGGTGGTCGGGTCGGCGGACTCACCGCGGCTGGTCCAGTGCGACGCGGTGATCATGGCCGCCCCGGCGCGGCCCGCCGCCCGGCTGCTCAGCGATGTGGCGCCGACCGCCGCGCTGGAGTTGGCGCGTATCGAGTACGCCTCGGTCGCGCTGGTCACGATGGCGTTCGCGGCCCGGGACTTCCCGGCGGTGAGCGGATCCGGGTTCCTGGTGCCGCCGGTCGACAAGCGCGCGATCAAGGCGGCGACGTTCTCGTTCAACAAGTGGGACTGGGTCCGCGCCGCGGGTGACAGTGCGGCTCCGAAGTCCAAGCGTGCCAAGGGCGGGGTGCTCGTGATGAGGTGCTCGCTGGGCCGGCACCGCGAGGAACACCAGTTGCAGGCGACCGACGACGAACTGGTCCAGGTCGCGCTCGACGACCTCGCCGATGCGATCGGCCTCTCGGTGCGCCCGATCGACACCCAGGTGCAGCGGTGGGGCGGGGGACTGCCCCAGTACGCCGTCGGTCACCTCGACCGGGTCGCCGCGATCCGCGCGGACGTGGCCCGCGTCCCGGGGCTGGTCGTCTGCGGGGCGGCGTACGACGGCCTCGGGATCCCGGCCTGCATCGCCTCGGCCCATCTGGCGGTCTCGGCGCTGCTGGCGGACCTGCCTGCCCGGACTTAGGTTCACCTTGCGAAGATGTACCCATGTCGAAGGTGAAGAAGGCCCGCGAGATCAACGACATGGTGCGCTACACCATGTGGTCGGTGTTCCGACTCCGTGACCTGTTCGCAGGTGCGGACCGATCGGACGAGGTCGCCGAGGTCGAGAGCCTCTTCAAGGAACTCGATGCCGCCGACGTGATCATCCGCGGCGTGTACGACGTCGCCGGCCTCCGTGCCGACGCGGACCTGATGGTCTGGTGGCACGCGGAGACCTCCGACGAGCTCCAGGACGCCTACCAGCGGTTCCGTTCGACGGCGTTCGGACGCCGCCTGGACCCGGTCTGGTCGCAGATGGCACTGCACCGCCCAGCCGAGTTCAACAAGAGCCACGTCCCCGCCTTCCTCGCCGACGAGGAGGTCCAGCCCTACGTCTGCGTCTACCCGTTCGTCCGGTCCTACGAGTGGTACCTGCTCGAGGACGCCGAGCGCCGTCGCCTGCTCGCCGAGCACGGCAAGATGGCCCGCGACTACCCGGACGTCCGCGCCAACACGGTCTCGTCCTTCGCGCTCGGCGACTACGAGTGGATGCTGGCGTTCGAGGCGGCCGAGCTGTACCGGATCGTCGACCTGATGCGGCACCTGCGCGGCTCGGAGACCCGTCGCCACGTCCGCGAAGAAGTCCCGTTCTACACCGGCCGCCGGCTCGAGCCGAGCGTGCTCATCAACGCGCTCCCGTAGCTCGTTCGTCGAGCTTGTCGAGACGCCGGAACCGAACAGCAGCCCCCAGCGTCGGAGCAGCATGCGGACCCGACGCCTGACCCTGTCCGGAGTGCTGCTCGGCCTTGCGCTGAGCCCGGTGTTGGTCGCGTGTGGCTCGGTGCCCTCGTCTCCGAGCGAGGAAGCCGACGCCGTCGGGTCCGCACCCAGTCCTG
>JAKFBZ010000092.1:0-10783 GCA_036676945.1 Marmoricola sp.
GCCACCGAGGAGACGGTGTTGCTCACGCTGAGCCGGGCCGCGTTCCTCGGAGCCCTGGCAGGAAGCGACGAGTCCAGGGTCGCCGCGGACGACATCATCTCCCGGAGGCTGGCCACCTGACGGCTCCAGGGACCTGGTCTCGTTCGCCACACTGTCAGGCGGTTGAGGTGCCCGACGGCGCCCGTCGACGGGTGACCAGCCCGTCGAAAAGGTCGTAGCCGGAGCCCAGCCGGCGGCCGGTGAGCTGGTCCCAGGTCAGCTGGAGGTAGAGGTGCCGCGAGGCGCCCCCCGCCCACGGACGGGGTTTCCAGGTGGACTGCACCCGCTGCAGCTCGACCGGGTCGCTGAGATGGGAGAGCCGGCCGTGGGCGACGACGCTCCAGCCGTGCTCGTACTCGTGATCGAGCTGGTCGATCTCGAACGCGGCCAGGGCTCCTGGTCCGTAGGTCCCGAGGACGCCGTACGGCGAGGTGCGGATCACGACGGACTCGTCGATGACCGCGTAGTTGACCGGGATCACCTCCGGCCCGTTCGGGCCGGGAAAGGCGATCCGCCCCACGATGCCGGCTGACAGCAGCTCGGCGCAGGTGGCGTGACTCAGTTCGAGTGGATCAGGCATGAGCGGGTACCTCCTCGCAGACAACAGCAACAGGACACGATGAGCCCTCGACCACCGCGGTGGCGGCGCTGCCGAGTCCGACCATGTCCCCCGCGCCGACGTGGTGCCGTCCGACGACGACGAGGTCCGCATTCGAACTGGCCTCGATCAGGCACCGCTCAGCGGAGCCGTGGCCGAGGCGGAGCCGGACGCTCACCTCCGGGAACTCCTCCGCCATCCCGGCGACGCTCTCCGCGAGCGCGACGCGGTGCTCGTCCAACCCGGGCAGGTCGTCGTCGACCACGCCGAGCGGCACGTCCGGGCCGTGGACGCCCGGGACGCAGTACATGACCGTCAAGGGCAGGCCGCGCAACGAGGCCTCGCGGTAGGCGAACTCGAGGGTCGACCGGGTGCGGGCCCCCGTGTCGGTGCCGACCAGGACGCCGCGGCGGACCTTCCCCGGATGGAACGGGCGGACCACGACCACCGGGCAGGACGAGTGCCGCGAGACCGCGACGCTCACCGAGCCCAGCAGCAGGGAAGCCATCCGGCCCCGTCCACGGGAGCCGAGCACCAGGCAGGCGGCTTCCTCCGAAAGACCGGTGAGGATCTGTCGCGGGTCTCCTTCGCCCAGGACCGTGGTCACGTCGAGAGCGGGGAACAGCTCCAGGGCTCGGGTCCGAGCGCCGAACATCAGCGCCCGGCCACTCTCCCGGATCGCCTCCCGCATCTCCTTCGGCAGTGCGTGCGCCACCGCCATGCTGCCGAACTCGAGCGTGGCCGGCCGGACGACGTGCGCGATGGTCAGAGTCCGCTGTTCGCGGTCGGCCTGCTCCGCGGCCCAGCTCAACGCCTGGTCGGCGTGGTGCGAGCCGTCGTAGCCGACGACGATGGTTCCGGAGGCGCGGGTACTGGTGATGGTCATGTCTTCACCCTTGCCCGGCACACGGGTCCACACCACGGCCGAAGAACCCCTGGTCACAGGTCTTTGGTCCCGACAGCAGAGGTCCCCATACCCGGTCACCGGCGGACGGAGGCGAGTACCGTCGGAGCATGACGAGCGTCCCGGCTGATCCCACAGCGCCCAAGCCGATCACGGTCTTCCTGCTCGACGATCACGAGATCGTCCGTCGCGGGATCAAGGACCTGCTCGAGAGCGCCGGTGACATCACGGTGATCGGCGAATCCGGGCTCGCCGTCGAAGCAGCCAGCCGGATCCCGGCGCTGCGCCCCGACGTGGCGATCCTGGACGGCCGGCTCCCGGACGGTTCCGGGATCGACGTCTGCCGCGACGTACGGTCCCAGGACCCGTCCATCAACGTCCTGATCCTGACGTCGTACGACGACGACGACGCGTTGTTCGCGTCGATCATGGCCGGCGCTTCCGGCTACATCCTCAAGCAGGTCCGTGGCACCGACTTCATCGAGACCGTACGCCGTGCTGCTGCCGGCCAGTCCACGCTGGACCCCGCGGTCACCGCGAAGGTGCTGGAGCGTATGCGCAACGGCCCGCATGTGGACCCGGCGATCGCCCGACTGAACGACCAGGAGCAGCGGATCCTCGAGCTGATCGGCGAGGGCAGGACGAACCGGCAGATCGCCGAGACGATGTTCCTGTCCGAGAAGACAGTGAAGAACTACGTCAGTTCACTGCTGGCTACCCTCGGCGTGGAGAACCGGACCCAGGCAGCCATCTACGTCACCCGCCACCAAGGCTGACGACGCGTGCTGGCGTCACCACGATGACCGGGGACCTGAGCGATTCCGGGTTCGACGATCTCCTCCGCGAGGTCGCCGACCGGGTCCAGGGCGCGATCGACGAGCGGGCGCGCTGGGAACTGCTGCTCGACGCCGTCGTCACCATCGGCGCCGACCTCGACCTGGACGGGTTGCTCGCACGGATCGTGACTGCCGCGAGCCGGCTCGCCGACGCCCGGTACGCCGCCCTCGGCGTGATCGGGTCCGGCGTGGAACAGCCGTTGCGCACCTTCGTCCATCACGGCGTGAGCGCCGAGCAGGTCGAGGAGATCGGGGACCTCCCGAGCGGACACGGCCTGTTGGGGCTGATCAGCGACAGGCCTGAGCCGTTGCGACTGCACGAGATCGCAGACCACCCGGCGTCATCGGGGTTCCCGCCCCACCACCCGCCGATGCGCTCCTTCCTCGGGGTGCCGGTCCGGATCCGGGACCGGGTCTTCGGCAACCTCTACCTGACCGAGAAGGCAGGCGGCCAGGACTTCACCGAGCAGGACGAGCGGATCGTGGTCGCCCTGGCCGCGGCAGCCGGGGTCGCGATCGAGAACGCGCGCCTCTACGAGGAGGCCGCACAGCGTCAGCGGTGGCTGGCGGCCACTGCCGAGATCACCGGCCTCCTGGCCCGCACCACCGACGACGCTCTCCAGATCGTGGCGGACCGGGTGCGCGACCTGGCCGGCGCCGACGTGGCGTGGGTCGTCGCCGGGCCGGACGAGTCCCAGCTCGCCGTCCAGGTGGTCTCGGGCCCCCAGGTGGACCTGGCCGAGGTCGCCGGCCTGTCTCTGCAGCACTCCCTCGCCCGGGAGGTGGTGCACTCGCAACAACCGCTGACAGTGCCGGACATGGGCGAGGATCGGCGAGCCACCCTCCTCGACCAGGTCGCCGGCTGGCCGGTTCTCGGCCCGGTGATCGTCGTCCCCTTCCGCCAGGGTGCCGAAGTGGAAGGGGTCCTGGCCCTCGGCTGGGTGCCGGAGAACGCGGGTGGCTTCACCAGTGTCGACGCCGAACTGCCGGCCAGCTTCGCCGAGCAGGCGGCCCTGGCCCTGCAGGTGTCGCGGTCACGCGAGGACCAGCAACAGCTCGCGGTCTTCCAGGAACGTGACCGGATCGCGCTCGACCTGCACGACCTGGTGATCCAGCGCCTGTTCGCCATCGGTCTCGGGCTGGAGCGCACCTCCAGGCAGGCAGCGGACGACGGCGTCTCCGAACGACTGGGCACGGCGATCGACGACCTCGACGACACCATCAAGGACATCCGCCGGACGATCTTCGCCCTCGGGGCTCCGGACCAGGCGACCGACGTACAGGCCGGAGTGACCAGACTCGTCGAGCGCGCTGCAGTCACCCTGCGGTTCCGCCCGACAATTGCCTTCGACGGCCCGGTGCGGACCATGATCGCGGGCGGCGTGGCCGCGGACGTTCTCGCGGTGCTCGGCGAGGCGCTGTCCAATGCGTCGCGGCACGCGAACGCCTCCACTGTCGATGTCCGGCTCGCGGTGGCGGACGAGATCGTCCTGGAAGTCACCGACAACGGTGACGGGATCGACGGCACTGTCGCCGAGAGCGGCCTGCGGAACATGCGCCGCCGCGCGGAGCAGCGCGACGGCCGGTGCGAGATCGGCCCCGGGCCGCGAGGCGGCACCCGGGTGCGCTGGTCGGTTCCTCTGGGCTGACCGGGACGCCCGCCAAAGGTCCCCCGAGGTACTGACTTCGTGCTCTGAACCGGGCGCTCGGATCCAGACAGGCTGTGGTTGTCAGGGAACAACACACAGCACCGGGAGGACGCCATGAGCACCATCAACCGCGAACGTGAGATCACCGAGCTGAACCGGCACATCGGCGTGGAGAAGCCGACTCCCGTGCTCGACTATGTCGCTGCCGGGCTCCGCCTCGCCCTGGGATGGGTGTTCCTGTGGGCCTTCCTCGACAAGGCCTTCGGTCTGGGCCGCGCGACCCCCAGCGAAGGCGCCTGGGTGGACGGTGGCAGCCCGACCGCCGGCTTCCTCGGCAATGCGGTGACAGGTCCCTTCGAGGGCGTCTACCACCAGATCGCCGGCCAGGCGTGGGCCGACTGGCTCTTCATGCTGGGCCTCGCCGGCATCGGCACCGCTCTCATCCTCGGGATCGGCATGCGGGTCGCAGCAGCCGCCGGCGCCACCCTGCTGGTGCTGATGTGGACTGCGGTGCTGCCTCCGGAGAACAACCCGTTCATGGACGACCACCTCATCTACGCCGGACTCCTGGTCCTCCTGGCCGGCCTGCACGCCGGCAGGGTCCTCGGACTCGGCGCGAAGTGGGAACAGCTCGAGCTGGTCCGCAAGCACCACTGGCTCCGCTGATCAACTCGACCCGACAGCCCGCACCGTCCCCGGTGCGGGCTTCTCGGCGTTCCCTTGGCACCGCCACCGTGGGATGCTGCAGGTCCTCTCGGCAACGCAGCCACCAGGAGGCGCTCGTGTCGAACCACCCGGAACAGATCATCGCGGCGGCGGTAGGCAGGATCGACGAACCCGTCCTCGGCGCCGCGTTCGCGAAGCCGCGCGGAGCGACCACAGCCGGCATCGGCGGCGGCGTGATCGTCGGCGCCATCGGCGGGAAGAAGGTCGGCGACCAGATCGACGGGGCGACCTCCGCGGGCATCGTCCTCGGCAACCCCGGAGCGATCGCCGTGACGGCCACCAGCCTGGTCACGATGCAGGTCAAGGTCAGCATGATGGGACAGATCAAGGAGGTCACCGAGGTGCTGAGCACGGTCCCGCTGGCCGAGATCGACTCGCTCGAGGTCAAACGGATGGGCGCGGCCGGCGTCATGGAGATCAGCGCGCACGGCAACTCGTTCAAGCTCGAAGGCAAGGCCGGAGACATGAAGGAGTTCGCGTCGACGTACGAGCGGGCCCGGGCGACCAGCTGACTCGACGCGGTCGACGGCTGCGTGTCTCGACGCGGGCGCCTGCGTAAGTCACCCGCGTCGAGAACGCAGAATCCGCGGCAGCAGCCGACGCTCGGTCAGCTCGTCAGGGCCGGCGTCTCGCCGCCCTCGACCTGCTTCACGGCGATCTTGCGCGGCTTCGCCTGCTCGGCAACAGGGACGACCAGTCGCAGGATGCCGTCGGCGTACGTCGCTTCGATGCCCTGCAGGTCGAGGTTGTCGCCGAGCACGAGCTGACGGCTGAACAGCCCCTTGGGGCGTTCGGTGGCGAGCATCTCCCAGTCGCCGTTGCGGGCGAGCCGCTCGGCACGAACGGTCAGCACGTTGCGTTCGACGTCCAGGTCGATGCTGTCCTTCGCGACGCCCGGCAGATCGAACTCGATGACGAAGTCATCGCCCTCGCGCCAGGCATCCATCGGCATGACCGCGGGACGGTTGGTCGTGCCCACGATCTGTTGGCTCAAGCGGTCGAATTCACGGAACGGGTCGGCGGTTCGCAGCAACATGGGTGTTGTCCTCCTTCGTTCATGTCGGAGCCAGATCTATACTGGCCGATATAGTTTCTATTTAGCACTGAGCACCGACCGATGCAAGAGGTGACACGATGACCGGCTCCGACGACGCGCTCCACGCGATCTCCGTGGCTGCCGATCTGTCGGGGACGAACATCCAGAACCTGCGGATCTACGAGCGCCACGGGTTGCTCACTCCTGGTCGGACCGAAGGTGGCACCCGTAGATACACCAACGGCGACATCACCAGGCTCCTCCGGATCCGCGAACTCCTCGACGAGGGCCTGAACATCGCCGGCATCCGGCACGTGCTCGGGCTGGAGGCCGAGATCGCGGGACTGCGGGCCCGGCTGCTGCGCAAGCCGGAATGACGCAGCGTGCAGGACGTGTACCCACGTGGGTCCGGACAGACCAATCCACCAGCCGGATCACACCGAATCCCTCGGGAACAGCCGGATTCTCCGGCACGTCCTCCCGAGGAGTACTCATGAAGCGCACGCTCTCTCTCCTGCTCGCCACCGGCGGAACCGTCGCCACCGTCGTCGTCCTCTCCGGTGGCTCCGCGTCCGCGGCGCACTGCACCGACAACGGCGGACCGGGCAACTCCGACTTCGCCACCCACGTCCAGGCCGCCACCCACAAGGAGGGTGTCGTTCACAAGGGCTGGAGCAGCTGCATCCCCGGCAACCCGAACTTCACGGGCTGACCGTCGAACGAACGCGGCCGCGGCTCCCCTGGGAGTCGCGGCCGTGTCCGGCGCGCCCTAGTCACCCACAGCCCGGCCCGTTCGTCTGTCGAGTCGCTACCAGAGACACCGCCTCCACCTCCGAGGCGCGCGTCACCGACGGACTGTGGGAGCGGAGTGGGGGCGTCGTGGGTGGTCTGCCCTCACCGCAGCGACGAGCGTGGAGCTACAACCGAGAGGAGCTCCACGATGCCCACCACCACCCCCGAAAGCACCCTGGCCGACGTCCGCGACATGTACGTCGTGCACCGGGCCTTCCGCCGCGAGTTCGGCCTGATTCCCCGCCTCATCAGGACGGTGCCGGCAGGCGACGTCGCCCGGGCCGAGGTGATCGCCCAGCACCTCGACATGATGCTGGCCGGCCTGCACATGCACCACACCGGCGAGGACGCGATCCTGTGGCCGCTGTTGCTGGTGCGCGCCGCTCCGTCCCGGGAGCTCGTCGAAACGATGCAGGCCCAGCACGAGGCCGTCGACGGGTACGCCGACCAGATCGGCGTACTCGCCGCTGAGTGGCGCGCGTCGGCGTCGGCCGTCCGCGGCGAGCAGCTGGCCCGGCTCGTCGAGGACTTCCGCGCCGCGCTCCTCGAGCACCTCGACCTCGAGGAGCGCGAGATCCTTCCCCTGTCGGCCCGCACCATCTCGGCGACGGAATGGGACGGCATGGGCGACCACGGCGTCGACGCGATGACGAAGGCTCAGCTGCCGTTGATGTTCGGAGCTGTCCTCGAGGACGCCAGTGATGAGGAGCGGGCGATGATGCTCGCCAAGCTGCCTGTCCTGGTGCGCCTGTTCCTCAACACGCTCGGCAGGTGGCAGTACCGCCGCTACGTCAGCCGCGTGCGCGGCGACTGAGCGCCTGGACCAACGTCTGGGCCAGCTCGACGACGCCGGCGCCGGTCGTGTCCCGGCCGGCGTCCCAGGCCGTCCGGAACTCGGCCTCGCCCAGCTCGTCACGAGCTGCGGCGAGGTCGCGCTCGGCGAGGGCTTTCGCAGTCTGGAAGCTGGCGGCGACAGAGTGCTCGGCGGAGTACGACGCCGAGGCCCCGAAGAGCTGCGCACCGGCCTGGAGCTCACCGAGCCTCACCGCCACGCCTGCGAGCGCGGGCAAGGTGTAGGCGAGGGTCCAGCTGATCCTCGCGTCGACCGAGAGCTCCGCAGCCTCCGCCAGAAGTGCGGCGGTCTCGGAGTGCGCGTCCCGCAACTCCGTCACCGTGGCACGAAGGTTCAGGGTGGTGGCAAGGGTGAACGGGTTGCCCAGCGCACGAGCGTCCGCCTCGGCCTCGACCAGCAGTCGCTCGGCCTCGTCGAGTCGCCCGGCCAGCAAGGCCACCTGCCCTGCCGCGATCCGGCAGTGCAACGAGGCCCACGGTGCGGGTTCGGCGGTAGCTGCGAGGTCGACCGTTGCCAACCGCTCCGAGGCGCCGTCAAGGTCACCCGCGAACAACGCCCCCGACGCAGCCATCACCGCTGCCTCGGCGAGCAGATCGGGACGATCCAGCTTTCGCGCGAGGCCGAGCGCGGCGTCGCCGTCCTGTCGTTGCGCTGCCACCTCGCCGACGAGGAAGTGCAGGCCGGAGGCAGCCGTCAGCCAGCAGGCACGCGACTCATCGGTCAGCGGCTGACCACGCAGCGAGCCGACCCAGGTCAGGCCCTCCCTGCCATGGCCGCGCAGCGCCAGGAACAGCCAGAGTCGCCAGACCAGCGCGCCCGCATCGTCGAACCGCCCGACGGCGACCAGGTGGTGGAACGCGAGACGCAGCATGACGAGATCGGCCTCGGCGAGGTCGAGACTGGCGGCCAGCGCCGCTCCCCGCAGGTCGGTTTCCAGGTCACGACCGAGCTGGACCGCGTGGTCGGCGAGCAGGTGGGTCGCAGCGAGCCGATCGGCGTCGGAGAGTCCGGCGGCGGCGTACTCGCGAACGGGCTCGAGGAGCCGGAACCGCTCGGTGTCCTGCACGTCCGCGCTGCGGCTGACCATGGAGTGCTCCAAGAGCTTCCGCAGCGAACGGAGCGTGTCGGGGCCGCCCACCGCCTCGGCGCCGGCGAGCGAGAAGCCCGCGGGAAACACCGTCAACCGCGCCAGCAGCGCTCGCTCGGGCTCGTCGAGCAGGCTGTGGCTCCAATCCAGGGTCGCCGCCATCGACCGCTGTCGCTCGGGGAGATCACGGGGGCCGTCCGCCAGCAACTCGTTCAGCCGTGCCAGCAAGGCGACCGGGTGCGCGATCGACGTCGCTGATGCCGCGAGCTCGACGGCCAACGGGAGCCCGTCGAGTCGCCTGCACAACTCGGCGACCGCGGCGTCCTCGTCCGGTTCCGCAACCAGGTGGTCCCCCAGCGCTGCCGCCCGCGCCCGGAACAGTTCGACTGTGGTGGCGTGGTCGAGCGGCTCGACGCGGAACTCGTGCTCGGCGCGGATCCGCAACGGGGCCTGACTCGTCGCAAGGACGACCAGGTCGGGGCAGTGAGCCGAGAGTTCGGCGAGCGCCGGCCCGCACTCCACGAGCTGTTCGAGGTTGTCGAGCAGCAACAACACCCGCCGCCCGGTGAGGTACGGCGCCAGCCCTGCGGGCGTGCTCTGCAACCCGGCTTCGGGCACCCCGAACGCGGCGGCGACCGCGGGCAGTACGGCGCCGGCCTCGGTGACGCCCGCCAGCGCGACCATCGCCACGCCGCCCGGGAACTCGCCCTCGACCTGACGGGCCGCCGCCAGCGCGAGCGTGGTCTTCCCGACCCCGCCGGGGCCGGTGAGCGTCACGACACGGGTCGTCGAGCCGACCAGAAGGCCGGCGAGACCGGCCAGGTCGGCCTCCCGCCCCACCAGTTCGACCGGCGGCGCCGGCACCCCGCCGGCGGTGACGGCGGGTGGCCCGCCAACCGGAGCAGCCGCTGGTCGGGTCCGCGCCGGAACGGCAGCCACCAGGCGCGCGCGTGACTCCTCGTCGAGATCGAGCGCATCGGCGATCGCGCGCACGGTGTGCGGATAGGGACGGCGCCGTTCGCCGCGCTCCAGCGCGCCGATCGCCTTCACGGTCAGGCCAGCGCGTTCGGCGAGCTCCTCCTGGGTGAGGGAGTTCGACTCGCGGAACGCCCGGAGCACCTCAGCGAAGTCGGCCGTCACCGTGCGAACGCTAGCCGACGCCGAATCGCAGCGTGGCCCAAGTGAGGGGCTGCTGTGGGTGTCCTGGGCGCGCTCGCGAAACCAGGCTTGCTCCTGACCGATCAAACTCGAGATCCCGGAGGATGCCATGTCGACCACCACCAGCAGCACCCGCGCCCGCACGAGCGCTCGCCCACTCCCGCCGGCCGCCGAGATCCGCTACCGGACCGCGGTGCCGATCGTGCTCCTGGCCACCTTCACCCTGTCCGTCGTCCACACGATCTATGCCTGGCGCACCGGCCTGGAAGATCCTGAGTTCAACGTGACCTCACCGCTGGCGTACTGCTTCTACGGCGTCGCCTTCGCCATGACCGCCTTGTCCCGCAAGGACTCCCGGGTCGCGCAGGTCGCGGTGACGGCGTACCTGGTGGCCGTCCTGGGGATCGCGATCTTCTACTACCCGACGACGTTCACTCTCGAGCAGCAGACGACGTTCGGCTGGTTCGAGAACGACGTGTACGTCGGACTGCTGGTGACCTCGCTGATCCTGTCGGTGCTGCGACTGCGCCGGACCGCACTCGTGCCGTGATCCTCCGGAGGGTCCGATCGAGCCGTCTGCGCAGGAGCCGCGAGTAGCGTGGGAGCGCGGCGATGGAGCGCAGGCACTGGAGGACAGCCATGGACACAGCCAACCCGGAGCAGGCAGCAGCATGGAACGGCGACGAAGGCATCGGCTGGGTGACGAATGCCGACCGCTACGAGCGGTCCGGCAACCGACTGCGCCCCCACCTGATCAACCCCGGCATCCTCAGCGAGGGTGATCGCGTCCTGGACATCGGCTGCGGCACCGGGCGTTCGACGATCGAGGCAGCCAGGGCGGTCGGCGACGGCTCGGCGCTCGGCGTCGACCTCTCGGGACCGATGCTCGCCCAGGCCCGCGAGCGGGCCGCCGCGGAGGGGGTCGGCAATATCGAGTTCGTCCACGCCGACGCCCAGATCCACTCGTTCGACCCGTCGTCGGTCGACGTGGTGATCAGCGCGAACGGGTGCATGTTCTTCGGCGACCCGGTCGCCGCGTTCAGCAACATCGGCTCGGCGCTGCGCCCGGGCGGCCGGGTGGCGCTGCTCGTCTGGCGCGAACTGC
>JAKFBZ010000093.1:0-13370 GCA_036676945.1 Marmoricola sp.
CCGGCGTCGCCGAGGGCGGTCAGCGGCACGCTGACCGCGCCGCTCGGGTCGGTGAAGAAGTCGTTGCCCTTGTCGTCGACGACGATGAACGCCGGGAAGTCGACGACGTCGATCTTCCAGACGGCTTCCATGCCGAGCTCGGGGTACTCGATGACTTCCTGGCTCTTGATGCAGTCCTGGGCGAGCCGGGCGGCGGGGCCGCCGATCGAGCCGAGGTAGAAACCGCCGTGGCTGTGGCAGGCCTCGGTGACGACCTTGGAGCGGTTGCCCTTCGCGAGCATCACCATCGATCCGCCCGCGGCCTGGAACTGCTCGACGTACGAATCCATCCTGCCGGCCGTGGTCGGGCCGAACGATCCGGACGCCATCCCGGCGGGGGTCTTGGCCGGACCGGCGTAGTAGACCGGGTGGTTCTTCAGGTACTCCGGCATCTCGCCGCCGGCGTCGAGGAGCTCCTTGATCTTGGCGTGCGCGATGTCGCGGGCCACCACCAGCGGACCGGTCAGCGAGAGCCGGGTCTTCACCGGGTGCTTGCGCAGCTCGGCGAGGATCTCGCTCATCGGCTGGTTGAGGTCGATCTGGACGACCTCGCCGCCGGAGATGTCCTCGGCGACGCCGGCGTCGGGCATGTAGTGCGCCGGGTCGGTCTCCAGCTGCTCGAGGAAGACACCGTCAGCGGTGATCTTGCCGAGCGCCTGACGGTCGGCGGAGCACGACACGGCGATCGCGACCGGGCAGGAGGCGCCGTGGCGGGGGAGGCGGACAACGCGGACGTCGTGGCAGAAGTACTTGCCGCCGAACTGCGCGCCGATGCCGAAGGACTGGGTCAGCTTGAAGACCTCTTCCTCCAGTTCCAGGTCGCGGAAGCCGTGGGCGCTCATCGAGCCTTCTGTCGGCAGGTTGTCCAGGTAGTGCGCGCTGGCGTACTTCGCCGTCTTCAGCGCGAACTCCGCGCTGGTGCCGCCGATGACCACGGCCAGGTGGTACGGCGGGCAGGCGGCGGTACCGAGCGATCGGATCTTCTCGTCGAGGAATTCCAGGAGCCGCGTCGGGTTGAGGACCGCTTTGGTCTCCTGGAAAAGGAACGACTTGTTCGCCGAGCCGCCGCCCTTGGCCATGAAGAGGAACTTGTATTCCGGTCCCTTTTCGCCCTGGGCGGTCGAATAGAGCTCGATCTGGGCCGGCAGGTTGGTGCCGGTGTTCTTCTCCTCGTACGTCGTCAACGGCGCGAGCTGCGAGTAACGCAGGTTCAGCTTCGTGTAGGCGTCGTACACGCCGCGACTGATCGCTTCGCCGTCGTCGGCCCCGGTGAGCACGCCCTCGGACTTCTTGCCCATCACGATGGCGGTGCCGGTGTCCTGGCACATCGGAAGGACGCCGCCGGCCGAGATGTTGACGTTCTTGAGCAGGTCGAGAGCGACGAAGCGGTCGTTACCGGATGCCTCCGGGTCGTCGATGATCTTGCGCAACTGCGCGAGGTGAGCGGGCCGCAGGTAGTGCGAGATGTCGTGCATCGCCTCCGCGGTCAGCCGCTGGATCGCCTCGGGGCTCACGCGCAGGAAGGCCTGCCCGTCCGCCTCGAAGGTGGAGACGCCCTCGGTGGTCACGAGCCGGTAAGGAGTGTCGTCCTTGCCGGTCGGCAGGAGGTCGGAGTAGCGGAACTCGGGCCCGGAAGGTGCAGTGCTCACAGCCCGAATCGTAATCCGGGCGGCCGGGGTCGCTTCCGCCGCCCTTGCTCCCTGATCTGACCCGCCAACTGGTCCACCTACTGCAGGTATGGACGAACGGCTGACGGGCATGACCCGAACGGACTATTCACGGAATTCGACCCGACACTACTCACGCGTAACGGGGTGTTCAGTTCAGGCGGGTTCGGGCCGATTTCGCGCTATTGATTTGGATGAGTGAAACTGTGCTGTTTTGCCCGGATATTGGTTAACAGGAGCCTCTCAGGATTCATTTATCAACATCTTGTCAGGGCACAAACACGGGTTGATAGTGATCAGCGTTCGCCGCTCACTCGGGGTGGCGTGTCTCGGTTCTGGGGCGGTGCGGTTCCATGCGTACAAGGTTCTTTGTCTCTGTCATTGCTGCTGCCGGCATGGGGATCGCCGTGCTGATCAACCCCTCCGCGGCGACCGCCGTCGCTGCTCCGGCAGAGCCCGGGAGCGGTGTGGTGGCCAGCTGCGCGAGCCCGCCCGACACCCCGGCTGCGACGCCGGAGAACCGTGACCGGTTCGTCGGCCTGTGGATCGCGCGCATCCAGGACGAGCCGTGGATGAAGGCCTTCAACAAGAGCGAGACCGTTCCGGCCGACGTCAGGGCCGAGGGCTTCCACGACATGGACGGGCAGACACAGCTCTGGTTGAACGCGTGCCTGCTCGACAAGATGATGGACATCGCGCACGAGACGCCGGGTACGGCGAAGCTGAACGAGTACCTGTCCGGGCTCACCATGATCATCTTCGGCAAGGCCGGTCTGACGAAGATGCGGGAGAAGCTGAACGCCGAGGCAGAAGCGGCCGACACGCTGCCGGTCAAGAAGGACCAGACCGCGGAGGGACTCGCGGACATGGTCACCGACCTGGCCGAGGAGCCGAGCCTGACTTCGGCGCAGCAGCCGAAGGCCCCGCTCGAGATCCCGACGACGTCGTCCTCGCCGAACGTCGGCGCGGCGGCCACCGACACCCTGAAGAAGCTCGTCAACGCGCCGACAGTGGTGCCGACCACGAGCTCGCCGCAGGCCGCGGTCGCCCCGACTCTGGTGCCCACCGGCCTCGAGCCGCACCCGATCACCCAGCTCCCGTTGGTGCCGCAGCTGCTCGCCGCGGTGGACTCGGTGCTCCAGCTGATCGCCAAGATCCAGGGCCTGCTGTTCACGCTGCCGGTGGTCAACATCCTGGCGTCGGTCTTCTACAAGATCTGCGCGGAGTCGGCGACGATGCCGCTCAAGTGCAGCATCTCGCTGCCCATCGGGGTCCCGATCCCGGCCGACGTCACCGGTGACAACGTGCCGGACGTCTTCGGCACGCTCGGCGCGTTCACCAACCTCAAAGACATCGGCGCCAAGTTCCAGATCCAGCGGATCTCCCCGAACGCGGGCCCGTTGCCCGCGCACGTCTTCGCGGTCTACGACACCCCGATCGTGAAGAAGCGGATCGAGTTCGGTGTGGACGGCCGCGCCTCGACGCTCGCGGCGACCCACGAGGCGACCTTCACTCTCGTCAACGCCGTCAAGGCGCTGACCGGCGACATCCAGGTCAAGGCGGGTCTGTACAACAAGCACGCCGGCGCGACCGAGTCGCTGACGTTCGCGATCAAGGACCTGGTCGGCGGCTCCATCGGCGTCCCGCCGTCGGAGGAGAACCCGATGGCCGGCGCAGTGCAGATGAGCCCGTTCCCGGAGCGGTTCGAGGTCGGCGCGCACCTGATCCACACCACGCCGCGCAGCCAGGACATCTTCACGGTCGCGTCGGCGACGCCGACCAAGGTCAACGCGCTCATCGACCAGAGGACGACCACGACCGCGGTCAAGAGCAACCGCCGGTTCATGGCCGAGGTCGACAAGCTGCCCACGTCGGTGAAGGTCGACCTGGTCCGCGACGGTGAGCACCAGAGCATCGACTACGACGCCAGCGCTCCCATCGACAGCGTCAAGGCGAGCGACAAGACGATCCCGGACATCTCCGAGGACTCCTACACGCAGAGCGTGTACCAGGTGAAGGGCGTGCCGACCGAGATCGACGTCGACCTCCTCGGTGCCCAGGACATCACCTACAAGGCGAACGCGAAGATCCAGGAGGTGTCGTTCGAGACCGAGACGGTCAAGACCGGCACGCTCAAGCAACGGATCACCGCCGCCGCGCACGACATCCCGAAGAACATCCACGTCACCAACCTGACCAACGACGCCGAGCAGCGGATCGGCTACACCGCCGACGACAAGCTCGGTGACATCGAGCTCGGGATGTACGACCAGGACGAGAACGGCGTCGAGACCGACCTGCAGGCGAAGGCGACCGGCATCCCGAAGCAGATGGAGTTCGTCTCCACCAAGGCGACCGGCGCCTACGACCTGACCTCCGACACCGGGATCGACCTGATCGAGGCGACCCTGACCCGCAACGGCGGCTCGGTGCTGCCGATGCCCGGACAGGACCACGCCACCGTCTACAAGCGCGGTGAGCAGCTCGGTCTGGACTTCCGGTTGACCGGGTTCAAGTCTGCCCACTTCCAGGGCAACGAGCAGACCGAGGTCGCTGTCGGCCTGAACCCGGGCGGACAGAGCTTCGACGTCGTCGCCGACATCGACGACCCGGATCCCGGTCCCAACGTGCTCGCCACCGCGCGCATCAGCGCGCTGCCGGCGAACATGGCAGTGACGTTCGACCCGGACAACGGGGAGGCGGAGTACACGGCCTCCAGCGTGATCCCGGAGCTCGAGGCGAGCTTTACCGACCGTGACTCGGGGATGTTCGGTAACGCGAAGCTCACCGACCTGCCGAAGAACATCGCCCTCACCTTCAACACCGAGGGGGAGTCTCCGGAGGTCACCTACGACGCGGACTCGCGGCTGGGTTCGATCGAGCTGAACTACTCGGAGAAGCCGGGTGGTCTCGGCATCCACGGGCTGATCAGCGACCTGCCGCAGTACATGAGGATCGGCGGGCTCGACCCGATCGTCTTCGACGCGCGTACGTCGGCGGGCGCTGCCTCGGCGTCCTCCGACATCGGGCAGATCCTGTTCCAGTTCGCGACGGACGGCGTCTTCGCCAGCCCGCCGACGGCTGACGACCACGCCTACCTGGACACCGACCTGGTGGACAGCACGCATGCCGAACTGCAGTACAGCGGCCTGCGCTACCTGAGCGTGGACACCAGTGACGAGGAGCTGCACGCAACCGTCAAGAACACCGCTCCGCGGCTGTTCCGGGCGTACGTGATCACCCCGACCGTCGAGCTCACCGGCTTCATCAAGAAGGTGCCGGCCGAGATCACGATCGCGCAGGTGGGCAACCTGATCACGTACGACGCCAGCTCGACGATCGAGGAGATCGCCACCGACCTGACCCGGTCGAACGGCGACACCCTGGCCGTCCAGATCAAGGACATCCCGTCGCACGTCGACGTCCTGTTCGACGGCGCGGCCGCGAAGCTGGTCTGGAACTCGTCCTCGGCGACCGGCCTGATCTCGGCGATCGCCCACCTGACGCCGGACACCATCGGCGGCACGCGGGCGTTCGACGCCGGACTGACGATCACCGACATCCCGACGCACTGGGATGCGACCTGGGCGAACGGCAATGTGTTCTTCAACGTCGCCGCACCGGGGATCGGGTCGATCGCGGCCAACGTCACCAACCACGGCACCTACACCTCGCTGGCGGGTGACCACCTGTCCGCGTTCTACAACCAGCCCGCGGGCGACCTGGACGCGAGCCTGAAGATCAGCAACCTGCAGAAGATCTCGTTCGAGAAGCTGGCCGGCAACCCGGGCGGTTTCGAGGCCAAGCTGAACATGGGCAACCAGAGCAGCTTCGGTTTCGCGGCCGACGTCAATCTGGGCACCACCGTGCTCAAGGCGAACGGGTCGTTCGACAACCTTCCCTCGCAGCTGACCCTGCGCAGCAACGGTGGTCGGATCCAGTACGACGGCAACAGCAACCCGGACCTGCAGGTCTCGGTCGAGGCGGGCGCACCCGCGGCACTGGCGGCAACGCCGGCGGCGCCGAGCGTCCACGGCGTCTCGGTGCGTGACGGTGCCAGCGGCGCGGACAAGGCGGTCAAGGCCAAGCTCTACCTGACCGGCCTGCCCACCAGCCTGGACCTGAACTCGCCGGCCGGTACCTACGAGGTCGGCGGGTACCACCCGACGATCGCCACGCTGGTGGTCGACGCGGTCCTGACCACGCTCGCCCCCCAGCCGCTGTCGCTCCAGCTCCAGCAGGTGGTGCCGACGGTCAACCCGGTGAACTTCAAGTTCGGTCCGTTCCTGACCTCGACGGCAGGCGACGGAACGCACAACCTGAGCCTGAACTACAACGCGAACCAGACCCTTGGCTCGCTGACGGCTGAGGCGAAGTACGGCAACACCGACCAGGCCAGGCTCGAGATCAGCCAGATCCCGTCCTCGATCGCCGTCAACGCCGGCTTCGGCGCGGACACGAAGACGGTCGGGATCGCGATGAGCCAGGGCATCGACGACATCACCGCGTCGTACAAGAAGGTCGGCGCGGCCAACTTCGCGGCGTCGGTCCACCTGAGCGACGTGCCCTCGGCGGTGAACATCAACATCGGCAAGGAGTCGGGCAGCGGCGACGGCACCGATGTCGACGCACCGGTGTTCACCATGACCACCAGCAGCGCGGGCATGGACATCGAGGCGTTCGCGAACGCGGAGATCGCCGACCCGGTGGATGCCACCGCGGCCGTCGCGCTCAACGTCACCAACCTCGGCCACACGGTCACCGGTGATCTGATCGGGAACCGGCTGCACATCACCTCCGCTCCCGCCACGGACTCGTTCTCGCTGCAGGCGGCGGGACGGGTGCAGAAGTCGATCAACCTCGATTGGGACGGCGGCATCTTCCAGAACGACGGTGACCTGAGCGTCGACCTGAAGATCAAGAAGGTGACCCTCGGCCTGACCGGGTTCTCCGACGTGAACGTGCGGCTCGGTTTCACCACCGGGCTCGACGGGAGCTTCAGCTCCTTCACGTTCGGGCAGGAGAGCGACCTGACGATCGACATCCGCGACGAGTTCTCGGTGTACATCGACTGGCCGGACCCGTTCGGATCGGACACGATCAGCCTGGTCTCGATCCCGCACCAGACGATCCCGCTGGGCAACGTGGTGCCGAGGTGGCACGTCAACGCGAACACGTTCGGGGAGATCTTCGACATCCCGTTCTTCTTCTTCGTGATCGGCGAATGCAACGTCCAGTTCGACATCCGGCCCGGTCCGGGCGACACCACTCCGGGAAGCACCTTCACCCTGGGGGCGCCGCCGAACGACGGAAGCCACACGCCGGCCTGGCTGTTGACGCCGGATGTGAGCCTGCTCGGCATCTCGTTGCCGGACTTCGCGCTCGACATCATCGCGTTCTTCCTGTCGCCGTACGGCAACGGAGTCAGCGCGCATCCCGTGTGTGAGACGTATCTGTAGCAACTGGGAGGCCACCGGACGCGGCGGGTGGCGTGGGCGATGCCTGCGCCACCCGTTGTGCCGGTGGTGATCCGGTCGGACAAGGGCCGAGCGGGTCCTACCAGACTGAGAGTTCGGAGCTGAGGCTCTGGTCCAGGCCCGTGGGGGAGCGGAACCTCACGAACCGCGCCGTGGTCCCGGCCGGGGGCTCGAGCGCAGCCGTGCGATCGGCCGTGCTCGCCACCATGCGGTAGTTCCTGCCGTCGTCCGACACCTCGAGGAGGAGCTGACCGGCGAAGCCGCGCGCCACGACGAGATCGACCGGCCGGACCGAGCCCAGGTCGACCACGACGCCGCTGACGACGCCCTTGCCGCTCAGCCGTGCGGCCTTGGTCAGGTTGCCGTCGGTCGCTCCGCAGCGGCTGAACGCTCCGGTGGTGACCGGCCCGGTGCCGGAGACCGCAGCGCAGGGTCGGTTCCGCGACGGCGGTGCCCCGGCGCCGCGCCCGGCCGGGATGCGCGCGGACAGATAGCTGGCCCGCACGGTGCCGGTGCCGGTGCCTCCGGGCAGCGTCGCGCTGGCCCCGATCGCGGCCGAGGCGGTGTGGTCCTCCACCAGGCGGGTGTCGATCGTCGTACGGCGACCGGACGCGTCCTGCGACCAGAGGAACGCCCCGGTGCCCGCGTCGTAGAGCTGGGCGGAGTAGCCCGCCTTCGATCCGGCCGACCGTGGCAGCGCTGACCAGGAGAGCCGGATCTCACCGCGTCCGCCGGATGCCTGCGGCGCGGCGCGCCAGAGCCGGGCGTCGGGGAGTTCGACGGTGCCGTCCTCCGCGCCGAAGCTGACGGTGGTGCTGGTCGCGGCCTTGCCCCGCGCTGCGAAGACGACGTTCAGGGTGGCCGCGGTGCCGAGCGAGCCCTGGGTGTCCTCGCCCTTGAGCTCGAACTCGTAGCGGCCGTCGGCATCGGTCGTCGTGGTGCGGGCCTTGCGGCAGATCGCGGGCGCCTGCGGAAGCAGGCAGGCGGTGCCGAGGGACCCGATGGCGAAGACGGTCCCGAAGAGGAGACCGCCGAGATCGGCCTGCTTGAAGAGCAGGACCTGGGTGTCGGACAGGGGCTTGCCGGCGGCGTCGAGAGCTCGTCCGGAAACGTTGACCTGCTCGTCAGCGTCGAGCTTGCTGAACGAGCACCCGGTCAGTGCCAGGGACAGTGCCGCCACGAGAATCGGCGCCTTACGCATGCTGCTAACTTAGGGCAACTCGCGTCCCTACAGGAGGACCTGACATGCGAACTCTCGAGGGGTTCCTGGCGCTGGCACTGGTGGCGGCGCTGTCCGGTTGCAGCGACGACCCCGCGGCGAAGAAGCCCGCAGAGCCGTCGGCGCCGATGTCCGAGATCACCGTCGACTGCGACAAGTTCGCCGACACTGCCAAGAAGATCAACGACGCCCAGACCGCCCTGTACGGCGGCACCGGCGGCCAGGAGGCGATCGACAGCCTGGTCACCGAGTTGGACGCGCTGAAGGACGGGGCGCCGGCCGACGTCCAGGAGGCACTGACGGACATGGGCAACGGATTCCGCAGCGCTGCCGAGATCATGGAGAACCCGACCGCGGAGAACCAGGCCGCGCTCGCCGCACTCACCCCGAAACTGGCCGATGACGGCAAGAAGATCAGCGACTACATCGTCGACGAGTGCAGCTGAGCGTCCCTCAGATCGTCAGGTTCGCGCCCGATTCCGGGTCGAAGAAGTGGATCTGGCTCGAGTCGATCCAGATCTCGGCTTCCTCGCCCTTGGTGATGTGGCTGTTGGCGTCGAGGGCCACGATCAGCTGGGTTCGCATCGACTCCCCGTCGAGGTCCTTCTCCAGATCGGAGAGCTGGGTCTCGACCTCGGGTGCCGCCTCGAACGGGATGTAGGCGTAGGCCTCGTGACCGAGCCACTCGACCACGTCGACGGTCGCCGTGAACGTCGACCCGCGGCGCTTGGTCTCCGGATCGACGACCTGGGCGTCGTTGAAGTGCTCCGGCCGGATCCCGGCGATCATCAGGCCACGGCCTTCCAGCTTGCCGGCCTGCTCGCTCGGCAGGGTCACCGTCCCGAACGGCAGCTCGGCCTGGTCGCCGCTCACCCTCGCCGGTACGAAGTTCATCGGGGGTGAGCCGATGAAGCCGGCGACGAAGAGGTTCACCGGGCGGGAGTAGAGCTCTCGCGGCGTGGCCAGCTGCTGCAGGACGCCGCGCTTCAGCACCGCCACCCGGTCGCCCAGGGTCATCGCCTCGGTCTGGTCGTGGGTGACGTAGACGGTGGTGATGCCCAGCCGCTTCTGTAGCCGGGCGATCTCGATCCGCATCTGTCCGCGCAGCTTGGCATCCAGGTTGGACAGCGGCTCGTCGAAGAGGAAGGCGTCTGCCTCCCGGACGATCGCGCGTCCCATCGCGACCCGCTGCCGCTGACCACCCGACAGGTTGCCCGGCTTGCGTTGCAGGTGCTCGTCGAGTTCGAGGGTCTTGCTCGCCTGGCGGACCTTGGTGTCGATCTCCGCCTCCGGGATCCCGCCCTTGAGCCGCAGCGGGAAGGCGATGTTCTCGTAGACGCTGAGGTGCGGGTACAACGCGTAGTTCTGGAAGACCATCGCCAGGTTGCGGTCGCGCGGAGCAAGGCCGTTGACCTTCCGGTCGCCGATGATCATGTCGCCGGAGGTGATGTCCTCGAGGCCGACGATCATCCGTAGCAGCGTCGACTTCCCGCAGCCGCTCGGCCCGACCAGGATCATGAACTCCCCGTCCTGGACGTCGATGCTCACGTCGTTCACGGCCGGGAAACCGTCTCCGTACTGCTTGACGATGTTGACCATCTCGATGGCGGCCATGGCCTACCCCTTCACTGCGCCGGCGGTGAGGCCGGCGACGATCTTGCGCTGGAACAACAGGACGATGATCACGACCGGCACGGTCACCACGACCGACGCGGTGGCGAGCTGCGAGTAGGGCGGGTTGAACGGGTCGGCGCCGACGAAGTACGACATCTGGGCCGGCACGGTCCGCGACGCCGTGGTCGAGGTCAGTGAGATGGCCAGGACGAACTCGTTCCAGGCGAAGAAGAAGGTCAGGATCGCCGCCGTGAAGACACCCGGGGCAGCGAGCGGCACGATGACCTTGCGGAACGCCTGCCACGACGTCGCGCCGTCGACCTGCGCCGCCTGCTCCATCTCCCAGGGGATCTCCCGGAAGAACGCCGACAGGGTCCAGATCGCCAGCGGCAGCGTGAATGACATGTACGGGATGATCAGGCCCGGCCAGGTGTTGAACAGGTGCAGCGTGCGCCACATGTCGAACAGCGGACCCACCAGCGAGACGACCGGGAACATCGCGATCGCCAGGGCCAGCGAGAGCACCGCGCGCTTGCCGCGGAAGTCCAGCCGGGCGATCGCGTACGCCGCCAGCGTGGCCAGCACGACAGAGAAGAGCGTCGCGCTGAGTGCGATCCCGAACGAGTTCAGCAGCGCCCGGGTGAAGTCGGGGTTGTCGACGATGTCCTTGTAGTTCTGGGTCGTCCACGCCTTGGGGAAGAACTGCGGGCTTCCGGCCGTCGTCTCGGCCGGCGACTTGAACGACAGCGAGATGATCCACACGACCGGGAGCAGGCACCAGATCATGATCAGCGCGAAGCCGAACCAGGTGCCGAGGACATTGCCGCGCTTGGACGTGGCCATCAGCCCTCCCCTCGGGCGGCGGACAGATCGACCTTGAACGCACGCACGATCAGATAGGCGAGCAGCAGGACGGTCAGGAACAACAGGACCGACAGGGCGGAGCCCATCCCCAGTTGCATCTGCTCGATCACCTGGCGGTAGGTGAGGAACGAGGAAGACTCGGTGTTCTGGGCGCCGCGGGTCATCACGAAGATGTTGTCGAAGATCCGGAACGCGTCGAGCGCCCGGAACAGGACGGCGACCATGATCGCCGCGCGCATGTTGGGCAGGATCACCTTGAACAGGCGTTGCCACCAGGTCGCTCCGTCGACCTTCGCCGCCTCGATCATGTCCTCGGGGATCTGGGAGAGACCGGCGAGCAGCAACAGTGACATGAACGGCGTGGTCTTCCAGATCTCCGAGACCATGATCGCGAACATGGCGTGCCAGTGGTCGCCGAA
This sequence comes from Marmoricola sp., assembly GCA_036676945.1. GTDB lineage: Bacteria > Actinomycetota > Actinomycetes > Propionibacteriales > Nocardioidaceae > Marmoricola. The sequence continues at coordinate 11,300 of JAKFBZ010000093.1, forward strand.
CCAGTTGGTGTCCGGGTCGATGAACGGGAGCCAGTCGAACCAGGTGTTGATGTAGCCGTTGTTGATCGAGAACGTGAACTGCCAGGCGAACGCCGAGACCACGGTGATGATGCCGTACGGGATCAGGATCGAGGTCCGCATCACGCCGCGCGCGAAGATGATCTTGTGCATCACCATCGCGAACGCGAAGCCGACGACGAGTTCGACCCCGACCGTGATCACCATGATCAGGACGGTGTTCCAGGTGTCCCTCCAGAACAGCGGGTCGGACAGGATCGTCCCGTAGTTCCCGAGGAAGACGAACGAGCGGTCGTCCGGGGTGGTGAGCCGGTAGCGGAAAAGGGACAGGTACAGGGCTCGCAGCATCGGCCAGGCCGTGACCAGCAGCATGATCACGACCGCCGGTGCGACCAGGCGCCGGCCGAGCCGGTTCTCCGCCTCGGCGCGCTGGGTGTCGGCCCGGAGCGGCTTGGAGGGCTTCGTCACCTTCGTGGGAGTGGTGGTGCTCATTGGAGCGTCCTTCCCTTGAGCACGTCGACGATGAAGGTGCCGGATTCCTCCGGGGTGTCCTGGTTCACCGCGAACGGCGAGTGCCAGGTCGACTGGATCGCGCCGGAGATGTCGCTCCAGTACGGCGTGGAGGAGCGCGGTGCGGCGGCGTCGACGCTGTCCTGGAAGAGCTGGAGCAGGTCGGCCGGATAGATCTTCCGCAGAGCCGGGTAGGCGTAGCCCGCTGAGCTTGCCGGCATGTTGCCGGTGAGCTCGGCGTTGAGGCCCTGGTTCTCGGGATCGACCACGCAGGCGGCGGCGTCCATCGCTTCCTCGGGGTGCGCGCTGTACTGGCTCACGCCGATCCCGATCCCGCCGTACGGGGGGCGGGAGTCCTGGTCGGCGACCGTCTGCGGGTAGCGGGTCCAGCCGAGGTTGGCGAAGTCCTTCTTGGTGATGCCGCCCTCGGCGACGCTCTTCTCGGTCAGGGCCTGCTCGTTGGTGTAGACGAAGGTCCAGTTGACCAGGAAGCCGCCGGCGTTCCTGATGACCTTGCCGCCCGAGGTCGGATACAGGTACGGCAGCACGGTGCCCTCGTTCGAGACCGACAGGTCCGGTTCGGCTGCGCTCGAGTCGGCGAGCTTCTGGATCACCGCTGCGGCCTCGCGGCCCGGGTCGGAATCGATGTCGATCTTCGCGTCGGTGCCCTTCTCGGCGTTCTCCACGATGCTTCCGCCGGCACCTTCGATCAGCGCGTTGATCCAGACCACGTAGCCCTCGTACTTGTTGGCCTGGACGCCGACATAGGTCTTGTCGGCGTCCTGCTTCTCGTTGAGCTCGTCCGCGGCGTCGATGATCTGGTCCCAGGTGACCGGCCGGCTCATGTCGAGGCCCGCGGCGCGGGCGGCGTCCTTGCGATACCAGAGGACCTGGGTGTTCGACCAGAACGGGAGCACCACCATCTCCCCGTCCCAGGTCGCGGCGTCGACCGCGCCCTTGAACGACTGCTCGGTCAGGGTCGACTGGAGTGAGTCGGGGATCTTGGCCAGGAAGCCGGCGTTGGCGAACTCGGCGGTGAACGGCGGGTCCAGACTCATCAGGTCGATGCCCGAATCATGGGCCGCCAGGCGGCGGGCCAGTTGGATCCGCTGCTGTCCGGTGTCCTGAGGCAGCACCTCGGTCTCGATCTTCACCTTGTCGGTCGAGCAGCGCTTGGCCACCTCGGCCTGACCGCCCGGGTCAGGGTTGGTGTACCAGACCAATGTGACCTGCCCGGAGTCGTCGCCGCAGGCCGTGAGCAGGGCGGCCAGAAGCGCCAGTACCGCTGCTGCGGCGGTGACACGGACTGGTCCGGTGCGGACCAGGCGCGCAGGCCCCGGGGGTGAGTCAGGCATTCGTCGCTCCTGAGAACGTCCTGCCTACTTCAATGCCCCGTAGCGCGCGCCGCGAAACCCCGGGCGATCCGCTCAGACCTTGTCGGCGGTCCGCCGGATCACGTCGACGTAGGTCTCCCACAGCGCGGGCGGGAGGTCATGGCCCATTCCCGGGATGAGTAGCAGTTGCGCGCCGGGGATGGCCTCGG
>JAKFBZ010000094.1:0-28725 GCA_036676945.1 Marmoricola sp.
GCATCGTGAAGACCGCCCCCATCCCCACCTTGATCGAACGCCGGTACAGCGGGTCAGCGCAGCGCGGTGCGAGCAGCACCGCGTCGAACCCGAGCGCGGCACCGGACCGGAAGATCGCACCCACGTTGGTGTGATCCACGATGTCCTCCAGGACGAGCACCGAACGCGCTCCGTCGAGGACGTCGTCCACCGAGCGCAGCGGTGGCCGTTCCAGGGACGCCAGAGCGCCACGATGGACGTGGAAGCCGGTCACATCCTCGGCGAGCGCCTCGGAGACGACGTACACCGGTGCCGTCGACGCGGACAGGATGTCGTCGAGCCCCTCGAGCCAGCGCGGGGCCATCAGGAACGAACGCGGCGTGAATCCCGCCTCCGCCGCCCGGCGGACCACCTTCTCCCCCTCGGCGAGGAAGAGCCCGTGCTCGGCCTCCAGATGCTGGCGGAGCTGTACGTCGCGCAGGTCGCGGTAGTCGGCCAGGCGCGGGTCGGCGGGGTCGGTGATCTCGACGAGATGCGGCACGGGATCCCGTTCACCCGTGATCGGCCGGGAAGGCGTCGGGGTGGGCGACCCGGACGACGTCGCCGACCACGATGATCGCCGGTGGCTTGACCGCGTGCCGCTCGAGGTCCGCGGCGAGCTTGTCGAGAGTGCTCAGGACGGTGCGCTCGGTCGGCATCGTGCCGTCGCAGATGACGGCCACCGGCGTCGCGGGGTCGCGGCCGTGCTCGACCAGCGCGGCGGCGATCGGAGGCGCGTTCTCGACGGCCATCATCAGCACGACCGTTCCACGCAACCGGCCGAGGCCCTGCCAGTCGACCAGCGAGTCGGGATGCCCGGGCGGGATGTGCCCGGAGACGACGGTGAACTCGTGGGTGACTCCCCGATGGGTCACCGGGATGCCCGCGATCGCCGGGACCGCGATCGGGCTGCTGATCCCCGGGATCACCGTCACCGGCACCCCTGCCTCGCGGCAGGCGATGATCTCCTCGTAGCCACGCCCGAAGACGAAGTTGTCACCGCCCTTGAACCGGGCGACGCGCTTCCCGGCGAGCGCCGCCTCGACGATGATCCGGTTGATCTCCTCCTGCTGGGCCGAGCGTCCGCGCGGCAGTTTCGCCACGTCGACGAGTTCGGTGTCAGGACTCAGGTCGCCGAGCAGTTCGCGCGGCGCGAGGCGGTCGGCGACCACGACATCGGCCTCCATGAGCGCCTTGCGCCCGGCGAGCGTGATCAGACCGGGGTCACCGGGACCCCCGCCGATCAGGACCACCCCGGGGACCGACTTCGGGCGCTCGGCGATCAGGTCCCCGCTCTCGAGCCGTTCGAGGATGCGATCCCTCAGCGCAGCGGTACGGCGCGGGTCACGGCTCTCGCGCTGGTCGCCGAGGACCGCGACGGTCACCTCGCCGTGCCGGCCGACCGCCGGTGTCCACGCACTGCCGCCTGCTGCGTCGTCCGCTCGGACACAGAACGTGTGCGACCGCTCGGCGGCGGCGACCACGGCAGCGTTGACCCCGGGGTCGTCGGTCGCGGCGATGACGTACCAGGCGCCGGCCAGGTCGTCGTCGGAGAACCGGCGGGACAGCCAGGTGATCTCGGCCGAACCGACCAGGCCCTCGATCGCGGGAGTCACGTCGGGAGAGACCACCTCGACGACGGCACCGGCGGCGATCAGACCAGGGATCCGGCGTTGCGCCACGTGCCCGCCGCCGACGACCACCACCTTGCGGCCTTCGAGCCTCAGTCCGGACGGGTAGGTGGGGAAGTCGGTCACCGGCCCATTCTCTCCGCCCCGACGTGTGCATGCGTGACGCGGGTTCACCCACCGGACAGGTCATGGCCTGGTGCCCTCCGCCGTTGCGAGCGCTGTCAGGCGTGGTGCATGGCAAGGCGGAGGAGGGAGGCGGAGGAGGGAGGCGGGACGGAGTCCCTCCGACCGACGACAACGCGGCCAGGTGCCGCGAATTGGCAGCGTGTAGCAGGCGACGGGGCACCCGGGCATGACCTAGATTCGCGTCATGAGCATCGAACGCCCGGTCCATCCCGATCCGTACTCCCTGCTTCCCGCGGTCCCGAGCTTCACGGTGACCAGCGCCGACGTCAGCGCGGGCCAACCGCTCAAGGACGACCAGGTCGCCGCATTCGGCAACACCTCGCCGCAACTCACCTGGAGCGACGTGCCCGCCGGGACCAAGAGCTTCACGGTCACCTGCTTCGACCCCGATGCCCCCACACCGTCAGGCTTCTGGCACTGGGTCCTGGTGGACCTGCCCGCCGACGTGACCTCCCTCGACACCGGTGCCGGAGCCGAGGGCGCGGCCCTGCCCGGCAACGCGTTCATGTGCCGCAACGACGGCGGTCCGAAAGCATTCATGGGCGCCGCTCCCCCGGCCGGCGACCAGGTGCACCGCTACTTCTTCGTGGTGCACGCGGTGAAGGAGGAGTCGCTCGGTGTCGACTCGGACGCCTCGCCGGCCGTCGTCAGCTTCAACCTCGCGTTCAAGACCCTGGGGCGCGCGATCCTCCATGGCACGTACCAGCACTGATCAGGGCCCCGGGCCCGGCTTCGTGCCGGACATCCTCGGTGCGCCCTACACCGCAGCGACGATGGAGTTGCGCCCCGACGCGGAAGGGGCGGTCACCGCGACGCTGGTGCGCCGCCCCGCCGACGGGCTCGCGACCGGGAAGGCCGTCCTGCACGTCCACGGGTTCGCGGACTACTTCTTCCAGACCTCGGCGGCCGATTACTGGTGCAGCCGCGGCTACGACTTCTACGCCCTGGACCTGCGCAAGTACGGCCGGTCGCTGCTGCCGCACCAGACCCCGAACTACGTCGAAGACCTGACCGCCTACTACGAGGAGCTCGACCAGGCCTTCGAAGCGGTGCGCTCCAACTACCGGCAGATCATCCTGTCCGCGCACTCCACCGGTGGGCTCACCGTCCCGCTCTGGGCGTCGGACCGGCGCCTGAAGTTCGAGGCGATGGTGCTGAACGCGCCCTGGCTCGACATGCACGGGGACCTGGTCACCCGCCGTGTCGCGATGCCGGTGATCCGCCGGCTCGGTGCTCGCAAGCCCGAGGTCGAGATCCCGCGCCGGGTGAGCGGCCTGTACGGCCGGAGCCTGCATCGCGAACACGCCGGCGAATGGGACTTCGACCTCGACTGGAAGCCGCTCGACTCCTGGCCGGTCTACGCGGGATGGATCCGGGCGGTCCGCGCCGGCCAGATCCGCGTCGCCCGGGGCCTGTCGGTGCCGGCACCGGTGCTGGTGCTCTCCTCGGCGCGATCGAGCCAGCCGGACTCGATCGCCCACCCGGACACCAACAGCACCGACATCGTCCTCGACGTGGAACAGATCCGACGGCGCGCGCCGCTTCTGGGCCGGCACGTGACCGTGGTCCAGGTCGAGGGCGCCCTTCACGACGTCACCCTGTCCGCGCCCAAAGTGCGCGAGAAGGTCTTCTCGGAGATCGATCGCTTCCTCTCGGCGTACGTCGATCACTAGCCTCTGCCTCATGAACCCTGTCACCGGACTCGCCCTCGCTCGGATCGCCATCGGCTCCGTCGCCATCGCCTCCCCCGAACTCGCCGGAAAGCTCTTCCGCCTGGACGTCATGGCGAATCCGCAGCTCTCCTACATGTCCCGGATGTTCGGCTCCCGGGAGGTCGCGCTCGGCGCGATCACGCTGGCCTCGACCGGAGCGGCGCGCCGCAAGCTGATCGCGATCGGCATCGCCGTCGACAGTGCCGACGCCTTCGCCGGCCTCGAATCGATGAGGACAGGTTCGGTCAACCGCTCGGTGGGGATCGGCCTGACCGTCCCGGCACTCGGTGCTGTGGTGGCCGGTGCGATCGGGCTCGCCTCCAAGGAGTGACATGCGACTGAGCGTCGAGGACTGCCTGACCGCGATCGAGACCCACACCCGTGGCCTCGGTGCTGCCGCGGCGGGCAAGCTGGACGCCCGGATCGAGCACTGCCCGGACTGGTCGATGGCCGATCTGGTCTGGCACCTCACCGAGGTGCACCGCTTCTGGGAGTACGTCGCCCGCACGTTGCCGTCCGGCGAGCCGGGCGAGCGGCCTCCGTCGGAGCGTCCCGCGGACGACGAACTGGTCGCCGGGATGCTGGTCGGCGCGGCGACCCTGGTCGACACCCTCCGGGCTGCGGACCAGGACGCACCGTGCTGGACCTGGGGCCTGGAGGAGAACGTCCGGTTCATCACCCGGCACCAGGTCCAGGAGGCCGCGGTCCACCACTGGGACGCCGCGAACGCGGTCGGACAGGCCGGGCAGTGGCGGATGGAGCCGGTGGCGGCGATGGACGCGGTCGAGGAGTTCCTCACCCACAGCGTCGGGAACAGCCGCTGGCCGGTGCCGAACGCCGAGCCCATGGGCGGCACGCTCTGGATGCGCTCGCGCATCGCCGACTCGGGTGCGTGCCCGACCTGGGTGATCACCGACGGCGCTGACGCCGGGACGCTGAGGATGTCCGTGTACGACGGCGACATGCCCGACGTCGAAGGCCCGGTCGGCGGAGCCCCGGTGGATCCGGCGTCGGCCCTGCTCTGGCTCTACCGGCGCGTCCCGCGGATCGTCGACGACTGGACCTTCGAGGGCGCAGGCCCTGATCTCGTCGAGCGGTTCCGGGCGTTCACCTTCACCGGCTGAACCGTCCAGGACGACGCAAAGCCCGGCAACAGCGATGCCGGGCCTTGCGCCTCTGGGAGGGAGGAATGCTTCCTCGACGACCCCTGAGCCTCACGGCCAGGTCGCAACGGTCGCCTTGTGCCGTAGTCAACTGACCGGACGGCTCCGGGGACATCACCAGTTCGAGTGATCTGTGGCTCCCGTCCGGGCCATCCCATCTCGGGCACAGCCCACCAAATGCGGACCAACGGTCCGCGAGATGACCGGGCTCAGACGAGGAACACCACCAGCGCGGTCAGTCCGACGACCACGATGAAGGCCCGCAGCGCCGGTGCGGGAAGTCGCCGCCCGTACCGCGCACCGAGCTGGCCACCGACCACGGCACCGACCGCGATCAATCCTGCGATCGCCCAGTCGACGTCCGCGGAGACGATGAAGATCACCGCGGCGATCCCGTTGACCAGCGCTGCCAGCACGTTCTTGGTCGCGTTGTGGCGCTGCAGGGAGTCGTCGACGCCGATGCCGAGGATCGCGAGCAGCAGCACGCCCTGAGCAGCGCCGAAGTAGCCGCCGTACACCCCGGCGCCGGCGATCGCCGGCCACACCCACGGCGCACCGTGGTCCGGTATCCCGCCGCGCTCGGCCGCACGCGCCGCGACCCGCGCCGAGATGCGTGGTCCGAGGACGACGAGGACGACGCCGAGCAGGATCAGGGCCGGCACGATCGCGTCGAACGCCGCCGACGGCAGCACCAGGAGCAGCACAGCCCCGAGGACGCCGCCCACCAGCGAAGCGCTGCCCAGCCGGATCAGTCTCGCCCGCTGACCCGCGAGTTCGGCGCGGTACCCGATCGCCCCGGAGACCGACCCGGGAACGAGGCCGACCGTGTTCGACACGTTCGCGGTCACCGGAGGAACGCCGAACGCCAGCAGGGTCGGGAACGTGATCAGCGTTCCCGACCCCACCACCGTGTTGATCGCTCCGGCCGCGACCCCGCTGAGCAGGATCACGACACCTTCGAACAGGGTCACCTAGAGGTCACTCACGGATCACGGCTGCGGAGGCTGGGGTCCCGCGTCAGGAGCGGCCGGCGGCTCGGGCGCCGGCGGCGGCGCGGGAGGTGCGGGCGGGGACGTCGGCTCGACGGCCTCGGACGCGCGGGCCTCGCGCAGCGCCTCCTGGACGCTCTCGTGGGCACTGGACAACGCGCCACTGCCGCCGGCCTCGAGCGGATCGGCGGAGCCGAGGTCGACCCGGACCCGGGGTCCATCGGTCTCCTTCGGGATACCGGCGACCTCGCCGATCGCGGAGCCGAGCCCCTCCAGCGCCTTGGTGAACTCCGACGGCACGATCCAGAGCTTGCTGGCCTGGCCCTCGGCGATCCTCGGCATCATCTGCAGGTACTGGTAGGCCAGCAGCGACTGGTCGGGCTGACCGTCGTGGATCGCCTGGAAGACCGTCAGGATCGCCTGTCCCTCACCTTGCGCCTTGAGGATCGCTGCCTCGCGCTCACCCTGGGCGTTCAGGATCAGTGCCTCGCGGAAGCCCTCGGCGTTCAGGATCGCGGCCTGCTTGTTGCCCTCGGCGGTGAGGATCGAGGACTGGCGCTGGCCCTCGGCGGTGAGGATCACCGCCCGCTTGTCGCGGTCGGCGCGCATCTGCTTCTCCATCGCGTCCTTGATGGACGGGGGCGGATCGATGCCTTTGATCTCGACCCGTCCGACCCGGACGCCCCAGCGGCCGGTCGCCTCGTCGAGGACCATGGACAGGGCGCGGTTGATCTCCTCACGGGAGGTCAGCGATTGTTCGAGGGTCATGCCGCCGACCACGTTTCGCAGCGTGGTCATCGTCAGCTGCTCGATGGCCGCGATGTAGTTCGCGATCTCGTAGGTGGCAGCGACCGGGTCCGTGACCTGGAAGTAGATGACCGTGTCGATCGCGACCACGAGGTTGTCTTCGGTGATGACGGGCGCCGGCGGAAAGCTGACGACCTGTTCGCGCATGTCGATGACGTAGCGGACCCTGTCGATGAACGGGGTCACCACGTTCAGGCCGGGCGAGAGGGTGGCGCGGTACTTCCCGAACCGCTCCACGATGCCCGCTCGTGCCTGCGGGATGATCCGGATGGTCTTCGCGATCACCAGGACCGCGAAGAGGAAGAGCACCACGATGAGTGCGAACACGAACGTCGACATCTAGATCCCTCTGCTCGGTGAGCCCGTCAGGACTCGGATTGGGTGCGTACGACGTACGCGATGGCGCCCTTGATCGTGACCACGTCGACCTGCACGCCCGGCTCGATCCGGTCGTCCTCGTCGAACGGGAGCGCCGACCAGACGTCCCCACCGATCTTGACCCGGCCGGGCACCGCGTGCGCGAGCTCCTCCAGGACCACGGCCCGGCGGCCGATCAGCGCCTCGGCGCCGACCTTCAGCTCCGGGCCGGCGTGCAACCGGCGGACAAGGTTCGGGCGGATGAAGAAGAGCAGGCCGACCGCAGTCGCCAGGCCGGCGACGACCTGCAGGAGGACCGGCCCGCCGAGGATCGCGACGACCATGCTGACCAAGGCGCCGCCGGCCAGCATGATGAAGATCAGGTCCATGCTGACCAGTTCGAGTGCCGCGAGGGCGACGGCTGTGATCAGCCAGGTCTCGGCCATGTGGTCCTGGATCCAGTCCATGGCGGGGACTCTAGCCGTTCCGGTGTCGTCGGGTCCGCCTGCGAGCGGAGTACCGGCCGTCCTCGAACGAGAGCTGCAACGACATGCCGAAGGTCGCCGACAGGTTCTCGGCAGTCATCACGTCCGCCAGTGGTCCGGAGGCGACGACGCGGCCGTCCCGGAGCATCAGGGCGTGGGTGAACCCGGGCGGGACCTCCTCGACGTGGTGCGAGACGAGCACGATCGCCGGGGACAGCGCGTCGTTGGCGAGCACGCTCATCGTGGAGACCAGGTCCTCACGTCCGCCCAGGTCGAGGCCGGCCGCCGGCTCGTCCAGGATCAGCAGCTCGGGGTCGGTCATCAGCGCTCGCGCGATCTGGACCCGCTTGCGCTCCCCCTCGCTGAGGGTGCCGAAGGTCCGGTCGGCCAGTTTGGCGGCACCGACCTCGATCAGCAGGTCGTGCGCGCGGTCGTGGTCGAGCGCCTCGTACTCCTCGCGCCAGCGCCCGAGGACGCCGTACGACGCCGAGACGACCACGTCGCGGACGAGTTCATGACGCGGGATCCGGTCGGCGATGGCGGCGCTGGTGAACCCGATCCGCGGACGCAGTTCGAAGACGTCGATCTCACCGAGGGCGTCGCCCAGGACGGACGCCGTGCCCGTGCTCGGGTGGATCTGCGCGGAGCAGAGCTGCACCAGGGTCGTCTTGCCCGCACCGTTCGCTCCGAGGACGACCCAGCGGTCACCCTCGCGCACCGTCCAGTCGATCTGGTCGAGCAGGGTCGCCTGCCCTCGCCGGACGCTCACGTCGGCAAGTTCGAGCACGGTGTTCATGAGTCCCTTACGGCTTCGCAGGCCATCTCCACAACGGGTCCAAACCTAGCGTGACTAACCTCGTGACGTGGCCCTTCCCCGCAGCGTTCTGCTCAGTCTCTGGACCGGGGCCACGCTGCGCGGCGCTGTCGGGCCCGACGACCTCGTCGATGCGGTCCGCGCCGACGATCCGCAGCACCTCGTGGCCGGGTGGCCCGGAGCCGCTGCGACCGTGACCCTGCTGGAGCTTCCGGGGCTGATCCGGTCCCGCTCAGCGAGTGCCGTGCTGGTGGCGGTGCCCGCTCCCGGTGACCCGGCCGGCCTGGCCGGACCGCCCGGGTTCAACGCCGAGGCGCTCGGCGCCGGTGAGGCGGTCCTGGTCGCCGGCGCCCCGGGGACTCCGGCGCTGGGCCTGGTCCCGCGGCTGGACGCGCGGACCGTGGTCTGGGACGTGTACGACGCCGTCGCCCCACCGCCTCTCGACCCGGGTGAGGCGTCCCGCACGCTGCGACAGACCCTGGTCACCGCCACGGCCGAACTGGTCCGGCTCGACGTCGCCTCCTGGCAGCCGGAGATCCCGGACCTGTTGCTCAACCTGCGCCACCGCGAGCCCCCGGAATTGCCCCCAGGCAGTTCCGCCGCGATCCTCGAAGGCCTGGAACGCGCCGAACTCTGCCTCGAGATCGTGACGCTCGCCCTGGAGGACCACGGCGGCGCGGTCTCGGCGTACGAGATCGAACAACGCCGCAGCTGTCTCACCGAACTGGACCGGGCGGCCCGTCGCGCCCTGGTCGCTCTCGGCTCCGATAGCCTCGGCTCGACATGAGCGACGCGTTCGTGGCCGAGGAACGGCCCAAGACCCTGCTGATCACCCTTACCGGCAAGGACCGTCCGGGGGTCACCTCCACCCTGTTCGCGACCCTGGCGCGGTTCTCCGTCGAGGTCATCGACATCGAGCAGATCGTGTTGCGGCGGCGCCTGATCCTCGGCCTGCTGGTGACCGCGCCCCGGGAGTGGAAGCCACTGCGTGACGCGGTGGAGAAGGTGGCCGACGAACTCGGCATGAGCGTCGAGGTCGAGCGCGGAGCGGGTGACAACCGCCCCCGCCCCGAAGGCCGCAGCCACGTCACGGTCCTCGGCACCCCGTTGAGCTCGGCCCAGGTCGCGGCCGTCGCCGGCCGGATCGCCGACATCGGCGCCAACATCGACCGGATCGAGCGGATGGCCCGCTACCCCGTCACCGCTATCGACCTGCACGTCTCCGGTGCCGACCCGGAGAAGCTGCGCGCCGTACTCGCCGAGGAAGCGAGCCGGCAGGGCATCGACGTCGCCGTCCAGGCTTCTAACCTGTTGCGACGCGGGATGCGGCTGATCGTGATGGATGTCGACTCGACGCTGATCCAGGGCGAGGTGATCGAGATGCTCGCCGCCCACGCCGGCTGCGAGGACGAGGTCGCCCGGATCACCGACGCCGCGATGCGCGGCGAACTCGACTTCACCGAGAGCCTGGTCGCCCGGGTCGCACTGCTCGAAGGACTCGACGCCGGCGCCCTGGACCGCGTGTACGACGACCTCCAGCTCGCTCCCGGCGCCCGGACCACCGTGCGCACGCTCAAGCGACTGGGCTACCGCTTCGCCATCGTCTCCGGCGGCTTCTCCCAGATCACCGACCGCCTCGCCGCCGAGCTCGGCATCGATTTCGCGGCAGCGAACGAACTCGAGATCGTCGACGGGAAGCTCACCGGCAAGGTGGTCGGGGAGATCGTCGACCGGGAGGGCAAGGCCCGGGCGCTGCGCCGCTTCGCCGCCGAGGTCGGCGTCCCGGAGGCGGCCACCATCGCGATCGGGGACGGGGCCAACGACCTCGACATGCTGAGCACCGCCGGACTCGGGATCGCGTTCAACGCCAAGCCACTGGTGCAGAAGGCGGCTCACACCGCGGTCAACGTCCCTTATCTGGACACCGTGATGTACCTGCTCGGGATCAGCCGCGAGGAGATCGAGGCCGCCGACGCGGCCGTCGGCATCGTGACGCCGGCCCCTCCCCTGCTCTGACCAGCGACGCCCGCCCAGGGACTCCGGTCAGCCCCGCCCGACGCTGAACGCGGTGATGCGTGCCCCGGCGAGGTCGAGATCAGCCCACGAGGTCTCGACGTCCAGCACCGTCAGCGCGGACGTCGGGTAGCCGGCGCTCAGTTCCGCGAAGACGGCCGGGTCGCAGCCGCCGTCGTCCAGCAGGTGCACCAGGTAGGCCATCGTCGGGTTGTGCCCGATGACCAGCACCCGCTGCGCGTCTTCGGGGACGATCCGCAGGATCTCCAGGGCGGCGTCGGTCCCGGCCGGATAGAGCCCGGGGTCGACGACAGCCTCGGTGGCACAGTCGGCGCCTGTCGCGAAGGCCGTCCAGGTCTCACGCGTACGCGCGGCCGAGGACACGAGGATGTGGTCCGGGACCAGGTCTTGCGCGCGTGCCCAGCGGCCGGCAGCGGTCGCGTCGGAGACGCCGCGGCCGGTCAGCGACCGGTCGTGGTCACTGGCCGCGAACGGTTCCGCCTTGGCGTGGCGCATGATGATCAATTGCCGAGGCGAGTCACTCACGGGTTCACTCTTTCAGCCCCTGGCGGGCGTGTCATGGCACATTCGGTCACTTCGTCGCCACCTCATCGGGCGGATCCGGGTCATCCTCGTACTCGTCCCAGTCGTACTCCTCGCTGTACTCCTCGGCCTCCTCGTACTCGTCCCAGTCCAGTTCGCCTGCGTCCTCGGCCGGCGCCTGCCCGGACGGGCTCGTGTCCCGCAGCCCGAACCACGAGACGACCCCGCCGACGGTCAGCAGCGCCGCGCAGAGCAACTGGCCGGTGCGGAACCCGTCGGTCAGGACGGCCGGGTCCTGGTAGTCCGAGCCCTGCAAACCGACGATCGCGGGCAGTGCTGCGACGGCGAGCAGTGACCCGGCGCGTGCCAGGGCGTTGTTGATGCCGCTGGCGACACCCGCATGCCGGTCCGGTGCCGCCGCCAGCACGGCGGTCGTCAGCGGCGAGACGAGCATCGTCAGGCCGACGGCGAAGAGCAGCATGCCGGGCAGCACGTGCACCACGTAGGAGGCGTCCTCGCCGACGAACGCGAGCAGGACGACACCCAGGGCACAGAGGAGCGGGCCGACCGTCATCGGGATCCGCGGCCCGATCCGGGCGGCGACCGATGCCGCCCGGGAGGAGAAGAACAGCATCGAGATCGTGATCGGCAGCGTCGAGACACCAGCCTCCAGCGGGGTGTAGCCGGAGGTCACCTGGAGCTGCAGCACCAACAGGAAGATGACCGCGCCCAGCGCCCCGTAGACCAGGAACGTCATCAGGTTGGCCGCGGTGAAGATCCGGTTCGCGAACATCTCGACCGGTGCCATCGCGCCGGGACGCCGTTCGAGGAGCACGAACACCGCAGCGGCGACGAGCGTCACCGTCGCACCGCCGAGGGCGACCGCGGTCGGCAGATCCGGCCAGGAGGTCAGCAGGAACGTCGCGAGGCCCAGGAACAGCGTGCCGAGGACCGCCCCGGGGATGTCGAACGGCGCGGATTCCTCCTCGTCGCGCGACTCCGGGACGCAGCGGGCGAGCCAGAGGACCGCGAGGCACAGCGGGACGTTCAGGACGAAGATCCAGCGCCAGCCGCCGTTCTCGACCAGGAACCCACCGACGAACGGGCCGATCGCGGTGGCGACGCCGGCGATCCCGGCCCACCTGCCGATCGCCGCCGGACGGTCCTCAGGCCGGAAGCTCGACTGGATCAGCGCGAGCGAACCCGGCGTGAGCAGGGCTCCGGCGACCCCCTGAAGCACCCGGAACGCGATCAGCTGCTCGGGGGTCTGCGCGAAGGCACAGGCCACGCTGGCCAGGCCGAAGGTGCTGATCCCGATCAGGTAGACCTTCTTGCGACCGTGCCGGTCGCCGAGCGAGCTCCCGACGAGGATCAGTGAGGCCAGCGCCAGCAGGTAGCCGTTGAGGATCCACTGGATCTCGGGGAGATCGGCGCCGAGGTCCTCGCCGATCGTGCGCGCGGCGATGTTCACCACCGTGCCGTCCAGCATCGCGATGCCCGAGCCGATGATCACCGTGGCGAGCGCGAACCGGCCCTGGCGGGTGCCCAGAGCGAGGAGCTCGCGGGACGCAGGCTCCGATGTGGCGGTCACGGCAGGACCGTACCCTTCGGGGCGGACAGTCCGGCCGGTCAGGCCGGTCAGGCCCCCATGGCGTGGTAGCCGCCGTCGACGTGCACGATCTCGCCGGTGGTCGCCGGGAAGAAGTCGGAGAGCAGCGCGACGACCGCCTTCGCGGTCGGAGTCTGATCACCGTTGTCCCAGCCGAGGGGCGAGCGCTGTTCCCAGTTCGCCTCCAGGTCCTCGAACCCGGGGATGGCCTTGGCCGCCAGGGTCTTGAGCGGACCGGCGCTGACCAGGTTGACCCGGATGCCCTGGGGACCGAGGTCGCGGGCCAGGTACCGCGAGCACGACTCCAGGCCGGCCTTGGCCACGCCCATCCAGTCGTACGCCGGCCAGGCGACGGTCGCGTCGAAGGTGAGACCGACGACCGAGCCGCCCGGCTTCATCAGGGGCAGGCAGGCGTTCGTCAGGGAGGCCAGCGAGAACGCCGAGACCTGGACCGCCTGGGCCACGTCGGGCCACGGTCCGCTCAGGAACTTGCCGCCGAGCAGGGTCTCGGGATTGCCGTACGCGATCGAGTGCACCACTCCGTCGAGCCCGTCGACGTGCTCGCGGACGAGCTCGGGCAGGCGTGCCAGGTGCTCGTCGTCGGTGACGTCGAGCTCGAGGACCGGCGGCGTGACCGGCAACCGGGCCGCGATCCGGCGGGTGATGCCGAGCGCGCGGCCGAAGTTCGAGATGAGCACGTTCGCGCCCTGCTCCTGGGCGACCTTCGCCACCGAGAAGCCGATCGAGGAGTCCATCGTGACTCCCGCAACCAGGATGTTCTTGCCGGCCAGGATTCCGTTCGGATTGATCTCGGTCATCAGTGCCCCATTCCCAGGCCGCCGTCGACGGGGATGACGGCCCCGGTGACGTAGCCGGCGTTGTCGGAGGCGAGCCAGGTGACTGCGCTCGCGATCTCTGCGGTGTTGCCCATCCGTCCCAGGGGGATTTGGTCCCGGTACGCGGCCTGTTGCTCCTCGGGGAGCACGGCGGTCATGTCGGTCTCGATGAACCCGGGCGCGACCACGTTCGCGGTGATCGAGCGGCTGCCGAGTTCGCGTGCCAGGGAGCGTGCCATCCCGACGAGTCCGGATTTGGAGGCCGCGTAGTTCACCTGACCCGGCGAGCCGAGCAGACCGACCACGCTGGAGATGAAGACGATCCGGCCGCGGCGCAGCCGCAGCATCCCCTTGGCCGCCCGCCTCGCGACCCGGAACGACCCGGTGAGGTTGGTGTCGATCACGTCGGACCAGTCCTCGTCGGACATCCGCAGCACGAGGGTGTCGCGGGTGATGCCGGCGTTCGCCACCAGCACCTCGACCGGACCCTGGTGCTCTTCGACAGCGGCGAAGGCGGCGTCGACCGAAGCCGAGTCGGTGACCTCGCAGGCGACCGCGAACGCGCCCTCGGGCGCCTCGCCGTTACGACTGGTGACCGCGACCTTGTCGCCCTGGGCGATGAAGGCCTCGGCGATCGCACGGCCGATCCCCCGGTTTCCGCCGGTGACGAGAACAGATCTGCTCATGGTCCGACGGTAGCCGCCACCTGTGGACTACCGCCAAACCCGGGTCGACGCGTGGGCGTGGCTTACAAGCAACGATCAATCTGTTTGTGGATTCTATACAAGCGTCCCTGGGTGCCGAGACGTGGTCAATGGCAAGGCGGAGGAGGGAAGGCGGCCTTTGAGCGGAGCGGGCCGTCGACTGACGACAACGCAGCCAGTGGCCGCGTGTCGGCGCTCAGGGCTCAGTCGTCTTCGAGGCGGAAGCCCACCTTTATCCCCACCTGGAAGTGCTCGACGGTGCCGTCCTTGACCTGGCCGCGGACCTGGGTGACTTCGAACCAGTCCACGTGCCGCAGTGTCTTGGCGGCCCGTTCGATGCCGTTGCGGACAGCCTGGTCGATCCCTTCCGGGGAGGTTCCGACGATCTCGGTGACGCGGTAAGTGCGATTCGACATGGGGCCAAGGATGCCACGGGTTCGTCCCGGCCGGTGGGCGGGAGGCGCCCGGGGCTGGTGCAGCGGTCCGACGTACGATCGAAGGCATGAACGCGCGCAGGAAGCGGCACGACGACGCGGTCGTCGAGATCACCAGCGCGCCCACGAGTCCCGGGGACGAGATCGACCACCGTGAGCGTCGGTACCTGATCTCGATGGGCATCCGCACGGTCTGCTTCCTCGGCGCGGTCCTGACCTTCCAGTTCTCGTGGGTCCTGGCCTCGGTCCTGCTGATCGCCTCGTTCGTGCTGCCGGCGATCGCCGTCGTGATGGCGAACAAGGCGAGCCCGCGGATCGGCGGCACTCCCGTGGAGCCCACGTTCAAGCGCGGCGAACTCGGTCCGGGAGACTCGGACCACCATGAGTGACGAAGACGACGCCGCATTGTGCTCGGCCAAGGGCTGCACCGCGCCCGCCGAATGGGACCTGGTCTGGAACAACCCGAAGTTGCACACGCCCGATCGCCGCAAGATCTGGCTGGCCTGCGAGACGCACAAGGGCTCGTTGAGCGACTTCCTCGGTGCGCGGAAGTTCCTGCGCGACGTGGTCCCGCACGAAGCGTGACCTGACCACCCACGACGACTCAGGGACGCCGCACCTGACGCAGTGGACCTTCAGCCGCCGATCGCCGACATCGGCCGCGACGGCTGCAGGAAGCTGGGGTCGTCGATGCCGTGCCCGGGCAGCTTGGCCGCCATCGCCTTCACCCAGAGCTCGGCGAGTTCGGCGTCATCGGCTCCGGCGCGCAGCGGCGTCCGCAGATCGGACTCCTCGCGGGCGAACAGGCAGTTCACGATCTGCCCGTCCGCGGTGAGCCGGACCCGGTCGCAGTCGCCGCAGAACGGTCGCGTCACCGACGCGATCACCCCGACGGTGACCGGTCCGCCGTCGACGAGGAACTCCTCGGCCGGTGCGCTCCCGCGGGTCTTGCCGCTCGGACTGAGCGTGAACGCCGATTCGAGCGAGGCCAGGATCTCCTCGGCGGTGATCATCGAGTCCCGTTCCCAGGAGTGCTGCGCGTCCAGGGGCATCTGCTCGATGAACCGGAGGTGAAGGCCGCGTTCGAGGCACCAGGCGAGCAGCTCCGGTCCCTGGTCGTCGTTGATCCCGCGCATCAGGACCGCGTTGACCTTCACCGGGTCCAGGCCGGCCGCGCGGGCGGCTTCGAGGCCCTTCATCACGTCGGCGAGACGGTCCCGGCGGGTGATCGTCGCGAAGTCGTCCGCGCGGACAGAGTCCATGCTGACGTTCACCCGGTCCAACCCGGCTTCGGCGAGCGCGGCGGCGGTCCGTTCCAGACCGAGAGCGTTGGTGGTCAGCGACACCTCCGGGACCGGCCGCAGGGCTTTCGTCCGGCGGACGATGTCGGTCAGGCCCCGCCGCAACAGCGGCTCGCCACCGGTGAACCGCACCTCGGTGATCCCGAGCCGTTCGACGCCGATCCCGATCAGCCGCACGATCTCGTCGTCGTCGAGCGCTTCGTCGTGCGGAAGCCAGTCGAGACCCTCCGCGGGCATGCAGTAGGTGCAGCGCAGGTTGCAGCGATCAGTCAGGGAGACCCGGAGGTCCGTGGCGACCCGACCGTGACTGTCCGCCAGCGGCTGCATGTTCACGCTCTCCATCGTAGGGCCGCGACCCTCACCGTGACCGGGCCGCCCGCAGACCGTGCCGGGGCGCTGGCTAACCTCGCCGGGTGAGGTTCCTGTTCACCCGCCGCTGGGTGCTGTTCGCGCTCGTCGTCGGCGCGCTCGCCTACCTGGCCGTTCTGCTCGGTCAGTGGCAGTTCCACCGGCTCGACGACCGGCGCGAGGAGAACGCGTTGGTCGGCCGGAACCTGGACCGCCCGCCCGCGCCGATCGACTCGGTCCTGCGCGCCGGGGAGCCCGTCGACGATCAGGACGAGTGGCGCCGGGTCGTCGCGCACGGCACCTGGGACGACGAGCACACGATCGTGCTGAAGTACCAGACCCGCGACGGTGGTGCCGGGGTCGACGTGGTGACACCGCTGGTCACCGAGGACGGGACCGCCGTCCTGGTCGACCGCGGTTGGCTCGCCACCGAGAACAGCGGCGGCTCCCGTCCGGAGACGCCGGCGACCACCGACGGTCCCGTGACGGTGATCGGCTGGGTGCGCGTCGACGCCGGCGGCGGCGCCGCGGAGGTCCACGATCTGGCGACCAGGGCCGTCTCCAGCACGGAGGCCGCGAAGGTGCTCCCCTACCCGCTCTACGGCGGGTTCCTCGACCTTCAGACGGAGAGTCCGGCTCCGGACACCGAACTCGCCGCGGTCGAGCTCCCCGACGACACCAGCGAGGGCCCGCACTTCTTCTACGGGCTCCAGTGGTGGTTCTTCGGCGCTCTGGCCCTCTTCGGCTTCGGCTACCTGGCGTACGACGAACGCAAACGCGCCCGCGGTGACGCCGAGTCGACGGCGGACGTCGACGCCTGAGGGCAGTCAGAGGGCGCGGAGCATCCCGCCGTCGACCGGCAGCATCACGCCGGTGACGAACGACGCGGCGTCGCTGAGCAGGAACGCGGCCGCCGCGGCGAACTCGGCGGGTTCGCCGTAGCGACCCAGCGGGATGCCGCCGATCGCCGCCGCCCTGGCCTTCTCCGCGTCACCGGTGCCCGCGTCGAGCTCCGCGACCCGCTCGGTGCTGATCCGTCCCGGGAGCAGCCCGTTGACCCGGATCCCTCTGGGGCCGAGCTCATCGGCAAGTGTCTTGGCGACCATCGCCAGACCCGGACGCAAGCCGTTCGACACGGCGAGGTTGTGCACCGGCGCCCGGACCGAACTGGACAGGACGAAGGCGATCGAGCCGGGTCCGTCGATCGACCGGGCAACGGTGCGCGCGATCCGGACCGATCCCAGGAAGACCGAGTCGAACGCGGCGGACCAGGCATCGTCGGGCGTGTCCATCACCGTGCCGGTGGGCGGGCCGCCGACCGAGATCGCGGCTCCATCGATGCGGCCGAAGCGCTCGAGCGCGGTCGAGACCATCCGCCCGGCCGCCTCGGGATCGCCGTTGTCGGCAGCCACGCCGACCGCCTGGTCGCCGAGCTCGCCCGTCGCCTGGGCCAGTCGATCGGGATCACGCCCGGTGATCACGACCCGGGCACCCTCGGCGACGAGTACGTCGGCCGTGGCCCGGCCGAGGCCGCGCGTGGCTCCGGTGAGGAGGAAGACCTTGCCGCTCAGACCTGTGTCCACGACTCCCCGTCCACGTCCGTCAGGTGCTCGTCGGCGCGGATGGTCGCCGGCTCCGGCCGGTCGGCCCGGAACTGGGTCGCGTACAGGTCCGCGTAGGTGCCTCCGGCGGCAAGGAGCTCCGTATGGGTGCCGCGCTGGACGATCCGTCCGTCCTCGACGACCAGGATCAGGTCCGCGTGCCGCACGGTCGAGAGCCGGTGCGCGATCACCAGCGATGTACGGCCTTCGAGCGCCCTGTCGAGGGCGACCTGGACCGCGTGCTCGGACTCGGAGTCGAGGTGCGCGGTGGCCTCGTCGAGGATGACGATCGACGGCGCCTTGAGGAGCAGCCGCGCGATCGCGAGCCGCTGTCGCTCGCCTCCGGAGAGGCGGTAGCCGCGGTCCCCGACCACCGTGTCGAGGCCGTCCGGCATCCCGTGCACGAGCGCGCCGATCTGGGCGGTCTCGAGGGCGGACCAGATCTCACCGTCGGTCGCCTCCGGCCGGGCGTAGCGGAGGTTCTCGCGGATCGTGTCGTGGAACATGTGCGCGTCCTGGGTGACGTAGCCGACCGCGTCCTCGAGCGACTGCAACGTCAGGTCGCGGACGTCGCGGCCCCCGACCCGGACCGCGCCCGCGGTCGTGTCGTAGAGACGGGCCACGAGGTGGGTGATGGTGGTCTTGCCGGCACCCGACGGCCCGACCAGGGCCACCATCTCACCCGGCTGGGCGGTGAAGGAGACGTCATGGAGCACCGGCGCGTGGTCGCGGGTCTCCACCCGGGCCACCGATTCCAGGCTGGCCAACGACACCTCGTCGGCGCGCGGGTACGTGAAGCCGACTCCGTCGAACTCGAGGATCGCCCAGCCCGGCTCCAGGTCGGTCGCGTCGGGCTTCTCCTGCACGGTGGACGGGAGGTCGAGCACCTCGAAGACACGGTCGAAGCTGACCAGCGCGGTCATCACGTCGACCCGGACGTTGGACAGGCCCTGCAGCGGTCCCAGCATGCGCAGGAGCAAGGTGGCCAGCGCGGTGAGGGTGCCCACCGTGAGGTCGGAGTCGATCACCATGTGGCCGCCGATCCCCCAGACCAGTGCCGTCGCGAGCGCGGGGATCAGCATCATGATCGCCGCGAACACCCGGGTGACCAGGGAGATCCGGACGCCGAGGTCACGGACCACGGTCGCCTTCTCGGCGTACCTGGCGTCCTCGTCCTCACGTCGTCCGAACAGTTTGAGGAGCAGCGCGCCTCCGACGTTGAAGCGCTCGGTCATCAGGTTGCCGAGCCCGGCGTTCGCGTCCATCTGGGCCCGCGTCAGGCCGCTGAGCCGGGTGCCGACCCAGCGCGAGGCAACCAGCAGGATCGGGAAGAGCGCCAGGCAGGCGAGCGTGATCTGCCACGAGAGCGCGACCATCACGACCCCGACGACGACGACCGAGATGCTGTTGGAGACCGTGCTCGAGAGGGTCGAGGTGAACGCTCGCTGGGCGCCGATGACGTCGTTGTTCAGGCGGGAGACCAGCGCACCGGTCTGGGTGCGGGTGAAGAACGCCAGGGACATCCGCTGGACGTGTGCGAAAACCTTCGTCCGCAGGTCGAGGATGAGGTTCTCGCCGATCCGTGAGGACAGGTACCCGCTCCCGATCCCGAGCAGGGCGTCCAGGATGGCGACCCCCGCCATCGCGAGCGCGACCATCGTCACGACCTGCCCGTCGCCCTTCAGGATGCCGTCGTCGAGGAGGTACTTGACCAGCAACGGGGTCACCACCACCAGAGCGGCGTCCACGACGACGAACGCCAGGAAGCCGGCGATCAGCCCGCGGTGCGGTCGGGCGAAGGACACCACCCGGCGCAGCGTGCGCCGGGTGAGCTTCTGGTCGAGGACGGACGGGTCGGTGCGCATCGCGCGCATCGCGGCCATCATCGGGCTGTTCGCGCTCATCCCCGCACCTCCGTCCTCGTCATCGTCCTGGTCCCGCTTCTGTTCGTGTTCACCCCAGCAGTGCCCGGAACCTGCGTACCTGTGCTGTCCGTTCCAGCAGTCGCTGGGCCTCGAGGTCCTCGACCCGCGCGGACTGGAGCAGGGCGGTCGTCTCGCGGACGGCTCCGGCATCGTTCGCCAGGAGGGCAGCCACCAGGTCGGCCGTCGTGGCCGCGAGCTCCGCGACCGGTACGACGGCGGTCGCCAGACCGAGGTCCGCTGCCTCCGTGGCCGGAACCCGGCGCGCGGTGGCGCAGATCTCCAGCGCCCTCGCATAGCCAACAAGGTCGACCAGCGGCTTTGTTCCCGCGAGGTCCGGCACGAGGCCGAGCGCCGGCTCCTTCATGCAGAACCACGCGTCCTCGGCGACCACCCGCAGATCGCAGGCCAGGGCGAGCTGGAACCCGGCGCCGATCGCGAAGCCGTGCACCTCGGCGATGCTGATGAACCGCGGATCGGCGAGCCAGGTGAACCCGCGCTGGTAGCCGTCGATCGTGTCGATGATGTGCTGGTCGGACTCCTGGGTCAGGGCCAGCGTCGACTCCTCGCCCGGGACGCCTTCGGGAGTCATCAGAGCGAGGTCGAGCCCGGCGGAGAAGCACTCACCGGCACCGCGGAGGACCACGACCCGGATCTCCTCGGGCAGGTTCGCGCCGATGTCGGCGAGCGTGTGCCACATCGACGGCACCTGCGCGTTGCGCCGGTCCGGAGCGCTCAAGGTGATCGTGGCGACGGCGCCGTCGACGGCGAGCGCGAGCCGGGCCGCGGCCAGGGTCTCGGTGTCAGGAAGCATGAGGCGGACTCTAGTTCCAGGCACGGACGCTCCGGCGAGCGAGGCTCAGGCGAGGCTGATCAGGTCCAGGTAGTCCTCGGACCACAGATCCTCGTCGCCGTCAGGAAGCAGCAGCACCCGGTCGGGCTCCAGGGCCTGGACGGCGCCCTCGTCGTGGGTCACCAGCACGATCGCGCCCTTGTACGAGCGGATCGCCGCCAGCACCTCTTCACGGGACGCGGGGTCCAGGTTGTTGGTGGGCTCGTCGAGCAGCAGCACGTTCGCCGAGGAGACCACCAGGATCGCCAGCGCGAGCCGGGTCTTCTCACCACCGGAGAGCACCCCGGCCAGCTTGGTGGCGTCGTCGCCGCTGAAGAGGAAGGACCCGAGGACCGAGCGGGCCTCGGAGTCGGCGAGCTGGGGAGCGGAGGTCCGCATGTTCTCCAGGACTGTGCGGTTGACGTCCAGGGTCTCGTGCTCCTGGGCGTAGTAGCCGATCTTGAGCCCGTGGCCGGGCAGGAGCGTTCCGGTGTCGCCCTGGTCCACGCCGGCCAGGATCCTGAGCATCGTGGTCTTGCCGGCGCCGTTGAGTCCGAGGATCACCACGCGCGAACCCTTGTCGATCGCCAGGTCGACGTCGGTGAAGACCTCGAGGGATCCGTACGACTTCGACAGGCCCTCCGCCATCAACGGGGTCTTGCCGCACGGGGCCGGTTCCGGGAACTTGATCTTGGCGACCTTGTCGGCGGCGCGCACGCCCTCGAGCCCGTCCATCATCTTCTCGGCGCGCTTGATCATCGACTGGGCCGCCTTGGCCTTGCTCGCCTTCGCGCGCATCCGGTTGGCCTGCGCCATCAGGACCTCGGCGGTCTTCTCGGCACTCGCGCGTTCCTTCTTGCGGCGGTGCTCGTCGTTCTCGCGCTGCTGGAGGTAGTTCTTCCAGGTCATGTTGTACATGTCGACCTCGGCGCGGTTCGCGTCCAGGTGGAGAACCTTGTTGACGCAGCTCTCCAGCAGTTCGACATCGTGGCTGATCACCACGAGGCCGCCGCTGAAGTTGCTGAGGAAGCCGCGCAGCCAGACGATCGAGTCGGCGTCGAGGTGGTTGGTCGGCTCGTCGAGGAGGAGGATGTCCGCCCCGGAGAAGATGATCCGGGCCAGTTCGACCCGCCGGCGCTGGCCGCCGGAGAGCGTCTTGAGCTGCTGGCCGAGCAGCCGGTCGTCGATGCCGAGACCCGAGGCGATCTGAGCTGCTTCGGACTCCGCGCTGTAGCCGCCGGCCGCGTGGAAGGCGGCGTCCGCCTTCTCGTAGCGCTTCATGCCCTTCTCGTGGATCGCAGGATCCTCCGACGCCATCTGCTCCTCGGCCTCGCGCAGACGAGCGACGACCTTGTCGAGGCCGCGTGCGGAGAGGATCCGGTCCCGGGCCAGCACCTCGGGGTCACCGGTGCGCGGATCCTGGGGCAGGTAACCCAGCGTGCCGGAGTTGGTGACCGTCCCTGAGGCGGGGAGTCCCTCGCCGGCCAGGATCTTGGTCAGCGTCGTCTTGCCGGCGCCGTTGCGGCCGACCAGCCCGATCCTGTCGCCGGTCGCGATCCGGAACGACACGTCCTCCATGAGAAGACGGGCCCCTGCGCGGACTTCGAGGCGGTGGGCTGTGATCACGGGAGCACTAGTCTACGAGTGGGACTCTCACGGGAAGGAGCCGGGATGCGCTTCAATCCGAAGGCTCGGGTCGACCAGAGCCAGTTCGACGACCGGACCGGCAGCAGCGGACGCTCCTCGGGAGCCGGGATGCGGATCCCGATGCCCTCCGGCGGGGGCGGCAGGATCACCATCGGTGCCGTCATCCTGGCCGTGGTGGTCTTCTTCGCCAACCAGCTGCTGGCCGGCGGCGGTGGAGGCGGCAGCGCGGGCGGCGGGGACACCACCTCCTGCCAGAGCGGCGCCGACGCCAACGCCTCGGACAAGTGCGCCGTGGCGCTCTTCACCCGGTCGGTCCAGGACTACTGGGCCCGCACGCTGCCCGCGCAGGCCGGCCGGGAGTACCAGCCGATCCGATCGGTGGTCTTCTCCGGACAGACCGACTCCGGCTGCGGCCAGGCGGCGTCCGCGATGGGCCCGTTCTACTGCCCGAACGACCCGACCGTCTTCCTGGATTCGACGTTCTTCGACCAGATGCTCGAGGGCGACCTCGGCGCCGCCGGTGGGCCGTTCTCGATCGGTTACGTGGTCGCCCACGAGTACGGGCACCACATCGAGAACCAGCTCGGCATCCTCGGCCGGATGCGCACCCAGCAGGGCCCGAAGAGCGACGCCGTCAAGGTGGAACTGATGGCCGACTGCCTGGGCGGTATGTGGGCCAAGGATGCGCAGACGACCGTCGACGAGAGCGGTACGCCGATCATCGAGGACCTCACCGCCGACGACATCGCCCGGGCGATCGACGCGGCGCAGGCCGTCGGCGACGACCGCATCCAGGAACGCTCCTCCGGGCGGGTCAATCCTGAGGCGTGGACCCACGGGTCAGCGGCCCAGAGGGCGCACTGGTTCAATGTGGGTCTGAAGGAGGGCTCCTTGGAGGCCTGCAACACCTTCGCGCCCGGGGCGCTCTGAGACACGGCGTCCCCCAGAACATCGAGGAGATGCATGTCCACCGCCGCCCAGGAGACCGCTGAGACCACCGCCGAGGACCGCGACATCCTCGCGATCGCTCGTGAGCAGGTGCTGGAGCGCGGCGTACCGCTGACCGAGGACCAGATCCTCCGCGTGATGCGGACCTCCGACGAGGCTCTGACCGACCTGCTGGCGCTGGCCCACGAGGTCCGGATGAAGTGGTGCGGCCCGGAGATCGAGGTCGAGGGCATCGTCTCGATCAAGACCGGCGGCTGCCCGGAGGACTGCCACTTCTGCAGCCAGAGCGGGCAGTTCACCTCCCCGGTACGGTCGGTGTGGCTGAACGTGCCCGAACTGGTCAAGGCGGCCGAGCAGACCGCCGCCACCGGTGCCAGCGAGTTCTGCATCGTTGCCGCGGTCCGTGGTCCCGACGAGCGCCTGATGACCCAGATGCGCGAGGGCGTCAAGGCGATCAAGGCGGCCGTCGACATCGAGGTCGCCGCATCGCTGGGGATGCTGTCCCAGGAGCAGGTCGACGACCTGGTCGACATGGGCATCCACCGCTACAACCACAACCTCGAGGCCGCGAAGAGCTTCTTCCCGCAGGTCGTCACCACGCACTCCTGGGAGGAGCGCTGGGAGACCTGCCTCATGGTCCGCGAGTCCGGCATGGAGCTGTGCTGCGGCTGCCTGGTCGGGATGGGCGAGACCGTCGAGCAGCGTGCCGAGCTCGCGGCCCAGCTCGGCGAGCTCCAGCCCGACGAGGTGCCGCTGAACTTCCTGAACCCGCGCCCGGGTACGCCGTTCGGCGACCTGCCGCTGATGGAGTCCTCCGAGGCGCTGCGGACCATCGCCGCGTTCCGGCTCGCTCTCCCCCGCACGATCCTCCGGTACGCCGGCGGCCGTGAGCTGACCCTGGGCGACCTGGGCACCCGCGACGGCCTGCTCGGCGGCATCAACGCGGTCATCGTGGGCAACTACCTGACCACGCTCGGCCGGGACCCGAAGGAGGACCTCAAGCTGCTGGAGGACCTCAAGATGCCGATCAAGGCGCTCAGCAGCAGCCTGTGAGCCAGACGGTGTCCGAGACCCTCTACTGCGGCCACTGCGGCGAGCCGATCGCGGGCGGCGGCCACGACGCCTGCGCCGAGCGGCTCCGGATGGAGCCGCCCCGGTTCTGCACGCACTGCCAGCGCCGGATGACGGTGCAGGTGACGCCGACGTCCTGGACCGCGCGATGTGTGGAGCACGGCGTCACCAGCTCGCCATGACCGACCTGCTCGCCTTCGACCGGGACCACCTGTGGCACCCGTACTCGTCGATCACGTCACCCGGTCCGGTCTACCCGGTGGCTTCGGCGACCGGGGTCCGGCTCCGTCTCGAGGTCGGCGACCGGGAGGTCGAGGTCGTCGACGCGATGTCCTCGTGGTGGTGCGCGATCCACGGGTACGCCGTACCCGAACTCGATGCCGCGGTCACCGACCAGCTCGGCCGGATGAGCCATGTCATGTTCGGCGGCCTGACCCACGAGCCCGCCGTCCGGCTCGCCGGCCAGCTCCTGGACCGGATCGGCCTGGACCAGGTCTTCTTCGCCGACTCCGGATCCGTCGCGGTCGAGGTCGCGATGAAGATGGCCTGGCAGGCGCACGCCGAGGACGGCCTCACCAGGACCAGGTTCTTCACCCTGCACGGGGGCTACCACGGCGACACCTTCTCCCCGATGAGCGTCACCGATCCCGACGGCGGCATGCACAGCATGTACGCCGGTCTGGTCCCCGAGCACCTCTTCGCGCCCCGGCCACCGGCAGCCGACGCCGACCCGGCCGACTTCGACGCCTGGACCGCGGCGACGACGCGCCTGTTCGAGCAGCACGCGGACTCGATCGCCGCGGTGATCGTGGAGCCGGTGCTCCAGGGCGCCGGCGGGATGTGGGCCTACGACCCGCGCTGCCTGGACCTGCTCACCCGGCTCGCGCGCGCCCACGGCGCACTGGTGATCCACGACGAGATCGCCACCGGGTTCTGGCGCACCGGGCTTGCGTTCGGCCGGGACCACGCCCCCGGACAGGCCGTCGACGGGCCGGACATCGTCTGCGTCGGCAAGGCCCTGACAGGTGGCTACCTGACGCTGGCGGCCGTGCTCTGCTCCGACGAAGTCGCCCGCCGGGTCTCGGGCTCGCCGGCAGGCGCGATGATGCACGGCCCGACCTTCATGGCGAACCCGCTCGCCTGCGCGGTGGCCTCGGCCAGCTTGGACCTTCTCGACTCCCACGAGCCGGCTTCCCTGCTCCCGCGGATCGCCGGGCGTCTCGAGCAGGGCCTCAAGCCCGCCTCCGACCTGTCCGCGGTCGCCGACGTCCGCGTGCTCGGAGGTGTCGGCGTGATCGCCCTGGACCGGCCCGTCGACGTCGCAGCCGTCACCGCGGCGGCCCTCGACCGCGGCGTCTGGGTCCGCCCGTTCCGCAACCTCGTCTACACGATGCCGCCCTACGTGTGCTCCGACGACGAACTCGACACCATCACCGCCGCGCTGGTCGGCGCCGTCGAGGAGGTGCACGGATGAGCGAGCGATTCATCCGACGCAGCCCTCGTGCCTCGTGCGCGCGCGGAGCGAAGCGAGGACGTGCATGAGCCTCTTCACCGACTGGCTGGCCGAGCGTGCCGCGGCCCGTGAGCAGGCCGGCCTGACCCGCAGCGTGTTCCCGAGCGACACCGCCGGACCGATGATCGACCTGGCCGGCAACGACTACCTCGGTCTCTCCCGTCACCCCCGCGTCGTGGCCGCGGCGCAGGAGGCCGCCCGGGCCCACGGCGCCGGCGCCGGCGCGTCCCGTCTGGTGACCGGGACGCTGCAGGTTCACGAGGATCTCGAGACCGCCCTGCGCGGGTTCACCGGTTTCCGTGCGGCGCTCGCCTTCTCCACCGGCTACCACGCGAACCTGGCGGTCGTCGCCGCCCTCGCGGACCCCGACACCCTGATCGTCTCGGACGCGCACGTGCACGCGTCGATGATCGACGCCTGCCGGCTCTCCCGGGGCACGGTCGAGGTGGTGCCCCACAACGACGTGGCAGCCGTGGAAGCGGCCCTCGCTGCGCGCTCCC
This sequence comes from Marmoricola sp., assembly GCA_036676945.1. Lineage (GTDB taxonomy): Bacteria > Actinomycetota > Actinomycetes > Propionibacteriales > Nocardioidaceae > Marmoricola. Next base: position 25,985 of record JAKFBZ010000094.1, read on the forward strand.
AGCCGCGCGCGCTCGTCCTGGTCGAGACCATCTACTCGGTCCTCGGTGACGCCGCACCGGTCGCCGAGCTCGCCGCGGCCTGCGCCCGGCACGATGCCGTCCTCGTCGCCGACGAGGCGCACGCCCTGGGCGTCTGCGGGCCCGGTGGCCGTGGACTGCTGCACGAGTCCGGGCTCACCACCGCCGACCACGTCATCGCCACCCTGACGCTCAGCAAGTCGCTCGGATCGCAAGGCGGCGCCGTGCTCGCCTCACCGGCGGTGCGTGATCACCTGATCAACACGGCACGCCCGTTCATCTACGACACCGGGCTCGCACCGGCGGCCGCGGGCGCCGCCCTCTGCGCGCTTGACGTGATCCGCGACGAGCCCGACCGGGTCCTCCGGGTCGGCGAGGTGGCCGCCGCGCTGGCAGCAGCCTGCGGCGTCCCGGTCGCGGACGGGGCGGTCCTCGCCGTACCGATGCCGGGACCGCGTGAGGCCGTCGCCGCTGTCGCGACCGCGGCCGAGAACGGCGTCAGGATCGGGTGCTTCCGGCCGCCGTCCACCCCGGACGGCGTCTCCCGGCTCCGGTTGACCGCGCACGCCCACCTGAGCGACGAAGAACTCAGCACCGCCACCAAGGTGCTGGCGGAACTCCTCCCATGAGTCGCACGGTCACCTTCGTCACCGGCACCGACACCGAAGTCGGGAAGACGGTCGCGACGGCCGCCCTGGCTGTCGCACTCCGTGCGACCGGAGCGGCGCCGTACGTCGTGAAGCCCGCCCAGACCGGGGTCGGCCCCGGCGACCCGGGCGACCTGGACGAGGTACGGCGCCTGGCCGGCGGCGTGCCGGGCCATGAGGGTGTCCGGCTCCGCGAACCACTGGCGCCCGACACCGCCGCCAGGCTCGAAGGTGCCGTCCTGCCGGACATCTGCGCCCAGCGGGACACGATCCTGGCGGCAGCCGAGGAACACGCGGTGCTCGTCGAAGGGGCCGGCGGGGTGCTGGTCTCCGTCGGGGACCACTGGAACCTGCTCGACCTGGCCGCCTCGGTGGAGCATGCCGGGGTCCCCGTCCGGTTCCTGGTCGTCGCCCGGGCGGGTCTCGGCACCTTGAACCACACCGCCCTGACCGTCCAGGCGATCCAGCACCGCGGGTTCGACGTCGCCGGCGTCCTGATCGGCTCCTGGCCCGCGGCGCCCGACCTGGCCGCGGAGCAGAACCTGCTCGACCTTCCGTCGCAGACCGGTGTCCCGGTCCTCGGGAGGATTCCTGCCGGTGCCGGATCGCTCGACGCTGCCGCGTTCTCCGCCGGCGTACCGGACTGGCTCGTCCTGGCGCTCGACTGACCCGGACCGGTCAGGCGAGCAGCGCCTCGATCCGGGGGAACTGGCGTTGCAGCAACCGCAGGTGCGGCGCCACGGCCGGGTGCCCGTACTTGCCGGCCAGTGCACCTTCGCCGGGCGCCACCCGTGCCAGCGCCCACTCCGCCCGGCTCACCACCGTGTAGACCGTCATCACCGTCGCCGCGAGCCGGACCTGATCGGGGTCCACGTCGGACCGCACATCGCGGACACCGCCGATGAAGGCATCGAACAGGACATCGAAGTCCTCGCGGGTGCTGAGCGCGAAATAGCCCAGGTCGGTCCCGACCGGGCCGAGCCCGAACCCCTGCCAGTCGACCGCCACCGCGTCCTCGCCCCGTGAGGCGACCAGATTGGCCGGCACGGCGTCGCCGTGGAGGCGCCCGGTCGGAGCCTCCGCTGCCTCGCCCAGCCATCGGCCACGGCTCTCCCACAGGAACTGCGCGGTGTCGGCGAGCGTCGTCCGGGCCAGGGTCGGCCACCCGCCGCGCTCCTCGGCGAGCGCCAACCGGTCGACCAGCGTCCTGCGCGCCGCCCAGGGGACCTCGACATATGCAGCGGCGGCGAAGCGTCCCAGGGCTCGTGCCACGAACAGCGCCGGCGGAGGCGGCGCGACCACCTCCTGGGTCATCAGGGTGATCCCCTCGTCGTCCTCGTCCACCCGGACCACCCTCGCCGCGACCAGGCCCGGCCCGTCGATGACCCGGTGGTCCAGGGCGACCTCTGCCTCCCGGCGCCAGTACGCCGCGTGGGTGCGGTCCTCGAGGAACGCCTCCTCGTCCCCGTGCGGCCGGCGCAGCCTCTTGATCACCACGTCGGTGCCTTCGACCCGCCCGCGCCAGACCCCGGCCGTGGAGGCTCCACCGGCACGCCCCAGCGCCGTCCACGCGGGATCGGGATGCCACATCGGCTGCTCCACTCGCTCGTGAGTCCGCTCGCTCGACAGACATCGTGTCAGGGCGCCGCACCGAGGGCCGAGCCCGATGATAGTCCGTTCGGGTCATGTACAGCCCACCGATCGGACTAGGAGGGTGCTTGGTAATCATGTCCGGCTACTGCTTGGAGAAACCTGTGCAAACCCAGACGAAGTCCCAGACCCGACGTGCACATCTCGGGCGTCATCTGCGCCGCAACTTCGTGGGCTACCTCGCCCTGTTCGTCGCCTTCTCGATGAGTCCGCTGCCCGGCTACGCCGCCTCCGCCCTGGTCGGTACGAACGGGATCAAGAACGGTGCGGTCACCACACCGAAGCTGGCCGCGGCCGCCGTCAAGGCACCGAAGCTCGCCGCCAACTCGGTCAAGAGCGCCAAGATCGTCGACGGCTCGGTGCAGAAGGTCGACATCGCGGCCGCAGCCCGCGGGTTCACCTCGATCGTGACCAAGCGGGTTCAGG
>JAKFBZ010000095.1:0-31164 GCA_036676945.1 Marmoricola sp.
CAGCAGCCGACAAGGTGACAGTCGGTGGATCGGCTGCCGAAGCCCGGTCGATCGGAAGAGTCACCGTGATCCGGTCATAGAAGGCCCCAGCAACTCATACTTGCTGGGGCCTTCGTCCATCTCCGGAACGCCGCCTGACGGCACCGGGTGGTCGGGTAGAGTTCTTCCGGGCACAGCGTCGTGCACGGCGCCCACTGCGACCCGGTGGGCAGCCCCGCATCCTGCCGACTCACCACCATCAGAGGACTCCTGACGTGAGCAAGCCCGTCGTACTCATCGCCGAAGAACTCAGCCCCGCCACCGTCGACGCGCTCGGCCCGGACTTCGAGATCCGGCACTGCAACGGCGCCGATCGCGGCGAGCTCCTCGCGGCGATCGCCGATGTCGACGCGATCCTGGTCCGTTCCGCGACCCAGGTCGACGGCGAGGCCCTGGCTGCGGCCAAGAAGCTCAGGATCGTCGCGCGCGCCGGCGTCGGACTCGACAACGTCGACGTCAAGGCCGCCACCCAGAGCGGTGTCATGGTCGTCAACGCGCCGACCTCCAACATCGTCAGCGCCGCGGAGCTCGCCGTCGCCCTGATGCTCGCAGCGGCCCGCCACGTCAGCCCGGCCCACGCCGCGCTGCGCAACGGCGAGTGGAAGCGCTCGAAGTACACCGGCATCGAGCTGTACGAGAAGACGGTCGGCATCGTCGGCCTGGGCCGGATCGGCGTGCTCGTCGCGCAGCGGCTCTCCGCGTTCGGTATGAACGTGATCGCCTACGACCCGTACGTGCAGGCCGGCCGCGCCGCGCAGATGGGCGTACGGATGGTCGGCCTCGACGAACTGCTCGCCGAAGCCGACTTCATGAGCGTGCACCTGCCGAAGACCCCGGAGACGGTCGGGCTGATCGGAGCCGAGCAGTTCACCAAGGCCAAGGACAGCCTGGTGCTGGTCAACGCCGCCCGCGGTGGCATCGTCGACGAGGCAGCGCTGTACGACGCCCTCAAGACCGGCCAGATCGCGGCCGCGGGTCTCGACGTCTTCGCCAAGGAGCCGTGCACCGACTCGCCGCTGTTCGAGCTCGAGAACGTCGTCGCGACCCCGCACCTCGGGGCGTCGACCGACGAGGCCCAGGAGAAGGCGGGCATCGCCGTCGCGAAGTCGGTCCGGCTGGCGCTGGGCGGAGAGCTCGTGCCCGACGCGGTCAACGTCCAGGGCGGCGTCATCGCCGAGGACGTCCGGCCGGGTATCCCGCTGACCGAGAAGCTCGGCCGCATCTTCACCTCGCTGGCCGGGGAGGTCGCCCAGTCCCTCGACGTCGAGGTGCGCGGCGAGATCACCGAGTTCGACGTCAAGGTGCTCGAGCTCGCGGCCCTCAAGGGAGTCTTCGCGGACATCGTCGAGGACCAGGTGTCCTACGTGAACGCTCCGCTGCTGGCTGCCGAGCGCGGCACCGCGGTCCGGCTCGTGACCGATTCCGAGAGCCCGGACCACCGCAACCTGATCACCATCCGGGGCACGCTCGCGGACGGCAACCAGTTCTCCGTGTCGGGCACCCTCGTCGGCATCAACCAGCGCGAGCGCCTGGTCGAGGTGAACGGCTTCCTGGTCGACCTGGAGCCGACCGACCACCTGGCGTTCTTCCGCTACGAGGACCGGCCGGGCATGGTCGGGACCGTCGGCCAGATCCTGGGCGAGGCGGGCGTCAACATCGCCGGCATGCAGGTCTCGCGGGACGCCAAGGGCGGCAAGGCGCTGGTGGCGCTCTCGGTCGACTCCGCTGTCCCGGCCGAGGTGCTCGAGCAGATCCGGGTCGCCATCGACGCCGAGTCCGTCCGGGGCGTCGACCTCACCGAATGACCTTCTGACGCGGGGCGGGTGCCGGTCGACCGGTACCCGCCCCGCGTCATGTCCGGGCTCACCGCGCGTCTCACCTCCGAGAGGCGGGAACTTCCTTTCCGGAACGCATGCGCGACACGCGCCCGGGGCGGTAGGTTTCGCAGTCGTGGATCGGTCCGTGCACCCGGGCCGATTCGTCTACGTCGAGTGGGGTACTCGTATGACGTTTCGTACGCGTGTGCGCGGCACTGCGCTGATCGTGTTGGGCGGGCTCATCGGCTCGGCCCTCCTCGCTATGGGCTCGGTCGGAGCGGCCTCCGGTTCGACCGCCGGCGCGGCCGCGTCGACCAGCCGTACGGCGGTGACCGCGACGGTTCAGAACTGCGGGCCGGGCGTCTACTACCGCCCTGACGGGACCCGCATGCGGTGTACGTTCGCGGACTACTTCGGCGGCTCCGCGCTGAAGACGGACAAGTGGAGCGTCATCACCAGCCACACCGCCGACTGGGGCGTGCGCCCGGACTGCTACGTGAACAGCAAGTACAACATCGCGGTCAACAACGGCGTCCTCAAGCTGGTCACCCGGCGAGGCCTGGCCCCGTTCAGGTGTGGTCCGGCGAAGCGCGCCTACACCGCCACCGCCACCTCGGCCACGGTGAGCACCTACCAGCGGTACTCCCAGCGCCACGGGCGCATCGAGATCCGGGCGAAGTTCCCGTACTCGAAGCAGCGCGGGCTGCAGTCCGCGCTGTGGCTCTGGCCGACCAAGGCCGCCGGCGCGATGCTGGGGTTGTCCGGCGAGATCGACATCGCCGAGTGGTACAGCCAGTGGTACGACCGGGTGATCCCGTACCTGCACCACCCCTTGTCGTTCCTGTCGCCGAGTACGTCGACCAACAACTTCTGCATGGTCGCCAACGTCGGGAACTGGCACACCTACGTCCTGGAGTGGTCCCGCGAGCAGATCGTCATCAAGTACGACGGGAGGGTGTGCCTGCGCAACACCAGCCCCCCGGCGGTCTTCAACACGGACTACTTCTTGTCGCTGACCCAGGGGCTCGGCGTGGGCAAGAACCAGCCGACGGCGCTGACCCCGATGCGGCCGATGACCCAGATCGACTACGTCCGGATCTGGTCCTGAACCGAGAGCTACCGAGGGTAGTAGGCAAGTTGTCTAGTTCGACCTCGTGATGGTCTAGAACACCTGTACAGACTGTCGAGTCTTGGATATTTTTTGTCCGAATCTGGGAGATCGGTCCGGATTGCACCCCGGGCCGACTCATCACGCTGAGTGGGGAGTCACAGCATGTATGCACGCGTACCCGCATGGGTCAGAGCTGTCACGGGGGTCGTCGCGCTCGTCGCGGCGATGACCGCGACCGGCGTCGCGCCCGCGGCCGCCGCCGCACCGAACTGCGGTCCGACCATCTACAAGACCGACGGTGCGCCCTGGGTCTGCACCTTCGCCGACGATTTCACCGGCACGGCTCTGGACCGCACCAAGTGGTACGTCCAGGAGACCGCCACGAGCGGCTACTCGACGGCCGGTGAGTGCTACATCAACGACAAGAGCGTGATCGCGGTGGGCAGCGGCCAGCTCAGCCTGTCGACCAAGCGCGCGGGCTACCTGAAGACCTGCGCGAGCCCCCGGGGAAGCTTCAAGACGAAGTACACCGCCGGGAGCATCAACACGTTCAACACCTTCTCGCAGGCCTTCGGCCGGTTCGAGTTCCGGGCGACCTTCCCGAACAGCAAGCAGCCCGGTCACCAGAGCGCGATCTGGATGTGGCCGATCGCCGACACCTACGGTCTGTGGCCCTACTCGGGCGAGATCGACATCGCGGAGTGGTACGGCCGGTACTACGACCGGGCGATCCCGTCGCTGAAGTACGGCGGGATGTACACCGACCCGAACACGACGAACAACTACTGCATGCTCGCCGTCGGCCAGCCGCACACCTTCGTGCTCGACTGGTCGCCGACCGGGATCACGATCAGCTACGACGGCACCGTGTGCCTGCGCAACACCCAGTGGTTCACCGGCATCTACGGCACGGCGCCGTTCGACAAGCCGTTCATGCTGGCGCTGACCCAGATCCTCGGGACCGGCAACAACGCCCCGACCTGGCTCACGCCGTCGACCTCGACCATGAAGGTCGACTGGGTCCGCGTCTGGAGCTGATCCGCACCGAACCCGACGGCCCACCCTGGTTGCTTTCCCCTAGGCGACCAGGGTGGGTTCGTCGCTTCTCCGGTGCAGCGGATCCGCCAGCGTGGCCGACCAGGCGGCGCCGAGCCGGCCGATGGCGTCGGTGAGCACGTGCGCCGGCTGGGTGTAGGGGATCCGTAGGAACCGGTCCAGGCCGCCCTCGGGAGCGAAGCTCGGTCCCGAGGCGAGCAGGACGCCGAGGTCCGCCGCGCGGGGGACCAGGTCCGTCGAGTGCGCCGCCGGAAGCTCGCACCACAGGCTCAGGCCGCCCGACGGGACCCGGACCTGCCAGTCCGGCAGGTGCTCGGCCAGTGCCGCCACCGCCGCGTCCCGGGACGCCCGCAGTCCGGCCCGGCGGTGGTCGAGCAGCGGTGCTCCGTGGCGGACCAGGTCGGTCGCGACCAGCTGCTCGAGCAGGGGCACGCCCAGGTCGAGGGAGAGCCGGGACCGGACCATCGCATCCATCTGCTCGACAGGCGCCCGGAGCCAGCCCACCCGCAGGCCGCCCCAGAACGGCTTGCTCACCGATCCGACCGTGATGGTCGAGTCGAGGTAGGCGGCGAACGGCGCCGGCATCTCCCCGCCGTCGAGTCCGAGCTCGACCATCGACTCGTCGATGATCGGCACGGTCCGGAGCCGGCCGAGCGCGTGCGCGACCCGCGACCGGCTCTCGTCCTCGAGCAGGTGGCCGGTCGGATTGTGGAAGTCCGGGATCAGGTAGGCGAGCTCCGGGCGGACCTGCGTGATCGTGGCCAGCAGGTCCTCGACGTCGGCGTCCTCCCGGCCCACCGCGCTGCTGAGCAGCCGGGCACCGGTCTGGTGCAGGGTGGCGATCGCGTTCGGGTACGTCGGGCTCTCCACCAGGGTCCTGGTCCCGGGTCCGGCGAGTGCTCGGGCGGCGATCGCGACACCGGCCAGGGCGCCGGGCACGATCATCACCTGGTCCGGTGAGGTCGGCAGCCCGCGGGCGGCGTACCGCTCGGCGACCGCCTCCTTGAGCACCGGCAGTCCCGAGGGGTAGTAGCCGGTCCCGGCGAGGTAGCCGGGCAGTTCGGCGACCGCTTGCTCGTAGGCGGCCAGGATGCCGGGGCCGGGGACCGGCGCGGCGCAGGTCAGGTCGATCTCGTCCTCGCCGGCGTCGCCGGGCAGCAGCAGGTGGTCGCCGCGGAAGCCGCGGGAGACCGGCAGGCTGGCCACGCTGCCGGATCCCTGCCGCGACACCAGGAAGCCGTGCTCGCGCAGTTCGGCGTAGGCGCGGGTGACGGTGGTGCGACTGACACCGAGCGCCTCGGTCAACTCCCGTTCCGAGGGGAGCCGGACGCCGACCGGGACCCGGCCGTCGGTGATCAGGACCCGCAGGGCTTCGGCCAGACCGCGGTACGCGGGCTCGCGGCCGAAGTCGCCGACCAGGGACGCGACCCGCGTCGCGGACATCACGCGCGTGCTCATGCAGGCCAGTGAAACACGATTGGCTATTTCGAACCAGTCCAATTGGAACCAGACTTCAGTCATGGCGTTCTCCACGACCACCCGCGAACTGGCCCGCCTCGGGCCGGTGGAGCAGTTGCGTGCCGGCCGCCTCACCCGCAGGCTCGGCCAGCTCGCGATCGGCCTGGTCCTCTACGGGCTGACGCTGGCGATGATCATCCGCGCCGCGCTCGGGAACGCGCCCTGGGACGTGCTCCACCAGGGGATGGCCAAGCACCTGCCGATCAGCATCGGGACAGCCGTGATCGCGATGAGCATGCTGGTGCTGCTGCTCTGGATCCCGATCCGGGAGATCCCGGGGCTCGGGACGATCGCCAACTCGCTGCTGGTCGGGCTGTCAGCCGACTTCTTCCTGGCGGTGATCGAGGAACCCTCGGCCTGGAGTGCGCGGGTCGCGCTCATGGTCGGCGGCGTCGTCCTCAACGGGGTGGCGACCGCGCTCTACATCGGCTCCCAGTTCGGACCGGGTCCGCGCGACGGTCTGATGACCGGCCTGCACCGGCGTACCGGGGTCTCGATCCGCGTCGTCCGGACCGGGCTGGAGGTCACCGTCGTGGTGTTCGGGTTCCTGCTCGGCGGCGTAGTCGGCGTCGGGACGCTGCTCTACACGCTGGCGATCGGTCCGCTGGTGCAGCTCTTCCTGCCCTACGCGATCGTCGAGCTGCCGCAATCGCCGTCGCCCGAGGCGCACGCCGCGGAGCCGGCAGCGGCCGCCTAGTCCGTCGACTCAGTTCTTCGTCGCGATCAGTACCGACGCGTCCGGCGCGACCATGACCTCGACCGCGGTGAAGCGCTCGTCGGTCAGCCAGGCCTCGCGCAGCGTGTCCACCCGGCCCAGGGTCAGCGGCGGCCAGGTGTCGCACGGGGTGAAGTCGTCCATCACCACGATGCCGCCGCGCTCGACGAGGTCGGCCACCGAGTCGACCGACGCGTCCTCGGGGGAGGACGGGTCGAGGAAGAGCAGCGAGTAGGGGCCCTTGTTGCGCAGCGTGGACCAGTCTGCGGCGAGCACCTCGACCTGCGGGTCGTCGGTGAAGATCTCCTGCGCGGCGACGGCGAGCTTCTCGTCGAGCTCGGCCGAGAGGATCATCGCGCCGGGTCGCGCACCCGAGCGGAGCCAGGCGGTCCCGACGCCGCAGCCGGTGCCGAACTCGGCCATCGTGCCGGTCCTGGTCGCGGCGAGGGCGGCCAGCAGCCGGCCGGTCTCGTTGCGGCAGAAGGACGCGTACCCGGCCCGCCGACCCACGTCGAAAGCGCGGGAGACAACGGGCGGTACGTCGGGCGGAGCACTCATGTGATCGAGCGTTTCACATGCGACCGACCAGTCCACATATCGGTGCAAAGTCTCGGATCGTGGGATGTCCGAGCATTTTCCCTCGCGATGCCCGGCGGCCCGGCGTACGCTGCTCGGACCATGCGGAGCCTGTTCGTATCGATTCGCCGCCGTGGCGGGGCCTAACTCGTAGGCCACCTCGCCGCGGAGTTCGGCGTACCCGCCATCAGGCCTACGAACCCTCCGCGAGCGAGACAGCAAGTCTCTCTCCTCCGGTCCCGACGGACCGTTCAGAGCAACGAGAGAAGCGAAACCATGTACGAGATGTACCCCGAGTGGGGACCCGCCAAGAACGACCCCGAGAGCCCGCTCTCGCACGACGCCCAGAAGTACGCACTGCAGGCGGCGCTTGACCTGCGAGACAACGGCGGTCAGCGCCCTGACGACAACTAACATCGCCGCCATGCCTTCTGACACCCAGTCGCTCAAGCTCGCCGTCATCCCCGGAGACGGAATCGGAACCGAGGTCACCGCCGAGGCCCTCAAGGTCCTCGAACAGGTCACTCCCACCGATGTGAAGTTCGAGCCGACCCGTTACGACCTGGGTGCCGAGCGCTACCTGGCCACCGGCGAAGTGCTCCCGGACTCGGTGCTGGAGGAGATCCGTCACCATGACGCGATCCTGCTCGGCGCCGTCGGGGGCAAGCCGAACGACCCGAACCTGCCTCCGGGCATCCTCGAGCGCGGCCTGCTGCTGCGACTGCGCTTCGAGCTCGACCACTACGTGAACCTCCGCCCGTCGCGGATCTTCCCCGGCTCGGTCTCGCCGCTCGCCAACCCTGGCGAGGTGGACTTCGTCGTGGTCCGTGAGGGCACCGAGGGGCCGTACACCGGCAACGGCGGCGCGCTCCGCGTCGGTACCCCGCACGAGGTCGCCACCGAGGTCTCGGTCAACACCGCGTTCGGTGTCGAGCGGGTCGTCCGGGACGCGTTCGCCCGCGCCCAGCGCCGCCCGCGCAAGAAGCTGACCCTGGTCCACAAGACCAACGTGCTGGTGAACGCCGGCTCCGTGTGGTGGCGGCTGTTCCAGTCCGTCGCGGCCGAGTACCCGGACGTGACGACCGACTACATGCACATCGACGCCGCGATGATCTTCATGACCACCGATCCCGCCCGGTTCGACGTGATCGTCACCGACAACCTGTTCGGCGACATCATCACCGACCTGGCGGCCGCGGTCACCGGCGGCATCGGCCTCGCGGCCAGCGGCAACGTGAACCCCGACCGCACCTCGCCGTCGATGTTCGAGCCCGTGCACGGATCGGCGCCGGACATCGCCGGCCAGCAGAAGGCCGACCCCACCGCCGCGATCCTCTCGGTGTCGCTGATGCTCGACCACCTCGGCCTGACCGACGCCGCGAAGGTCGTCGAGGACGCGGTGATCGCGGACCTCGCCGAGCGCGCGCCGGGATCGACCAGGAAGACCGCCGAGGTCGGCGACGCCATTGCGGGGCGAGTAGCCGGCTGAGCCGTGCGGCGGTCCTCTGGACCCGGGTTCGCGGCTCAGGATTCGGCCCTTCAGGGGCCGGTGAACGACTATTAACCCTCCGCCTCAGAGAGATAGCCTGCACTCATGACCCTCGACATCTCGATCATCCCGTCCGCGAGCCCGAAGTCCGCGGACCAGGTCGCCGAGATTCTCGCGAATCCGGGATTCGGTACCTACTTCACCGACCACATGTTCACCGTCGAGTGGACCCCGGAGAAGGGCTGGCACGACGCCCGGATCACGGCGTACGGACCGCTGACCCTCGACCCGGCGACGGCGGTGCTGCACTACGCGCAGGAGACCTTCGAGGGCATGAAGGCCTACCGGCACGCGGACGACTCGATCTGGACCTTCCGTCCGTTCCGCAACGCTGAGCGGATGAAGCGGTCCTCGCTACGACTGGCCCTGCCGGTGCTGGAGCCTGAGGACTTCGTCCAGGCGGTCGACGCGCTGGTCGAGGTCGACAAGCGCTGGGTGCCGGAGTCCGGCTCGGAGAAGAGCCTCTACATCCGGCCGTTCATGATCGCCTCGGAGGCGTTCCTCGGAGTGCGGCCCTCCCAGCACGTCACCTTCATGGTGATCGCCTCGCCGGCCGGTGCGTACTTCAAGGGCGGCATCAGGCCGATCACCCTGTGGCTCACCGAGGAGTACACCCGCGCCGGTCGCGGCGGCATGGGTGCGGCCAAGACCGGCGGCAACTACGCGAGCTCGCTGGTCGCCCAGCAGGAGGCGATCGACCAGGGATGTGACCAGGTGGTCTTCCTCGACGCCGCCGAGGGCAAGTACGTCGAGGAGCTCGGCGGCATGAACCTCTACTTCGTGTACGGCGACGGGCACATCGTGACCCCGGAGACCGGCACGATCCTCGAAGGCATCACCCGTTCGGCCATCCTCGAGCTGGCCCAGAAGGCCGGGCACAAGGTCGAGGAGCGGAAGGTCTCGATCGACGAGTGGCGCGAAGGCGTCGCGTCGGGCGAGATCACCGAGGTCTTCGCCTGCGGGACCGCCGCGGTGGTGACGCCGGTCGGCACCTTGAAGTGGGAGGGCGGCGAGGTGATCGGCTCGACCGAGCCCGGTCCGCTGACCACGGAGATCCGGCAGTCACTGGTCGACATCCAGTACGGCCGCACCGAGGACGAGCACGACTGGATGCATCAGGTCATCTGAGCGAGGCTCAGCGACCTAGTTCCACACGGCGGCGACCTCGGTGGCCAGCGTCTCGCCCTGACGCAGTCCCGCTTCGGCGGCGGCGCGGCGCTTGGCAGGGTCCAACGCGTTCGACCCCATCGTCCTGGTGGCCGCGGAGTCCGGCGTGATCACCAGACTGGAGCGGGCGCCCACGCGTTCGACCTGGCGAGCCAGCCCGTGCTCGCGGGTCGCGGCCTGGGTCTGCGGGGCGATCACCACGAGCGTCTCGGCGCCCACCGCCAGGTCGGCGTTGGCGGGGGAGCGGATGCCGCCGTCGACGTAGGTGGTGCCGTCGATCGGGACCGGCGGCCACACCAGCGGGACCGCGCAGCTGGCGGCAACCGCGTGCAACAGGCTCACGCCGGAGGTCGCGTCGAAGACGACCAGTTCGCCGGCGTCGACGTCGATCGCGGTGATCCGCAGGTCCCGGTCCGGCCAGGCGGGTTCACCGATCCGGGAGCGGATCACGGCGAGCCGGGCGTCGGCGGACTCCGGGCGGGCGGCCGACGCCGCCTTGCCGACCTTGCGCCATTTGGCGGCCTGCTCGCCGGGTCGCGCGAGCATGATGCCGAGCTTGAGAAGGGTCGTCGGGCCGAGGCTCGCGGCGAGCTCGCCGTCGGGCGGGCGGAGCTGGTCGTCGTACGCGTGGCTCAGCTCGCCGGTGCTGATCCGGGTCCCGACGACCGATCCGGCGGAGGTGCCGATCAGGGTGTCGGCGTCGGTCAGGTCGACACCGGCCCGTCGCAGTCCCTCGAGGATGCCGAGCTCCCACGCCACCCCGGTCACGCCGCCGCCGCCGAGAACCAGAGTCTTCGTCATGCAGATGTCCTCGTCTCGGTCGGATCATGGGACCGCGCCCCGGGGGCGGCGGTGTTGTGGCAGACTCGTTCCGTGCTCGCAACGACGATCATTATCGACTAGCGCGACGGGAACGCTCCCGCCGCGCCAACCTTCCGTCCTCGGGAGGTTTTTTTGTTGCCCGGGCCGAACGAGCCGATGAGAGAGAAGACGACATGACCACGCCGGACGCCTTCCACGTCTACGACACGACCCTGCGCGACGGCGCGCAGCAGGAGGGCCTGAACCTCTCCGTGGCGGACAAGCTGGCCATCGCGCGGCACATCGACGGCCTCGGCGTGGGATTCATCGAGGGCGGCTGGCCGGGCGCGAACCCCAAGGACACCGAGTTCTTCGCGAAGGCCCGCGAGGAGCTCACGCTCAAGAACGCCCAGCTGGCCGCGTTCGGCGCCACCCGCCGGGCCGGGATGAAGGCGGCCGACGACCCGTTGATCGCGGCGCTGCGGGACTCGGGCGCCCCCGTCGTCACCCTGGTGGCGAAGTCGCACGACCGGCACGTCGAGCTGGCGCTGCGGACCACGCTGGAGGAGAACCTGGCGATGGTCCGGGACACCGTCAGCCACCTGACTGCCGAGGGCCAGCGGGTCTTCCTCGACGCCGAGCACTTCTTCAACGGCTACCGCGACAACCGGGACTACGCCCTCGAGGTGCTCCGCACCGCGTTCGAGGCGGGTGCCGAAGTGGGGGCGCTCTGTGACACCAACGGCGGGATGCTGCCGAACTGGGTCAGCGACGTCGTCGACGACGTGATCGCCAACACCGGGGGCCGGATCGGCATCCACGCGCACAACGACACCGGCTGCGCGGTCGCCAACAGCCTCGCGGCGGTGGACGCGGGCGCCACCCACGTCCAGGGCTGCATCAACGGGTACGGCGAGCGCACCGGCAACGCCGACCTCATCAACGTGGTGGCCAACCTCGAGCTCAAGCTCGACCGGAAGGTGCTGCCGGCAGGCCTGCTCCGCGACGCCACCCGGATCGCGCACGCGGTCGCCGAGGTGACCAACGTGCCGCCGTCCTCGCGACAGCCGTACGTCGGCGTCTCCGCGTTCGCGCACAAGGCCGGACTGCACGCCAGCGCGATCAAGGTCGACCCGAACCTCTACCAGCACATGGAGCCCGAGGGCGTCGGCAACGACATGCGCCTGCTCGTCTCGGACATGGCCGGCCGCGCCTCGATCGAGCTCAAGGGCAAGGAGCTCGGCTTCGATCTCGGCAAGGACGTGATCGTCGACGTGACCGCGAAGGTGAAGGAGATGGAGCAGCGCGGCTACACCTTCGACGCCGCGGACGCCTCCTTCGAGCTGCTGCTCGCCGAAGAGGTGGAGGGCGCTCGTCCGTCGTACTTCGAGGTCGAGTCCTGGCGGGTGATCACCGACTCCGCGCCGGGCGCCGAGGCCGGCTCCGAGGCGACCGTGAAGCTGAGGGCGGGCGGGGACCGGATCGTCGTCACCGGCGAGGGCAACGGCCCGGTCAACGCGCTCGACCACGCGCTGCGCCAGGCCATCGAGCAGGTCTACCCGGAGATCGTGAAGTTCGAGCTGATCGACTACAAGGTGCGGATCGTCGACCAGGGGCACGGCACCGACGCGATCACCCGGGTGCTGATCGAGACCTCCGACGGCCAGTCGTCCTGGGTCACCGTCGGCGTCGGCCACAACGTGATCGAGGCCTCCTGGGAGGCGCTGATCGACGGACTGACCTTCGGCCTACGGCGTCACGGGGCCTGAAGCACCCGGTCCACCAGGTCCTCCCAGCCGGCGAGGATCCGCTCGATCTGCATGTGCTCGACCTGGACCTGCTGACGCAGGATCGGCACCTCGAGGGGCGCGAGCAGCGCTGTCGCGAGCAGGGCGATGTCGCCGCGGACGCCGATCTCGCCGAGCAGGTAGCGCACGTGCGTCGCCGTGAACGAGTACGCCGCGTAGCTGCGGCCGGTGTCGGCCCCTGAGGCCGCGATCAGCAGCTCGGAGCGCTCCAGGTTCGAGGTCAGCCGCGAGCGGCCGAAGGCGAGCAGGCGCTCGCGCGGGGGAGCGCCCGGGCCGAGCGGGGGCGGTCCGCTGATCACCGCGGCCTGCCAGCCGGCCTCGGACTCGTCGAGCAGTCGCGCCATCAGACCGGCGCGGCTGCCGAAGCGGCGGAAGACAGTGCCCTTGCCGACGCCGGCCGCCTCGGCCACGGCATCCATCGTCACAGCCTCGACGCCGCAGGAGTCGACGAGCCGCTGCGCCGCACACATCACCGCGTCCCGGTTCCTGGCCGCATCGCTGCGCTCGCGCACGGGCTGGCCGAGGATCGGCAACAGTTCCCGCTCGCTCATCTGGCCACCCTAGGACCTCGCAGGGACGGTCTCGGAAGTTTTTCCGGGAACCGGGAATGAAAGCGGACTACGGTCCGGTTATGGCTCCGAAGCATTCCTCTACTCTCAGGAGCCAGTCATGACCCGTGTAGCCGTTCTCGTGGGCAGCCTTCGCGCCGACAGCGTCAACCGTCAGGTGGCCGAGTCGCTGCGCAACCAGGCGCCGGCCGGTGTCGAGATCGACATCGTCGACGGCCTCGCCGACGTCCCCTTCTACAACGAGGACCTCGACGGCGCCTCGGCGCCCGCGGCGGCCACGGCCGTCCGCGACCAGGTCGGTGCCGCAGACCGCGTCCTCGTGGTCACCCCCGAGTACAACGCCACGATGCCCGCCGTCCTGAACAACGCGATCGACTGGCTCTCCCGTCCGTACGGTTCCGGCGCGATCGCCGGCAAGCCGTTCGGCGTGATCGGCGTGACCCCGACGCCGTACGGCGGCAAGTGGGCCCACGAGCACGCCGCGCTCTCCGCGAAGATCGCCGGCGCGATCGTGGTCGAGGACGTCACCGTCTCGCAGACCACGATCGACACCGACGTCCTCAACGACCCGGAGGTCCAGGGCCGGCTGCACGGCGCTCTGCAGACCCTGGTCTCGTACGAGCCGCAGGTCACCGCAGCCTGACCCCTGCCCCGGACGTCGAGCCTGTCTCGGCATGAAGGGCTAGCGTCACCTCCGTGAGCGCCCTCCACGACCTGACCGCCCTCGAGCAGGGGTCGGCGATCCGCGCGGGCGAGTTGTCCGCGGCGGAACTGGTCGAGCACTACGTCGAACGCGCCGAGCGACTGAACCAGTCGCTCGGCGCGTTCATCACGTTGACGCCCGAGCGCGCCCGGGAGCAGGCAGCGGGCCTCACCCCCGACCGACTGGGCGACGGGCCGCTGGCCGGCGTCGTGACCGCGATCAAGGACCTGAACACCACCGCCGGGATCCGGACCACCTTCGGGTCCGCGCTGATGGCGGACAACGTGCCCGAGGTGGACGACGAGGTCGTCGCCCGGATCAACGGTGCCGGGCTGATCAGCCTCGGCAAGACGAACACCCCCGAGTTCGGCTCGCCCTGCTACACGGAGAACGACCTCGCGCCGCCCGCGGTGACCCCGTGGGACACGACCAGGATGGCCGGCGGGTCCAGCGGCGGTGCCGCGGCCGCGGTGGCTGCCGGTCTGGTCGCGGTGGCCCAGGGCTCCGACGGCGGCGGCTCGATCCGGATCCCGGCGAGCTGTTGCGGCCTGGTCGGGCTGAAGCCGAGCCGGGGCCGGATCTCCGGTGCGCCGATGTACGGCGACATCACCGGCCTCGCCACCTCCGGGTCACTGGCCCGCACCGTCCGGGACGCGGCCGCGCTGCTCGACGTGATGGCCGGACGAGCGGTCGGCGACCCGTTCTGGGCGCCCGAGCCAGTGCACCCGTTCCTCCTCGACTGTGAGGTCGAGCCTGGCCGGCTTCGCATCGCCCGCTTCGCCGAACCGGTGATCGCCGAGACCGTCGTCGACCCCGACTGCGTCGCCGCGTGGGAAGCGACCAGCCGGCTGCTGGAGAGCGTCGGCCACGAGATCGTCGACATCGACGTGCCGATGGTGCGCGAGGACGTCGCGGCGTTCGAGACCTGCTGGGCGGTGCTCACCGGTCTCTCCACAGTCAATGTCGAACCCGGGTCGAGGCACCTGCTGCGGCCGTTGACCCGCTGGCTGGGGGAGAAGGGCGAACAGATCTCCGGCCCGGTCTTCGGGCTCGCTCTCGGTGAGTTGCGACGGGTCGCCGCGGGCATCCTCCAGGCGCTGGCGCCGTACGACGCGGTGCTGACCCCGACGCTGGCCAGTCCGCCGCTGCCGGTCGGGGCGTTGCGCGACGACGACGACCCGGCCGCGGACTTCGAGGCGCAGAAGCGCTTCACGCCGTGGACCTCGCTGTGGAACGTCACCGGCAGCCCGGCGATCTCGCTTCCGGTCCACCAGACCGCGGGCGGCCTCCCGGTCGGGGTGATGCTGGCGACGGCGCCCGGGCGCGAGGGCCTGCTGCTCGGGCTCGCGGCCGAGGTCGAGCAGCTCTCACCCTGGGTCGACCGCAACGCTCCCTGCTGGTGAGAGCAGCCGGTCGCATTCTTCGATCAGTCGCTGCCGGACCGGAGTCCCGCGCTCCGCGAACCCCCGCTGCCCTTCGACGTACTCAGCCTTGCCCTCTGCCGTCTCGATCGCGACCGGCGTCCAGAGCTCGCCCGTGGGGTCGAGAGTCACGCCACTGAAGTCGTACGGCGCCGCCCTCATGTCGAGGATCCGGATGTCCCAGGCCAGCTCGAACGCATCGGCCACCAGCTCGCTGGGGATCAGCGGGGTCAGCCGGAACGCGTGCTTGTAGAGGTCCATCCCCGCGTGCAGGCACCCCGGCTGCTCGAACGCCGGCCGGTCGTCGCGGCCGGGTTGAAGGGTGTTGAGCGGGCGCGCGTCAGGGGTGAAGAAGCGGAACGCGTCGAAGTGCGAGCAGCCGATCCGATGGCTCTCGACGACCTCGTCCGTGGCGGCGGCGCCGAGTCGCAGCGGACGGTCGTGGCGCATCGCGTTCGTCTCGCCGGAGTCGGCCGGGGCGCCGCGGTAGACCATTGCCCACTCGTGCAGCCCGAAGCAGCCCAGCGTGGGCGGGCGCGAGGCGGTGGCGGCCAGCAGGGTGCGGATCGACTCGATGAGCGGGCGCTGGGAGGCGAGGTAGGCGGGGGAGACGGTCGAACCGTCGTACCCCTTGAGACCGTCGTACTCGGGGGCGTCGGCGAGGGTCACGCCGTACCCGGGGTGCCAGCGGCGCAGGGCCGCGGGGCGCTGGGAGTAGTAGGTGAACAGGAAGTCGTGCACCGGGTGCGCCTCGCCTCGACGGCGGCGTTCGAGGTGCGGCTGTATGAAGACGTCGACCCGCTGCTCGTGTGCGCGGGCGCGCTCGGACCAGTCGTCGCGGGCGAGAACGGTCGATGACACGGCGACGAGGGTACGTCGGTAGAGTCGACGAGTGCGTATCGCGAGGTTCACCACTGGAGATGACCCCCTGTTCGGCGTGGTCACGGGCGAGGTCGACGACCACGGGATTCCCGACGAGGACTGCGTGATCGTCGGCCTCAACGGCGACCCCCTGTACGTCGGCCTGCAGCTGAACAACAAGGAGTACCCGCTCTCGGAAGTGCGGCTGCTCTCCCCGGTGCTGCCGCGCAGCAAGGTGATCGGCATCGGGCGCAACTACGCCGCGCACGCCGCCGAGATGGGCGGTGACGTCCCGGACGAGCCGCTGATGTTCATGAAGCCGAACACCAGCGTGAGCGGCCCCGAGGACCCGATCTTCTACCCGCGGCAGAGCCAAGAGGTGCACTACGAGGGCGAGCTCGCGGTGGTGATCGGCCGGGTCTGCCGCGACGTCCCCGCAGCCAAGTACGCCGACGTCGTCCAGGGCTACACCGTGGCCAACGACGTGACCGCGCGCGACCTGCAGCGCAAGGACGGTCAGTTCACCCGCGCGAAGGGCTTCGACTCGTTCTGCCCGCTCGGCCCCTGGATCGAGACCGAGCTCGACACCTCCGCGCTGCGGGTGCAGACCTTCGTCAACGGCGACCAGAAGCAGGACGGCAACACCGCCGACATGATCTTCGACGTACCGGCCCTGATCGAGTACGTCTCCTCGGTGATGACGCTGCTCCCCGGCGACGTCATCCTCACCGGCACCCCCGAGGGTGTCGGCCCCGTCCAGGTCGGTGACGAGATCGAGGTCTCGATCGCCGGCATCGGCAACCTGACCAACAAGGTGAAGACCCGTGAGTGAAGCAGTGACCGGCCCCGTTCGCGTCCGGATGGCCCCCAGCCCGACCGGGTCGCCGCACGTCGGCCTGGCCCGTACGGCGCTCTACAACTGGGCGTTCGCCCGCCACCACGGCGGCACCTTCGTCTTCCGGATCGAGGACACCGACAAGGAGCGCAACACCCAGGAGTCCTACGACTCGCTGTTCGAGGTGATGGGCTGGCTCGGCCTGACCTGGGACGAGGGCCCGGACATCGGCGGCCCGTACGCGCCGTACCGGCAGAGCGAGCGTGGCGAGGTGTACGCCGAGGTGCTGGCCAAGCTGAAGGCGGGCGGCTTCACCTACGACTGCTACTGCACCAACGACGAGGTCACCGCGCGCCGCAAGGAGTCCGGGTCGAAGATCCTCGGGTACGACGGCTTCTGCCGTGAGCTCAGCGACGAGCAGACCGCCGCCTTCAAGGCGGACGGGCGCGAGCCGGTGGTCCGGTTCCGGATGCCGGAGGGCGAGATCACCTTCGACGACCTGGTCCGCGGCGACATCACCTTCCACACCGACAACGTGCCGGACTTCGCGCTGGCCCGCGCCAACGGCGACCCGCTCTACACCCTGGTCGCCCCGGTCGACGACGCGCTGATGGACATCACTCACGTGCTGCGTGGCGAGGACCTGCTCTCCAGCACGCCGCGCCAGATCGCTCTGTACGACGCCCTGATCGCGATCGGCCTCACCGAGACCACCCCGCGCTTCGGGCACCTGCCCTACGTGATGGGGGAGGGCAACAAGAAGCTCTCCAAGCGCGACCCGGAAGCGCACCTGATGGCCTACCGGGACCAGGGCTTCCTGCCCGAGGGCCTGCTGAACTACCTGGCCCTGCTCGGCTGGGCGATCGCGGAGGACCGCGACGTTTTCACGCTGGCCGAGATGGTCGACGCGTTCGACATCTCCCGGGTCAACCCGAACCCGGCCCGCTTCGACCTGAAGAAGGCCGAGGCGATCAACGCCGCGCACATGCGGATGCTGCCGATCGACGAGATCACGCACCGGGCGCTGCCGTTCCTCAAGGCTGCCGGCGTCGTCGGTGACCCGGTCTCGGACCTGGACGCCCGCCTGCTCGAGCTCGCGATGCCGCTGGTGGCTGAGCGGATCGGCAAGCTGACCGAGGTCCCGGAGATGCTCGGCTTCCTGTTCCGCAGCGAGGTCGAGTACGACGAGAAGGACGTGGCCCAGGTCCTCGACGAGGACGGCCGCCGGGTCGTGTCCGCCGCTCGCGACGCCCTCGGCGACCTGCACGCCTGGAGCACGTCCGCGATCGACGAGGCGTTGCGCGCGAAGCTGGTCGAGGAGCTCGGACTCAAGCCGCGCAACGCGTTCGGGCCGGTCCGGGTGGCCATCACCGGTCGCCGGGTGTCCCCGCCGCTTTTCGAATCGCTCGAACTGCTCGGCCGCGACGAGACGCTGCGCCGTCTCGACGCGATCCTGGCGTGAACGGGCCGTGATCGTGAGCGCCGTGGCCCCGGGAACCGGCCGGGACATCGACGAGGCCCTCCAGCCGCAGAGTTACCCGCTGTCGCTGCGGAACCGCGGCTACGAGATCTGGAAGCCGCTGGTCGGCATCCTGCTGCTCGCCTCCGGCATGTTCCTGGTGGCGCCGTTCCTGATGCTGCCGGTCCTTGCGATCGGGGTCGCGGTGGATCACACCGGATCGTTCGCGACGGCGTTCGAGAACGCGGCCACCCTCGACACGGTCACCTGGCAGGGGATGCTCTACCTCAACCTGAGCCTCGCCGCCCTGGTGCCGATCAGCTGGCTGATCGTGCGCTTCGTCCACCAGCAGTCGCCGCGCACGCTGGCCTCGGTGCGGCCGGGCTTCCGCTGGCGGTTCTTCTGGGCCTGCTTCGGCCTGGCGGTCGTCGCCGTGGGCGCGCAGATCCTGCTCGCTGCACTGCTTCCTGGAGATCCGGGTGAGCTCGACGGCTCGTTCAACGACTGGACCCAGCGGCTGACCGCGCTCGCGATCGTGATCGTGCTGACCACGCCGCTGCAGGCGATCGGCGAGGAGTACGGGTTCCGCGGTTACCTGCTCCAGGCGTTCGGCTCGCTCTCGCGTCGTCCCTGGATCGGCATCGTGCTGAGCGCCCTGCTCTTCGCCTGTGCCCACGGCGTCCAGAACGCCCCCCTCTTCCTCGACCGGTTCACCTTCGGCCTGATGGCCGGGTACGTCGTCTACCGGACCGGCGGGCTCGAGGCCGGCATCGCGATGCACGTCTGGAACAACCTGGTCGCGTTCGGCTTCGCGCTCCTCATCGGCAACATCGACGACGTGCTGACGATCACCGAGGTGTCCTGGTGGAACATCCCGCTGACGATCGTCCAGAACGGCGTCTACCTGCTGCTGGTGCTCTGGCTGGCCCGCCGGATGAAGGTGAGAAGCACCACGGATCCGCTCGGCTCCCTGCCTGCGCCGCCGCCCGGAAGCACCCCCGTTTTGCTGCCCACAACCCCTCCCGTGTAAGGTTTCCCCTCGGTTCGGACACCGCGTGATCACGTCCGAATTGATGGGATATGGTGTAATTGGCAGCACGACTGATTCTGGTTCAGTTAGTCAAGGTTCGAGTCCTTGTATCCCAGCGAGTGATGACGATTTGGCTCCCTCTGTGACGAACAGATAGAGTCGCGTCCGCTCAAGGCCCCCGTTGTGTAGTGGCCTAGCACGCCGCCCTCTCAAGGCGGTAGCGCGGGTTCGAATCCCGTCGGGGGTACAGAAATGACAGCCCGGTCCACCAGGACCGGGCTGTCATCGTTTGTGACCGCCTTGAGAGGGCGGCGTGCGGCAGTGGGCATGTGTCGGGTGGACGCCGCGCGGTGACACGGCGGTAGCGCGGGTTCGAATCCCGTCGGGGGTACAAAATCAGCAGCCCGGTCCATCGGACCGGGCTGCTGCCGTTTCCGCCTTGAGAGGGCGGCGTTGCCCCAGAAACGGTGGTGGCCGATTTCCGCTAGAAGTGTCGGTGGGTGCCGGTCAGACTGGTCCCATGTTCCGCACCGGCATGTACCAAGACGGCGAGGCCTGCTACCGGGCCGTGAAGAGCAAGGACCGTCGCTTCGACGGCGTCTTCTACACGGCCGTGCGGACCACGGGCATCTACTGCCGGCCGAGCTGCCCCGCGATCACACCCAAGTTCGGCAACGTGACCTTCTACCCGAGTGCTGCCGCCGCGCAGCAGGCCGGGTACCGGGCCTGCAAGCGGTGCCTGCCCGACGCGACCCCGGGCTCGCCGGACTGGGATCTCGCTGCCGACGCGGCCGGGCGGGCGATGCGGCTGATCGCGGACGGCACCGTCGAGCGCGAAGGCGTCGAGGGACTCGCCGCCCGGCTCGGCTACTCACCGCGTCAGCTCAACCGGCTGGTGACCGGGGCGTTCGGCGCAGGTCCGCTGGCGCTCGCCCGGGCACGGCGGGCACAGACGGCCCGGGTGCTCATCGAGACCACGGCGCTGTCGTTCGCGGACATCGCGTTCGCCTCCGGCTTCTCCAGCATCCGTCAGTTCAACGACACCGTCCGGGAGGTCTACGCGAGCTCGCCGACCGAGCTGCGGGGGCGCCGGGGGAGCACCAGTCCCTCCGGTGCGATCGGCACCAGGATCGGCGTCCGCGAGCCGTTCGACGGCGCGGACCTGCTGGCCTTCCTCGCGCAGCGAGCGGTGCCGGGGATCGAGGCGGTCGACGTCGGGGAGGGCTGGTACGAACGCTCGTTGTCGCTGCCGCACGGTCCCGGCGTGGTCCGGATCCAGCTCCTCGGCCGTCCGACGGGCTACGTGCCGTGCAGTTTCGCGCTGGCGGACGCCCGAGACCTGGCTCCCGCCTCGGAGCGGACCCGGCGGCTGCTCGACGCCGACTGTGACCCGATCGCGGTCGACGACCAGCTCAGCGCCGACCCGCTGCTCGCGCCCTTGGTCCGCAACCGCCCCGGGCTCCGCGTCCCGGGACACGTCGACGGCGTCGAACTCGCCATCCGGGCGGTGCTCGGCCAGCAGATCAGCGTGGCGGGGGCACGGACGCTCGCGGCGCGGCTGGTGGCGGCGTACGGCGAACCGCTCGACCTCGCCGGCGAGCACCGGGTGACCCACCTGTTCCCGGCGGCCGAGGCACTCGCCGGCATCGATCCGGAGACGATCGCGATGCCGCGTGCCCGGGGACGGGCGCTGGCGGCAATGGCCGGAGCCCTGGCCGACGGCACCATCGCGTTGGACCGAAGCATCGACCGGGGAGAGGTCCGCGCCGCGCTGCTCGCTCTGCCTGGCATCGGGCCGTGGACCGCCGACTACATCGCGCTGCGTGCCCTGGGCGACCCCGACGTCTTCCTGCCCACCGATCTCGGCGTCCGGCACGCCGCCGAACGCCTCGGCATCGACGACGTCAGTGCCCGCAGCGAGACCTGGCGCCCGTGGCGCTCCTACGCGCTGATCCACCTGTGGTCGGCGCTGAGCGAGGGCGCGACCGATACCCACGAGAAGGAGTCATAAGGTGACGACAACCATCCAGCAGGCAGTTCAGCAGAAGGCAGCAACCATGTGGACCGTGATGCCGTCCCCGATCGGGGACCTGCGCATCATCGCGAACGACGAGGCGATCCTCGCGATCGAGTTCTCGCCGTTCCGTGGCCTGGCCGACGGCAAGCCGATCGGGGAGCGCGCCGACGACGCGCCGCTGCTGCGCCGCGCTGTCGACCAGCTCAAGGCCTACTTCGCCCGGGAACTGCGCGAGTTCGACCTTCCGCTCGCCCCGGCAGGCTCGGCGTTCCAGCAGGCTGTGTGGCAGGAGCTGGCGGGGATCCCCTGGGGTGAGACCGCGTCGTACGGCGAGATCGCGCACCGGCTCGGACACACCAACGCCGCATCCCGCGCGGTGGGCTCGGCCAACGGCAGCAACCCGATCCCGATCGTGATCCCGTGCCACCGGGTGATCGGGGCGAACGGCTCCCTGACCGGGTACGCCGGCGGTCTGCCCCGCAAGCAGCAGTTGTTGGAGCTCGAGCAGGACGCTCTCTTCTGACGCGTCAGCCCGGGACCCCAGCGCTGAGCGCGAAGTCGACGAGGTCCTCGACCTCGAGCGCCGCCCCGGCGCCGAAAGCATCGTCGAAGCCGGCGGCGCCGAGCGCATCGCGGGCCGCGGCCTCGGTCCGTGCCCGCAGCTCGGCGTCGGGGAGGTAGTAGGCGTAGACGTCGGCGCCGACCACCTCGCGCAGGGCGGTGGCTGCGCCGAGCAGCATCGCCACCCGGACGTGCTCGGCCGCGTGCGCCTCGACGTCGGCGAGCGCTTCGGTGAAGTAGGCCAGGTTGGCCAGATCGCGGACCTCCTCGGACAGGGCGATGCCTTCGTCGAGGTGGCGGCGCGCATCGGCGTACTCGCCGGCGCCGATCGCCGCCTGGGAGAGGTTGTAGAGCGCGATGTAGGTCGCCAGCCGGTCGCCGCGGCTCCGGGCCAGCGCGAGGCCGCGCTCGATCGAGCTCACCGCCTCCTCGGGTCGCCCGTCCAGGAGCAGGAGCGTCCCTAGCCAGACGTGGACCAGCGATGCGAGCCAGTCCCCGCCGGCGGGTCCGGCCTTCGCGCACAGCTCCAGGCTCTGGGCGAAGAGCGGCTCGGCGGCTTTAAGGTCGCCGTTGGTCAGTGCGGCCAGCGCGACCCCGGCGCGGGCCTTGGCGGTCACCTCGGCATCCCCGAGCTCGGTCGCGATCGCGTCCGACTCGCTCCAGTACCGGTACGCCGCATCCAGGTCGCCGCCCGCGAGTGACATCGTCGCTGCGGTCAGCGCGACCCGGCAGCGGGCCTCAGGCGACGGGTCGGCCGCCAGGCACAGCTCGGCGAGTCGGCGTCCGCGCGTCATCTGGCCGCGCAGCCACCAGAACAGCCACAGGTACCAGGTGATCAGGCTCGCCGTCTCGGCGTCGCCGCTGTCGATGCAGCGTTCGATGGCGATCAGCAGGTTCGGCTCCGCGGCCTCGATCCGGGCGAGCCAGGCGATCTGGTCACTGAGTTCGAATTCGGCCGCACCGCGTCGCGCCAGGTCGAGGCCGTACGCCGCGTGTGCGGCCAGTACCCGTGAGGCCTCCTCGCCGGCGAGCAGGCTGCGCGCGTACTGGGCCACCGGCTCGAGCATCGTGAACCGGCTGGTCCCGTCGGCGTCCGGCCGGACCACGACGAGCGAGTGCTCGACGAGGTCGTGGAGGAGGCCCAGGACGTCGATGGTCGAGCGGCGGTCGGCGGCGATCACCACGGCTTCGATCGCGTCCAGGGTCGCTCCGCCGCGGAACGCCCCGAGGACCCGGAACAACCAGCGCGCGTCTGCCGACAGCAGTCCCAGGCTCCAGTCGAGGGTGGCTCGCATCGTCCGCTGTCTGGCGGGGAGATCCCGCGCCGCCGAGGTCGCGGTCGCCTCCTCGAGCCGCTCGAGCAGGACCCGCGGACTCAGTACCCGGAGGTGTGCGGTGGCCAGCTCGATGGCCAGGGGGAGTCCGGCCAGCCGGTGGCAGAGCTCGACGCAGGCGCGCAGATCGTCGGCGTCGAGCACCGATTGCGGTGCCACCGCCCGGGCGCGGTCGAGCAGCAGCGCGCCCGAAGCCGTGGCCTCGAGCTCGGCACGGCTGCTCGCGCGGTCGTCCGGCAGTCCGAGCGGTTCGACGGGGTACTCCTGTTCGACCCGGATGCGCAGCGGCGAGCGGCTGGTGGTCAGCACGGTCAGTCCGGGGCACGCGGCGCTCAGGTCCCCGAGCTGCGGCGCGGAACTCAGCACGTGTTCCAGGTTGTCCAGCACCAGCAGCAGTCGCAGCGGCCGGAGGTGAGCGGTCAGGACCTCGAGCACGTCGGGTCCGTCGCCCCCGGCCAGTCCGAGGGTGCGACTCAACAGCGGCAGCACCGCGCTCGCATCGGTCGCGGACACCAGGCTCACTGAGACCACCCCGTCCTCGAACCGTTCGGCGACGGCATCGGCGGCGGCGACCGCGAGCCGGGTCTTCCCGACACCGCCGGGACCGGTGAGAGTGACCAACCGGGTGTCCTCGCGGAGCAGGAGCTCGCTGAGCACGTCGATGTCGTGCGCACGGCCGTGCAGCATGGTCGGCGGGACGACGAGCATCGCGTTCACCCGCTCCGGCGGCGGCAGGCTGTCCGCCTGTGTCGCCCGGGCGCGTCCGCGGGTTGCGGCCGCGATCAGCGCGGCACGGTCGTCCTCGTTCGACCCCAGCGCGTCGGCGAGCGACCTGACCGTGTGCGGGTAGGGCCGGGTCCGGGTGCCGCGCTCGAGCGCGCTGATCGCGTGCGGGGTGAGACCAGCGCGCTCGGCGAGCTCCTGCTGGGTCAGGCCGGCCCGCTCGCGGAGGTCTCGCAGACGCGCGGCGAACGAGTCGCTGATCTCGTGGTCGGGCCCGGACATGCGCCGCAGCATAGGTCGGCCGAGCGCCTCCTGTCCGCGCATCCGTACGACGCGGCGCGAACTGTACGAGCACTGTGCGAGTCCTGCCCGTGGTCTGTCGATCGACGCGGCGGAAGGCTTCTCCCATGAGCTTGGAACAGCACGACACGACCTGGGAAGACGGCTGGCTGCCGGCCGGCTGGGCCCACCCGCAGCGCGCCGCACTCGGTGCCGGTCACCACCTCCGCCCGATCAGGGCGACCGATGTCGACCTCGACATGCAGGCGGTGATGGGCTCCCAAGAACGGCTGTGGTCGATCTACGGCGAGGCGTGGGGCTGGCCCCCGGCGTCGATGACCGTCGACCAGGACCGCGCGGACCTGGCCCGGCACGAGGACGAGATGGCACGCGGGGAGTCCTTCAACTACGGACTTTTCGACGCGGGCGAGACCGAACTGCTCGGCTGCGTCTACCTCGACCCGCCCGCGAAGGCGGGCGCCGACGTCGAGATCTCCTGGTGGGTCGTCGACTGGCTGGTCGGTGGGCCGGTCGAAGCAGCCCTGGACGCGTTCGTCCCGTACTGGGTCGTCTCGAGCTGGCCGTTCAAGGCGCCGCGCTACATCGGCCGCGACCTGACCTGGGCCGCCTGGCTCGCCCTGCCGGACCTGCGTCCGGCCCCCGCACTCGGAAGCACCCTCGAAAACACACAAGGAGAAATGGAATGACTGTCACACACGAATACCGCGATGCCTCGGCTGTCGCCGACGCGCCGGTGGTCACCGGCAAGGGCTGGGCGATCGCCGGCACCGTTGCCGGTGTCGCCAGTCTGGTCAGCATCGTCGGGAGCAGCATGGCGGGCGCCGTCTACGACAAGACGGTCGCCGGCGACGCTGCGGGGATCACCGAGAAGCTCTCGGACCAGATCCCGCAGATCCTGGTGATGCACACCGGTGCCATGGTCTCCGCGGTGCTGCTGCTGGTCTTCGCGCCGGGCCTGCGCCGGTTCCTCGCCGCACGGGTGCCCACGGGCAGCCTGCTGCCGGATGTCGCCGCCGGCGGTCTGGCGCTCGTCGCGGTCGCGCAGCTGATGGGGTCGGCGTTGACCACCGAGTTCGTCTTCGGGCTCACCGACACCGACCAGGTCCTTCCCGAGACCGCCGTTTTCTTCGGCCACTGGATCGGCACCGTGCCGTGGCTGTGGGTCGGAGCCGGCGTCGCGGCGCTCGCCGTCGGGATCGCGGGCCGCAAGTTCGGCGCCGTCCCGGGCTGGCTCGTCTGGACGAGCCTCGTGCTCGGCGGGCTCACCACCCTGTTCGGGATCAGCCCGTTGCAGTACATGGCCGGGATGACCGGTCCGTTGTGGCTCACCGTCGCCGCCATCGGCCTGATCAAGCGCGCCTGAACCGGCGCCCGAAGAAATGGAGAAGAAGATGATGCGCATCAGTCTCGCCGTCGCCGCCGTCGCGATCGGCCTGGGAAGCACCGCGGCCCCGGCCGTGGGCGCCGAGGCCGACGAACTGCCCGGCCCGGAGGTCGCCTTCGTCAACGACAACGTCGTCGTCAGCGCCGACCGCACCCAGGCGACCGTGCTCGCGAAGTACCGCTGCTTCGGCGGCGAGGAGGGCACCCACCTGTGGGTCTCGGTCAAGCAGGACGGTGAGAACCTCGAGGGCGAGGGCAGCAGCGCCCGCGCTCGCGCGTGGTACGACACCAACTACCAGTACGCCGAGAGCCCGGCCGGTCAGACGATCCCGTGTGACGGCAACTGGCACGCCACCCGTTTCACCGTGAAGCAGGTCGAGGGCAAGGGTCTGCTCGACCAGAGCTCGGCCTGGGTCCAGTTCTGCGCCTTCGACAACCGCGGCAACATGGCCAGCGTCAACGGCTGGAAGTCGGTACGGGTCGGTCGCTGACCACGATCCGTCGCGGCGCCGCCCTCTCGGGGGCGGCGCCGTCCGGCGTCCCGAGCGGGATCAGGACTCGAGCGTGCGGCTGACGTTCTCCTGGGCGATCCGTCGGATCGCGAGCAGCAAGGGCTCCTGGACCAGGGTCCCGATCACCGCCGCCTCGACGCTCGCCTCCACCTCGCCGACACGGATCGAGCTGACCTCGTGCTCAGCGACCGGGCGCATCGCGGCGGCGTACAGATCGAGGAGCTCGTCGCCGACGGGGTGCTCGAGTTCGTCGAGCGCGTCGAGGGTCCGGGCGAGCACCGCGGCCTGCGGGTGGTCCTCGCCGAGCTCCCAGCCCTGGCGCTCGAGCAGTGCGTCGACCCGCGCCACCGAGGCGGCCGACGGGGGAGCTGTCTGGGTGCCGGGTGATCCCAGCCGGGTATGGGCGCTGCCGACCGCGTCGTGCCACGAGCCGGCGCCGTCGATGCCCTCGAGCACCTGGCGCACGGTCTCGAGCCGGAGCCCGGCAACGTCGGTGAGCGCCCGGATCAGTCGCAGCCGGCGTACGTGCTCCTCGTCGTACGTCGCCCGGGTCGCGCCGGTCGCGGTGCCGGAGGGGAGGAGTCCTTCGCGCAGGTAGTACTTGATCGTCGGCACGCTCAGTCCGGATCGGGTCGCCAGCTCCGCCATCCACATGGAATGAATCTTGACATTAGATAGTTCCACTGTCCAATATTGGAGAGTAAAACTATCTAAGGAGCTGCAGATGTCGGACGAGTCCCGGATCCTCGCGGGGATCCTGTTCCTCTCCCTGGTCACCGTCGAGACCGGCGGCCTGTACCTGGTCAAGCTCTGGAAGGACGCCGCGGGTGCGACGCCGTTCCAGATCGGGTTCGCCCGGGCAGGTCACGCGCACGCCGGGGTGCTGCTCGTCCTCGGACTGCTCTGCCTGCTGTACGTCGACGCGACCGACCTCGACGGTGGGTGGGCCTGGGTCGCGCGCTCGGGGGTGCCGATCGCGGCGATCCTGATGCCGGCCGGCTTCTTCGCGGCGTCGGCGGGCGCCGGCAGGACGAAGCCCAACGGCTTCATCGCCGTCGTGTTCGCGGGCGCGTCCGTGCTGGCGGTCGGACTGACCACGCTGGGGATCGGGCTGTTGGTGGCCTGATCACTCAGCCGCGGCGCGGCGCAGCGATTCGGACAGCCTGTCCGCTGCTGCGAGGACCGCGGGCGCGTGCATCCGGCCGGGCTGGCGGGAGAGGCGTTCGAGCGGACCGGAGACCGAGACCGCGGCGATGATCTTGCCGCTGGGGGAGCGGACCGGTGCCGAGACCGAGGCGACGCCCTGCTCGCGCTCGCCGATCGACTGGGCCCAGCCGCGGCGGCGGATGCCGGCCAGTGCGGTCGCGGAGAAGGCGGCGTTCTGAAGGCCGCGGTGGATCCGCTCCGGGTCCTCCCAGGCGAGCAGGATCTGCGCGGCCGAACCGGCGCGCATGGTCAGCTGCGAACCGACCGGGATGGTGTCGCGCAGGCCGCTCGGCCGCTCGGCCGCTGCGACGCAGACGCGGTACTCACCCTGGCGGCGCCACAGCTGGGCGGACTCGCCGGTGATGTCGCGCAGGCGGGCCAGGACAGGACCGGCGGCAGCGAGCAGGCGGTCCTCGCCGGCAGCGGCGGAGAGTTCGGCGAGACGGGGTCCGAGGACGAAACGGCCCTGCATGTCCCGGGCCACCAGTCGGTGGTGCTCGAGGGCGACCGCGAGCCGGTGTGCGGTCGGTCGTGCCAGACCGGTGCCGGCGACCAGACCCGCGAGGGTGGCCGGGCCGGACTCCAGTGCCGAGAGAACCAGGGCGGCTTTGTCGAGAACGCCGACTCCGCTAGAGTTGTCCATATAGCAATACTGCCGTCTCAACGGCTGAGATGCAAGAGTAAGCTCGGAAATCACTGGCGGGCGATGAGGCCCGCCGCGGGAGAAGGAGGTGTGGCCATGGGCAAGACCCTGGCGGAGAAGGTCTGGGACGAGCATGTCGTCCGTTCGGCGGAGGGCGAGCCCGACCTCCTGTTCATCGACCTCCACCTCATTCACGAAGTCACCTCACCGCAGGCGTTCGACGGACTGCGCCTCGCCGGCCGCGCCGTACGCCGCCCGGACCTGACCCTGGCGACCGAGGACCACAACGTCCCGACGCTCGACTGGGACAAGCCGATCGCCGACCCGGTCTCCAAGACCCAGGTCGACACCCTGCGCAAGAACGCCGCCGACTTCGGTGTCCGGCTGCACCCGCTCGGCGACGTCGAGCAGGGGATCGTGCATGTCGTCGGCCCGCAGCTCGGCCTGACCCAGCCCGGCATGACCATCGTCTGCGGTGACAGCCACACCAGCACCCACGGAGCGTTCGGCGCGATCG
Organism: Marmoricola sp.; assembly: GCA_036676945.1. GTDB lineage: Bacteria > Actinomycetota > Actinomycetes > Propionibacteriales > Nocardioidaceae > Marmoricola. The sequence goes on from JAKFBZ010000095.1 coordinate 28,232, forward strand.
CCTTCGGCATCGGCACCTCCGAGGTCGAGCACGTGCTCGCCACCCAGACCCTGATGCAGGCCAAGCCCAAGACGATGGCCGTGACCATCAACGGCTCGCTGCCTCCGGGCGTCACCGCCAAGGACATGGTCCTGACCCTGATCACCCACACCGGCACCGGTGGCGGCCAGGGCTACATCGTCGAGTACCGCGGCCAGGCCATCGAGGAGCTCTCCATGGAGGGCCGGATGACCGTCTGCAACATGAGCATCGAGTGGGGCGCCAAGGCCGGCCTGATCGCCCCCGACCAGACCACCTTCGACTACATCGAGGGCAAGCCGGAGGCCCCCAAGGGCGCCGACTGGGACGCCGCGGTGGAGCACTGGAAGACGCTGGTCACCGATGCGGACGCCGAGTTCGACGAAGAGATCGTGCTCGACGCCTCGGTGATGACCCCGTTCGTCACCTGGGGGACCAACCCCGGACAGGGCGTTCCGCTCGGCGGCGTCGTGCCGACGCCGGCCGACTTCGCCGACGAGCAGGACCGGGTCGCGGCCGAGAAGGCGCTCGAGTACATGGGCCTCGAGGCCGGTACGCCGATGCGCGAGGTCAAGGTCGACACCGTCTTCGTCGGTTCCTGCACCAACGGCCGGATCGAGGACCTGCGGCTCGCCGCGGAGATCATCGAGGGCCACCAGGTGGACCCGGACACGCGCCTGCTGGTCGTGCCGGGCTCGGTGCGGGTGCGGATGCAGGCCGAGGCCGAAGGTCTGCACGAGATCTTCATCGCCGCCGGGGCCGAATGGCGCGGCGCGGGCTGCTCGATGTGCCTGGGCATGAACCCCGACCAGCTCACCCCGGGCGAGCGCAGCGCGTCGACGTCCAACCGCAACTTCGAGGGTCGTCAGGGCAAGGGCGGTCGTACCCACCTGGTGTCGATCCCGGTCGCGGCCGCCACCGCGGTCCGCGGCACGCTGTCCTCGCCCGCCGACCTGGTCACGAGCTCGACCAACGCAACGGAGGCCTGAGTCATGGAGAAGTTCACCAGCCACACCGGCGTCGCCGTGCCGCTGAAGCGCAGCAACGTCGACACCGACCAGATCATCCCCGCGGTCTACCTCAAGCGGGTCACCCGGACCGGATTCGAGGACGGGCTCTTCGCGGCCTGGCGCAACGACCCCGAGTTCGTCCTCAACAAGCCCGAGTACGCCGGGGCCTCCGTCCTGGTCGCCGGCCCCGACTTCGGTACCGGCTCATCGCGCGAGCACGCGGTCTGGGCATTGCAGAACTACGGCTTCAAGGCAGTGATCTCGTCGCGCTTCGCCGACATCTTCCGGGGCAACTCCGGCAAGGCCGGTCTGCTCGCCGCGCAGGTCGACGAGAAGGTCGTCCAGCGGATCTGGGACTACCTCGACGAGCACCCCGGTGCGACCGTCACCGTCGACCTCGAGAGCCGCACCGTGTCGGCCGGCGAAGGGCCTGATGCGATCACCGATTCGTTCGACATCGACGACTACACCCGGTGGCGTCTGCTCGAAGGACTCGACGACATCGGCATCACTTTGGGTCATGACGAGTTGATCTCTTCTTACGAGTCGACACGGCCTTCGTGGAAGCCCGTCACCCAGCACTGAGGCATCGCGTCACCCGGAGCGTCGAGTTTCCCCTTATCTGTAAGGGGAAACTCGACGCTCTTGCTTTGCGCCGGAAGGCTTTCTTGCGACGACCTTCTTCATTGCGCGGAAATGCGCCGTGAATTTGCTTTTACGACACGCGCCCAGGTGCATTGTGACCTGTCGCACTTTTGCCTAGCGTGCAAGGGGAAAGTCGAGCACGGAGCTCGATGCCAGACGTTCACGAAAGGGAAGCTTGTGAACAAGAGTCAGTTGATCGAAGCTCTTGCTGCTCGATTCGAGGGCAACAAGAAGGCTGCGGCACACGCACTGGAGTCGGTGCTCGACACCATCACCCGCGAGGTGGCCAAGGGCGAGAAGGTCGCCATCACCGGTTTCGGCTCCTTCGAGAAGCGCGTTCGTGAGGCACGGTGGGTCCGCAATCCGGCCACCGGCCAGCGGATGAAGTCGAAGAAGACCTCGGTGCCGAAGTTCAGCGCCGGTGCCGAGCTGAAGGCCATCGTTTCGGGTGCCAAGAAGCTGCCGGCGCTCGCTGTCGCGAAGCCGGTCGCGGCTGCCAACAAGACGGCGGCGGCGGCGAAGAAGACGGCGACCAAGTCGGCTTCGGCTGCCAAGAAGGCGGCCAAGAAGGCTCCTGCCAAGAAGGCAGCTGCCAAGAAGACGGCCAAGAAGGCTCCGGCCAAGAAGGCCGCTGCCAAGAAGGCTCCGGCCAAGAAGGCCGCTGCGAAGAAGGCTCCGGCCAAGAAGGCAGCTGCGAAGAAGGCTCCGGCCAAGAAGGCCGCCAAGAAGGCTCCGGCCAAGAAGGCCGCTGCCAAGAAGGTTGCCAAGAAGGCTCCGGCCAAGAAGGCGGCCGCCAAGAAGGCTCCGGCCAAGAAGGCACCCGCGAAGAAGGCAGCTGCGAAGAAGGCTCCGGCCAAGAAGGCAGCAAAGAAGAAGTAAGGCCTGACGGCTGGTATCAACCCGCACAGCGGCGGCGTCCCCTCGGGGGCGCCGCCGCTGTCGTCCGTTCCGGGCCTGCTGTGCGTGGTTGATCGGCCCGGAGGCCGCTCAGGCGAGATCCGCGGTCGCGCGGGCGGTGTGCGCCCCGACGCCGAACGTCAGGGCGTCAGCCAGGTCCTCGGTCGTGTCCACGTCCAGGCGGAGCGAAGGCAACGGCGCGATGAGCGGATGCGCCCCCGAGGCCGCGTGCGCGGCGGCCGAGCCGGCGCCGAACCGGGGATCGAGCAGCACACCGGGATTCGCTGCGAGCAGGGTCGTCCCGGTGCCGGCGGCGTCCGCGACGTAGCTGCGTCCGTCACCACCCCATGCTTCGGTCAGGGC
>JAKFBZ010000096.1:0-51430 GCA_036676945.1 Marmoricola sp.
AGGGCGACGAACTCCGGGTGACCAGCAAGAAGCGCGACGACCTGCAGGCGGTCCAGGCCCTGGTCAAGGCCCAGGACTACGACTTCGCGGTGCAGTTCACCAACTACCGCTGATCGTCCGGGCCCGGGGTGGCGCGGGGCCGGGTGTACGGCCGGGCCGGACTAGGGTGACGCCATGCCACAGGCGCGTCCCGGAGCCAGCGTCGAGATCGACGCACCCCTGCAGACCGTCTGGGAGGTGATGATGGACGTCGCCTCGTACGGCGAATGGAACCCCTTCTGCTTCAAGGCGGAGTGCCCCTCGCCCCCCTCGCCCGGTGACCCGATCACGTTGCACGTGCGCTGGGCCAACGGGAAGACGACCACCTCGCCGGAGCGGATCAGCCAGGTCGAGCCGCCGTACGACGACAACGGCACCACCCGCGCCACGCTCGCCTACGTCTACGAGGGCCTGCCGGCCAAGCTCGGCCTGGTCAAGGGCACCCGGCTCCAGCGGCTCAGCCAGACGCCCGGCGGACCGACGCGCTACGACACCGTCGAGGAGTTCTCCGGACCACTGGTCCCCCTCGCCGGCCCGGACCGGGTCGCCGAGGGTTTCCAGCGGCACGCCGACGCGCTCAAGGAGCGCGCCGAGTCGATCAGCTGAGGACCGCCATGCTCGGCACGGTGGCGCCGTTCCCGTGGGTGGGCGCGATCCAGACGTCGATCCCGTCGCGCAGGCCCAGGCTGCGCTGAGTCGCGCGGGTGACCGTCACCTGGATCTCCTCGTGGGCGGCGTCGAGCAGCTCGATGGTGAGCCGCACCTCGAAGCCGACGCGCAGCTCGCGCACGATCCGCGCCGGCAGCGATCCGGCGACCCCGGGGTGGGTGTAGACCTCGATGTCGTGCGGCCGGTGCAGGACGCCGTCGATCAGGGTCGTCGGCCCCAGGAACGACATCACGAAGTCGTTCGCCGGCTTGTCGTAGAGATCGTCCGGAGTGCCGACCTGCTCGACCCGGCCCTCGTTGATCACCACGATCTCGTCGGCGACCTCGAGGGCCTCCTCCTGGTCGTGGGTCACGAACACCGTGGTCACGTGCACCTCGTCGTGCAGCCGGCGCAGCCACTCGCGCAGCTCCTTGCGGACCTTCGCGTCGAGCGCGCCGAACGGCTCGTCGAGGAGCAGCACCGTCGGCTCGACGGCCAGGGCCCGGGCCAGTGCCATCCGCTGGCGCTGCCCGCCGGAGAGCTGCGAGGGCAGCCGGTGACCGAACTGGGAGAGATGCACGAGCTCGAGGAGCTCGTCGACGCGCTGTTTGATCTCGTCCTTGGGGCGCTTGCGGATCTCCAGGCCGAACGCGACGTTCTTGGCCACACTCATGTGCTTGAACGCCGCGTAGTGCTGGAAGACGAACCCGACGTTCCGCTTCTGCGGCGGCAGGTGCGTGGCCTCGTTGCCCTCGATGGTGACCTCACCGGAGTCGGCCGACTCCAGGCCCGCGATGATCCGCAGCAGCGTGGACTTGCCACCGCCGGACGGGCCGAGCAAGGCGGTCAGCTGACCGGTGGGCAGGTCGACCGAGACGTTGTCGAGGGCGACGAAGTCGCCGTAGGTCTTGGTGATGTTCGAGACGCGGATACTCATGATTCGTCCTCCTTGGGACGCAGGATCGAGACGACGACGAGGCAGGCCATCGCGGCGAAGGCGAGGACCGCCGCGATCGCGTACGCCGAGGCCTGTTCGAAGCCCTGGTACTTCGCTTCCACCATCAACGTGGCGGTCTGGGTCTGGTTGCTGATGTTGCCGGAGACGATCTTGACGGCGCCGAACTCGCCGAGGGACCGGGCCGTGCTCAGCACGACGCCGTACACGATCGCCCACTTGATCCCCGGGATCGTGATCCGCCAGAACGTCTGCGGTCCGTTCGCGCCGAGGCTGCGCGCGGCCCACTCCTGGTCATCACCGATCTCGGTGAGCACCGGGACGACCTCGCGGATCACCAGCGGCAGCGCCACGAAGACCGTCGCCATCACGATCCCCGGGGTGCTGAAGATGATCTGGTAACCGGCCTCCTCCAGGGTCTGGCCGAACCAGCCGTCGCGCCCGTTGTAGACCAGGACCAGGGCGAAGCCGACCACCACCGGCGAGACCGAGAGCGGTACGTCGAGCAGCGCCGAGAGCGCCCGCTTGCCCCAGAAGTCGTAGCGCACCAGCAGGATCGCCATCGTGACGCCGAAGACCAGGTTGATGGCGACCGCGATCACGGTGACCCGCAGGGTCAGCTCGAAGGCGTTCACCACAGCCGGTTCGGTCAGGGCGTCGAAGAAGGCGGCGATGCCGTCGGCGAAGGCGCTCTTGAAGACCAGCACCGTCGGGATGGCCACCAGGGCGAGGACGTAGCTCAGCGTGACGGTCCGGAGGAGCACCCGGACCCAGAGCGGCTCGCGGAGCCGTGCGGTCTCACTCGCCATGGCGCGTCACCCTCCGCTGCAGGATGTCCAGGCCGACGATGACGATCAGGGCGATCACCAGCAGGACCGCCGCGACCGACGCTGCTGCGGCATCGTTCCCGTTCTCCAGGGAGGAGAGCATCCGCACCGAGGCGACCTCGGTCCGGTTCGGGAGGTTGCCGGAGAAGAGCACCAGCGACCCGTACTCGCCGATCGCCCGGGCGAACGAGAGGGCAGCGCCGGCGGCGATCGCCGGCACCAGCGCCGGCAGGATCACCCGGCGGAACGTCGTCAGCCGGGAGGCGCCCAGTGATGCGGCGGCCTCCTCGACGTCACGCTCCAGCGCCTCGAGCACGGGCTGCGTGGTCCGTACGACGAACGGCAGCGTCACGAACGCCAGCGCCATGAAGACGGCGATCCGGGTGTTCGCGACATTGGCGTCGATGGGCGACTGCGGGCCGTAGAGCGCGAGCAGCACCAGACCGGTCACGATCGTCGGCAGCGCGAACGGGACATCGATGACGATGTCGAGCGCGCTCTTGCCCCAGAAGCGGTCCCGGACCAGCACCCAGGCGAGCGCCGTCCCCATCACGATGTTGACCAGCGTGACCAGGAACGACATCCCGATGGTGAGCCGGAGAGCCGATGCGGTCTGGGGGCTGGTGATGGTCTCCCAGAACTCGGTCCAGCCGCCGCCTGCCGCGGTGATCAGGACAGCGGCCAGCGGGATCAGCACCAGCAGGCTGAACCAGGTGAGCGAGATTCCGAGGGCGAGCGCCGATCCGGACCCGAGTGCCCGAGGACCCCGGGTACGACGCCTGCGCGTCGCACCCGGGGTGCTGGGTACCGGTTCGACCTCGATTGAGGTCGCGGTCACTGCTTGCCCGTCTCCGACTGGATCTTGGTGACGATGCCGTCCTTCTCGTCGAAGAACTTCGTCGCCGCCGCCGGCCAGCCCCCGAAGGTGTCGGCGATCGTGTACAGCGTCGCCGGGGTCGGGTACGGGTCGGCCGGGTCGTTGGCGCCCGGCGTCTCGAACGAGCCCACGTCGACGAGCGGGCGGAAGCCCTGCTCGGCGTAGTCGAGCTGGCCGTCCTTGCCGAGCAGGTAGGCGAGCCAGTCCTTCGCGGCCGGCTTGGCGTCCACGGTCACCGCGGCCGGGTTCTCGATCAGCAGGGTGTCGTCGGGAACGATGTAGTCGAAGTCCGAGCCCTTGGCACGAGCCAGGATGGCTTCGTTCTCGTAGGAGAGCAGCACGTCGCCGACACCGCTCTCGAACGCCGTGGTCGCCTCACGGGCACTGCCCGGGAGTGCCGCGGTGTTCTTGAAGAGCTTGGTCAGGTACGCCTCACCGTCGGCGTCGGTGCCGCCGTCGGCGGTCGCGTGCGCCCACGCGGCCAGGATGTTCCAGCGGGCCGAGCCCGACGAACCCGGGTTGGGGGTCACGACCTCGACGCCCGGCTCGACCAGGTCGTCCCAGGTCTCGATGCCTTCGGGGTTGCCCTTGCGGACGACGAAGACGACGACCGACTGGCTGGCGATGCCCTTGGTCGGACCGGCGTTCCAGTCCTTGGCGACCAGGCCCTCGTCGACGAGCCGGGTCACGTCGCCCTCGAGGGAGAAGTGCACGAAGTCGGCCGGTGCGCCGGCGGCGACGGCACGGCTCTGGTCACCGGAGGCGCCGTAGGAGGTGGTGAACGTGACGCCCTTGCCCGCGTCGGTCTTCTCGAAATCCGCGAACGTGGTCTTGTTGACCTGCTCGAGGATGGAGAAACCGACCACGTTCAGCTTGTCACCGCCGGACGCGGCGTCGGAACTGGAACCGCAGCCGGTCAGGGCCATCACTGCGGCGGCCGAGGCGGCCGAGGCGGCCACCCAACGCTTTCGAGTACCCAGCTTGCTCGTCATCGGTCCAACTCCTTGATTCATTGTGATCGCGTTCGGCTTACTCAGGTAAATTACTACACTTAAGTAGTCTGATGGCAAATCTCGGGTGGCGTGAGCCGCGTCACTCGGTGCTGCCGTGTCCTGAGATGCCCCCTCTTCACCCGTTTCGGCGGACTATCGTGGGCATAGGCTCCGAAGTACCTAGAACGCGTTCTAGTTTCCGCGTACCATGGGCGTCGTAGCATCGACACGCGCACCCGTCACAGGCGTGACGGCAGTGAAGAAGAGAAGGCGTTTTCCGTGGACAAGCAGGTCCAACAGCTCGACCGGGTCATCATTCGTTTCGCCGGCGACTCCGGCGACGGCATGCAACTGACCGGTGACCGCTTCACCCAGGAGTCGGCCGCGTTCGGCAACGACCTGGCGACATTCCCGAACTTCCCGGCGGAGATCCGGGCCCCTCAGGGCACGCTCCCGGGTGTTTCGTCGTTCCAGGTGCACTTCGCCGACCACGACATCCTCACCGCGGGCGACGCCCCGGACGTCCTGGTCGCGATGAACCCGGCGGCGCTCAAGGCGAACCTGATGGACATGAAGCCGGGGACGGCGATCATCGTCGACTCCCACGACTTCAACAACCGCAACCTGATCAAGGCCGGCTACGAGGGCAACCCGCTCGAGGAGGAGGGGGCCGGTTCGCTGGCCGAGGACTACAACCTCTCCGTCCTCGACCTGACCGGCATGACCGTCGAGGCGGTCAAGGAGTTCGGTCTGTCCCGCAAGGACGCGGCGCGGGCGAAGAACATGTTCGCCCTCGGCCTGCTGTCGTGGATGTACGGCCGCCCGACCGAGACCACCATCGACTTCCTGACCGCGCGCTTCGCCAAAGCGCCGGACATCCGCGACGCGAACATCACCGCGTTCAAGGCCGGCTGGAACTTCGGCGAGACCACCGAGGCGTTCGTCGTCTCCTACGAGATCAAGCCCGCCGCGATGGCCGCCGGCACCTACCGGAACATCTCCGGCAACCTGGCGCTGGCCTACGGCCTGGTCGCCGGCGGGGTGCAGTCCGGCCTGCCGATCTTCCTCGGCACCTACCCGATCACCCCGGCCAGCGACATCCTGCACGAGCTGAGCAAGCACAAGCGCTTCGGGATCACCACCTTCCAGGCCGAGGACGAGATCGCCGGCGTCGGCGCCGCCCTCGGGGCCGCGTTCGCCGGTTCGCTCGGTATCACCACCACCTCCGGTCCCGGTATCGCACTGAAGTCGGAGACCATCGGCCTGGCCGTGATGACCGAGCTGCCGCTGCTGATCGTCGACGTGCAGCGCGGCGGCCCCTCGACCGGTCTGCCGACCAAGACCGAGCAGGCCGACCTGCTCCAGGCGATGTTCGGCCGCAACGGCGAGGCGCCGATCCCGATCGTCGCGCCGCAGTCCCCCGGCGACTGCTTCGACGCCGCGGTCGAGGCGACCCGGATCGCGGTCACCTACCGCACCCCGGTGATGTTGCTCTCCGACGGTTACCTCGCCAACGGCTCCGAGCCGTGGCGGATCCCCGACGTGGCCGACCTACCGACGATCGCCCCGGACTTCGCGACCGAGCGGAACAAGACCGTCACCGCCAAGGACGGGTCCACCTCCGAGGAGTACTGGCCCTACCTGCGCGACGAGGAGACCCTCGCGCGCCCCTGGGCGATCCCCGGCACCGCGGGCCTCGAGCACCGGATCGGCGGCCTGGAGAAGGCCGACGGGCACGGCAACATCTCCTACGACCCGGCCAACCACGACTACATGGTCCGGATCCGCCAGGCCAAGGTCGACCGGATCGCCGACTCGCTGCCCCCGCTCGAGGTCGACGACCCGTCCGGCAAGGCGAAGGTCCTGGTCCTCGGCTGGGGCTCGACGTACGGCCCGATCGGCGCCGCGGCCCGCCGGGTCCGCAAGGCCGGCATGGACGTCGCCCAGGTGCACCTGCGGCACCTGAACCCGTTCCCGAAGGACCTCGGCGAGATCCTCAAGCGGTACGACGCCGTGATGATCCCCGAGATGAACCTCGGTCAGCTCTCGCTGCTGATCCGCGCGAAGTACCTGGTCGACGTCGTCGGCTACAACCAGGTCAACGGCATGCCGCTCAAGGCCGCCGAGCTCGCCGAGGCGATCACCGACCTGATCACCACCACGACCGGGGACGTGCACGCGCACGAGGCCGGGACCGCAGACAAGGAGAGCGTCAAGTGACGACGCAGGAGCTGCCCTTCCCCGGCCTGGCCGGCGTCCCTACCAACGACGAGCCGCAGAACCGCAAGGAGTACACCTCCGACCAGGAGGTCCGCTGGTGCCCCGGCTGCGGTGACTACGCGGTCCTCGCCGCGGTCCAGGGCTTCCTGCCCGAGCTCGGCCTGCGCCGCGAGAACATCGTGTTCGTCTCCGGGATCGGCTGCTCCTCGCGGTTCCCGTACTACCTGGACACCTACGGGATGCACTCCATCCACGGTCGTGCCCCGGCGATCGCCACCGGCATCGCCACCGCGCGCGAGGACATCTCGGTCTGGGTCGTCACCGGCGACGGCGACGCGCTCTCGATCGGCGGCAACCACCTGATCCACGCGATGCGCCGCAACGTGAACATGACGATCCTGCTGTTCAACAACCGGATCTACGGGCTCACCAAGGGCCAGTACTCGCCGACCTCCGAGCCGGGCAAGATCACCAAGTCGACCCCGGTCGGCTCGGTCGACCACCCGTTCAACCCGGTCTCGCTCGCGCTCGGCGCCGAGGCGTCGTTCGTGGCCCGCACCATCGACTCGGACCGCAAGCACCTGACCTCGGTGCTCTCCGCCGCCGCCGCGCACCGCGGCACCGCGCTGGTCGAGATCTACCAGAACTGCCCGATCTTCAACGACGGTGCGTTCGACGCGGTCAAGGACGCCGACACCAAGGCCGACGCGATCATCCCGCTCGAGCACGGCCAGCCGATCCGCTTCGGCGTCCAGGGCGAGGACGGCCTGGGCACCAAGGGCATCGCCCGTGACGAGGAGAGCGGTGGCGTCAAGGTCGTCGCGGGTGACGACCCGTCCGTCCTGGTCCACGACGCGCACAACCCCGACCCGACGATCGCCTTCGCGCTCTCCCGGCTCACCGACGCCGGCGTCCTGCACCAGGCGCCGATCGGGATCTTCCGGTCCGTCGCCCGCCCGACGTACGACGACGGCGCCCGCCAGCAGGTCACCTCGGCACAGGCGGGCCACGAGGACTCCGCCGCCGCCCTGACCTCGCTGATCAACGGCAAGGACACCTGGACCGTCCTCTGACGCTCCACCGGACGGGCGCGGTGGCTGCCGAGGTTTGAGACGGCCCCTGCGGCTCACCGCGAAATTCCGGATGACAAGCACCCTAGGCTTGGTGTGTGTCCGACCAACGCCGAGGCTTCCTGTTCGGCGTGGGCGCTTATCTCCTCTGGGGCCTGTTCCCGTTGTACTGGCCGTTGCTCGAGCCGGCCGGCGCCGTCGAGATCCTGAGCCACCGGATCACCTGGTCCCTCATCACCATGACCCTGGTCTGCCTGCTCGCCGGCCGGTTCAGCCAGTTCCGGGCGATCCTCAGCGATCCCCGCTCCCGGCGACTGCTCTCGCTCGCCGCCGTGGTGATCGCGATCAACTGGGGCACCTACATCTGGGGCGTGAACAACCATCGCGTCCTGGAGACATCGCTGGGCTACTTCATCAACCCGTTGGTGACCATCCTGATGGGTGTCCTGATCCTGGGTGAGCGGCTGCGCCGCTGGCAGTGGGTCGCGGTCGGCATCGCCGGGGTCGCGGTGATCGGGCTGACCGTCGAGTACGGGCGTCCCCCGTGGGTCTCGTTGATCCTGGCCTTCTCCTTCGGCACCTACGGACTGGCGAAGAAGCAGGCAGGTGTCGAATCGATCGAGAGCCTCACCTTCGAGACGATGATCCTGGCCCCGCTCGCGATCGGCTACCTGATCTGGCTCGGGGCCTCCGGGAACGGCCATTTCCTCGGCCACGGCGTCGGGCACAGCGCCTTGCTCGTGCTCACCGGCGTGGTGACGGCGGTGCCGCTGATCCTGTTCGGCGCCGCGGCGATCCGGGTCCCGATGACCACCCTCGGCCTGCTCCAGTACCTGGCACCGGTGCTGCAGTTCGCCCTCGGCATCACGCTGCTGGACGAGGAGATGTCCCCGATGACCTGGGTCGGCTTCGGCCTGGTCTGGGTGGCGCTGGTGATCTTCACGGTGGAGTCCATCCGGCACCGCCGGCAGCAGCTCCGGCTGACCGTGCCCGCCAGCGCGTTCTGACCCCGGACCGACCGAGCGGTTTCATCACGATCGAAATCACCACGTCCCGGGCGTGACCAAAGGCCGTCCCTGGGCGTCTTCCGTTGTGCGATGACTCCCACGAACGTCCCTCCCACTTCCGGTGCCGACCAGAGCGATCCGGAGCTGATCACGCTCGTCCGCTCTGGTGATGTGGCGGCGTACGAACGACTCTTCGCGCGGCACCGCGAGACCGCCTTCCGCTTCGCCGTGCGCCTCGCGGGTCCCGAACGCGCCGAGGACATCTGTTCGGAGGCCTTCACCAGGATCCTCGACCTGCTGCAGCGCGGGAAGGGGCCGGATGTGGCGTTCCGCGCCTATCTGCTCACCACGGTGAGGACGGTGCACCTGAACGCGATCCGGGCCGGGTGCCGCGAGGGCACCCTGACCGACACCGAGCTCCAGTGCCTCTCCGGGCCCGTGCTGGAGGACGTCGAGGCGCGGTTCGACCAGAGCGCGATCGCCCGTGCGTTCCGACAGCTCCCCGAGCGGTGGCAGAGCGCGCTGTGGATGACCGCCGTCGAAGGCCTGCCGCACGAAGAGGTCAGCAGACACCTCGGGATCCAGGCCAACGCGGTCACTTCACTCACGTTCCGCGCGCGAGCCGGACTGCGCCAGGCGTACCTGGCCGAGCACCTGCGCGGCACCGCCGACGCCGAGTGCCGGCGGATCCTCGAGCATCTACCGAGCTTCCTGCGCGGGACTCTGAGCCCGCGCCGGCGGCGTCTCGTCGAGGCGCACCTGGACCGGTGCTCGCGCTGCTCGGTCGCCGCCGACGAGCTCGCGGACGTCGACCGCCGTCTGGGCGCACTGCTCGCCCCCCTCGTCGTCGGGGCCGGAGCCGCGGCGTCCCTGTGGCCGACGGCCGCCTCGGTCCCCGGAGTTCCGACCGGCGCGGGCGTGGTCGGGAGCGTGTCCAGCGCCGTGGGCATCGCGAAGGTCGTCGTCGCAGCTTCGGTGACCGCGGCGTGCCTCGGGGCCGGCGTGCACAGCCTCCGCGCCGACGATCCTTCGCGGCTGGACGCCGCCCGGGTCCCGGCGGAGTTCAGCGACGAGTCCGCACGCCCGGCCGGGCGACGCCCCGGGGTCCCCACGACCAGCACGCCCGTCCGGGCCGTCAGCCCGACGCCGATCCGGACGGTGGCACCCGCCCCGGCGTCGGCGCGTGCTCCGGTGCTCCCACCGGTGCCGACACCGACGTCCAGTCCCCCACCGTCGCCGACGCCCGATCCGACTCCGACACCCATGGCGGCAGCACCCGCACCGGGCACGGGGGTCGGGCCGTTGAGCTCTGAGACCGTCCCGAGCGAGCTCGTCCGCTGGCGACGGGTCACCGTGCCGGTCACCAACGCGGTGGAAGGGTCGAAGCTCCGGATCACCAGCACCGAGACATTGGCCTTCGAACCGGTGCCCACCTTGCACGGCTGGGTCTGCGTCGGGGCGCACGCCGGATTCATCGGGGACCCAGCCCCTCTGCCCGGTTCGACCACCGACTGCGTCTACGGCGGTGACGGCGACGGGTCGCCCTTCCAGATCGACTACCTGATCCCCGGCACCTCGTGGGTCCGCGCGGTCCTGACAGCGCCGGCCGGATTCGTCGACGACGACCCGCTCGACAACGTCGCGGAACTGTTCCTCGAAGCCGAGCCGGTCACCGAGCCCGGAGTGACCGTCGACTGACCCTCAGGCCGGCGACAACCAGGACCAGCCAGGGAGATTGCGCAGCACCAGGAAGAGGCCCAGCACCCCCAGCAACGCCCACCCGTACCAGTGCGGCAGCCTCAGCGGCACCGGGCGGCCGGTCCAGGCACGGCGGACCCACCGGACCCACGCCCACAGCACCAGGGGCAGCGCGATCACGACGAGCGGGTTGCGGTCCAGCGCGCCGATGACGTCGAGGCGGGTGAGGTCGTGCACGGCCCGCAGGCCGCCGCAGAACGGGCAGTAGAGGCCGGTGATCGCCAGGAACGGACAGGTCGGGTAGTGGCCTGCCTGATGAGGATCGACCGCGCCCACGGCGACGGTGCCGAGAAGGACGACCCCGGTGACGGCGAGCACCTCGGACTTCTTCGAGCCCGTGGTGCTGGTCGCCGTGCCCATCCGGTCACCCCTCCGTCCGGATCGTCCGGTCAGTTCGACCGGTCGGCGACCACGTCCGCGAACGCCTCCAGGGCGGTGCGCACCGCGCCGTCCGGCAGGGCGGCGAGCAGTTCCTTGGCCGCCGCGGCCTCACCGGCCACATAGGCGCGCGCTTCGGCCATCGCGCCGTGGGCACGGAGCAGACCGAGCGCTTCGGCATGCAGGCCGTCGTCGGTCAGCTCACCGCGGAGCAGCTCGAGCAGACGGGTGTCGGCCGGGTCGGCCGAACGGAGCGCGAAGAGCACCGGGAGGGTCGGCACCCCTTCGCGCAGGTCGGTGCCGGGCGTCTTGCCGGACTCCTCGGACTCCGAGGCGATGTCGAGGATGTCGTCGGAGAGCTGGAACGCGACGCCGACCCGCTCGCCGTACTCGGTCAGTGCGGAGACGACCTCCGCCGAGGCACCGCCGAACATCGCTCCGTAGCGGGCGGAGGTGGCGATCAACGAGCCGGTCTTGCCGGCGACGACCCGGAGGTAGTGCTCGAGGGCGTCGTCCTCGGGACCCGGCCCGAGCGTCTCCAGGATCTGGCCCTCGACGAGGCGGGAGAAGGTCTGCGCCTGGATGCGGACCGCCTCCGGTCCGAGGTCGGCGGTCAGCTCCGAGGACTTCGCGAACAGGAAGTCACCGGTCAGGATCGCGACCAGGTTGTCCCAGCGTGCGTTCGCGGACTCCGCCCCGCGACGCAGCGCGGCCTCGTCCATCACGTCGTCGTGGTACAGCGAGGCCAGGTGCGTCAGCTCGACGACGCAGGCCGCAGTGAGGACCTCGTCGGTCGCGCCACCGCCCGTCTCAGCCGCCAGGAAGCAGAGCAGCGGACGGAACCGCTTCCCGCCCGCCTCCATGAGGTGACGGGCCGCCTTGGTGACGAACGGCGCCTCGCTCTCGACGTGGCCGAGCAGAGCCTCTTCGACCTCGACCATCCGGCCGCGCAGACGTTCCTCGAGGTCGGGATCGAGGATCGGCAGGGCCAGAGAGGAGGTCATCTGATGAATTCTGCTACACGTCCGAGGGTGTCGAGCAACGGCCCCGGAACAATACCGAGGACGAGCGTCGCCGCGACCCCCACCGCGATCACGGTGCTGGTCAGGATGCTGGGCCTCGTGACACTGGGCCCTTCACCGACCGGGTCGTTGAAGAACATCACCACGATGATCCGGACGTAGAAGTACGCCGCGACCGCGGACATCAGGACGGCCACGATCACCACCGGCCAGGCACCCGCTGACAACGCTGCCGCGAAGACCGCCCACTTGCCGGTGAAACCGCTGGTCAGCGGGATACCGGCCATGGCGAGCAGCAGGAACGCGAAGAGGCCGGCGACGAGCGGGGACTCCTTGCCCAGGCCGGCCCACCGGGACAGCTGGGTGACCTCACCGCCGCTGTCGCGGACCAGGGTCACCAGGGCGAACGCGGCGATCGTGGTCAGGCCGTAGGTGGTGACGTAGAACAGCACCGCCTGGACCGGGTTGATGTCGCCGGCGTTGATCTCCGTGAGCGAGCGCGCCCCGAGGAAGCCGGTGAGCAGGAAGCCGGCGTGCGCGATCGACGAGTACGCCAGGATCCGCTTGACGTCGGTCTGGCTCAGCGCCAGGACCGACCCGACCACCATGGTCAGGATCGCGATCACCCAGAACATGGGCTGCCAGTCCCACCGGGCTCCGCCGAAGGCGACGTAGAAGAGCCGCAGCAGTGCCCCGAAGGCGGCCACCTTGGTCGCCGCCGCCATGAAGCCGGTCACCGCGGTGGGAGCACCCTGGTAGACGTCCGGGGTCCAGGCGTGGAACGGCGCCGCGCCGACCTTGAAGAGCAGGCCGACCGCGAGCAGTGCCATGCCGCCGAGGAGCAGGCCGTGGCTGCCGGTCCCGCTGGCGACCGCGTCGGCGATCCGCTCGAACTGCATCGATCCGGCGTAGCCGTAGGTCAGGGCGATGCCGTAGACGAAGAAGCCGGAGCTGAAAGCACCGAGCATGAAGTACTTCATCGCCGCTTCCTGGCTCAGCAGCCGACGGCGCCGGGCCAGGCCGCAGAGCAGGTACAGCGGCAGCGAGAGGACCTCGAGCGCGACGAAGAGCGTGAGCAGGTCGTTGGCGGCCGGGAAGAGAAGCATGCCGCCGACGGCGAACATGAGCAGCGGGAAGACCTCGGTGTGCTCCAGGCCGCGGGCCGACGCCTCACGCTCGGCCTCGGTCCCGGGCAGGGCCGCGGCCTGACCTGCGAAGGCGGTGACGCCGCCTTCGAGGCGACGCTCGGCGAAGAGCAGGACACCGAGGAACGCGAGGATCAGGATCAACAGCCAGCAGTACAGCGTCGGGCCGTCGACCGAGATCGCACCTTCGGCGGCGAGGAACCCGGGCTTGGGGTCGTCGGCGTTCGGGTTGATCCGGGTCACCACCGCGACCGTGGCGATGAAAGCGGCCACGAGGCCGAGGCCGGCCAGCAGTGTCTGGGCGAGGTAGCGCTGCGCACGCGGGAGAGCGGCCTCGACGAGTACGCCGAGCACCGCCACGGCGAGCACGATCAGGATCGGCGCGACGAGGTCGTACTGGATCTCGGGAGCGGAGAACTTCACTCGTGGGCCCCTTCCTCAGATTCCAGCACGGTCGGTGCGGGGTCGTGTTTTCCGACCTGTTCGAGCGTGTGGTCGACGGACGGGTTGATCACCGACAGCAGCGGCTTCGGGAAGAACCCGAGGCCGACGATCAGCAGCAGGACCGGAGCCAGCGAGACGATCTCCCGGGTGCCGAGGTCCTTCATGCCGCTGACCTCGGGGCGGGTCGGCCCGGTCATCGTGCGCTGGTACATCAGCAGGATGTAGATCGCGGCGAGCACGATGCCGGTGACGGCGAACGCCGCGGCGACCGGGCTGTAGGAGAAGGTCCCGACGATCACCAGGAACTCCGAGACGAACGGCGAGAGGCCGGGCAGGGAGAGCGACGACAGGCCGGCGACCAGGAAGAACCCGGCCAGGTACGGCGCCACCTTCTCGACCCCGCCGAAGTCCTCGATCATCGCCGAGCCGCGGCGGGTGATCAGGAAGCCGGTGACCAGGAACAGCGCGGCAGTCGAGAGCCCGTGGTTGAACATGTACAGGTAGGCACCCGACATCCCCTGGCTGTTCATCACGAAGATGCCGAGCACGATGAAGCCGAAGTGCGAGATCGAGGTGTAGGCGATCAGGCGCGGGATGTTCTGCGAGCCGATCGCCATCAGGGCGCCGTACATGATGCTGAAGACCGCCAGGACCACCACGACCGGCGTCGCCCACGTCGAGGCCTCAGGGAAGAGTTCCAGGCAGAACCGGATCATTCCGAAGGTGCCGATCTTGTCCAGGATGCTCACCAGCAGCACCGAGGTGCCCGGGGTCGCGGCCTGGGTCGTGTCCGGCAGCCAGGTGTGCACCGGGAACATCGGCGCCTTGATCGCGAAGGCGATGAAGAAGCCGAGGAACATCCAGCGACCGACGTCGGTGCCGAAGTCGAGTTGGGCGAGCTCTGTCACCAGGTAGGTGGCGCCGCCCTCGGTCTTGGCCGACTCGACGTACAGACCGATCACCGCTGCCAGCATGATCAGGCCGCCGGCGAGCGAGTACAGCAGGAACTTGACTGCGGCCCGGGCCCGGTTCGCTCCGCCGTACCCGCCGACCAGGAAGTAGATCGGGATCAGGGTCGCCTCGAACAGAACGTAGAAGAGGAACACGTCGGTGGCCGCGAAGACGCCGATCGAGAGGCCCTCCAACGCCAGGATCCAGGCGAAGAACGCCTTCGGCGACCAGCGACCGGCGTCTCCGTCGTTCCAGGAAGCCAGCAGCACCACCGGCGCCAGGATCACCGTCAGCAGCACCATGATCAGGCCGAGACCGTCCACGCCGAGCGCGTAGTGCGCGCCGAAGGACTCGATCCACTCGTGGGTCTCGGAGAACTGGAAGCGCGCGCTGGAGTCCGGGTCGTACTGGACCGCCATCGCGATGCCGAGTCCGAGCGTGACCAGAGTGACGCCGAAGGCCAGTTGCTTGGTCAGCACCGGAGGGGCGGACCGGGGCAGCAGCATCACCGCGACGGCGCCGACGATCGGCACCAGCAGCATCACGGTCAACCACGGGAAGCTCATCGGGCCACCTGCCTGCTCGATTCGGTCATGGGTCGTTTCGTCTCCGCGCGCATTCCTGGGGTCATCAGAAGTTCCTCGCCAGCAGGGTGAGCAGGACCAGCGAGGCACCGGCCAGGATGGCGAGCGCGTACGAGCGGACGAAACCGTTCTGCAGCAGGCGGAAGCGTGCGGAGACCGCTGCGAACGCGGTCGCCGTCCCCTCTGCCGCACCGTCGACGACGCTGCGGTCGAAGACGGTCAGTCCGCGGATGCCGGCCCAGCCCGGCTTGACGACCAGTTCGTCGTTGAGCGCGTCGCCGTACAGGTCCGCACGGGCGGCCCGGGTCAAGACCGACACCTTGGACGGTGCTTCGCGGGGTACCGGGCGCTCGCCGACGAGCTTCACGGCCACCACCACACCGATCGTGACGACCAGCAGGATGACCAGGGTCATCACGAACGCAGAGATCCCGAAGGGAAGCTCCTCGTGCGCGCCGTGCTCGCCGACGACCGGCTCGAGCCAGCCGGTGATCCAACCCTGGACGATGAGCAGGCCACCGAAGGCCGAGAGGATGGCCAGGCCGATCAACGGGATCGTCATCACCCTCGGCGACTCGTGCGGGTGCACGTCGGGCTCCCAGCGCTTCTCACCGAAGAAGGTGAGCAGCATGACCCGGGTCATGTAGAACGCTGTGATGCCGGCGCCGACGAGCGCGCACGCGCCGGCGACGAAGTTGTCCGCGAACGCCGCCTCGATGATCTTGTCCTTGGACCAGAAGCCGGAGAACGGCGGGACGCCGAGGATCGACAGATAGCCGAGTCCGAAGGTGACGAAGGTGACCGGCATGATCTTGCGGAGCGCGCCGTAATGGCGCATGTTCACGTCGTCGTTCATGCCGTGCATCACCGACCCGGCGCCGAGGAACATGTTCGCCTTGAAGAAGCCGTGGGTGAGCAGGTGGAAGATCGCCAGCGCGTAACCGGCCGGACCCAGGCCGGCGGCGAGGATCATGTAGCCGATCTGGCTCATCGTCGACCCGGCGAGCGCCTTCTTGATGTCGTCCTTCGCGCAACCGATGATCGCACCCATCAGCAGGGTGATGCAGCCGACGACGATGACCGCCGTGCGGGCGTCCTCGGTGAGGCTGAAGATGAAGTTCGATCGCACGATCAGGTAGACGCCGGCCGTGACCATCGTCGCGGCGTGGATCAGCGCCGAGACCGGGGTCGGGCCCTCCATCGCGTCGAGGAGCCAGGTCTGCAGCGGGAACTGCGCCG
The DNA here is from genome assembly GCA_036676945.1 of Marmoricola sp. GTDB lineage: Bacteria > Actinomycetota > Actinomycetes > Propionibacteriales > Nocardioidaceae > Marmoricola. Next base: position 16,157 of record JAKFBZ010000096.1, read on the forward strand.
ACTTGCCGCAGGCGGCGAGCAGGAGCAGCAGGCCGATCACGGTCAGCGTGATGTCGCCGGCACCCTCGGAGAGCTCCGAGACCACGGCGAACGAGGTCGACCCGAAGGTGACGAAGATCAGCGCGGTGCCCAGGGAGAGGCCGATGTCGCCGACCCGGTTGATCACGAACGCCTTCTTCGCGGCGGCGGCGGCGGTCGGCTTGTGCTGCCAGAAGCCGATCAGCAGGTACGACGCCAGGCCGACGCCTTCCCAGCCCAGGAAGACCCCGACGTAGTCACCGGCCAGCACCAGCACCAGCATCGCGGCGACGAAGAGGTTCAGGTAGCCGAAGAACCTGCGCCGGCGCTCGTCGTGCGCCATGTAGCCGATCGAGTACAGGTGGATGAGGCCGCCGACACCGGTGATCAGCAGCAGGAAGAGCGCCGACAGCTGGTCGTAGAGCAGGTCCAGGTTGACGGTGTACTCACCGGCGCTGAACCAGGTCCACAGGTGCTGGCCGACCTGGCGGTCCTCGCCGTCACGGCCGAGGAGCGCGAAGAACAGCACCAGGCTGAGGACGAACGACGCGGCGACGGTGAGGGTGCCGAGGTAGTGGCCCCACTTGTCGGTGCGCCGGCCGCCGAGGAGCAGCACTGCCGCGCCGAACGCGGGCAGGGCGATCACCAGCCAGAGCAGGGAGAAGACCCCGTCGTCCGGGAGCGGTTGCACCACCGGGACGGCGTTCAGCAGAACGGATGCGGATGCCATGGCAGTCGACGTCCCCTCAGTACTTCAGCAGACTCGCGTCGTCGACCGAGGCCGAACGACGGGTGCGGAAGATGGTCATGATGATGGCCAGCCCGACGACGACCTCGGCGGCCGCGACGACCATCACGAAGAACGCGGCGATCTGGCCCTCCAGGTTGCCGTTGGTGCGCGAGAAGGTCACCAGTGCGAGGTTGCTCGCGTTGAGCATCAGCTCGACGCACATGAACACCACGATGGCGTTGCGCCGGGTCAGGACACCGACGCAGCCGATGGTGAACAGGATCGCGGAGAGCACGATGAACGGCTCGGTCTCCATGGCTCAGTCCTCCCCTTCGGTGAGGGCTCGCACGTCGTCGGCGATCTCCGGTGCGGACTTGACGGTGCCGCGGGCGGCCAGCACCCGCGAGATCGACGCCTCGGAGGCGGTGCCGTCGGGCAGCAGCGCCGGGGTGTCCACTGCGTTGTGCCGGGCGAAGACACCCGGTGGGGGCAGCGGGCCGAGGTGCTTGCCGGTCTCCGTGTAGTCCTTCATCCGCTGCGCGGCGAGGTCGGCCTGGGTGACCTTCGGCGAGAGCCGCTCGCGGTGGGCCAGCACCATCGCGCCCATGGCCGCGGTGATCAGCAGCGCCGAGGTGACCTCGAAGGCGAAGACGTAGCGGGTGAAGAGGATCTCCGCGATCGCCGGGATGTTGCCGTCCCTGTTGGCGGTGCCGAGCCCGACCGAGGCGCCGAACGTGATCTGCGAGAGGCCGACGACCAGGGTGAGGCCGAAGAGCAGGCCGACCACGATCGAGGCCGCCCGGTGTCCGCGGATCGTCTCCACGATCGAGTCGGAGGCATCCACGCCGACGAGCATCAGCACGAACAGGAAGAGCATCAGGATCGCGCCGGTGTAGACGATGATCTGCACCGCGAACAGGAACGGTGCGTCGAGCACGGCGTACAGCACGGCCAGCGAGAGCATCACCACGGCGAGCAGCAGGGCCGCGTGCACGGCCTTGCGGGCGAAGAGCAGGCCGAGGGCCGCGGCGACCATCACCGGCGCCAGGATCCAGAACGCAATCATGCGGGAGCCTCCCCTGCGTCCGGCTCGGTCCGCGGGTGCAGGTTGCCGCGGTAGTAGTCGCCCTCGTCGTTGCCGAGCAGCATGGGGTGCGGCGGCTGCTCCATGCCGGGCAGCAGCGGCGCGAGCAGGTCGGACTTCTCGTAGATCAGGCTCTCCCGCGAGGTGTCCGCCAGCTCGTACTCGTTGGTCATCGTCAGCGCGCGGGTCGGGCACGCCTCGATGCACAGCCCGCAGAGGATGCAGCGCAGGTAGTTGATCTGGTAGACGCGGCCGTACCGCTCGCCGGGGCTGTACCGCTCGTCGTCGGTGTTGGAGTCACCCTCGACGTAGATCGCGTCGGCGGGACATGCCCACGCGCAGAGCTCGCAACCGACGCACTTCTCCAGCCCGTCGGGCCAGCGGTTGAGCTGGTGACGGCCGTGGAACCGCGGTGCGGTCGGCAGCTTCTCGAACGGGTACTGCTCGGTGACCACCTTCCGGAACATCGTCCGGAAGGTCACCCCGAACCCGGCTACCGGGTCCCAGAACTGTTCCTTGAGCGAAGCCATCAGTTCGCCCCTCCTGCGTTGCTGGTTGCTTGTCCTACCGGAACGGCGGCGCCGTTGGTCGGCATCGGCGGCACCGGATAGCCGCCGGCGAAGGCGTCGAACGGCTCGGCCGCCGCCTCGTCCTCGAGTTCCTCGCCCTTCCGCTCGTCGATGAAGAAGAGCACCAGGAGGAGGGCCGCGAAGACGCTGATCGCCGCGTACAGGTAGGTGCGGTCGAAGCCGCCGTTGAGGTTGATCGTGCGGATCGTCGCCACCGCGACGATCCAGAGCAGCGAGATCGGGATCAGCCGCTTCCAGCCGAAGTGCATGAACTGGTCGTAGCGCAGCCGGGGCAGCGAACCGCGCAGCCAGATGAAGATGAAGATGAAGAACATGACCTTGCCCATGAACCACACGAACGGCCAGTAGCCCTCGTTGGCGCCCGCCCAGACCTCGTCGATCCAGAACGGCGCCATCCAGCCGCCGAGGAACAGCGTGGTCGCGAGGGCCGAGACGGTCGCCATGTTGATGTACTCGGCGAGGAAGAACAGCGCGAACTTCAGCGACGAGTACTCGGTGTGGAAACCACCGACCAGCTCACCCTCGGCCTCGGGGAGGTCGAACGGGGCGCGGTTGGTCTCACCGATCATCGAGATCACGTAGATCACGAACGACGGGGCCAGGATCAGGCCGAACCACAGCTTGTCCTGCGCCTCGACGATCTCCGAGGTCGACATCGATCCGGCGTACAGGAAGACCGCGACCAGGGCGAGGCCCATCGAGACCTCGTAGGAGATCATCTGCGCACTCGAGCGCAGGCCGCCGAGAAGCGAGTACGTCGACCCGGACGACCAGCCGCCGAGGACGATGCCGTAGATCCCGATCGACGCGATCGCCATCACGAAGAGCACCGCGACCGGCATGTCGGTCAGCTGCAGCGGCGTCGTGATGTCGCTGAACGGCACCTCGACCTCCGGGCCGAACGGGATCACCGAGAAGGTCAGGAAGGCGGGGATCACCGCGATCACGGGGGCGATGAAGTAGACGGCCTTGTCGGCGGCCTTGGGGAGGATGTCCTCCTTGAGCGCGAGCTTCACCCCGTCGGCGAGACTCTGCAGCAGGCCGAACGGGCCGTGCACGTTCGGGCCGATACGGTGCTGCATCCGCGCGACGACGCGACGCTCCCACCAGATGTTGAACAGCGTCAGCAGCACCAGGATCAGGAAGATCAGCAGTGCCTTGACGCAGACCAGCCAGGCCGGGTCCTGCCCGAACTGGGACAGGCTCTCGGCCGGGTCCACCGCGGTCGGCAAGAGGGAGATCAGTGCGCTCATCACTGTGCGCCTCCTTCGGTGTTCGCGGTACTCGTCGCTGAGATCGTCACCGCGGAGCCGGCCGGGCCGACCAGGTGACGGACCGACGCGGTCCGTGCGCTCGCCGGCGCCCAGACGACGCCGTCGGCGAGGTCGGCCACCGCGACCGGGAGCACGGTGCTGCCGAGCGGACCGGTCAGCGTGACCCGGTCACCTTCGGCCGCACCGACGCTCTCGAGCGTGGCCTGGTTGACCAGGACCACCGCCGGGCGGGCGGTGGCGAGGTAGTGGTCGTCGCCGTCCTGCATCCGGCCGTCGTCGATGTGCTGCTTCCAGGAGTCGAGCACGTGGGTGCCGTCGCCGGACGTCGAGTCCAGCGAGACGCGACCTCCGAAGAGCTCCATCTCCGGTCGCCGGCCCTCCCACGGGCCGACCTGCGACATCTCGGCCGCGGCCTGCTGGGGCGTACGGATGCCGATCGGGCGGCCGCGCTCCTCGGCGATGCCCGCGAGCACGCGCACGTCGGGCAGCGAGGCCGGGTTGTCCAGGACCTGCTCGAAGGGACGGACGCGACCCTCCCAGTTCACGAACGCGCCCGACTTCTCGACGGCCGGCGCGACCGGGAAGACCACGTCGGCCAGCTCGGTGAACGCCGACCTCCGCACCTCCAGCGAGACCACGAACGCCTTCTTCAGGGCCTTGCGGACCTTCTTGGTCAGGGCGACGTCAGCAGGGTCGACCCCGCCGACGACGAGTGCCCGCAGGTCACCGTCGGCCAGCGCGTCGAGGATGCCGGCGGCATCGAGGCCCTCGGCGTCCGGAAGGCTGTCGACACCCCAGGCCGCGGCGAGGTCGACGCGCGCGCCGGCCTCGGCGACGGGCCGCCCTCCGGGAAGCAGGTTCGGCAGGCACCCGGTCTCGACGGCACCCCGGTCACCGGCACGGCGCGGCACCCACGCGAGCTTGGCGCCGGTGGTGGCGGCGAGCCGGACGGCTGCACCGAGCGCGCCCGGCACGGCCGCGAGCCGCTCGCCGACGAGCACGATGCCGCCGGTGTCCAGCGCGATGTCGCCGTTCTCGGCCACTGCTTCGATCGCGGACGCCTCGGCGCCCGGGACGGTCGGCACCACGGTGCCGCCCATCTTCCGCAGTCCGCGGGTGGTGTGCGACGCGAGTGCGAAGACGCGGGTGCCCGAGGCCCGGTGGGCCTTGCGCAGGCGCAGGAAGATCGCACCGGCCTCGTCCTCGGGCTCGAGGCCGGCGAGTACGACGGTGCGCGCCGACTCCAGGTCGGCGTACGTGACGCCGCCGTTGCCCGGCCCCGTGAGCGCGACCGTGGACGCCAGGAACGACGCCTCCTCGGCCGAGTGCGGGCGAGAGCGGAAGTCGATGTTGTTGGTCCGGACGGTGACCCGGGCGAACTTGCTCCAGGCGTACGCGTCCTCGGCCGTGAGCCGGCCACCGGGCAGGAGGCCGACGTTCTTCTTGGCTTCCTTCAGGCCGCGCGCGGCGACGACGAACGCCTCCGGCCAGGACGCGGGCCGGAGTTCACCGGTCTCGTCGTCTCGGACGAGCGGGTGGGTCAGCCGGTCGTCCTCGCGGTCGGAGAGGAACGCGAACCGGTCCTTGTCGGTGATCCACTCCTCGTTGACCTCGGGGTCGTTGCCGGCCAGGCGACGCATCACCTTGCCGCGACGGTGGTCGACGCGGATCGCGGAGCCGCAGGCGTCGTGCTCGGCGATCGACGGCGTCGAGACCAGGTCGAACGGGCGCGACCGGAACCGGTACGCCGCCGAGGTCAGCGCACCGACCGGGCAGATCTGGATGGTGTTGCCGGAGAAGTAGGAGAGGAAGTCCGCGCCTTCGGCGATGCCGATCTGCTGCTGGGCTCCGCGCTCGATCAGCGCGATGAACGGGTCGCCGGCGATCTCGTCGGTGAAGCGGGTGCAGCGCTGGCAGACGATGCAGCGCTCACGGTCCAGCAGCACCTGCGGCGAGAGGTTGATCGGCTTCGGGAAGACCCGCTTGGTCTCCTCGAACCGGGACTCACCGCGGCCGTTGCTCATCGCCTGGTTCTGCAGCGGGCACTCGCCGCCCTTGTCGCAGACCGGGCAGTCGAGCGGGTGGTTGATCAGCAGGAACTCCATCACGCCCTGCTGCGCCTTGTCCGCGACCGGGCTGGTGGCCTGGGTGTTGACGACCATGCCCTCGGCGACGGGGAGCGTGCAGGAGGCCTGCGGCTTCGGGAAGCCCCTGCCGTTGCCGGCGTCGGGGATGTCGACGAGGCACTGGCGGCAGGCGCCGACCGGCGCGAGCAGCGGGTGGTCGCAGAACCGCGGGACCTGGACGCCGATCTGCTCGGCGGCACGGATCACCAGCGTGTCCTTCGGGACACTGACCTCGATGCCGTCGATGGTCAGCGTGACCAGGTCGGACTTCACGACCTCGGCGGTCATGCGCTGGCTCCTTCCGCGGCGAAGACGGTGGACGCCTCCGGGTCGAACGGACAACCGCCGTGCTCGAGGTGCGCGAGGTACTCCTCGCGGAAGTACTGGATCGACGAGGTGATCGGACTGGTCGCGCCGTCGCCGAGCGCGCAGAAGGAGCGGCCCAGGATGTTGTCGCACTGGTCGACCAGCAGGTCGAGATCCTCCGCGGTGCCCTGACCCTTCTCGAGCCGCGCCAGGGTCTGGGTCAGCCACCAGGTTCCCTCACGGCACGGGGTGCACTTGCCGCAGGACTCGTGCTTGTAGAACTCGGTCCAGCGCAGCACCGCGCGGACCACGCAGGTGGTCTCGTCGAAGATCTGCAGCGCGCGGGTGCCGAGCATCGAGCCGGCCTCGCCGACGCCCTCGAAGTCCAGCGGGACGTCGAGGTGCTCATCGGTCAGCAGCGGGGTGCTCGAGCCGCCCGGCGTCCAGAACTTCAGTTCGTGACCGGGTCGCATGCCGCCGGCCAGCTCGATCAGCTTGCGCAGGGTGATCCCCAGCGGTGCCTCGTACTGGCCCGGGTTCGCGACGTGACCCGACAGGGAGAAGATGCCGTAGCCCTTGGACTTCTCGGTCCCCATCGAGGCGAACCACTCGGCGCCGTTGGCGATGATGCTCGGCACCGACGCGATCGACTCCACGTTGTTGATCACCGTCGGGCTGGCGTAGAGGCCGGCGACGGCCGGGAACGGCGGGCGCAGCCGCGGTTGACCGCGGCGGCCCTCGAGGCCCTCGAGGAGGGCGGTCTCCTCACCGCAGATGTAGGCGCCGGCGCCGGCGTGCACGACCACGTCGAGGTCGTAGCCGGAGCCGTGGATGTCCTTGCCGAGGTGACCGGCGAGATAGGCCTCCTGGACGGCGCGCTGCACCCGGCGGATCACGTGCAGCACCTCACCGCGGATGTAGATGAAGGCCTTGTTCGCACGGATCGCGTAGGAGCTGATGATGACGCCCTCGACCAGGGTGTGCGGCGTGGCCATCATCAGCGGGATGTCCTTGCAGGTACCCGGCTCGGACTCGTCCGCGTTGACCACCAGGTACTTCGGCTTCGGGTTGTCCTGCGGGATGAAGCTCCACTTCATGCCGGTCGGGAAGCCGGCGCCTCCGCGACCGCGCAGGCCGGAGTCCTTGACCGCGGTGATCACGTCGTCCGGCGCCATCGCGAGCGCCTTGGTGAGTCCGGCGTACCCGCCCTGGGCCTCGTAGGAGGCCAGGGTCCAGGAGCGCTCCGCGTCCCAGTTGTCGGTGAGGACCGGGGTCAGCGTGTCAGTCATCCGACTCCTCCGCCATCGTCTCGGACTCGGCTCGCGAGGTGTCCGCGAGCTCGACGGCCTCAGCCTTGGTGTCGGCCACCTCGGTCGCCGTACCGCCGTTGCCGGCCGGCGCGGTCCAGTTGTTCTCGCGCGCGATCTTCAGGCCGACCAGCGATGCCGGACCGGCGGACGGGCCCTCGTCGGCGAGGCCGTCGGGGAAGCCGGCGAGCACGCGCTCGGCCTCGCGCCAGGTCACCAGCTTCGGTCCACGCGTGGAGTGGACCTCCTTGCCGGCGCGCAGGTCGTCGACCACCTCGACGGCCGACGTCGGCGTCTGGTTGTCCATGAACTCCCAGTTGACCATCATCACCGGCGCGTAGTCGCAGGCCGCGTTGCACTCGATGTGCTCGAGGGTGATCTTCCCGTCCTCGGTGGTCTCGTCGTTGCCGACGTCGAGGTGGCCCTTGAGACGCTCGAAGATCAGGTCGCCGCCCATCACCGCGCACAGCGTGTTGGTGCAGACGCCGACGTGGTAGTCACCGACCGGGCGGCGCTTGTACATCGTGTAGAAGGTCGCGACGCCGCTGACCTCCGCCTCGGAGATCTCCAGGATCTCGGCGCAGGCCTCGATGCCCTCCCGGGTGATCCGGCCGGCCGCGCTCTGCACCAGGTGCAGCATCGGCAGCAGGCCCGAACGCTTCTCCGGGTAGCGCGCCGCGATCTCCTGGAGCTCGGCGCGCGTCTTCTCATCGATACTCAACGGTCCACCCCACCCATCACGGGATCGATCGACGCGATCGCGACGATGACGTCGGCGACCTGGCCGCCTTCGCTCATCACCGACGTCGCCTGCAGGTTCGTGAACGACGGGTCCCGGAAGTGCGCCCGGAACGGCTTGGTGCCGCCGTCGGAGACGACGTGCGCACCCAGCTCGCCGCGGGGCGACTCGATCGGCACGTAGGCCTGGCCGGCCGGGACCCGGAAGCCCTCGGTGACCAGCTTGAAGTGGTGGATCAGGCCCTCCATGGACTCGCCCATGATGTGCTTGATGTGGTCCAGGCTGTTGCCCATCCCGTCGCTGCCGATCGACAGCTGGCTGGGCCAGGCGATCTTCTTGTCGCCGACCATCACCGGGGCGCCTTCGAGGCCGGCGAGGCGCTCGACGCACTGCTCGACGATCTTCAGCGACTCCCACATCTCGTTGAGGCGGACCCGGAACCGGCCGTACGCGTCGGCGGTGTCCCAGGTCTGCACCTCGAACTCGTAGTCCTCGTAGCCGGAGTACGGCTGCGACTTGCGCAGGTCCCACGGGTAGCCGGTGGCGCGCAGCGGCGGGCCGGAGAGACCGAGCGCCAGGCAGCCGGCGAGGTCGAGGTGGCCGACGTTCTCCAGCCGGGCCTTGAAGATCGGGTTCGCGTTGCAGAGGTCGGCGTACTCCGGCAGGCGCTTCTTCATCAGGACGACGAAGTCGCGGATCTCGTCCAGCGCGCCGGCCGGCAGGTCCTGGGCGACGCCGCCCGGGCGGATGAACGCGTGGTTCATCCGCAGGCCGGTGATCAGCTCGAACAGGTCGAGGACGAGCTCGCGCTCACGGAAGCCGATCGTCATCACGGTCAGCGCGCCGATCTCCATGCCGCCGGTGGCGATGCAGACCAGGTGCGAGGAGATCCGGTTCAGCTCCATGAGCAGGACCCGCATGACCTGGGCCTTCTCGGGGATGTCGTCGGTGATGTCGAGCAGGCTCTCGACGCCGAGGACGTAGGTCATCTCGTTGAAGAACGGCGAGAGGTAGTCCATCCGGGTGCAGAACGTGACGCCCTGGACCCAGGAGCGGTACTCCATGTTCTTCTCGATGCCGGTGTGCAGGTAGCCGATGCCGCAGCGGGCCTCGGTGACCGTCTCACCCTCGAGCTCGAGGATCAGCCGGAGCACGCCGTGGGTCGACGGGTGCTGCGGGCCCATGTTCACGACGACCTTGTCGTCGTGGTCCTCGGCGATGCCGGAGACCACGGAGTCCCAGTCCTGCCCGGTGACGGTGTAGACCTTGCCCTGGCTGGTGTCCGCCTCGGTGGCGGCGTACGGGTCGGTGCTCATCAGCTGTAGCTCCTCCGCTGGTCCGGCGGGGGCACGGTCCCGCCCTTGTACTCCACGGGGATGCCTCCCAACGGGTAGTCCTTGCGCTGCGGGTGGCCCGGCCAGTCGTCGGGCATCTGGATCCGGGTCAGAGCCGGGTGGCCGTCGAAGACGATCCCGAAGAAGTCGTAGGTCTCGCGCTCGTGCCAGTCCGCCGTCGGGTACGTCGCGCAGACGCTCGGGATGCGCGCGTCGCCGTCCGGGGCGGTGACCTCGAGGCGGATCCGCCGGTTGTGGGTCATCGAGAGCAGGTGGTAGACCGCGTGCAGCTCGCGCCCGGTGTCCTCCGGGTAGTGCACCCCACTCACGCCGGAGCAGAACTCGAAGCGCAGCTTCTCGTCGTCGCGGAGCACCTTGACCACGGCCAGCAGGTCCTCGCGCCGGACGAAGAAGGTGATCTCGCCGCGGTGCACGACGACCTTCTCGACGGCTTCGGCCGCACCGGCGTCCGCGGTGGCGGTCGCGAGCGCACCGGCCACGTCGTCCATCCAGCCGCCGTACGGCGGGGTGCTCGCACCGGGGAAGGTGACGTTGGTCGTCAGGCCGCCGAAGCCGGACGTGTCGCCGGTCCCCTGGACGCCGAACATGCCGTGCCGCTGCCCCATGATCTCCACCGGAGCGTCCGCGTCGTCCCCGGTCGCGACGACGTCGGTCGACGGGTCCTGCGTGTTCGAACCGTCGGTCATCGCAGCAGACCCTTCATCTGGCTGGTCGGCAGCGCGGTGAGCGCCCGTGCCTCGTCGGCCTCGATCTCGGCGCGGCGGTTCGCGCCGAGCTTGGTGTGCTGGACCTGGTCGTGGAGCTTGAGGATCGCGTCGATCAGCATCTCCGGTCGCGGCGGACAGCCGGGCAGGTACATGTCGACCGGGACCACGTGGTCGACGCCCTGGACGATCGCGTAGTTGTTGAACATCCCGCCGGAGCTGGCGCAGACGCCCATCGCGAGCACGTACTTCGGCTCGGGCATCTGGTCGTAGATCTGGCGCAGGACCGGGGCCATCTTCTGGCTGACCCGGCCGGCGACGATCATCAGGTCGGCCTGGCGCGGACTGGCGCGGAAGACCTCCATGCCGAAGCGGGCGAGGTCGTACTTCGGACCGCCCGAGGTCATCATCTCGATGGCGCAGCAGGCCAGGCCGAAGGTGGCCGGCCAGAACGACGCCTTGCGCATGTAGCCGGCGACGCCCTCGACGGTCGTCAGCAGGACGCCGCTCGGAAGCTTCTCTTCAATACCCATGTCGGTCAGTCCCAGTCCAGGCCGCCGCGTCGCCATACATACACGTAGGCGACGAAGACGGGAACGATGAACAGCACCATCTCCACCAGAGCGAAGGTGCCCATGGCGTCGAAGGCCACGGCGATCGGGTAGAGGAAGACGATCTCGATGTCGAAGACGATGAAGAGCATCGCGGTGATGTAGTAGCGGACCGGGAAGCGGCCGCCACCGACGGGCTGCGGCGTCGGCTCGATGCCGCACTCGTAGGAGTCGAGCTTGGCCCGGTTGTACCGCTTCGGGCCCACCACCGCGCTCATGATCACCGAGAAGACGGCGAAGCCACCCGCCAGGATCAGGAGCGCCAGAATCGGGGTGTAGAGCTCCATTCCTCACCTTCCTGCTGTGTCCACCGGGCCTGCGAACAAGCGCAGATTGTGCCCTTGTGAACAACTTCACGATCTCGCGACCTACGCAGCATAGAGGCGTGCATCACATCGCGCGACTCCGGGGTGAGGAGTCGGGAATTCAGCCCCTGACCTGGGTATTTAACGCACGGAGACGTTGTCTAATTCGCAGACGTGGCGTCTCGCGAAGCAGGCGCTCTCAGGGCTTGGTGCCGTGGTGCAGGGCGACGATCCCGCCGCTGAGGTTGCGCCACTTCACCGCACTCCAGCCCGCCTGCTGCAGGCGGGCGGCCAGGCCCGCCTGGTCGGGCCAGGCGCGGATCGACTCGGCGAGGTAGACGTAGGCGTCCGGAGAGGACGAGACCGCGCGGGCGACCGCCGGGAGCGCCTTCATCAGGTACTCGATGTAGACCGTGCGGAACGGCGCCCAGGTCGGCGAGCTGAACTCACAGACGACGATCCGCCCGCCGGGCTTGGTGACCCGGCGCAGTTCGCGGAGCCCGGCATCGGGATCGACGATGTTCCGCAGCCCGAACGAGATCGTGACCGCGTCGAAGGTGCCGTCGGCGAACGGGAGCCTCGTCCCGTCGCCGGCTACGAACGGCAGGTGCGGCTTGGCCTTCTTGCCCACGCGCAGCATCCCGACCGAGAAGTCGCACGGGATGACCCGGGCGCCCCGGTCGAGGAACGGCTGGCTGGAGGTCCCGGTGCCGGCGGCGAGGTCGAGGACGAGCTCGCCGGGCCTGGGATCGACGGCGTCGAGGACGATCTTGCGCCAGCGGCGGTCCTGGCCGAGCGACAGCACATCGTTGGTGATGTCGTACCGGGCGGCGACGTCGTCGAACATCGCCTGCACCTCGGCGGGCTTCTTCTCCAGGTCTGCGCGGGTCACGTCGCAACCCTAAGGGTGACAACTTTTCGGCTGGTCGGTGCGTCTGAACGGGAGACAAGCAACCAAGACGGCAAGATGTGACGGTGGTGACTGAAGTGAAGCGTGGGACTGGTGTGGCGATGGTCAGCGTGCTGCTGGCAGCGTTCGGCGTGCTCGGGTACGGGGTCGCGTCCGCGACCGACCAGCTCGGGGGCAGCGCGGCGGCGAGCACGACCGCCCCGAGTGCGAGCCCCAGCCCGCAGTCCGCGCCGGCGGCACCGCCCCAGCACATCCTGCCGGCGACCGCTCCGCTCACCCCGGTCCCGCCGCTGCTCGCGCGCGGCGACCACGGAGCCTCGGTGCGCGACCTCCAGGCGCGGCTGCGCCAGCTCGACTGGTACGCCGGGGACGTCACCGACGACTTCGGCCAGAAGACCGTCGCTGCCGTGCGCGGGTTCCAGGCCAAGCGCGGCCTGCCCGTCCTCGGGTACGTCGACCGGGCCACGCTGGCGCGGCTCAAGGGCATGACCCGGCCGCCGACGAAGGCCGAACTCGAGAACCGGCCGACGGACGGCAGCTGGACCGACGCGCCCCTCGACCCGCGCTGCCTGACCGGGCGGGTGCTCTGCGTCGACAAGACAAGCCGGACGGTCCGCTGGGTCGTCGACGGCGAGATCCGCAAGACGATGGCCGTGCGCTTCGGGTCGTCGTACACCCCGACCCGCGAGGGCCGCTTCACGGTGAGCTACAAGTCCCGCAACCACGTCTCCTCGCTCTACGACACCTCGATGCCGTTCGCGATGTTCTTCAGCGGCGGCCAGGCGGTGCACTACTCGCCGGACTTCGCGTCGCGGGGGTACTCGGGGGCGAGCCACGGATGCGTGAACGTGCGCGACTACGCCGGGATCGCCTGGCTCTTCGACCAGGTGCTGGTGGGCGACGAGGTCGTCATCTACTGGTCCTAGAGGTCGTGTTCCAGGGCCGGTCGCGCCGCTGCCACCCACCAGTCGAGGTCGGCCCGCTCGCGCCGGCGGACCTCGGGGTCCTCGTTGTCGACCGCGTCCAGGGCCTTGTTCCAGCCGAGTTCGACCAGGCCGGCCAGCATGCCGAGCCGCAGACCGGCGTCGTTCACCGACTCCCCTTCGGCGGCACGGAAGTCCTCGATGATCTCCTCGTGCGTCGCCGCCACCTGGGAGGAGTTGCCGGCGAGGAACGATGCGAAGTCGACCACGGCCGGAGCGGCGGTCGCCAGGCCCCAGTCGAGCAGGACGACCTGGTCGTCCTCCAGTGCGAGGTTCACCATCCACAGGTCGCCGTGGATCAGGGTCGTCGGGGCGGTTCGTCGCAGCGGCTCGGCCAGTACGGCCGCGCTCGCATGGATCGAGTCGACCGCGGCGCGCACGTCCTCGGGGACGAGGTCGGCGAAGAGCTCCCAGCCGCGCAGGACCGCGGCAGGCAGCGGGTTGTCGTCGCTGACGAAGTCGCCCATCACGGCGGGCCCGAGCAGCACCAGCCGGTCCTCGAGCGGGCACAGCCCCTGCGGTACCGCGTCCGCGAAATGCGCGTGCAGCGCTGCCCCTGCGACCAGCACCCGGCGGCACTCGTCGCGCGACAGCGGCCGGGTCCAGCCCACGACCGTGTCACCGAGGTCGCGCATGACGGTGACCACGGCACCGTCGTCCCACCAGGCGTCGACGACGCAGTGCCCCACCCCTGCGGGCAGGTCGTCGAGCCGGCCGGACCGCCAGAGCACGAGTTCGCGATCAGGGCTGCCGCCCGGTGCGGCCGCGGTCAGGTCGGTCGCCGGGTAGGCGGTCTTCACGATCAACCGCGAACCGTCGTCGAGCACGGCCCGCTCCAGCTTCGCCCCCGACCGGCCGTCGTGGCCGACCAGCAGGGTGCGGCTGACCGCGCGCTCGAGCAGGGTGCCCCCTCGCTGTGCCATGCGGACATTGTCGTCCCGACCGTGACGTACGTCATCAGCCTGGCCGGCGGGGCCGTCGAACACGCGTCGTAGGCTTGTCGGCGTGACGACCGCGCCCTCCTCCGTGCCCCGGCTGGTGGCACGCACCGTGGAGGTGCGCGATCCCGGGCCGCTGCTCGACCTGCTGCCGACCGACGGGCCGATGACCTGGCTGCGCCGGGGCGAGGGCGTCGTGACCTGGGGAGTCGCCGCCGAGTGCAGGACCTCCGGTGAGAGCCGGTTCGAGGACGCCTCCCACTGGTGGCGCAGTGTCGTCCGGGTGGCGGCGGTGGCCGACGAGGTCGAGGTGCCGGGCAGCGGACTGATCTGCCTGGGCAGTTTCGCCTTCGCCGACAGCCCCGGCGACTCGGTGCTGGTGATCCCGCACGTCGTCGTCGGACGTCGCGGCGACCGGTTCTGGGTGACCACGATCGGGCCCTCGGCCGACGAGATCCCCGCCCTGGAGAAGCAGCCGCTCCCCGAAGCCCCCGTCAATCTCGCGTTCGCCGACGGCGCGCTCTCCGGCGCCGAATGGGAGGGCGTGGTCTGGGAGGCGGTCCTGCACCTCAACGCCGGCGAGCTCGACAAGGTGGTGCTGGCACGCGACCTGATCGCGACGGCCGACGCCCCGATCGACGTGCGCTGGCCGTTGCGCCGGCTCGGCACCGACTACGAGATGTGCTGGACCTTCCATGTCGACGGCCTCTTCGGCGCGACCCCGGAGCTCCTGGTCCGCCGGGAGAAGGGCCTGGTCACCTCGCGCGTCCTGGCCGGCACCATCCGGCGTACCGGCGATGACGAGCACGACCTGACCCTGGCGGCGACGCTCGCCCGTTCCTCGAAGGACCTCGAGGAGCACGAGTACGCCGTCCGCTCGGTCGCCGAGGCACTGGCGCCGTACTGCTCGTCGATGAACGTGCCGGAGGCCCCCTTCGTGCTGCACCTCCCCAACGTCATGCACCTCGCGACCGACGTCGCCGGCGTCGCCCACGACAGCGGGGCCAGCGCCCTGGAACTCGCCGCGGCGCTGCACCCGTCCGCCGCCGTCGGCGGTACGCCGACCAAGCTCGCCGTCGAGATGATCGCCGAGATCGAGGGCATGGAGCGCGGACGCTACGCCGGCCCGGTCGGCTGGATGAACGCCCACGGCGACGGGGAGTTCGGGATCGCGCTGCGTTCGGCCGAGATCGAGGGTGCCCGGGTCCGCCTCTTCGCCGGCTGCGGCATCGTCGCCGGCTCCGACCCCGAGGCCGAGCTCGCCGAGGCCCAGGCCAAGTTCGTCCCGGTCCGCGACGCGCTCACCCGCCGCTGAAGCCGGCCGCGGAACATCTGCCACGGCCGCGGGGTTCGTCCCTCATGACCACCCTCGCCGTCACCGGCGCCACCGGACACCTCGGCGGCCTCGTCGCCCGCCACCTCGCCGATCTGTCACCGCGCCTGATCGTGCGGGACGCGTCCCGGGCGCCGGGGATCGCGGGCGCCGACGTCGCCGTCACCACGTACGACGACCTCAAGGGGTCCCGGACAGCGCTCACCGGCGTCGACGTGCTGTTCATGGTCTCCGCCTCGGAGAGCCGGACCCGCCGCGACGAGCACCGCACCTTCATCCGCGCAGCCGCCGAGGCCGGGGTCGGGCACATCGTCTACACCTCGTTCGCCGGTGCCGCTCCGGACGCGGGGTTCACGCTGGGCCGCGACCACTTCGACGCGGAGCAGGCGCTCGTCGAGTCGGGCGTCGCGCACACCCTCCTGCGCGACAACTTCTACCTCGACGTGCTGCCGCATTTCGCCGATGCCGACGGCGTGATCCGCGGACCTGCCGGTGACGGCCGGGTCGCCGCCGTCGCGCGCGCTGACGTGGCTGCGGCGGCGGAGACGGTGTTGCGGGAGCCGGCCGAGCACGCCGGCGCCACCTACGAACTCACCGGGCCCGAAGCCCTGACGATGGCCGAGGTCGCGGACCGTGCCGGGACGATCCTGGGTCGCACGCTGCGCTTCGAGGACGAGAGCGTCGAGGAGGCCTACGCCTGGCGGCGCGCGGCGTACGGGGCCGAGGACTGGCAGCTGGACGCGTGGGTGAGCACCTACACGTCGATCCGCGACGGCGAGGTCGCCCGGCTCTCCGACGACGTCCGGCTCCTCACCGGACGCAGGCCGAGGTCACTCGAGCGGGCGCTCCGGGACTGACGCCGGTTCAGGCCTTGAGCCGGTGTCCGCGCGCGAAGATCAGTGCCGACCAGGCAGTGAGCACCAGCGCGAGGATCCAGACCACCGCGAGTGCGGACCATCCGGGCACATCGGCTGTGCCGAGGAAGCCGACCCGGCCAGCCTGGACGAGCCAGAAGAACGGGTTCAGCTGGCTGACGAGCTGCCAGCCGTCGGAGAGCTGGTCGACCGGGTAGAAGATCCCGCCCAGGAAGCCGAGCGGCAGCAGCACCAGCGACTCCACCGAGTACACGTGGTCGAGGGAGTTCGCCATCGCCCCGGCGATGATGCCGATCTGGGCGGCCACCAGCAGGATCCCGGCCGCTGCCACGACGAGGTAGCCGGGACGGGCCACGCCGATCCCGGTCAGCGGGACCGCGACGGCCAGGACCGCTGCCGCGACCAGGATCCCGCGCAGCACCGCCGACAGCACCAGCGCGCCCTGGATCTCCCACCAGCGCAACGGACTGGCCAGCACGCAGTGCAGGTAGCGGTCGCGCCTGGCCTCGTAGAGCGAGGTGGTGCCGTTGTAGTAGCCGACGTTCACGATCGCCTGCACCACCAGGCCGGGCACGATGAACTGCCCGTAGCTGACGCCGATCCCCTCGACGTGGCGAGCCAGCACGGTGCCGAAGACGACCACGAACAGCACGGTGGAGAGCACCGGGCCGACGAGTGAGTAGCGCCAGATCCGCAGGTAGCGCAGCACTTCGCGTTCGAGCAGCCAGCGGAACGGCGCCCGTTCGGCGGTGAACTCCTCGACCAGGTCGTCGGGTCGCAGCAGCACCGAGCTCACGACGCCACCGCGGCCGGCACCTGCAGTGCCCGCTGGTAGAGATCGGCGATGCTGCCCGCGGCGTACCGCTCGCGCAACGCGGCCGACGAACCGCGGTCGACGATCCGCCCGGCACGGATCAGGGCGATCTCGTCGCACAACGCCTCTGCCTCCTCGAGGTAGTGCGTCGTCAGCAGGATGGTGGTGCCGGCGGCGTTGAGGGTTCGCATCAGTCCCCAGATCTCGGCCCGCAGGTCGACATCCACCCCGGCGGTGGGTTCGTCCAGGATCAACAGCCGCGGTCGGTTCAGCAGTGCCCGGGCCAGCACCAGCCGGCGCTGCATGCCGCCGGAGAGCTCCGGCGCGGTCGACTTCGACTTCGCTGACAGCCCGAGCAGTTCCAGTGCCTCGTCCGCGCGCCGCGCGGCCTCGCGGCGACCCAGCCCGAAGTAGCCGCCGTGGTAGACGAGCACCTGCCGGATCGTCAGGAACCGGTCGACGTTGATGTCCTGCTCGGCGAGGCCGACGCACGCACGCGCCTCGCGGGTGCCGGTCGCATGACCGAAGACCTCGATGCTCCCCGAGGTGGGCGTGACCAGGTTGCAGACCGAACCGATCAGGGTGGTCTTCCCGGCGCCGTTGGGTCCGAGCAGGCCGAACAGCGAACCCGCGGGGATGTTCAGGTCCAGGTCGTCGAGTGCGACGAACCCGTCCCCGTAGGTCTTGCGCAGCCCGCTGACCCGGAGCGCCGGCGGCACCTCAGGCACTGCGCCGGTCCCCTTCGACGCTGCCGAGCTCGAACTGATTGTGCGGTCGCGGCAGGCCGTAGTTGTCCCGCAGGGTGGCTCCGTCGTACTCCTCCCGGAAGAGGCCGCGTGCCCGCAGCTCGGGGAGGACGTGCTCGATGAACGCCTCCAGGCCCGACGGGAGCGCGGCGCCCATGACGTTGAAGCCGTCAGCCGCACCCTGCTCGAACCACGTCACGAGTACGTCGACGATCTGCTCCGGCGTGCCGGCGACGACGTTGTGCCCGCGTCCGCCGCCGAGCCGGGAGAGGATCTGGCGCACGGTCAGCCGGTCACGGACGGCGAAGTCGATGATCAGCTCGGAGCGGCTGATGAAGCCTTCCCGGCGCGGGCGGTCGATGACGTGCTGGGGCAGCGGTTCGTCGAGCGGCAGTTCGTGCGGTTCGACCTCCAGCACCTTGGACAGTCCGCCCAGGCCGTACTCGGGGATGCGCAGTTCGTCGAGCTCGCGGGCCAGGGCCTGAGCCTCGGCCTCGGTGCTGCCGATGATCGGCACGATGCCGGGCAGGACGATCACCTGTCCGGGATCGCGGCCGAGCGCGCCGGCCCGCTTCTTGATGTCGCCGTAGAACTCCTGGGCGTGGTCCAGGGTCTGGCTGGCGGTGAAGATCGCCTCGGCGTAGCGGGCCGCGAACGCGCGACCGGCCTCGGACGCGCCTGCCTGGACCAGCAGCGGGTACCCCTGCGGGGACCTGCTCACGTTGAGCGGTCCGGCGACCTGGAAGTGCTTGCCGCGGTGGTCGATCTGCCGGATCTGGGCCGGGTCGCCCCACCGGCCGGCGTCCTTGTCGCCGAGGTACGCGCCATCACCCCAGGAGTCCCAGAGCTTCAGCACCACCTCGAGGAACTCGTCGGCGCGCTCGTACCGGTCGGCGTGCAGTGGGCGCTCGTCGAGGCCGAAGTTGGCGGCTTCCTCCTCGGTGGCCGAGGTGACGATGTTCCAGCCGACCCGGCCACCGCTCACGTGGTCGACCGAGGCCAGCCGGCGGGCCAGGTTGTAGGGGTCGTTGTACGTCGTCGAGACCGTCGCGATCAGGCCGATGTGCTCGGTCACGGCCGCGAGTGCGGTCAGCAGGGTGAGCGGCTCGAGCTGGCCGGGGCTGCGGAACTCGCCCGTCCCCTGGGTGACCGGGCCGTCGGCGAGGAACAGCGAGTCGAACTTCGCCGCCTCCGCCAACTGCGCGAGCCGGACCCAGTGCGCCAGGTCGAAGTCGGCGTTGGCGTTGCTCTGCGGCAGTCGCCAGGCCGCCTCGTGGTGACCGGCCTCCATCAGGAAGGCATTGAGGTGGAGCCGGCGTTCGGGTCGATTCGTCATGGGTTCCTCCGGGGGACGGTTGGGCGGGCGTGCCCGGCGACCCTGGGAAGGGCCGCCGGGCCCGGGAATGAACTGAGCGATCAGCCGACGTCGAACGACGCAGGCAGGATGTTGTCGACGACGTTGGCGAAGACGACCTTCTTGGGGATCTCGCCGGCCTCGAAGAAGACGTCGGCGAGCTGCTGACCGGACGCGATCTTCTCGTCGCTCACGTACTGGAGCCGGTAGCGCCAGGCCTCCTCGGTGGCCTTGGCCTGCTCGAGGGGGATGCCGCTGTCCTTCGAGATCGCCTCGGCGTGCTCGTCCGGGTGGCTGTTGCCCCAGGCGTACGCGTTCGCGATCCGGGTCAGGACGTCGGCCAGCGCCGCCCGTCGTACGTCGTCACCGAGCGACTTGTCCGAACCGACGTAGTACAGGTTGGTGTCGTCGACCGGCGGCAGGCCCTTGACGATGACCCGGGCGCCCTTCTCGATGGCGAACTGGCCCTGCGGGTTCCAGATCGACCACGCGTCGACCTTGCCGCTGTCGAACGCGGCGGCACCGGACTTCGGGTCGAGGTAGACGATCTTGACGTCCTGCGGCGTCAGCCCTTCGGCCTTCAGCGCGTTGAGCAGCAGCCCGTGCGCGGAACTCCCCTGGGGCACCGCGATCCGCTTGCCGCGCAGGTCCTTGAGCGTCTTCGCCTTCGAACCCTTCGGCACGATGATGTTCTCGTTCGGGGTGTCCGTGGAGTACGGCTGCTGCGTGGCGACGACCTTGAACCCGAGGTCCTTGGCCGCTCCGGCGATAGGCGGCACCGAACCGACCATGCCGAGGTCGATGTCGCCGGTGCCGGCGGCAGCGACCAGCGGCGGGCCGTACTCGAACTTCGCGAACTTGATCTTGTACGAGGCGTCCTTGAAGGCGCCGGAGGTCGCCGCGAGCGTCTTGATGCCGTCGCTCTGCTCACCGATGGTGAAGGTCAGGTCCTTCCACTCGGGGTTGGCGCCGTCGCTGGCACCGCCGACCTTGTCGTCACTGGTGCCGCAGGCGCCGAGACCGACCGCGAGGGCGACGGTGCCGGCCGCTGCCGCGAGGCGGGCCAGGGGCTTTCGACTGAGGAGGGTTCTGGACATGGTGGTTGGGTTTCCTTCTTCTCGGTGCTTCTGAGGGGTGGATCCCGGGTACGCAGGAGCGCGCACCCGTGGGAGGGGTGGTGCGTGGGAGCGGTACGGGTCAGCGACGTCCGGCCAGGCCGAGGTCGGCGAGCAGCTGCCCCCGGAGGTCCTCGCGTGCCTGGCTCGAGCGCCGGTCCTCGGCGGAGAGATCGACGGTGTACGAGCTGCCGATCCGGCCCTGGCTCATCACCAGGATCCGGTCGGCGAGACCGATCGCCTCGGCGACGTCGTGGGTGACCAGGAGCATCGCCGCCCCGTGCCGCTGATGGAGCTGGCGCACCAGGTCGTGCATGTGCAACCGGGTGATCGCGTCCAGCGCCGAGAACGGTTCGTCGAGGAGGACCAGGTCCGGCTCGGTCACCAGGGCGCGAGCCAGGGCGACCCGCTGGGCCTCACCGCCGGAGAGGGTCTTCGGCCAGGCGTTCGCCCGGTCCGCGAGCCCGACCTCGGCGAGCACCTCGAGGGCACGCGCCTTGGCTCCGTTGCCGTCGAGCCCGATGGTGACGTTGCGCCATACCTTCTGCCACGGCAGCAACCGGTCGGCCTGGAAGACGATCGCGCGTTCGGTCGGCACCTCGACGGTGCCGCCGTCCGGTCGGTCGAGTCCGGCCAGCAGACGCAGCAGGGTGCTCTTCCCGCAGCCGGACGGGCCGAGGAGGACCACGAACTCCGAACGGGCCAGGGACAGGTCCAGGTCGTCCAGCACCGTGCGATCGCCGAACCGGCGTACGACGCCCTCGACAGTGACCGGCTGGTCGGTGTGGGTGCGGTGGATCGTCGAGGTGCTCATGACGCCTCGTATCCGGGGCGCCAGGCGAGCAGCACCCGCTCCAGGACCCGCACGAACTGGTCGGCGAGCAGACCGAGCACCGCGTAGATCAGCAGGCCGAAGAAGATCTGGTCGGTCTGCTGGTACGTCTGCGCGCGGTTGATCAGGTAGCCGATCCCCTGGTCGACGTTGACCAGTTCGGCGGCCACGAGTCCCAGGACGCTGTAGGCCAGCGCGAAGCGGAGTCCGACCAGGAAGCCGGGCAGCGCTCCGGGCAGCAGCACCCTGGCGATCTGACGGGAACGCCCGGCGCCCGCCGCACGGGCCATCTCGACCAGGCGCTGGTCGACGCCGCGGATCGCGGAGAACAGGTTGAGGTACATCGGGACCGCCGCCCCGAACGAGATCAGCAGCACCTTGGTGAGCTCGTCGATCCCGAACCAGGTGATCATCAACGGAAGGATCGCGAGCAGCGGGATCGTGTGCAGGATCTGGAAGACCCCGTTGAACAGGTACTCGCCGCTGCGCAGCAGTCCGCCGATGATGCCGCAGCTGACCCCGATGGTCAGGCCGATCGCGAGACCGGCCCCGGCCCGGCCGAGCGAGACCGCGATGCTGGGGATCAGCTCACCGCGCTGGTACAGGTCCCAGCCCGCGGCGAGGATGGTGGTCGGAGCCGGTGCCACGTTCTCGGGCAGCCAGCCGAGCCGGCTGACGACCTCCCACAAGAACACCAGCACGACCGGTGTGGTGTAGATGCCGAGCGGCCAACTGGCCTTCGCGACGAGCCGGCGGATCCGGGACGGATGTCGCGCGGGCGGGCGGAAGACCTCGGTCTCCACCTGTCGCGCCTCCGGCGCGGCCGTCGGCCTGGATTCGACGAGGATGCTCATGCGGCGGCACTCCCGGCGGCGTCAGCCACGACGCTCTCCGGCGGGACGGCCGAGTAGTGCGAGGAGTCCCCGACGATCGCGCGGCTGCGCTCGCCGGTGATCGAGACGGGCACGTCGCCGGCGACGGTGACCCGGCTGAGCCGGCGCGGCTGGTCGTCGTAGTTGTCGATCGCGTAGTGCTGGGTGATCCGGTTGTCGAAGACCAGGAGCTGGCCGGGCTGCCAGGACCAGCGCAGCACGTGCTCGGGGCGGACGACGTACGACTGCAGCAACCGCAGGACGTCACGGGACTCGGTCGTGGTGAGTCCCTCGATCCCGCGCACGAACCCGCCGATGAACAGGCCGCGCTCCCCGGTCTCGGGGTGCACCCGGACCACCGGGTGCACCGACTCGTAGCGGGTGGACTCGAAGGTCTCCCGGTAGGCGTTCTCCGCCGCCTTTCTGTGCGGGTGCGGTTCGGCGTAGTCGTACACGTTGGTGTGCACGGCCCAGAGCGTGTCCGCCCAGGCCCGCAGCGGCTCGGGCAGGCTGCGGTACGCGGCAGCGCTGTTCGCGATCAGCGTCTCGCCGCCGTACGGCGGGATCACGATGGATCGCAGGGTGCTGATCGCCGGCGGCGTCACCACGAAGGTGACGTCGGTGTGCCACTCGTTGGCCTTGTTGACCTCACCGTCGACGTCGAGGACGTTCGCGGTCTCACCACCGGGAACCGTGGGGTGTGCCGTGGTGAGCGCGCCGAACCGGGAAGCGAACCGTTCCTGGCCGGCCGCGTCCAGCCCGGGCGCTTCGAGGACGAGTGCCTTGTGCTCGCCGAGCGCGTCGCGCAGATGCGCGACGGTCTCGTCACTGAGGTCCTGGGAGGGGTCGACGCCGTGGACGCGGGCGCCGATGTGGGCGGTGATCTTGCTGAGGGAGATGGTCATACGAACTGCTCCTGGTTGTCGGATTTCCAGAGGGACAACCGAGCCGGGACACCCGCAGGCGTGGCGGCTCAGGGAGAGCTCAGCGACACGCGGCGCTCACGACGCGCATGAGATCCACATGCACGCGGCTGATCAGTTCGACCGAGAGATTCATAATGTCTAGTAGATTACTGGACTTTAGAGAGTTTGCAAATCGACACGCCTGCGACCTGCATCACACGTCGAGCTTGCCGGGGCGCAGGCGAAGTCGGTACCGGTGCGCGACGCCCTCAGCCGCTGAGCAGCTCCGATCCTCGAACGAGTCCAGGCGGCGTCGCTTCGTAGAGCGGAGCGATCCGGATCACCTGCCCAGTGGAACCGTCGAGTCCCAGCCGGTGCTCCTCCTTGTCCGCAGCCAGCAGCGCGTCCAGTGCAGTGGGGAACGGACCGCGGTAAGTGGACGCGCCGGTCGCCTTGGTCGTCGAGACGACGATGTGCTTGAAGTCGATCTCGGCTGCCGCCATCTCGCCCATGATCCGGCGGAGATGGCTGTTGACCAGTTGCCATTCGGCCTCGGTCCATCCGTCGTATTCTTCGTGCATATCGTGCAGACGCCGAAGGCGAGTCCGGCATCACGTCATCCGGCAGGCTGAAGCGTGGCCACCCGGAAGACGAGCTCGGAATCCATGGCTCGTCCGGCCTCCTCGCTCGCTGCCAGGAGCGCCTCCGCCCGCGTTTCGTACGGACCCGAGTAGGTCTCGTATCCGGTGAGCTCGGAGCTGCAGATCAGGATGTGCATCCCGGGCGTCACTCAGGAAGTCGCGTAGGCGAGCTGTAATGCGCGTCGCGCTCGGTAGGTCAGCGATCCGGCGGCATTCGGGTTCATGCCCAGCTTCTCGGCGATCTCGGCGTTGCTGTACCCGTCGATGATCGCAAGCTCCAGCACCTCACGATGTGACGGCGTCAATGCCTTCAGCGCTGCCTGCACGTCGAGGCGTTCGACGGTGACCGTTGCGGTATCCGCAGTCACCAGCAGGTCCTCGGCGTAGCGGTCGTCGTCGAGGCTCTCGATCTCGAACCTGCGGCGCAGCTGGTCGACGTACAGATTGCGGGCGGCGGTCAACAGGTACGCACGGAAGGTCGCCGGCCGGGTGCCCGCACGGACGCGCTTGAGCGTCTTGATGAACGCCTCGGCGGCAAGGTCCTCCCCGGTCGTCGAGCACCGGGCAAGTGATCGGCCGTAACGCAGCACCGCCGGGTGATGCCGGCGGAAGAGTTCGGCGACGGCGTCGTTGTCGCCCCGGCCGGCTTCGCCGACCAGTTCCTGGTCGCTGAGTTGTTGCATCGGATTTCCTCGGTGTACCTAGGCCACGTTCGAGGCTTTGAAGGGCCTCGCAATGGAAAACGCGGCGCTGTCCCCCGTGGTACCGACGATGCGTGCCATCCGACCGTCGATTCGTGCACACCTGAAGCGCGGTCAGCCGCCTCGCACCGAGTCGGCGCGGAACTGCGCAGGCGAGGTCCCCGTCGCCTGCCGGAACACGCGGTGGAACTGCCGTTCGCCGGAGAATCCGCACGCCCGAGCGATCGCGTCGACGGTGCGGTCCTGGCTGGCCAGCAGCATTTCCTGAGCCCGGTGGACACGCATCCGTCGGAGGGTGGCCATCACGCTCTGGCCTTCGGCGTCCTGGAACAGGCGGTACAAGGTCCGGCGCGAGATCCTGCACGCCGTGGCGATCTGGCCGGCATCCAGTGAGGGATCGGTCAGGTTCGCGCGAAGGAAGGCCAGGACTTCCTCACGGGCGAACGCGTCGCGTGTCTCCTCGGTCGGCTGCACCCCGTGGGCCACGCAGATCGTCGAAGCGAGCAGGTGCGGGAGGTGTGCGCCGAGGGCGCTCGCCGTGACCGGGTCGTCCTTGGCCAGCTCCACCAGGGAGGTGACGAAGGACGACACGATGCCGGTCGGTCCGGAGCCCGGCATCCGGACCCCGGTGCACACCTCCAGCACTCGGCTCGGGACCAGGTCGCGCACCACAGCCAGCGGTTGGTCGACGAAGATCAAGGTCGAGGGCTCGACCAGAGAGAACTGGAAGGGCCGGAGGTGGTCGACGAAGGTGAAGTCGCCCGGACCGAGGTCCGAGGTCCGGCCCGCTTGCTCGACCTGGACCCGGCCGCCCACGACGAGCCCCATCCCCAGGATCGCGGCGTTGTCGAGGGCTACTTGGCGATCGGTGCGGATCAGTGTCTGCTCGACGGACTCGGCGACCGCGAGCGTGAACTCGCCGAAGTCCATCCGCGAGACCGCGCCATGGAAGTTGTCGGGATCCGACACCTTGACGGCGTACTTCGCATCGGTGGAGTTGACCACCTGGATCCAGGCCTCGAGGGCGTCCGTAGCAGCGACTCCAGCCGAGGACCACTTCAGGAACCCGACAGGTCTTGACGACAACGACGCAGCGTTGCTGTCGCCGCCTACCTCCTCGTCAGCCATGCCGCACCCGCAGGTTCGTGTGACCCCGATCCAAGTGAATCGCCGATCTCGTCGGACAGCAACGTCCCGGCGGCGGGACGCACGCGGGCCGGTTCTCCGAACCAGATCGTCCGGTTGGACCAGTCGCGGGCGCCTCGACGCTGTCCTGAGCACACGATGACGACGACCTGCGGCGAGCCTGATCTGTCGAAGACCCGATCGAGGATCGCGGTGTCGTCGGCCGACACCTCGACCCGGTCGGTGACGCGGTAGCACGCGGCTTCCCCGTCGGGGCCGTGCAGGACCATCGTGGCGCCCACGGAGAGGTCGTCGAGGAGCAGGTTGCCCATCGCGGAACCGTCGGGGTAGGTGTGGGTGTTCAGCAACACGTTGCCGCGGCGCGAACCCGGCTTCGCGGTCGGCTCGTCCCAGGCGAAGACGCGCTTGCCGGCGGCGGTGAGCGGCGGGGTCCCGGGTGCATCGTCCGCGTCGCGAGGACGCGGGACGACCGCGGCGTGGTCCACGACGCCCTCGACGGAGATCGCCACGGGGTTGAAGGCTCTGTCGGGCTGCTCGCACCCAGCCCTCGACTCCGGCTCGAACGACGGCGCCGGCCTCAGCGCCGAGGGCATGCCGGACGGCGGTGCGCCGCGCAGGAGCCCCACACCCAGCCCGGCCACGATGACGACGGCCACCGGGACGACGGCGTGCCATCGAAGCCAGCAGCGGCGCCGGCGGCGCTTGCCGATCCCCCGCTTCACCCGGGTCACTCCCCGCGCCGAGCCCGGCGCCGGAGGCAGGCGATCGCCAACAAGGCCGGTGCCAGCCAGAGCAACTGGCCGCCCCGACCTCCGCTCGTCGCGGGCTCGGCGGGGGCACCGGTATCGGGAAGTTTCCCGCCGGGTGTGGGCGCGATTGGCGGGACGCCGGTCGGGGCGTCTTCCTGGTCATCTGCCGTGACCGTCCTTGAGCACTCGAGCTCACTGTCCGGGGGGCACGTGTCGGGGGGTGTACCAGTGACAGTCGCGTGGTTCGCGACCGAGCCGGCCGCCATGTCCTGCGCGGTGACGAGGTAGTCGCGACTCGAGACGCAGATCATCGACTCCTGCGGTGCCAGGGTGTCGCCGGGGCAGGTGATCGTGATCGTGACGTCGTCGAGCTTGGGGTCGGTCACGTGGACGTCGGTCAAGGTGACGTTGCCCAGGTTGGTGACCTCGAACTCATAACGGATCTTGTCGCCTGTGCCGGTCAGACCGTCCTGGTCGACGTCGGTGATCGTCGAGATCCTCTTGTCCAGCCCGATCGCCGGGTTCTGTTCCAGCGGCTGGTCGGCCTCGTCCTCGTCTGTCACCTCCTCGCCCTGAGGCGACAGACCACGCACATCGGCGTTGTTGGCCCGGTGCCCGGCATCTGTGTCGGCCTGGGTGACGCGGTATCCCTCGATAGCCGTGCAGACCATCTGCGAGTACGCCGCCAAGGTCGTGGCCGCGCAGTTGATCGCGATGTCGTCGCGCGTCAGCAACGGATCGGTCAGCGTGATGTCGTGCAGGGTGACATTGCCTGTGTTGCTGACCACGAACTCGTAGTGGATCAAGTCACCGGTGTCGTCGAGGCCGTTGGTGTTCGCGTCCTCGATCGAGACGATCCGCTTCTCCAGCTCGATCGCCGGATTGACCCCGAGCGGAGTGCTGGTCTCGTCCTCGTCGTCGACCTCCCCACCGGTGAGCGGGGTCCCGTGCGCGGTCGCGACGTTGTGCACCTTCTCGGCATCGACGTCGGTGTTGGTCACCACGTAACCGGCCAGGGCCACGCAGACCATGCGCTCGTCGGGAGACAGCACCGTGTCCGGGCAGCTGATCGCGACGTTCGCGCCTGCCAGCATCGGATCGGTGACGGTCACCGGGTCCAGAGTGACGTTGCCGGTGTTGACGACCTCGAACTCGTACCAGATCAGATCTCCGGCTTCGTAGAGCAGATCACCGTCCCGGTCGTCGACCCGCGCCACTCGCTTGTCCAACTCGATCGCGGGCGCCTGGTCCAGCAGCTGGTCCTGGTCGTCCTCATCGGTCACCGGTGGACCGCTCGGCGGGCTGCCCTGGGTCGCGGCCGTGTTGTCGCGGTGTCCGGCATCGACGTCGTCCTGGGTGACCGGGTAGCCGGCGTCCGCGGTGCACACCATCGACTCGTCCGGGCGCAGCGAGCTGCCCGGGCAGGTGATGGTGACGTCTGCGCCCGCGAGCAGCGGGTCGGTCACGGTGACATCGGCGAGGGTGACGTTGCCTCGGTTGGTCACCTCGAACTCGTAGTGGATCTCATCACCGGCATCACGCAGCCCGTCACCGTCGCGGTCGTCGAACGACGCGATCCGCTTGGCCAGCACGATTGCCGGATCCTGGTCCAGGGGCTGGTCCTCGTCGTCCTCGTCAGTCACCGGCGGACCGGTCGGCGGCGTGCCGCGGACCGTCGCGGTGTTGTCCCGGTGGCCCGCGTCGGTCTCGGCCTGGGTGACCCGGTAGCCCCGATCTGCGACGCAGGTCATCGACTCGTCCGGAGCAAGCGTGGTCTTCGGGCAGGAGATCGCGATGTCGCGCCCGCCGAGGAGCGGGTCGGAGACCACGACGTCGGTCAGGGTGACGTTGCCGATATTGGTGACGTCGAACTCGTAACGGATCTCATCACCGGCATCACGAAGTCCGCCGCCGTCGACGTCGTCGAAGGACGCGATCCGCTTGGTCAACAGGATGGACGGGACCTGGACCAGCGGCTGGTCCTCGTCGTCCTCGTCGGTCACCGGCGGACCGGTCGGCGGCGTGCCCAGCACGGCCGCGGTGTTGGGCCGGTGCCCGCGGTCGGTGTCCGCGACGGTCACCCCGTAGCCGGCATCCGCGGTGCATGTCATCTGCTCCTGCGGAGCCAGAACGGTGACCGGGCAGCTGAGCGGGATGTTCGCGGCCCCCAGCAGCGGGTCGGTGATCCCGACGTCGGTCAGGGTGACGTTGCCGGTGTTGGTGACATCGAACTCGTACCGGATCAGGTCTCCGGTGTCGGAGATGAAGTTGAGGTTGACGTCGGTGACCGCGGCGATCCGCTTGGTCAGCTCGATGCCGGGTTCCCGGTCGAGCGGCTGGTCCACGTCGTCCACGTCGGTCACCGGCGGCCCGCTGGGCGGAGTGCCCGCGGTCGTCGCCGTGTTGTCGCGGTGGCCGGCATCGGTGTCGGCTTGTGTGACGAGGTAGTCGCCGATGGCCGAGCAGGTCATCCGCTGGTCCGGGACCAGGGTGATCTGCGGACATTCGATGGTGACGCCCAGCTCGTTGAGCAGCGGGTCGTCGACGGCGATGTCGGTCAGCGTGACGTTGCCGGTGTTGGTCACCACGAACTCGTACGAGATCCGATCACCCGCGTCGTAGTGGCCGTTGAGGTCCACATCGACGATCGAGGCGATCCGCTTGTTCAGGTGGATGCCCGGCACTTGGTCCAGCGGCGTGTCGGTCGAGTCCTCGTCGGAGGGAACGTCCTCGAGGTTGCGCGGGTCCACCGCGTGCGCCACCGCGGTGTTGTCGCGGTGGCCGATGTCCATGTCGGACAGGGTGACCTGGTACGGGGAGTCAGCGGTGCAGGTGACCGACGAGCCCGGCGCCAAGGGCCCCATCGGGCAGCTGATCGGGCTCGCGACCGGGTCAGTGATCGACACGTCCATGACCGTCA
Organism: Marmoricola sp.; assembly: GCA_036676945.1. Classification (GTDB taxonomy): domain Bacteria; phylum Actinomycetota; class Actinomycetes; order Propionibacteriales; family Nocardioidaceae; genus Marmoricola. The sequence continues at coordinate 45,140 of JAKFBZ010000096.1, forward strand.
CCGGCGAATCGTTCGTGACCGTGAACCGCCACACGATCAGGTCGCCGGTGTCCTTCAGGTCGTTGCCGTTCGCGTCATCGACCCGGACGACCTCCTTGTCCAGGAGGATCCTGGGGGTCGGCGTGGCCGCCAGGTCCACGGTGAAGTTGGTGAAGTCGTCAGGAAGGATCCTGCTGCCCAGTCGCCCTGGGTTGTCGCCAGTCGGCTGGCCACCGCCGATGATGTCGCCCGCTGCATTGCGGATATAGGCGAAGGTCACCGGCGCCGAGGACAAGCCGTCGCTCCGCGGATCGGCGGAGGTCCCGTTGTTGTTGTCCTCGGCCTCGTTCGCGTCAGAGGCTGTGTTGGAGTTCCCGGTCCAGACCTCGTGACCCTCCAGCGGCGCGCCGGCCGCGAACATCGAGCCGGGGATGTGGGCGGTGTAGGTGCCCGGAGCCAGACCCTGGACGAACCATCGACCGTTGGCGTCGGTCGTCGTGGTCGCCACGACGGCGCCTGCACCGTCGAGCACCTCCACGGTGACACCCGGGACCGCGGTGTCGGTGCTCGCGTCGAACCTGCCGTTGCCGTCCAGGTCGGACCAGACCCGGTCGCCCAGGCTGAAGCCCGGCATCATCACGAACGGCTCGTTGCTCAGCAGCGGCTGGTTCGGGAACGTCGCGGAGAAGATCATCGCCCGGTTCACATACACGTTGTTCAGCACGGTGCTCGTCGCCCGTTCCGGGATCAGCGCCGTGACGCCGGTCGCATGCAGCAGCTGCTCACCCGAGACGAATCGCACCGCGGTCACCTGGGACCAGGTCCCGGCAACCTCAGCAGCGGTGAGCCAAGTGCCACCGGCCGCCTGCGGCGTGGCGTTCGACGCCGCCCGCGGGTCGTGGCTGATCGTCATCGGAGCCTGGGTCGAGTAGTACCAGGTGCCGGTGACGCTGCCGGTCCGGCCGAGCGTGTACGTCGGCTGGGCGAGCGGGCCGGACAGCCCGTGCGCTCCGGCGTAGCTCGAGGGAATCAGAGCACGGCGGGACAACGACCCCGGGTCGCCGTCACCGTTCCACGGGAGCACGTCGATCACATCAGGAGCGAGCATGTCGACCTGGCCCGAGGTGTTGGCCCAGGTCAGCTTCCAGGTGTAGGTGTCTCCGCTCTCGATCAACGGCGTATCGACAGACTTCTCCACCGCCAACTGGCCGGAGCCCACGATCGTGACCGAGGCGGTCGCAACGGGCTGGGTGGGGGCGTCCGGTGTCGACATCTGCACCCGGTTGGTCACCACGGTGCCCGGGAAGGTCAGGCTCGACACCGTGGTGCAGAGCGTGGCGGTCGGGAGGTTCATGTTCTGCGCAGTCGCGATCCGGTCTCCGTAGAAGAGGGTGACCACCCGGGCGACCGGGTTGTAGTCGACCGTCACGTTGGCCGGAAGCGCGGCCGCGGTGCACACCGGGTCGTAGCTCACCCCGCTCGGCAGGGTGTCGAGCACGCGGACGTCGTGCACCGTGGAGCCCACGGCCGCACCGTTGAAGCGCGGGACGATCGTCCACGGGACCGTCTGTCCGGGAGCGTACGTCGCTGCCGGACGCGATTTCGTGATCGAGATGTCGACGTTCTGGAACGGCGCGCGCGCCGGGTTCGTCGACCAGCCGTCGAGGGCGGCGGGGTCGGTCCAGCCGCCGAAGTTCGGGATCGACGCGTTGTCCTGGATCTGCACACCGTCGTTCGGACCACCGTTGTAGACAGTGCGACCGGTCAGACGCAGGTTGAGTCGCACGGCAGTGTCCGGCGGGAGCGGGTCGAGCATCCGGAGTCGAACCATGTTGACGGTGTCGCGCCAGTCCGGGCCGAAGGCCGCGGCCGGGTCGGTCGACCAGGGACCGGGAGCGGTGCCGCATCCGTCGACGGCGGCCTGCAGACTGCCTTCGGTCCGGGGCGTCATCAGGTTGGTGTCGTTCGGGCCTTCGGCGTACTCGATGACGTACGACAGCGGTGCGATCCCGGTGCCGCTGGGCCACGCCATGAAGTAGCCCGAGTTCCGGGTCGGGTCGGTGAGCTCGAGAGCTGAGACGTCGAAGACGTCGCAGACGAGCGCGTTCTGGATGATGGTGTCATCGTCGGTAGCCAGGGTGACCGCAGACCCGATGTCCTTGCCCGGCGTGATCGGGTTGGTGTCGGGACCGAAGGTCTTGCCGGTGCCGATCGCCGTGCCCGGCTTCGGGATCGGGATCGGGCCGACGTTGAACGGAGACCCACTGACGCGGTTGTTGCCGGTCGCCGTGGTGCCGTCCCAGCCGGGCTCGAAGCCGGTGGTGTTGTTCGGGTTGCCGACGATGTCGGTCCAGCCCTCGGAGTCCTCCAGGGTGTTGACCAGGGGCACCGTGCCCGTCGGCTCGGGCCGGCCGGGCTGCCAGGACGGGTCCAGGGCCCGGTAGGCATCCTCGATCGGCACGAAGAAGCGGACCGTGAACTGGTAGATGTCGATGGTGTCCCAGGTCAGCCCGTCGAGAGTGATCGTGATGCCGTCTTCACCCTGCGGCGTGTACAGCGGCCCGCAGTCGATGGTGCCCGGCTGCCCGCTGTAGGCGTCGGAGCAGTAGGTGAGGACCGCGTTGGGGAAGTCGTTGAGCCGCTCTGTGAACGTGAGCGGGTTCGCCAGCGCCTGGTTGCCCTTGGTCGCGAGACTGCTCAGTGCGACGACATAGCTGACGACGTAGCCGTAGACCCGCTGACCGTTGACCACCTGCCAGGCCGGGTTCCGGTCCTGGCCGGCGAGGGACTTGGAGAGGTCGTACTGCGGCGCCGTCCTGATCTCGATCTCCGGGCCGACCAGGGTGCCGCTGGGAGCGGCGTCGCCGCCGGCGGCGTACGCGTTGACCTCCATGTGCAGGAGCGTGCCGGCGGGGGTGCCAGGGAGGGCCTGGTACGGGATCACGATCGGGGCCACCGCAGAGGTGAAGCGGCCCAGGTTGCAATGCAGCACCACGTCGCCGTTCGGCCGAGTCTGAATCGAGGAGGGCGGGGTCACCGCGTTGGTGAGGCACGCACCCGGGATGCCGCCGTCGAAAGCGAAGGCACCTGCCTGGTCAGCCTTGATGGTGAAGTCGGCGACCACGTTGTCGATCGTGCCGCCGGCGGACAGACCGGTCAGGGAGACCGAGTACTGCTGGGTGATGACGTCGTCGGTCCGGACGGCGCAGTCCGACGCTGTCGTGTCGGCCGCACCTGGAGGCGTCGAGGACGTGCTCCACGGAGCCTGCCCCGTCCGGGCGAGGTCCTGGCAGGCACCGGACAGCGGCGTGGCGTCGATGTCGATCGTCGCCTGCGGCTGCAATCCGGCATCCAGACCGGTCACCTGGGTGGTCCCCGCGATCGTCAGCGATGCGGACTGACCCTGGTGAGGTTGGCCGGGCACCGGCGGACGGAGGGTGAAGTCGTTGTCGTCTGTTGCCACTGCCGGGAAGGTGAACGCGCTCGGGGACGTCACGCGGACGGTGTAGGTGCCGTCGGCCAGGTCGCGGAAGGCGTACCGCCCCTGCGCGTCCGGAGTGGTGGTGGCGATCAGCTGCCCGGCCTGGCTGAACAGCCGCACCGTCACGCTTGCCTGTCTCGGCGACTCCGAGCCGTCGTGCACGGAATCGCGGTCTGTGTCCTGCCAGACCACACCGCTGACCACACTTCCGGCGGCAGCTGAGGCCACCCCCGCGAAGACGGTGCTGGCCACCATCAGGGTCAGGCAAGCGGCAAGAAACCGCCTCACGCTCGTAGTCACGGGGTGCTCTCTTCGGTCGACATCGCGCGTCAGCAGACCTGACGCCATGTCGTAGACGGTCGTCAGCCCCCCGCGATCACGCCGTTCTCCGAAGTCCTAGGTCGGTCAGGCGAGTTCCTCGCCGACCCGGAGCCGCCGATACTCCTGCTCCCGCGGCGCGAGGAACCGGCCGAGATGGCCGTCGACGATGCCCAGTCCCGCCTCGCTGTAGACGGCGTCGTGGATCGCCACCGACCTGGCTGCGCCGACCTCGCGGGCGTAGTCGATGCACTCGGAGACCTTCAGCCACGGCGCGCTCACGGGCAGGAGCAGCACGTCGGGCGCCGCCGGGAGCGTCGTCAGCGCGTCACCCGGATGGAAGACCGAGACGCCGTCGGCCTCGACCAGGTAGCCGGAGTTGTCGAAGTGCGGCAGCTCCGGATGGATCACGGCGTGCTTCACCCCGACGGCGGTCACCGTGACACCGGCCGCTCCGGAGCCGGCCGTGAACCGCTCCCCCGGCGCGACGACGGTGACCCGCTCCGCGATCGCGGCATCGGCGCCCCGGATCTGCTCCGCGACCGCGGCGATCGTGTAGATCGGCGCATCGGTCGCCCGGAGCTGCTCGGGCGTCCAGTGGTCCGGGTGCTCATGGGTGATCAGCACCGCGGTCGCCCCGTCGAGCGCGTCGGGCTCGGTGAACATCCCCGGGTCGACCACCACCGTCGCAGCAGACGTGGCGAGCGCCACACAGGCATGCCCGTGCTTGATGATCCGCATGGGTCCAGACTAGGGTCGTACCACTATTGAACTTTGTTCAAGAAGGAGTTGGGTCTCCATGACCGATCACGACGTGATCATCATCGGCGCCGGTTTCGGCGGAATGGGTGCGGCGATCAGCCTCAAGCGCCTCGGGTACGACGACATCTCGATCCTCGAGCGCGAGGACGATCTCGGTGGCACCTGGCACGTGAACCGCTACCCCGGTCTCGCCGTCGACATCGCCAGCGTCACCTACTCCTACTCGTTCGAGCCCAACCCGTACTGGAAGCACTGGTTCGCACGCGGCCCGGAGCTCAAGCAGTACGCCGAGCACGTGGCCGACAAGTACGACCTGCGCCGCCACATGGAGTTCGGCGTACTCGCCGAGGGCGCCCGCTGGGACGAGGACGCCCAGCACTGGGTGCTGACGACGCGGCGTGCACCTTCTGGGGCCGTCGGCGGCGGCCGCCGCAAGACCCGGACCGCCAAGCACCTGATGACCGCGACCGGCTTCCTCTCCCAGCCGAAGCTTCCCGACATCGACGGTGTCGAGGACTTCGCCGGCACGGTGGTGCACACCGCGAAGTGGGACGACTCGATCGACCTCGACGGCAAGCGGATCGCGGTGATCGGCACCGGCGCGACCGCCGTCCAGCTGATCCCGAGGATCGCCGAGCGCGCCGGCCACCTGACCGTCTTCCAGCGGACCCCGATCTGGGTGACCCCGAAGGGTGACTTCAAGATCCCTGGTCCCGTGCAGATGCTGTTCGCCGCGCAGCCGTGGACCCAGCGGATCGCGCGACGGGCCAACAGCGCCTGGCTCGAGGGGATGATGGTCACCGCCGTCCTGCACTACAAGCAGGCGAAGCTGCTCAACCAGGGCGCGGCCACGCTCGCGAAGGCGCACCTGCGTCGCCAGGTCGACGACCCGGAAACCCGCCGCAAGCTCACCCCGGACTACAGCTTCGGCTGCAAGCGGCCGACGTTCTCCAACGACTACTACCCGACGTTCAACCGGCCGAACGTCGACCTGGAGACCACCCCGATCGCGCGGATCACACCGACCGGGATCGTCACCAGTGACGGCGTCGAGCGCGAGATCGACGTCCTGGTGCTGGCCACCGGGTTCAACCTGTGGGACACCAACTTCCCGGCCATCGAGATCATCGGCCGTGACGGCAAGGACCTCGGCAAGTCCTGGCGGACCAGCGGCTACCACGCCTTCGAGGGCGTCAGCGTTGCCGGCTTCCCCAACTTCATCAGCCTGAACTCGCCGTACTCGTACTCGGGACTCAGCTACTTCATGACCATCGAGGTGCAGATGCGGCACATCGAGCGGGTCTTCGGTGAGCTCGCCGAACGCGGCGCCGAGACCTTCGAGGTCACCGCGCAGGCGGACGCGGAGTTCTTGGAGCACATGCTCGAGCGGATGGACGACACCGTCTTCAACCAGGGCTCGTGCGGCACCGCGCGCAGTTACTACTACACGAACGAGGGCGACGCCGTCCTGCTGCGGCCGACGTCCTCGGGCAGCGCCCGCCGGGCCGTCGAGGAGTTCCCCATCGAGGACTATTCCTTCGCCTGAGCCCCACCGCTCGTCGAGCCTGTCGAGACGCCGCGACCGTCTCGAAACCTTTTGCCCATCGGCACTGAACCCGCGAGGATCAGCCGATGCTCGACGTCCTGATCTCCGGTCTGGTCACAGGCCTCGCCATCGCTGTCCCGGTAGGGGCGGTGGCGGCACTGATCATCACGCTGAGCGCCCGCACCTCGTGGAAGGTCGGCGCCGC
>JAKFBZ010000097.1:0-20597 GCA_036676945.1 Marmoricola sp.
ACCCGCGCCCGTCGCGTCGTCGAGGTGCGCGTGGCCGGAGAGGCCCGATGGGCGGTCGTCGAGGACGTCGCCCGGCTCCGCGACGGGCTCGGCGTCCCGGTCCCGCCCGGCACCCCGGACACCTTCACCGAGCCGGTCGCCGACCCGCTCGGAGACCTGGTCTCCCGCTATGCGCGCACGCACGGACCGTTCACCGCTGCCGAGGTGGCGACGCGACTCGGGCTCGGCGTCGCCGTCGTCCACCTGACGCTGACCCGGCTGGCCGCGCAGGGCCGGGTCCTCGACGGCGAGTTCCGGCCGGCCGGCTCGGGCACCGAGTGGTGCGACGCCGAGGTGCTGCGGATGCTGCGCCGTCGCTCGCTGGCCCGGCTGCGGCACGAGGTCGAGCCGGTCGACCCCGCCGCGCTCGGCCGGTTCCTGCCCGCCTGGCAGCACGTCCGCCCGAACAACCCGGGCGCGGGATCCAGCCGGGGACGCCGCGGCGTCGACGGGGTCCTGGCCGCGATCGAGCAGCTGGCCGGGTGTGCGGTCCCCGCGTCCGCGCTGGAGTCGCTGGTGCTGCCGAGCCGGGTCATCGACTACCAGCCGGCGTACCTCGACGAACTGACCGCCGCCGGCGAGGTGCTCTGGGCCGGCCACGGCGGCATCACCGGCAGCGACGGCTGGATCTCGCTGCACCTCGCCGACTCCGCCCCGTTGACGCTGCCCCTCGACGAGGAGTTCGCCGCGAGCCCGGAGCAGCAGGCGGTCCTGGATGCCCTCAGCGGTGGTGGCGCCTACTTCTTCCGGCAGTTGTCGCAGCAGGTCGGTGCCACCGACGACCAGGCGCTCGCGGCGATGGTCTGGGACCTGGTCTGGGCGGGACGACTGGGCAACGACACCCTCGCGCCGCTGCGCGCCCTGACCCGCGCCGGCGGATCGCACCGGACCCGGAAGGCGCCTCCCCGTGCCCGCGTGGCCGGCACCCGGAGCCGCGCCCACCTGCCGACCCGGTCCGGGCCGGCCGACATGGCCGGACGCTGGTTCGCGCTGCCCGAGGTCGAGACCGACCCGACCCGCCGTGCTCATGCCGCCGCCGAATCGCTGCTCGACCGGCACGGCGTGGTCACCAAGGGAGCCGTCATGGCCGAGCGGGTGCCAGGTGGTTTCGCGGCGACGTACCGGGTGCTGGCACGCTTCGAGGAGACCGGCCGGTGCCGGCGCGGCTACTTCGTCGACGGACTCGGCGCCGCCCAGTTCGGCACCGCCGGTGCGGTCGACCGGTTGCGTTCGTTCGTGCGCACGACTCCTGTTGAGAAGCCCGAGGCCGTGACCCTCGCTGCCACCGACCCGGCCAACCCGTACGGCGCGGCGCTCCCGTGGCCGGTTTCGACAGGCTCGACCAACGGGGGGTCGGGCCACCGGCCGGGTCGCAAGGCCGGTGCTCTGGTCGTCCTGGTCGAGGGCGAGCTCGCCCTGTACGTCGAACGCGGCGGACGCACCCTGCTCACCTTCGGCGAGGACAACGACCTGACCGCGGTCGCGATCGCCGCCCTCGGGGACGCCGTACGCCGGGGCGCGCTCGGCAAGCTCACCGTCGAGAGGGCCGACGGCGCCAGCATCCTGGGCGCGGACTCCGAGGCGATCCGGACGGCGCTGGAGTCGGCCGGCTTCATCGCCACCAGCAAGGGACTCCGACTCCGTGCCTAGAAGGAGGGCGCATGCCCGAGGGTGACACCGTCTGGCGGACCGCCCGGCGCCTGGACGCGTTGTCCGGGCAGGTGCTGGTGGCCAGCGACTTCCGGATCCCGAGCCTGGCGGAGGTCGACCTCGCCGGACGGCACGTGCTCGAGACTGTCAGCCGCGGCAAGCACCTGCTCACCCGGCTCGAGGGCGACATGACCCTGCACTCGCACCTGAAGATGGAGGGCCGCTGGGACGTCCAGGCCCCGGGTGCGCGGTGGCGGCGCCCCGCGCACGAGGCCCGGGTGGTCCTGAAGACCGAGAAGACCGAGGCGATCGGCTACTCGATCCTGCTCGACCTCGTGGCCACGCCGGCAGAGCGAAGCCTCGTCGGCCACCTCGGGCCGGACCTGCTCGGCGAGGACTGGGACGCCGACGAGGCCCTGAAGCGGCTCCGGCGACAGGAGCACGTTGCCGTCGGCGAGGCGTTCCTCGAACAACGAAACCTGGCAGGTATCGGCAACGTCTACCGCGCCGAGCTCTGCTTCATCTCCGGGGTCAACCCGTTCGACCCCGTCTCCGCCGTCGACGACCTGCCGAGGATGGTCGGTCGCGCCCACCAGCTGCTGGTGGCTCACCGGGACCGGTCGAGCCGGGTCACCACCGGCGACACCCGGCCGGGCCGCCGCCTCTGGGTCTACGGCCGCAGGGGCCCGTGCCTGCGCTGCGGCACCCGGATCGAGGTCGGCGAGCTCGGACCCGAGGGGCAGGAACGCACCGTGTGGTGGTGTCCGTCCTGTCAGCCACTACTGACGGCCGGTGGTTGAGGCGCGGTTGCGCAGCAACCGCCGCGAAACCCGGTCCCGAACGCGCAGAAGTCACCAGGTTTCGCGGCTCGCGCAGAGCGCTCACACCTCAACCACCGTTTCGGCGTACCCCTCGGTGGTTGAGGACCGGTTGCGCAGCAACCGCCGCGAAACCCGGTCCCGAACGCGCAGAAGTCACCAGGTTTCGCGGCTCGCGCAGAGCCGCTCACACCTCGACCACCGCTCGGGGTTTCGCGGCTCGCGCCGCGCGGTCGCACCTCAACGACCGGTGCCCGGCTAGGTTCTGTGCGTGACCCGTCGTTCGCTCCGCCTCGAGATCCTCGTCTTCGTCGTCGGCGTCGGCATCCTCGGCGTCGAGATCGCTGCCGCCCGCCTGCTCGCTCCGTGGTTCGGGGCGAGCACGATCGTCTGGGCCAACACGATCGCGATCTGCCTGGTCGCGCTCGCGATCGGCTACGCCCTCGGCGGACGCTTCGCCGACCGCGATCCACGGCCGGCGGGCCTGGCCCGGATCGTGCTGATCGCCTCGGCCCTGATCGCGGTGGTGCCGTTCGTCAGCGGACCCTTCCTGCGCCAGGCAGTGAAGGCCGTCGACAACCTGAGCGTGGCGACCTTCCTCGGCTCGCTGGTCGGTGTCGGCGTCCTGATCGCGGTGCCGCTGACCCTGCTCGGCATGGTCTCGCCGTACGCCGTCCGGCTCAGCGTCGAGCGGGTCGAGGACGCCGGCCGTACCGCCGGGCGACTCTCCGCGATCGCGACGTTCGGCGCGCTGACCGGTACGTTCCTCGCCGCGTTGCTGCTGATCCCGCTGGTCGGCACCCGGCGTACGTTCCTGATCTTCGCGGCGTCGATGGCACTCGCGGCCGTGGCCAACCTCGACCGCAAGCGAGTGGTGGCCGCGATCGTGCCGGCGGCGATCCTCGCGCTGATCGCGCTGCCCACCGGGACGGTGAAGGCGACCGGCGACGGCACGGTGATCTGGGAGGCCGAGACCGAGTACCAGTACGCCCGGGTGATCGAGGACGAGGACGGCACCCGTCGCCTGGAGCTCAACGAGGGCCACGCGATCCACTCCCGCTACGAGCCGGATGAATGGCTGAGCGGCAGCTACTGGGACGAGGGCGTGATCAGTGTGCTGGCCGCGGAGACGTCGCCGGCCTCGTCGGTGGCGATCCTCGGCAATGCGGCCGGCACGGTGGCACGGTCGATCGGCCACTACTTCCCGCAGACCCGGATCGAGGGCGTCGAGCTCGACCCCAAGGTGACCGAGGTCGGGCGCGACCTGTTCGACATGAACGCGCCCAGGCTGACCACGCACACCGCCGACGCGCGTCCGTGGCTGCTCAAGACCGACGACCGGTTCGACGTGATCATGATGGACGCCTACCGGCAGCCCTACATCCCCTTCTACCTGACCACCCGCGAGTTCTTCGACCTCGCGCGCGACCGGCTCCGGCCGGGCGGACTGGTGATCGTGAACGTCGGCCAGCCCGAGGGTTCCACCCGCCTGGAGAAGGTGCTGTCGGCGACCCTCCGGGCGTCCTTCGGCAAGGACGCGGTCTGGCGCAATCCGGCCGGCGACACCAACACCCTGCTCATCGCCACCGAATCGGGCGACCCGGCGGACAGGTTGCGCCGGGCAGCGTCCGAGGCCGACCCCGAGCTCGCCAGCATCGCGAGGGCGACCGCGAGCCGGCTCGAGCCCGCGCTGACCGGTGGCAAGGTCTACACCGACGACGTGGCACCGGTGGAGTGGCTGATCGATGCCTCGCTGGCCGAGGTCGCCACAGACTGAGCGGCGCGGGGTCTGCCGCCGCGCGCTGCTGGGCACCACAATGGTCCGCATGGAAGCGGACGACCTGGCGTCGGCCGACGAGCTCTGGTGGTCGTGGGCTGTGCTCACGGATCAAGGCCTGCTGCCCGAAGGCGCGACCAGCGAGCTCGATCCGGACGAGCACGTCCTCTCCTACGACTACGGCAACTCCTGGGCGTCGATGCAACGTATCGGCGGCGGCCGCGCGGTGATCTGGGGCCGGGCCGGCTCCTCGACCCGTGACGCGATCGGCGCCCACCTCGACGTCCTCGACGGAGCGCCCGACTGGGCGAGCTCCAACGCGGTCTGGCGCTCGATCCGCGAGACCAAGCCCGGCTTCCTCGCCTGGCACTCCCGCGACGGGTGGGACACCAGCACCACCGGGATGTTCGAGGGCGTCATGGACCTGCTCGCACCGCTCGCCCGCGCCGACCCGCGCGCCGTCGCCGCCGCCCGCGCCGGCGAGACCGACTCGCGACTGCTCAAGGAGGCGCACGGGGTGGCGCACGTCGCGGCCCAGGGCGCGATCCGCAAGCGACTTCGCTCGCAGATCCACGAACAGATGCGCGAGACGGCCGAGCGGGACCGCGGCCTGCCGCACCGCCCGACCCTGCTCGCCCGTTGGGCCCGGGTGACCGAGCCGGGCGCCCCCTTCGATCACGTCGTCCTGGTCGATGAGGGACAACTCGTCGTGGCGTCGAGTGCCGACTGGCTCCCCGAGGTGATGCAGCACAGCCTGGGCAACATCCTGCGCGAGCTGCACCGGTCCGAGGCCGACGAGGAATCAGGCGCCTGGCTGGCCGCGCGGGTGAAGTTCGCCGAGGGCCGGATCAGCCTGCACCGGGCCTTCGACAGCCTGCCTCCCTGGTACGACGGGAAGGGGCCCACGCTGCGTGCCCTGAGCTGGGAGATGCAGCAGCGTGCCCAGCACTGGCGACCGGCCTGGGCGACCCTGCTGCCCGGCTAAGTGATCACCATCAGGCCGCAGACCATCACCAGCAGTGGTGCCGGCGTGAGCGTCGCGAGCAGCGACACCCACCCGACGACGCGAAACTCGAACTGACGGCGGCGGAGGCCGAGCACCGCGGACAGGGTCGCGACCAGGAAGAACGGTACGTACGCCGCGGCGAGGAACATCCCGAACGCCGACTGACCGGTGTCGTCGGCCAGCGCGACCGGCACGATCCAGAGGAGCACGCCGACCGAGCCGACGAGGCCGGCCGAGGCGAGCACCACGAGGACGACGTCGAAGACGCGACGGGCGTCGGTCGGCGCCCAGATCCGGCGAGGACCGGTGGGCGAGCTGATCAGTGGCGTGTCCATGGGCCAACGGTCGCGCGCCGGCGCGGCGTGCACATCCGTCGACGTACTCAGAGCAGACGCCGCTCGGACGCCCACCTGGTCAGCTCGTGCCGCGAGGACAACTGCAGTTTCCGCAGCACCGAACCCATGTGGGTCTCGACGGTCTTGATCGAGATGAACAGTTCGCCGGCCACTTCCTTGTAGGAGTAGCCGCGCGCGATCAGACGCATCACCTCGCGCTCGCGCTCGGTGAGGCGGTCCAGGTCCTCGTCGATCGCGGCGACCTCGATGGTCCCGGCGAAGGCGTCCAGCACGAAGCCGGCCAGGCGCGGTGAGAAGACGGCGTCACCGGCGGCGACCCGCTCGATCGCGTCGACCAGTTCCTCGCCGGTGATCGTCTTGGTGACGTACCCGCGGGCGCCGGCCCGGATGGTGCCGATCACGTCCTCGGCGGCATCCGAGACGCTCAGTGCCAGGAACTTCGTGTCGGCCGCCTTGCCCGCCGTACGCCGGATCACCTCGGCGCCTCCGCCGCCGGGCAGGTGCACGTCGAGCAGGACCACCTCGGGCTGTCCGGAGATGACGGCGGCGACGGCCTGGTCCACGTCGGCCGCCTCGGCCAGCACCTCGACAGCATCGCCGAGCTCGGCGCGGACGCCCGCCCGGAACATCGCGTGGTCGTCGACGAGGACGACGGTATGCCTGCTCATGACGGTCCTTTGCTCTCGCTGGCTGCGTTGTTGCCCCGTGTCTGCATCGACACCGGTTGCCGCAGCCGGATCTCGGTGCCGGATCCGGCGTTGCTGCGCACCTCGGCGGAGCCGCCGTGCCGTCGCATCCGCTCCAGGATGCTGTCACGCAGTCCGTGCCGGTCGGCGGCCACGGCTTCAGGGTCGAAGCCGGTGCCGCGGTCGCGCACGAAGATCTCGACGGCGTCCGGGTTCGCCTCGGCGTACACGTCGACCTTGTCGGCGCCCGAGTGCCGGGCCGCGTTCACGACGGCTTCGCGGGTGGCCAGCACCAGCGCGCGCAGCTCTTCGGAGACGGGTGCGTCACCGACGCAGACCACGTCGACCGGCACGCCGTACGCCTCGTCGACCTCGCCGGCCAGCGAACGCAGCGCGGCCTCGAGTGTCGTCGGGTCGCCGCCGGAGGAGTCGAAGAGCCAGGAGCGCAGGTCCCGTTCCTGCGACCGGGCGAGCTTGGCCACCGTCGCGGGGTCGTTCGCCGACTTCTGGATCAGGGCGAGGGTCTGCAGCACCGAGTCGTGCAGGTGCGCGGCGACGTCGGCGCGCTCCTGGGAACGGATCCGCTCGGCGCGCTCCTCGCTGAGGTCGGAGGAGAGCCGGAAGAGCCACGGCCCGACGATGAACCCGAGGCCGACGATCGCGAGCGTCGCGGCGATCCCGACCTGGCGGGCCTCGTCCCAGCCGCCACCGCCGACGCCGAACAGGATGATCGCGCCGATCACCATCAGCACGCCGACGATCAGCCGCACCCAGGAGGAGAGGCCGCCACCGCCGACGATCGTGCGCACCACACTGATCCGGCCGGTGGAGTCGATCCAGCGTTCGTGCTGCGCCTCGTCCGCCTGGCGCCACAGCACGGCGAGGCCACCCAGGCCCAGGACGATCGGCCACAGGAACGCGCCCCGGCCGGTGATCATCGTGAACAGCACCGCCAGGCCGAGGCCCAGGGCGGCCAGGGCGATCAGCGGGCCGTAGTCGGCCAGCCGGAGCTCCCGTCGCGGGCGTTTGCCCTGGCGGTCGGCAGCGGCGAGGCCGGGCGCGTTGTCGTCGAAGTGCCGCTTGACCGGCAGGACCATCCAGAGCCCGGCGTAGAAGATCACGCCGAAGCCGCCCATCACGGTGAGCACGACGAACGCCGCCCGCACCCACAGCACCGGGAGGCGCAGGTGCTCGGCCAGACCGGCCGCCACTCCGCCCACGAACGCCTCGTCGGCGTTGCGGTACGCCTTCGGCGGAGCCGCTGCGGGCAGCGGCGAGCCGGGCAGAGGAGTGGTCATGCTGCACATCGTGGCATCCGGCGGGCCTGCAGACATCAGGTGCGGCCCCGAACCGAGCCCTGAGCCGACCCCTTGGATCAGGACCCTCGAAGACCAGGGGTGTCCCCGATGGTGGTGACGGCCGCCGGCGACCACGATGGATGACATGAACGAGACCACGACCGACCCGGGCACCCCGCCGGGCAACCCTGCCGACCAACCGGCCGGCCAGACCTACGGCCAGCAGACCCCGCCGCCTCCGCACCAGGACCTGGACCGGTTGCGCCGGAGCACCAGCGACCGGTACATCGCCGGCGTCGCGGGCGGCATCGGCCGCCACTTCGGCATCGACCCGACGATCATCCGGGTGCTGCTCGCCGTCCTGACCTTCTTCGGCGGCGCCGGCGTGGTGATCTACGGCGTCTGCTGGCTGTTCGTCCCCGAGGACGGCGACGAGCGCGCCGCGATCCACGTGGGCAGTGAGCCGCGCAAGCTGCTCCTGCTGGCCGCGGCCGCGATCGCGTTCCTGCTCGCGATGGGCGACGCCTTCAGCGGCTTCGACTCCGGCTGGTGGATCGCCAGCCTCGCGGTGGTCGTCTCGGCCGTGCTGATCGCCCGGGACCGCACCGACGACCGCAAGGCATCACGGGCCGCCCAGGCGCAGGCCTGGGCCGCGCACCGCGAGGCGGTCGCCAACGGCGGCACTCCGGCGTACGCCCAGACGTACGCCCAGACCCCCGTGCCGGCTCCCACCCAGGCCCCCGACGCGACCTACGCCGGCGCCCCGGCCTCCGCATTCGCCGCGGGCGACCCCCAGACGCTGCAGCCGTCGTCCCCTCCGGCACCACCGGCCTGGCAGCCGCCGCAGCCGCCGCTCGTCCCGCCGCGGCCCAAGCGGACCGGCATCATCTGGTTCTGGCCGACGCTGGCCCTGATCGCGATCGCACTCGGGACCCTCGGCATCCTGGACACGAACTCGAGCAACATCGAGGCGTGGGCCTACCCCGCGACCGCGGTGGCGATCACCGGCGTGATGCTGCTGGTCGGGTCGTTCGTCGGCCGCCCCGGCGGACTGATCTTCCTCGGCTTCGTCTCGTCGTTCGCCCTGGCCGTCGCCACGGTCGTCGGCGGGTTCAACTTCGACGGACGCACCATCGAGGAGGCACCGACGACGGCAGCGGCCGTGCAGTCCGAGTACACCGCGAACAACGGCCGGATCGAACTGGACCTGACCCAGGTCGCCGACCAGAACGGTTTGTACGGACGCACCATCGAGCTGTCGCTGAAGGCCGGTGAGATCGTGGTGATCGTGCCGCGCAGCCTGAACGTGCACATCGATGCCGAGTTCGAGTTCGCCGGCGGGATCAAGGTCCCCGGGTACGACGGCGGCGGCATCCAGGACTCAGTGGAACGCAATCTGGTCGGACTCCCGATGAACCCGGGTCCGCCCCTCGACCTCGAGATCGACGCCACCGTCGGTCAGATCACCGTGGAGCAACGATGAACACGACCAGCAGCAACGCCAGCACCCGTCCGGTCAGCATCCCGCACCTGGTCTTCGGGATCGTCTTCACCGGCATCGCCGCGATCACGTTCATCGGTGAGTCGACCAACGCGGACCTGCCGAAGAGTGCGATCGGCTTCCCGATCGTGCTGATCGGCGCCGGCATCATCGGCCTGGTCGCCACCTTGGTCAACGCGCGGCGCCGGTCGCGGTCGGCGTACGCACCGACCGCGTTCGAGGCGCCCGCCGCGACCGAGGAGACGATCGTGCTGGACGACGACACGGCCACCACCAGCGACGCCTCGACCGAGGCCACCACCGTCATCAACAAGGAGCAGTCATGACCGAGCAGCACCCGACGACGGGCCCCGTCGCTCCCCCGGCCCCGCGCCGCCTGACCCGCAGCGCGGAGGACTCCATGATCGCCGGCGTCTGCGGCGGCATCGCCCGGTACGCCGGCGTGGACCCGACCCTGGTCCGGATCGCCGCCGTGGTCTCCCTGTTCTTCGGCTTCCCGGCCGTCCTGGTCGGGTACGTCGTCGCCTGGGCGATCATGCCGAAGGTCTAGGGGTTCCGTTCAGCGCGAGAGCGAGCGGGTGATCACCTGGTTGGCCGCGCGCTGGAACCCGCTGACCACCGCCTCCAGGGTCAGCTGGCGCAGCTTGGCCACGGTCTGTTCGAAGCGGGCCTTGTCGTCCTCGGTCTTCGGGCTCTCCAGGTACGGCGTCACGACGCGGTCCTTGAGCACCTTGGTGAGCTCGTCGGCGAGCTCGTCCATGTGCCGGTTGATCGCCTCGCCGGCGGCGACCATCGAGTCGACCGGGATCGGCAGGTCCAGGCACTGCAGCCCGACCTCGAAGGCGGGCAGGACCTCGTAGCGACCGTCCTCGACCTCTTCGATCGCCATCATGGCGGTCAGCCGCTGCAGGGCCTCGTCGTCGAGGCGGCGCTCCGCCTTCGCCTCGAGCTGCCGGCGGGTGACGACCTCGTGGCCACCGGTCTTCCACGTCGTGAGCATCGCGCGCTGGATGGCCAGGTCCTCGACCGAGGCGTCGGCCGGGATCTTCGCGAGGTACTTCTCGATCGCGGCCAGGGTGAACCCGTGGTCCTGCAGCGCGCGGATCAGTTCCAGACGGGCGCGGTGCTGGGCCGAGTAGTAGGCCATCCGGCCGCGACGAGTCGGCGGCGGGAGCAGGCCGAGACCGGCGTAGTAGCGCGTGGTGCGCACCGTCATGCCGGTGATCGAGGCCAGTTCGTCGACCGTGTAGAGCGCCTCGGCGTCGTCTGGGAACTCGCCTAAGGCGGACTGTTCTGCGCTCACGGCCGATCACCTCCTACGGACTCAACGGACTGGCACGGTCGGACTGTAACAGTTGAACTGGCACCTATTCGGGTGCCTCACAGGGTCCGATCCGGTCGAAACCTTGCATCGTGACAGTAATGCTGTAACAGTTACCGTGTCACCATTTTTGGCCACTGAAGGGGAATCACTGCGTCATGCGCGACATCTTCACCTCCGACCACGAGGACTTCCGCAAGACCGTTCGCTCGTTCATGGAGCGCGACGTGATGCCGTTCCACGACCAGTGGGAGAAGGACGGGATCGTCCCCCGCGAGGTGTGGACCAAGGCCGGTGAGCTCGGGCTGCTCTGCTTCGACGTACCGGAGGAGTTCGGCGGCCCCGGCGTCGACGACTTCCGCTACAACGTGATCGTCTCCGAGGAGCAGGCGAAGGCCGGCGCCAACGGCCTCGGCTTCTCGGTGCACACCGACATCATCGTTCCCTACCTCTCGCACATCGCGAACGACGAGCAGAAGGCGCGCTGGCTCCCGGGTTGCGTGAGCGGCGAGACCATCACCGCGATCGCGATGACCGAGCCGGGCGCGGGCAGCGACCTGCAGGGCGTCCGCACCACCGCCGTCGACAAGGGCGACCACTACATCCTCAACGGCTCCAAGACGTTCATCTCCAACGGCATCCACGCCGACCTGGTCATCGTCGTCGCGAAGACCAACCCGGAGGCCGGCCACCTGGGCTTCAGCCTGCTGGTCGTCGAGCGCGGGATGGAGGGCTTCGAGCGCGGCCGCAACCTGGAGAAGATCGGTCTGCACGCACAGGACACCGCCGAACTCTCCTTCACCGACGTGGTCGTCCCGAAGACGAACCTGCTCGGCGAGGAGGGCCAGGGCTTCATCTACCTGATGCAGAACCTGCCCCAGGAGCGACTGATCATCGCCGCCCAGGCCGCCGCGGCCTGCGAGGCGATCGTCGACATGTGCCTGGAGTACGCCAAGACCCGCGAGGCGTTCGGCAAGCCGATCGGCAAGTTCCAGAACACCCGGTTCACGATCGCCGAGATGGCCACCGAGGCCCGGGTGACCCAGACGTTCGTCGACGACTGCCTCAAGAAGCACCTCGAGGGCCGGCTGGACAGCACCGACGCCTCGATGGCGAAGTGGTGGGCGACCGAGACGCAGAACAAGCTGGCCAACCAGGGCGTCCAGATCCACGGCGGATACGGGTACATGCTGGAGTACCCGATCGCGAAGGCCTACCTGGACAGCCGCATCTCCACCATCTACGGCGGCACCACCGAGATCCAGAAGGAGATCATCGGTCGGTCCCTGGGGCTGTGAGAAGGAGTACCGCGATGAGAGCCCGTTACGCGAACCTGCGCAGGATCGAGAAGCTCGACCCGAGCGTCGACCACGACGAGATCTTCAGCCTGGTCGCGTACCACGAGTTCCCGTTCGAGTACGTCCAGGGGACGTCGATCGCGTTCATGCGCGACTACGGCGTACCGACGATCAGCGACCTGCTGGACCGCACCGGCCGCTTCGAGAACGACGGCCAGAAGCGGTACGACGACACCGTGCTGATCGGTCGCGAGTTCGCCGCCGAGGGCAGCGACTCGACCCGGGCGAAGGACACCGTGCGCCGGCTCAACCAGATCCACGGGCACTACGGGATCCCCAACCACGAGTTCCGCTACGTGCTGGCCACCACCCTGGTCGGCCCGAAGCGGTTCATCGACAGCTACGGCTACCGGCGGCTGCACCCGCACGAGGTCGAGGCGATGACCCGGGTGACCACCCGGCTCGGACAGCTGATGGGGATCAAGGAGCTGCCCACGACGTACGCCGAGTACGAGCGTCTGCACGACCAGTACGAGGCGGAGCACTTCGCCTACGACCCGGCCAACACCCGGGTCGCCGAGGCCAGCATCCGGATCGTCACCAACTGGTACCCGGCGCCGGTGCGACCGGTGGCCCGCCGGATCACGCTCGCCGTGCTGGACGCACCGTTGCTCGCCGCGCTCGGAATCCCCCGTCAGCCGGCCTGGCTGGAGTCCGCCGTACGGACCGCTCTCAAGGCTCGAGGCCTGCTGATGCGGGTGCTCCCGCCCCGCAAGGCGGACGACCCGTACGTGCACGACGCCAGCCGCACCTACCCGTTCGGCTACAAGCTCTCCGACCTCGGTCCGCGTGATGCCAGCCCCGAACGGCACGCACACGCACCGCACTCAATGGATTCCAAGAAGGGCGCCTGATGGATTTCGACCTCCCCGACTCCGCACTCGCGGTCAAGGAAGGGGTGGCCCAGGTGGCCGCCAAGTACGACAACGCCTACTGGTCGCGTTGCGAGGAGGAGCACCGCTTCCCGGACGAGGTCTTCGCCGATCTCGGCAAGGGCGGCTGGCTCGGACTCTGCATCCCCGAGGAGTACGGCGGCGGCGGGCAGGGACTGCTCGAACTGGCTGTCGCCAACGACACCCTGTGCGCTTCCGGCGGCACCGCGGGCACCTTCATCTACGTGACCACGCCCGGCTTCGGCGCGATGACCCTGGTCCGGCACGGGACCGAGGAGCAGAAGCAGCGGATCCTGCCCGGACTGGCCGAGGGGAACATCCAGTTCTGCTTCGCGCTCACCGAGCCGGACGCGGGCAGCAACGCGATCGAGATCAAGACCAGCGCCCGCCGCGACGGCGACGACTTCTTGATCAAGGGTCAGAAGGTCTGGATCTCCAACGTGGAGCGCGCGGACTGGATGGTCGCGGTCACCCGCACCATCCCGGCCGCCGAGGCGGCCAGCCAGGGCGGCGGCCGGACCAACGGCTTCACCCTCTTCCTGATCGACGTCAAGGAGGCGCTCGCCGCTGGCACGCTCTCCTACACGCCGATCCCGAAGATGGGCAGCAACATCCTGCACTCGAGCCAGTTGTTCTTCGACGACGTCCGGGTGCCGGCGCAGAACGTGCTCGGTGAGGTCGACAAGGGCTTCGGCGTCCTGTGGGACGTGCTCAACCCCGAGCGCATCCTGGCCGCGGCCGGCGGGGTCGGGTCGGCTGACGCGGCCCTCGACGTCGCCGCGAAGTACGCCCGCGAGAGGGAGGTCTTCGGCCGCCCGATCGGCGCCAACCAGGCGATCCAGTTCCCGCTGGCCCAGATCAAGGCCAAGACCGAACTCGCCCGGCTGATGACCTACAAGGCCGCCTGGCTCTTCGACAACGGCAAGATGTGCGGCAACGAGGCCAATGTCGCCAAGCTGACCGGCGCCCAGGTCGCCTGGGAGGCGGCGGACCAGGCCTTCCAGACCCTCGGCGGGATGGCGTACTCCAAGGAGTACCCGGTCGAGCGGATGTTCCGCGACGCCCGGATCGGGAAGAACATCCCGGTCTCCGAGCAGTTGGTCCTTGCCCATATCGGCACGTCGATGTTGGGTTTGCCCAAGAGCTACTGATCCACCCCGTTCGTCTCACCCGGCTTCGCGGCCGGCGCTGGCGCGCCGGCACCTCAACCACCGACAGCAGGAGACTCCATGACTGACGTACTCGCCGAGCGCTCAGAGATCGACGCGAAGATCGCCGGCCGCAACATCGCGCACGCCTTCGCCGACACCGTTGCTCGTCTGGGCGATGCACCGGCCTACTCCGACAAGGTCGGCATCGACGGACCGGGCTGGCGGACCCTGAGCTGGACCGAGCTGCGGGAGCAGGGCCTCGACGTGGCGGCGGGCCTGATCGACCTCGGGGTCGAGCCCGGCGACAGGGTGGCGATCATGGCGACCAACCGGATCGAGCACATCCTCGCCGACGTCGGCGCGATGCACGCCGGTGCGACCGCGATGTCGATCTACAACACGCTCTCCCCCAGCCAGGTCGCCTACGTCGCCGAGCACTCGTCGCCGTCCGTCGTCATCCTGGAGAACGCGGACCATGTCGCTCGCTGGTCCGAGGCGTTCGCCGCGGCGTCCCCGCGGGTCGTGGTGATCGACCCGACCGCAGCCCCAGCCGGCGCCATCACCTGGGACGACCTGGTGAAGCGCGGCCAGTCCCGGCGCGCCGAGCTGCAGGCCGAGATCGACCGGCGCTGGCAGGGGATCGACCTCGACCAGCCGGCGACGATCCTCTACACCTCGGGCACGACCGGCAACCCGAAGGGCGTGGTGATCACCCACCACAACGTCCTGTTCGAGGTCGGCAGCACCGACAAGACCGTCGGCGCCAGCGAGGACGAGAACCTGATCACGGTCTCCTACCTGCCCTACGCGCACATCGCCGAGCGCGTCCTCGGCATCTACCTGCCGCAGGTGATGGGTGCGCACCTGCACCTGATCGCCGACCCGGCCCAGTTGGTCGGCGCCCTCGGCGAGGTCAAGCCGACCCGCTTCTTCGGGGTCCCGCGGGTCTGGGAGAAGATCCAGACCGGCATCGGCGGCCTGCTCGCGATGGAGACGGACGAGGCCAAGAAGCAGGCCGTCGCCGACGCGATGGCGGTCGGCCTGGAGTACGTCGAGTCGCTGCAGTACGGCAACACCACCAGCCCGGAGCTCCAGGCGCGGTTCGACGCCGTCAACGCCGCGGTGCTGACGCCGATGAAGTCGATGCTCGGCCTCGAGCGGGTCGCCTGGGCCGGCAGCGCGTCGGCGCCGATGCCGCTGGAGACCGCGAAGTTCTTCGCCGGTCTCGGCTTCTCGATCTACGACATCTACGGGATGACCGAGACCTGCGGTGCCGTCACCGCCTGTGGTCCGGGCTCGTTCCGGATGGGCACCGTCGGCCGCGCGCAGCCCGGCATCGAGGTCCGGCTCGCCGAGGACGGCGAGATCCTGGCCCGCGGCCCGGTGACCACCTCGGGTTACCACAAGAACCCGGACGCGACAGCGGAGCTGATCGACGCCGAGGGTTGGGTGCACACCGGCGACATCGGTGAGATCGACGAGGACGGCTTCGTCAAGGTCGTCGACCGCAAGAAGGAACTGATCATCACCTCGGCCGGCAAGAACATCGCCCCGTCGAACATCGAGAACATGCTCAAGGAGAGCCCGCTGGTCGGGCACGCACTCGCGTTCGGCGAGGGCAAGCCGTACGTCGTCGCCATCCTGACCCTGGACCCGGACGTGGCACCGATCGTGGCGGGCAAGCTGGGCATCGAGGGGAGCCTCTCCGAGCTCGCCGAGAACCCCGCGATCCTGGGCATCGTCGGCCAGGCCGTCGACAAGTGCAACGAGCGTCTCTCCCGGCCCGAGCAGGTCAAGAAGTGGAAGCTGCTCCCGGTGGAGTGGACCGCCGAATCGGCCGAACTCACACCGACGCTGAAGCTCAAGCGCCGCGTGGTGCACGCCAACTACGCGGACGAGATCGCCGCGCTGTACGCCGAGTGACTCCCCGCCCCACTCACGACTTCGACATCGCCGACCAGATGGCCGGCGCCGCCGGGATGCTCGGTGCTGCGGCGAACGTGATCATGCAGCTCGGCAACCCGGGCGTCGGCTACGGCGTCGTGGAGAGCACGGTCGACAGCGGCAACGTGATGATCCATCCGTGGAAGCGGCTGCGTACGACGATCAGCTACCTGGTCGTGGCGCTGTTCGGGTCCGAGGAGGACCGCGCCCGCTACCGGCAGGCGGTGAACCGGTCACACGTGCCGGTCCACTCGGGACCGGACAGCCCGGTGGAGTACAACGCGTTCGACCCAGAGCTCCAGCTGTGGGTCGCCGCCTGCCTCTACGTCGGCTTCCGCGACGCACGAACCCTGTTCCTCGGCCCGATGGACGACGCGACGGCGGACGGGCTCTACGAGTACTGCCACCGGTTGGGCACCTCGCTCCAGGTGCCCCGAGACGCCTGGCCGGCGGATCGGTCGGCGTTCGAGGCGTACTGGCAGGCCGGACTGGCGACGGTGTCGTACGACGAACCGGTGCGCGAGCACCTGATGAAGGTCGTCGAGCTGCGGATGGTCCCGCGGCCGATGCAGTGGGGCAACGCCGGGATCAACCGGTTCTTCACCGTCGGGATGCTGCCGCCGGAGGTCCGCACAGCCATGCGGCTGCCGTGGACCGCGAACGACCAGCAGCGCTTCGACCGCTGGGTCGGCCGGTTCCGGCTGATCACCCGCCTGACACCTCGTTGGGCGCGGAACCTGCCGATCAAGCTCCAGCTGGCCGAGGTCCGGTTCCGGATGCGGCGGGGCTGGCGGCTGGTCTGAGCCCCGAACGTCGAGCCCGGCGCGGCAGCCGGGTGGGTCTGGTGCGCCTGGAGGGTCCTGAGGTGCCCGGTGTGCCCGATGAGGCATGTCCGGCCCGGTTCTCGAATCGGACATTTAGTGCATAATGGTGCAAACCTCTCGGGTTGAACACGCCAAACACCGGCGTGCCTCAAGAACTTGCGTGTCTGCTTCCTGAAGGGTTCCCCCATCATGCACAACCGTCGTCCCGCTCTGTGGTGTCTGCTCATCGCCGTTCTCGCTACCGGGCCGGCGCTGCTGAGCCCTGCCGGGGCGGCGACCAAGGGCGGGGGCAAGGCCGACCGGAGCGCTCCGGCGGTGTCGATCGCCACGCCGGGCTCCGGCACGTCCGTCGCGGGGGTGGTCACCGTCTCCGGCTCCAGCAGCGACAACGTCGCCGTGTCGTCGGTGTCGGTGTCGGTCGACGGCGGTGCGTGGACGCCCGCCTCGGGGACCGGGTCCTGGTCCTGGTCGTGGTCCACCTCGTCCCTGGCCAACGGCACCCACACACTGGCTGCCCGCGCCGTCGACACCAGCGGCAACAGCACGACGCGGAGCGCGAGCGTCACGGTGTCCAACACCGTCAGCCCTCCGCCGGACACGACCGCTCCCGCCGTCTGGTTCAGTACGCCGGCCGCGGGCGCCACTGTCTCCGGAACGGTCACCGTGAGCGGAGCGGCCTCCGACAACGCCGCGGTCTCGAAAGTGGAGATCAAGGTCGACTCGGGGGCATGGCAGACCGCCGGCGGAACGACCGGCTGGTCGTGGGCCTGGTCCACGTCCAGCGCCGCACCCGGCACGCACACCCTGACCGCCCGGGCCACCGACTCCGCGGGCAACACCACGACGGCCGCCCGCTCGTTCTCGGTCGCCGGCACCTCGGGTGACACGACTCCCCCAGCACTCGGCATCACCACGCCGTCGTCGGGCGCGACCGTGACCGGCACGGTCAGCGTGCAGGGCACCGTCTCCGACAACGTCGGCGTCACCCGGCTCGAGGTCGCGGTGGACGACAAGCCGTGGCAGCAGATCTACATGAAGGCCAACTGGGCGTGGCCGTGGGTCACCGGCCACCTGTCGAACGGCGCGCACACCCTGCACGTGCGTGCCACGGACAGCGCCGGCAACGTGACCACCAAGGCGCTTCCGGTGACCGTGTCGAACCCCTGCTCCGACGGCTCCGCGGTGCGTTCCCAGGCAGTGACCGCCGAGGGCGCGGTCATCCGCATCTGCACCACGACCGGCGGATGGACCACCTCGGCGATCGAGTCCCTGCTGCGCCAGAATGCCCGCGACCTGGCCCTGATCGGCAAGTACCTGGTCATCGAAGTGCAGACCACGTACCAGACCGGCGAGTCCACCGGCATGGGCTCCGACGGCTACAGCGCGACGTTGTACCTGAACCCGGGAGCCTCGACCAGTTTCACCAGCGCGCCGGATGCGCTGATGGCCCACGAGTACGGCCACGCCTGGACGACGTACTGGCTGTACATGAACCCGGCCAACAACGGCACCTGGGACCGCTACCTCGCCGCCCGCGGCCTGACCGGTGACCCGCGGGTCAACAGCAGCTACAACTGGTCCGCGGTCGAGATGATCGGCGACGACTACCGCCGGCTGTTCGGCTCCCCTGCAGCGCAGTCACAGATGACGTTCATCAACCCCGCGGTCCCGGACTCCCAGTCCGTGGCCGGGCTCGGCAACTTCCTCCTCACCCAGTGGGCGATTCCCTGAGCCCGAGCGCCCGAACAGGGCCGGCAGTCGCTACCTGCCGACCCTGACGGGCGATCGGGTTCAGAGGTTGTTGTTGTACTGGTCCAGGGCGTTGGCCAAGGCGTTCATCGCCGCCGCGTCCGCCGCGCTGATCTTGGTGTGCGTGATGCCGTTGAACTGGTACTTGCCCAGCAGGAGCACGGCCTGGTTGATCTCCGCGGTGACGGTGGTCGCCGCGCCGGCCTTGTAGTTGAGCTGCGCCGCCACCAGTTGCGCGGCCAGGTTGAAGGCCGGGTCACTGGCCATCTTCTTGCCCGTGAACGACGACTTGTTCAGCAGACTGACAGTCTTGCTGCAGTCGGTCGACGCATTCGCGTTGCTGCCGGCGACGAGCCTCAAGTAGTACGTCGCTCCGAAGATCGGCCAGCCACCGGAGGTCGCCGAGACGACCAGCCCGTTCGAGCCGTACAGGTACAGCGTCTGGTCCAGCGAGTTCTTCTGCTTCAACGCCGACTTGGTGCACGACGCCCAGTTCTTCCAGTAGCCGATCGTCAGCGCCGCGCCACCCGGAGGACGACGGTTGTTGACCTCGAAGACCGTCGGGTCGGGACCGGGTTGCGCGACGAAGTCGACGCAGTAGACGTCGTTGACCACGCCGGGATTCAGCGTGATCCCGTCGGCCAGGAACTGCTCGGGCACGAACTGGCCGGGACCGAGTTCGATCGTCCAGCCGACGAACGGCAGGGTCTCGCAGACCTGGTAGTGGTTGCCCGGGATGAGCTGCGGTGTGAAGTCGAACTGACCGCCGTTCGCCGCGTTGGCCACCTTGGTGTCCAGGATGGTGCCCGGGTTCCCGATGATGTTCGTCGCGCCGGATCGCAGCGTGAAGGTGAACGAGTCGGTACCACTCAGGGACTGCTGGTTACTGCCGTCGTGCGCCGAGATCGTCTTGATCACCCGGGCCTTGCCCTTGTGGGTGTTCGTGACCGTCGACAGGGCGGTACTGGCGGTGCTGCCGGGATCGACCGTCACGGTGGTGTTGTCGATCGTCACGATCCACGGAGACCCTGGCGGAGCCTCACTGACCGTGTAGCTGCCCGGCAGGAGGTCGGTCCAGGTGACGTCGCCACCCGCGACACCGACTGTCTTGCAGTTGGGCACGCTCGGGTAGCTCGGCCCCAGGATGCAGATGCTGAACTCGTCGGTCAGCGTGTCCCCGGAGTCGTTGGCCACCACGGTCTTGTGGATCGTGAGCGCACCCCGTTGGGTGTTGGTGATGACGCAGCCGTCGAAGGTCCGGTCGGCGTCCTCGGGGTAGTTCACCGTGAAGGTGCAGCCTGCCGTGGCATTCGTCTGGTCCCATCCCGTCTGCGGGACCTCGGTGATGGTGTACGTGCCCTGCAGGAGCGGCGTGGTGAAGACCGCGACACCGTTGGCGTCGGTGACGACGTCCTCGCCGGGAGCCGCGATGCCAGGCCCGTTGAGCAGGAAGTGCCAGCCGCTCTCGGAACCGGTCGGGTTGCTGACCTTGAGAGCTCTGGCCGTCGCCGGTCCGTGCGTGTTGTCGAACCGGACCGAGCCCACGCAGTTGGCGTCGGTGTCGCCCAGCATGGTCGCGGTCTTGTCGTTCTGGTGCGCGTAGTTCGGCGTATCCGTCTCGCCGATCGTGTAGCTCCCCGGTGCCAGCCCGGTGATCGCCGCGAGGGTCGTGTCGAACAGGCCGGCGGTGAACGTCACCGACGGGGTCGCGACCGTGGCGTTGGTGGCGTCCTTGACGGTGAAGTTGAACGCTGCCGTCTCGGCTCCGGTCAACTCGTTCGGGATGGTCTTCCGCAGCAGGAGGCTGACCGTCGTCTCGACGGACACCGGGATGTCCAGCTGGTTGCTGTTCGTGCCGGTGCCGCCGGTCGGGGTGACCGTCGCCGTGTCGGACAGGGTGGCGTTGGCGTTCGCTCCCTGTGCGCCGTTGATCGTCTTGGTGAAGGTGACCGACCCGGAGCTGCTCACCGTGCCGGAGCTCCAGAGCACGTGCGTCGTACCGGAGACCGGATCGCCCGCGGTGTAGTTGGTGAACGAGCCCACGGACGGAGCCGCGACCGAGAAGCTGATCGACGGGTCGGAGACGCTCCACCACTCGTCATCGGTGATGACTGCGGTGTCCTGGCTCTGCGTCCCGGTGGTGACTGCTACCGCCTTCGAGGTCGTCGTGTTGCCGGGGACCGGGATCCCGGTCGCCTGGTCGGTGTACGTCGCCGTGGCGAAGTC
>JAKFBZ010000098.1:0-100832 GCA_036676945.1 Marmoricola sp.
TCGGTCGGTCCGAACGATCCCGGTATGCTTCTGCGCTGTTGGCCAGGTAGCTCAGTTGGTACGAGCGTCCGCCTGAAAAGTGGAAGGTCGGCGGTTCGACCCCGCCCCTGGCCACCACCACGAGAGCCACAGGTCACCGACCTGTGGCTTTCGTCGTTCCCAGCAGCGGTCTGCGAAGAATTCGCCCGCACTCAAACTGTCAGCCAGGCGAGGAGGACGCCTGCGCCGGAAGACTGTGCCCATGAACGAGGCAAAGGTCGAAGCCCGCCCGGCCGGGGGCGCATCACGCACGCGAAGGCGCGCAGCTCGTCAATGGAGGATGCCTGTAGTCG
Organism: Marmoricola sp.; assembly: GCA_036676945.1. Lineage (GTDB taxonomy): Bacteria > Actinomycetota > Actinomycetes > Propionibacteriales > Nocardioidaceae > Marmoricola. Next base: position 333 of record JAKFBZ010000098.1, read on the forward strand.
TCGCAGGCCTAGCCGCCGGTGTCGCTCTCACTGCCGTGGCGCTCATTCGTCCCGACGAACCCGCGAGGAACCCTGCTTCCGCAGACGTCGGAGCGCAGGCCCCGTTTCCACTGAAGGAGAGCGCTCCGGGTACCCCATGCAACGACCCGCAGCCAGTCACGGATCTAACGTCGATTCTCACTGACGAGGCGTACTTCGTTGCCCGAGGAGGCGGGCCGACGCGGGCCTGGCTCTGCGGCGATCGCCCGTACCTGCTGTACGGCGACGTCGAAGTCTCCTCCAGCGCTGCTAGCAGTCTCGCGGACATGATTCCGACCTGGGAGGACATGGCGGAGCGGTCGGGTGGACAGATCTCGACGATTCAAGGCAGACCCGCCTACGTCGAGCCCGGAAGTAGTGACAAAGGCACCTATCCGGTCGTCCTCATGAACGTCGACGGCCGGTTGATCACGATGCTGGGCATGCGCCACGACGCTCTTGAGGAGGTCAAAGCCGTCGCTGCCAGGATGGATCTCGAGAGCAGGCTCATTCCAGGACTGGGCTGAGTCAGAGCCGGTAGATGCGTTCGGCGTTCTCGCGGAACACCGCGCGCAGCACGTCCTCGCCGCGCGGAGCCAGCAGATCGACCAGCGCGCCGGCGACGGCCTCGTGAGAGGCGAGCGCCTTGTCCATCGGGAAGTTCGAGCCGAACATCAACCGGTCGCGCCCGAAGGCGTCGGTCGTGTGCTCGACCAGGGGTGCGACGGTCTCGGCGAGCGATGCCCGGGTGTACGTCGCCGTGGGCAGACCGAGCATCGGGAACGCCAACCCGGAGTGCTTCGCGACGACGTTCGGGTGCTCCGCCAGACGGCTGATCCCCTCGCGCCACTGGTCGAGGATGGCCGCGCGCTCACTCTCGGTCCTGCCCAGGCCACCCATCGGGCCGCCCCAGCCGACCGGTGGCGCGTAGTGGTCGAGGACGATCGTCGTACCGGGGTACTCCTTGGCGAGCACCGCGACGTCGTCGAGCTGGTGGGAGTAGACGTACGCGTCGAAGGTCAGTCCGCGCTCGGCGAGCGGAGCGAAGCCGCGCAGGAAGTCGGCCGACCGGAACAACCCTTCGCCGTCGGCGTACGCGTGCACGCCCTTGTCCGGGTGCCAGGTGCCCATGCAGCGGATGCCGCGGAAAACCGGGCTGGCTTCGAGGTGTGCGTCGAGGACGGCGGCGAAGTGATCGGTGCGCGGGTCGGCGAACCCGATGATGCCGCGCAGTTGCGGCAGGCCGTCCTGGCCGAACGGCAGCGTCGCCAGCCAGCGCGTCTCCTCGACCGGACCCATCGGCCCCTTGCCCTGCCAGTCGGCCTGCACGTGCACGATCCCGTCGACCGGCACCCCGAGCGTGGACCGGGTGCCCGCCGCGTCCTGCGCATAGGTGGCCGGCAGGTAGGGGTGCAGAACGTGCTCGGTGGTGCGGAGGAACTCACGAACTTTGCGCGGGACGACTCGCGCGAACAGGAAGTCCACGAGCCACGGAGCAGACCGGTTGACCTTGGCCAGTCGCGACGTCGGGTGCGGCGTGGCGAAGGGGTCCCACTGGTGGATGTGGCTGTCGATGATCCCGGGGACGACACCGACCAATGAGTTCGTCACCCGGATCACCCTAGCGAGCACGGATCCCCGGCGTGCGCTCGATGATCAACGACCTTGACCGGAGACGCTTCCGGCTCTAGACACGGACTCAGAGGAGGAGTCCATGACCGAGCACAAGACGCTGAACACCGTCATCCACGCGGCCTTCCGGCGCGACCTTGCACGTTTCGACACGGCCCTCGCGACATTCCCTGACGGCCACCGTCCGCGCGCCGAGGCCCGCGCCCAGGAGCTCGGGCGCGCCTGGGACAACTACGCCCTCCAGCTCGCTCATCACCACCGGGACGAGGAGACGATCTTCTGGCCGGCGTTCCGTGAGCTCGGTTTCGACCCGACGATCGCCGGCGAGCTGGACAACGAGCACCAGCGGATGAGTGACGCGCTCGACGAGGCGACGGCGAAGATGCGCGGATTCCGCAGCGACCCGTCCGAAGCCTCCGCGGCCAACGCACGCACCGCTGTGGTCGCGTTCGGCGCCGTCCTGACCTCGCACCTCGCCCATGAGGAGCACGACCTGGAACCGTTCGTCGTCGACCACCTGGACACACAGCAACTCAAGACCGCCCAGGCAGCGGTGCGGAAGGCGCACAAGGGCAACGCCGGCACGTTCTTCGCCTGGCTCGAGGACGGGGCCGCCCCGGAGGAGGCCAGCATCATCCGCAAGGAGATCCCCGCGCCCGTGCTCTGGCTGATCACGCGGACCGGCGGACGGTCCTACCGCAGGAAGATCTCCCCGACCTGGGCGTGAGCCCCTGCACGACTCCGGGATTCCGGCGGGAGCAGTCATAGTCTCGGGCAATGGCCGCTCCCACCGGAGGTGCCCCGTTCGGCAGAACAAGGGACACAGAGGAACTAAAACCCGGATGGGTTGGGTGGGTCAAGGAAGAACGCCGGATCGCTGCGGATTCCTGCGGTCGCCGTCACTCGTCCGCGGTGTCGAGCTCCAGCGGAGCCAGCGTGCCGAGCGACTCCGCGACGACGACGGCATCGTCCCCGGCGTTGAGGCAGAAGCCGGGCTCGGGGTTGATGTGCGCGTGCCCGTCACGGCTGACCGCGAGCAGGGTCGCGCTGTGGTCGGCACGCATCCGCTCGGAGAGCTGGTCGACCGAGAGGCCGACGTACTCGTCCGGCAGTGACACCCGGTACAGCTCGGACCCGTCGCCCCCGGAGACGATGTCGGTCACGATGCCGGCCAGGCCGGGGTAGAGCGAGGACCGCGCCATCAACCGGGACACCAGCCGGGAGCTGACCACGATCTCGTCGGCGCGAGCCCGCTGGAAGTGCTCGACGTGTTCGGGGTTGTTCGCCTCCACCACGGTGCGCACCTGCGGCGCGATCGACTCGATCGCCATCACGGTGAGGATGGAGCGCATGTCGGCCTCGTTGCTCGCGTCGGCAGGACAGACGACCGCTGCCATCGCCTCCTCGATGCCGGCCCGCCGCAGGTCGTTGGTGTCGGTGACGTCGCCACTGACGAAGTAGACCCCGTTCCCGGCGGGGTTCTTGTCGGTGTCGTGGATCAGCACGATCCTGCGGGTGTACTCGTCTCCCCCGAGCTCGGTGATCAGTTCCCTGGCGGTCGGGTTCCACCCGCACACCACGATGTGGTCCCGGTATCCAGCAGCACCCATTCCCTGGCCCTCCTTGAGCAGGATGTCGATCACGAAGCCGACCAGGGCCCCGGTGATCGCGGCGACGATGGCGACGCCGAAGAGCACGAGCAGCCAGCTGATCAGCTTGCCGGCCGGCGATTCGACGTACGACGTCTCGCCCGATCCCATGACGGTGGTGACGCCCCAGTAGACGGTGTCGCCGAACTTCGACACCATCCCGCCGACCTCCCAGTGCGGACCCTCGATGAGGGTGACCGCGAGTGCCGCGACCACGACGAAGGCGAACAGGCTCGCGAACAGCCGCAGGAAGAAGTGCCGGTCGACCCCGCCGGTCATCCGGCGGACGTGGAAGGCGATCCGGGAGAGCAGGGGGACGCTGATCAGCGCGACGACCCGCGACCGCATCCGACCCACGGCAGCCTCCCGGACGGCGGCATCCTCGACGATGCCGAGATCCGGATCATGGCACGGACGGCTGGTGAGCGGGAGACGTGCGACGCGGCGGTCTGGTCAGGCGCAGCTGGTGGAGCCGACCTTCGCCAGGCCGATCCGGTCACCCGGTCCGAAGTCGCGGCGACCGACGTTGTCCTCGTTCATCAACTCGTTCTCGTCGTGCACGTGGCCCAGTCCGACCAGGTGGCCGAACTCGTGCAGCACGATCGCCAGCGCCTCCTCGCGACCCTCGTCGGTCCGGTCGAGGTCGGCGAAGACAGCCGCGTCCAACGTGACGCCCCCGGTGACGTACCGGGCGATGCCACCCTCCCCGGCGACCGCGACACTGCCTCCGACGCCGGCGACGTCGCCGGCGAGTTCGGGGACCTCATCCTCGGTCGCCCAGCTGACCAGCGCCGGCGTGGTCCGGGGGCGACCGAGCACCCTCGGCACCGACTCGCTCTTCCAGCGCGGCCGAGCCGTGGTGGTGCCCTCGTACTCGAACCGGAGGCCCGTCAGCCCTTCGATCTCATGCATCGCCTGCTCGACGAGCGCCAGGCCGTTGGGCGGCGCCTTGTCGAGGTTCACCCGCAGTTTGATCCGCCGGCACGGGTCGTAGCCGACCGGTTGGTCGGGATCCCCGGGTTGCGTGACCAGGTACGCGAAGGAGCCGGCACCGCTGACTTCCGGAGCTTCGGCGATCCGCTCGGGGCCGAGCCCGATCGCCGACCGCAGCGGTCCGGGAAGGGTCGACGGGACCGCGACGACCAGGCCGACCATCGCCGCCAACGCGACCAGGAAGGCGACGACCGTGACCGGGTCCCGGTCTCCTCGAGGGCTCACATCCCGAGTATGAAGGTCAGTCGAGAACGGTGAACGAACCGACCTTGTACAGGCGGAGGGCCAGCGCGACCGCGGCCGGCGTCAGTACGGCGAGCGGGACCACCAGTAGCAGGCGACCGGCGTCGTGGACGGCAGCGACCGTGCCGTGCAGCCAGGCCGACCACACCTCGTCGTGGTAGCTGATCGCCGGGTCACGTTCCCAGCTGGCGACCTCGACACCCTCGCCGTCGATCAGAACTTCGTTGTTCGCGTCCATCGTCCCCTCCTCAGCGTGGGCCGGATCCCTGATGGCATTCCGATCGGCCGTTCACGCCCCCACCTGCGCCAATTTACCCGAAAGCCTCAAAACGGACATGGGAACGCCGATGAATGTCCTATCCCCGGACGGCCGGCCGGTCCGGTGTCGCGGGGCGGCGGAGCAGGGGAGGTGCCATGAACAACGTGGAACACCGGGACGTCTTCGTCCTGTCCGGAGGCGCCGCGCGCGGCGCTGTCCAGGTCGGCATGATCCAGACCCTGATGGAGGCCGGCATCACCCCGTGCGGCTTCGCGGGGACCTCGGTCGGCGCACTCAACGCCGCCTTCATGGCATGGGAGCCGTCGCTCGACCGGGCCCACGACCTCGCAACCCGCTGGCAGGGGCTGCGCACCCGGGACATCTTCCCGGGCGGCACCTGGGCCCGGGTCGCGCATCTCGCACAGCGGCACCCGTACCTGTTCTCCTCCGAAGCCCTGCGCTCGCTGATCGCCGAATGGATCCCGGTACGCCGGCTCGAGGACCTGCCCACGCCACTGCGCATCACCACGACACCGCTGGCGAGCGACAGGGCGACCTATCACGACCACGGCGACCTGGCTCCGCTCCTGCTCGCCTCGGCCGCTGTCCCCGGCGTTTTCGCACCCGTGGATCTGCAGGACAGTGACGGGATGCTGGTGCCGCACGTGGACGGTGGCGTGGCCGACCTGGTCCCGGTCGCCGGAGCGGCCGATCTGGCCCCGACCCGGGTCTTCGTCCTCGATGCCACCGTCCCGGCCCGGCTGCCGAACGCGCGGACCCCGATCGAGATCCTGGTCGCCAGCCTGGGCGTGGCGATGCGGGTGCGGCCGTTGGCCGACCTGGGCCCGGGCGTCGAGGTGCTGCACGTCCACACGTCGGATCTCGGAACCCGGATGACCGACTTCACCCGCACCGCCGATCACATCGCGCTCGGCCGGCGAGCTGCGGCCGACGTACTCGAAGCGGTCCGCCGCGACCCGACCCCGGCACCGCAGAGCCGGCGGCGGCTGTGGAGCAGGTTCGCCCCCGCCGCGTAGATCCTCCGCCGGTGTTGAATACCGGCATGGCAGTCCACTACGAACCAGAGGGTGATCTGGTGACGATCACCATCGACCGGCCCGAGGTGCGCAATGCCGTCGACGGGCCCACCGCCCAGGCGCTCGCCGACGCGTTCCGGGCCTTCGACGCGGACGACGCGCTCTCGGTCGCGGTCCTGACCGGCGCGAACGGCACCTTCTGCGCGGGCGCCGACCTCAAAGGCCTCGCCACTGACCGCGCCAACCGGCTGGCACCTGACGGTGACGGCCCGATGGGGCCGAGCCGGATGCGGCTGACCAAGCCGGTGATCGCCGCGATCGAGGGTCACGCCGTCGCCGGCGGACTCGAGCTCGCGCTGTGGTGCGACCTGCGGGTCGCTGCCGAGGATGCCGTCTTCGGCGTCTTCTGCCGGCGCTGGGGGGTGCCGCTGATCGACGGCGGGACAGTGCGGCTGCCGCGGCTGATCGGCGAATCACGCGCGCTCGACCTGATCCTCACCGGCCGCCCGGTCGATGCCACGGAAGCCTTCGCGATCGGGCTGGCCAATCGCGTCACGGAATCCGGCAACGCGCTAGCCGCCGCACGGGAGCTCGCCGCCCAGATCGCGGCGTTCCCGCAGGTCTGCATGCGCAGTGACCGGGCCAGTGCCCTGGAGCAGTGGTCCCTGGACGAGCCGGGGGCACTCCTCGCCGAGTACCACCACGGGCTCGAGGCCGTCACCAGCGAAGCACTGGACGGCGCCGCTCGCTTCGCGGCGGGCGCGGGCCGGCACGGCTCGTTCGACGAGACCGGCGGCTGACCGGCCGGAAACGTCTCGAGGCCCGACGCCAGGGGCGTCGGGCCTCGAAAGGCAAGAGGGGAAGCGGTCAGTCGGCTGCGCCGCGCTGCGCGGGGATGACCCCGCCCAGGAGCTCCTTGACCTCGGCCTCGCGGTAGCGGCGGTGTCCACCCAACGTGCGGATGGCGCTCAGCTTCCCGGCCTTGGCCCAGCGAGTAACCGTCTTGGGGTCGACCCGAAACATCGCGGCAACCTCGGCGGGCGTCAGCAAGGTTTCGTTCTCAGTGTTGTTCTGCATGGTTCGAGCCCCTTTTTGCGATCAGTTCTGCGGGAGGACACGACGAGCATGACACTCACGGCAACTCGTGTAAAGCCGACCAATCGGACATAGTCAAGATGGTCTAGACCGTTGGACAAATCGGGCAGACCGCCCGTAACCCATAGGCCATTTCTTCGTGGGAACTGGGTTGCCGAACCCGGTGCCGGAACGTTCCTGCGTGCCGACCGGGGTCGGCGGAGGGTCAGTCCTTCGAGGAGGTGGGCGTGTAATCGGCCCACTCGTCGTACTCGTCGGTGTCCGCAACAGGGGCCGGGGCGGAGCCGGGCGAGCCGCTCTCCCCGTGCAACTCGTTGGCCAGCGCGCCGAAGTCCGTCTCGTGAGAGCGGTACTTCAGATCACGAGCAACCTTGGTCTGCTTCGCCTTAGCTCGGCCGCGTCCCATCCGGGTCGACCCCCTCGCACACTTGGCCGGCGCTCAGCGGCTGCCGGTCGGAATCATCGTCTCGTGTGTCCAACCGTACCTGCACCGGTGGCATTCCTGCACATCGGTTCTGACATGTGGCGCGCCTTTGCCGCGCCGAGTGACGGAGGGCACGCCTCAGGCGTGTTCCCCGACGAGTCGTACGGCGCCCTCGACCCCGTCCTCGGCGGCGTCGACCGCGCCGGCCACCCAGGCATCGATCTCGTGCTCGGCGAGCAGGGCGATCGCCCGGTCCGCGTCCGCGGCGGGCGTCAGCGCGACCATCCCGACCCCGCAGTTCAGGGTCCGCTCGAGGTCCTCGCGAGCCACCCCGCCGGTCTCCTGGACCAGCGAGAAGATCGGCGGCAGCGCCCAGGTCCCCCGGTCCAGGGTCACCGTCACCTCCGGCGGAAGCACCCGCTCGAGGTTGGCGGCGAGGCCGCCGCCGGTGATGTGCGACATCGCGTGCGTACCGGTGCCGCGGGCCAGGGCCAGGCAGGCCTTCGCGTAGATCCGGGTCGGCTCGAGCAGTTCCTCGCCGAGCGTCCGGCCGAGGTCGTCGACGTGCTCGGTGAGCGACCGCTTCGCCTGGTTGAGCAGGACGTGCCGGACCAGCGAATAGCCGTTGGAGTGCAGGCCGCTGGACGCCATCGCGATGACCACGTCGCCGGGCCGCACCAGGTTCGCACCGAGCAGGTTCGCCGCGTCGACCACACCGGTGGCCGCGCCGGCGACGTCGTACTCGTCGGGTGCCAGCAGCCCGGGGTGCTCAGCGGTCTCGCCACCGCTGAGGGCGCAACCGGCCTCGACGCACGCCTCGGCGATCCCCTGGACGATCGCGGCGATGCGCTCAGGGACGACCTTGCCGGTGGCGATGTAGTCGGTCATGAAGAGCGGCTCGGCCCCGCACACCACGAGGTCGTCGACGACCATGCCCACCAGGTCGAACCCGATGGTGTCGTGCTTGTCGAGCGCCTGCGCGATGGCGACCTTGGTGCCGACGCCGTCCGTCGAGGTGGCCAGGACCGGGCGGTCGTACTCCTTGAGCGCGCTGGCGTCGAAGAGTCCGGCGAAGCCACCGATGCCGCCGAGCATCTCGGGTCGGCGAGCCTTCTCGATCCAGACCTTCATCAGCTCGACGGCCTTGTCGCCGGCCTCGATCGAGACGCCGGCGGCTTCGTAAGTACTCATCAGGTCGCTTTCGGGTTCAGGCGTCTCGACAAGCTCGACGTCCGGGTCGTGGGTCAGGGTCGTTCGAGAGCGTCCACAGCACCGCCGCCGGCCAACGAGGCGGCCAGGCCGTCCACGTCGAGCGCGCGGTCGGGGACCAGGACCTCGGCCTCGAGCAGGTGCTTGCCGAGAAGCTCCGGCTCGGGCAGTTCGATCGGGTAGACGCCGTCGAAGCAGGCCCGGCAGAGGTTGTCCGAGGGCACCGTCGTCGACTCGACGAGCTCCTCCAGGGAGATGTAGGCCAGCGAGTCCGCGTCGATCGAGGCACAGATCTCCTCGGTCGAGAGACCGTTGGCGATCAGTTCGGCGCGGGTGGCGAAGTCGATGCCGTAGAAGCACGGCCACTTCACCGGCGGGCTCGAGATCCGCACGTGCACCTCGCGGGCGCCGGCCTCGCGGAGCATCCGGACCAGCGCGCGCTGGGTGTTGCCGCGGACGATCGAGTCGTCGACGACGACCAGGCGCTTGCCCTCGATCACGTCGCGCAGCGGGTTCAGCTTGAGCCGGATGCCGAGCTGCCGGATCGTCTGGCTGGGCTGGATGAAGGTCCGGCCGACGTAGGAGTTCTTGACCAGGCCCACGCCGTACGGGATCCCGCTCTCCTCGGCGTAGCCGATCGCGGCCGGCGTCCCGGACTCGGGAACCGGGATGACCAGATCGGCGTCGGCCGGGAAGGACCGCGCCAGCTTGCGGCCGATCTCGACCCGGACGCTGTGCACCCGCTGGTTCGAGATCCGGGTGTCGGGGCGGGCGAGGTAGACGAACTCGAAGAGGCAGCCCTTGGGCTCGGGCTCGGCGAAGTGACGGGTGCGCAGCCCGTCCTCGTCGACCGCGATCATCTCGCCGGGCTCGATCTCGCGGATGTAGGAGGCGCCGACGATGTCGAGCGCCGCGGTCTCCGATGCGACCACCCAGCCGCGCTCGAGACGACCGAGCACCAGCGGCCGCACACCTTGCGGGTCGCGGGCGGCGTACAGGGTGCCCTCGTCCATCCAGACGAAGGAGAACGCGCCGCGGACCTGCGGAAGCAGCTCGGCGGCGCGGTCCTCCAGCGACTGGTCCGGGTGGTGCGCGAGCAGCGCGGTCACCAGGGAGGTGTCGTTGGTGCTGGTCTCCAGGTTGCGCGCGTGCAGGTCGAGCTCACCGGGGATGCCCGGGAGCGCGTCGACCATCTTCGCGAGGTCGCTGGTGTTGGTCAGGTTGCCGTTGTGACCCAGCGCGATGGAGCCGTCCGGCGTCGGGCGGAAGGTCGGCTGCGCGTTGTGCCAGGTGCTCGCACCGGTCGTCGAGTAGCGCGCGTGACCGATCGCGAGATGCCCCTTGAGCGACGAGAGCGTCGACTCGTCGAAGACCTGCGAGACCAGGCCCATGTCCTTGTAGACCAGGATCTGGCGACCGTTGCTGACCGCGATGCCGGCCGATTCCTGGCCGCGGTGCTGCAGGGCGTAGATGCCGTAGTACGCGAGCTTGGCGACGTCCTCGCCGGGGGCCCAGACGCCGAAGACGCCACAGGCGTCCTGGGGTCCGCGGTCTTGGGGGTCGAGATCCTGCGTCAGTCGGCCGTCGCCGCCGCTTCGGCGGGAGGGCTGTCCAGGGCTGGCCACGGGCCCATTCTACGGGCGCATGGAGGCCAAGTTCGCCAGCAGGAGCGTTTCGGCGAGACAGACCCGCTCGAACTCCGCCAGGTGCAGACCCTCGTTGGCTCCGTGGGCCCGGGTGTCGGGGTCCTCGACGCCGGTCACCAGGACGCTGGCCTGCGGGAACGCAAGCAGGAACTCGGCGATGAACGGGATCGAACCACCGACGCCCATGTCCACCGGGCGGACGCCGTCCCAGGCCTGGGTGAACGCGTCCCGCGCGACGTCGTACGCCGGCCCGGTCGCGTCGATCGCGGTCGCCTCGCCCGTGTCCACGACCACGACGTCGAGCTCGGCGCCCCACGGGACGTTCGCCTCGAGGTGGCGGCGCAGGCATTCGGTCGCGTTGGCCGTGGTGTCACCGGGAGCGATCCGCAGCGAGATCCGCGCCTTCGCACTGGGCACCAGCGTGTTGCTCGCTCCGAAGACCTTCGGGGCGTCCAGTCCGGTGATGCTCAGCGCCGGCTTGGTCCACAGGCGCTCCACGATCGGGCCGGAGCCGATCCATTCGATGCTGGGGACCGCCCCGGACTCGGCGCGCAGCCGGACCTCGGGGTACTCGACGTCGTCGGCCGGACCGGAGTGCAGGCCGGCGATGGCGACGTTGCCCTCGTCGTCGTGCAGGCTGGCGATCACCCGGGCCAGGGTCATCAGCGAGTCCGGGACCAGGCCGCCCCACATCCCCGAGTGCACGGCGTGGGTCAGGGTGCGCACCTCGATGTCGACGCGGACCAGGCCGCGGAGGCTGGTGGTCAGGGCGGGGACCCCGATGTCCCAGTTGCCGCTGTCCGCGATCACGATCACGTCGGCGGTGAGCGACTCCTTCTCCTGGGCCAGGAGCGCCGGCAGCGAGTCCGAACCGACCTCTTCCTCGCCCTCGATGAACATGGTCACCCCCACCGCGAGGTCGTCACCGAGGGCGCGGATCGCGGCCAGGTGGGCGCAGATCCCCGCCTTGTCGTCGGCGGAGCCCCGGGCGTACAGGCGCCCGTCGCGCTCGGTGGGCACGTACGGCGGGCTGTCCCACTCGGCGTGGTCGTTCTCGGGCTGGACGTCGTGGTGCGCGTAGAGCAGCACCGTCGGCGACCCCGCGGGCCCGGGACGGTGGGCGATCACGGCGGGGGCGCCGCCGTCCGCGGTGGCGATCCGGGCCTCGAAGCCCTCGGCCGCGAACAGTGCCTGCACCGCCTCGGCGCTGCGCTGGACCTCGCCGGCGCGCTTCGGATCCGCACTGACGGATTCGATCCGCACCAGGTCCTCGAGGTCGGAACGGATCCCTGGCAGGACCGCCTGGACACGGGTACGCAGCTCGTCGATCTCCATGAGACTCACCGTAGCCCGAGGGAGCCGGGCCCCGGACACGCGGCCGGTCCACCCACGGGGCGTTTGCAGACCGTCAGGTCGAGTCCGTCGTACTCTTTCGCGGAGTTGCCCGGACGCAGCAGGGGGACAGATCAGGTGACCGAGGACGAGAACGTGAACGAGTCCTCGGACGGCCATGCCCCGGAACAGGACCCGGCACCGGGCCCGGCGGCCGCCGAACCGGTCGAGTCATCGCCCCGTCCGGCGCCGCACACCGCGGTCTCCCAGCCCGCCGACCTCACCGAGCTCTCCCCGGACGGCCCCCGTCGGACCGCGCCGCTGTTCGATCACCGGCCCGCGGTCCTGAAGAACCCGGCCGAGCTGCCGCCGCCGGGCCAGCACAAGGACCTGTCCGAGGCGGTCTTCGCCTCGGCGACCGAGGACCTGCGCTGGGTCGACAAGCCGGTGCCGACCGAGGAGGAGACCGAGGCGCGCCGGGTGCGCCACGAGCTCTACAAGAAGCGGGTCCGCCGCAAGCGCCGGACCCGGAAGGCCTTGATCTGGACCGCGAGCGGGCTGGTGCTCCTCCTCGTCCTCGGTGCGTTCTGGTTCCGGTACACCTTCGGCGGCCTGGAGCGGATGCCCGACGTGGCCGGCCAGGCCGGGGCCGACACCCCCGGCCAGAACTTCCTGGTCGTCGGCAACAACCCCAACGAGCCCGCTGCGGGGCGGACCCCGGGCGTCGGCTGGCAGCCCGACTTCGCGAACAGCGACCTGGTCATGATCGTCCACCTCGACCGCGACGCCGAGGCGATGTACGTCATCTCGATCCCGCGCGACAGCGCGCTGCGGATCCCCGGGTACGGCGTCGGCAAGCTCCCCGACGCGTACGCCCAGGGTGGCGCCAAGCTCTACGTGCAGACGATCGAGACCCTGACCGGCACCCGGATGGACCGGGTGATGACCCTGAACCTGAACGCGTTCCGCGAGATGGTCGACATCTTCGAAGGTGTCGTCGTCAACGTCCCGGAGTCCGTCTGCGACGAACCCGCCGGCGAGCAGCGGATGGACGGACAGGGGTCCCTGGACTACATCGCCCTGCGGCCGTGCATGCCCGAGCTCGACGTCGACCGGGTCGCCCGGCAGCAGAGCCTGATGAAGGCCCTGATGCGCAGCGCGGTCGACGGCGGCACCATCACCCACCCGTTCCGGATGAACCAATTGCTCCGCGCCGGTGCCGGTCACACCACGGTCGAGGAGAGCTTCTCCTACCTGAGCATGTTCGGGACGTTGTGGTCGATGCGGAGTCTGCGCACCAGCAACACCACGTTCCTGACCGTCCCGTACGCCGCGGACCCGACCGTCGAACTGAACGGCATCGACTACATCCGCCTCGACGAGGAGAAGGACGCCGACCTCTGGCAGGCGCTGCGCTCCGACACCCTCGACGAGTACCTGCAGCTCAGCGGGATCGCGACCAGCTGAGTCCGGACACCCCTCAGTCGAGCGGGAGGTGCTCCGACAGGTCGGTCCGCTCCCCCGACGCCCTGATCAGCCCGTTCTCGACCGCCTCGTGCCAGCCGAGCTCGCCACGGGCGACCGCGATCCACGTCTCCGGGTCGGTCTCGACGACGGCCCGCGGGGTGCCCCGGGTGTGCCGTCCGCCCTCGACGGCCTGGACGGCGCCGTACGGCGGCACCCGGACCTCGACGGCATGCCCGGGGGCCTTGGCCGCCAGCAGGGCCAGGTAGTGCTTGGTGAGCGCCTTGAGGTCGCCGTCCATCAGGTTTCGCGGCTCAGCCGGCGAAGACCGCAGGCAGTGTCGACGTCCAGGCCACGCGGACCTCGTCGAGCGGCAGGGTGAACTGGCCGTCGATGTCGAGGGCGTCACCGCCGGTCACACCGAGGGCACTCACGGTGACGCCGTGCTTCGCGGCCAGCGCCTGCAGCGCGTCGGCGTCGCTGTGGTCGACGGTCACGACCACCCGGCCCGCGGACTCGGCGAAGAGCGCGACGAAGGCGTCGTCCTCGGCCAGCGTCGCGATCACGCCGATGTCGTTGCGCAGCGCCGACTCGACCAGCGTCTGGGCGAGTCCGCCGTCCGAGACGTCGTGCGCCGACGTCAGCAGGCCGACACCCTCGGCGAGCAGTTCAGCGAGTGCCTTCTCGGCGGCCAGGTCCACCACCGGCGGCATCCCGCCGAGGTGCCCGTGTACGACGTGCGCCCACTCGGACCCGGAGAGTTCCTCGCGGGTCTCACCGAGCAGGAAGACCACCTCGCCCGGCTTCTGGAAACCGGTCGGGGTCCGCTTGGTGACGTCCTCGATCACGCCGAGGACTGCGACCACCGGGGTCGGCAGGATCGCGGTCTCCCCGGTCTGGTTGTAGAGGCTGACGTTGCCGCCGGTGACCGGGATCCCCAGCTCGAGGCAGCCGTCCTTCAGACCGCGGCAGGCCTCGGCGAACTGCCACATCACGTCCGGGTCCTCGGGCGAGCCGAAGTTGAGGCAGTCGCTGATCGCCAGCGGCTTGGCCCCGCCGGTGGCGACGTTGCGGTACGACTCGGCCAGGGCGAGCTGCGCGCCGGCGTACGGGTCGAGCTTGGCGAAGCGGCCGTTGCAGTCCGTGGAGACCGCGACGCCGAGGTTGGTCTCCTCGTCGATCCGGATCATCCCGGAGTCGGACGGCTGAGCCAGCACGGTGTTGCCGAGCACGTAGCGGTCGTACTGGTCGGTGATCCAGGACTTGTCGCAGAGGTTCGGGCTGGCCGCGAGGCGCAGGACCGTCTCGCGGAGCTCCGCCCCGGTGCTCGGCCGGGCGAGCGCCTCGGCGCCGTCGGCCTGGAGCGCGTCCTGCCAGGACGGGCGGGCGTACGGGCGGTTGTACGTCGGTCCGTCGTGCGCGACCGACCGCGGCGGTACGTCGACGACGGTCTCGCCGTGCCAGTCGATGATCAGCCGGTCGCCGTCGGTGACCTCGCCGACCACGACCGCCTCGACGTCCCACTTCTCGCAGATCGCCATGAACGCGGCGACGTCGGCGGGCTCGACGACCGCCATCATCCGCTCCTGCGACTCGCTCATCAGGATCTCTTCGGGCGCGAGCGTCGAGTCGCGCAGCGGCACCCGGTCGAGCTCGACGTGCATGCCGCCGTCGCCGGCACTGGCCAGCTCGGAGGTCGCGCACGAGAGGCCCGCGCCGCCGAGGTCCTGGATGCCCGCGACCAGGCCGGCCGCGAAGATCTCCAGGGTGCACTCGATGAGCAGCTTCTCCATGAACGGGTCGCCGACCTGGACGCTCGGCCGCTTGGCCGGGCCGTCCGCGTCGAAGGTCTCGCTCGCGAGCACGCTCACGCCGCCGATGCCGTCGCCACCGGTGCGGGCGCCGTACAGGATCACCTGGTTGCCGACGCCGGAGGCCTTGGCCAGGTGCAGGTCCTCGTGCCGCAGCACGCCGACGCAGAGCGCGTTGACGAGCGGGTTGCCGAGGTAGGTCTCGTCGAAGACGGCCTCGCCGCCGATGTTCGGCAGGCCCAGGCAATTGCCGTAGCCGCCGACGCCGGCCACGATCCCGGGCAGCACCCGGTGGGTGTCCGGGGCGTCCAGCGGGCCGAAGCGCAGCGGGTCCATCACGGCGACCGGGCGGGCGCCCATCGCGAGGATGTCGCGGACGATCCCGCCGACGCCGGTGGCCGCGCCCTGGTAGGGCTCGACGAACGACGGGTGGTTGTGCGACTCGACCTTGAAGGTGACCGCATAGCCCTGGCCGACGTCGATCACGCCGGCGTTCTCGCCGATGCCGGCGAGCATCTTGCCGACCGGGGTCTCCTGGGGGATCTCGCTGAACTGCTTGAGGTGCACCTTGGTGGACTTGTAGGAGCAGTGTTCGCTCCACATCACCGAGTACATCGCCAGCTCCGAGCTGGTCGGCCGGCGGCCGAGGATCTCGCGGATCCTCGCGTACTCGTCGGCCTTGAGCCCGAGATCGGACCAGGGTTGCTCCCGGTCCGGGTCCTGCGAGGCGACGGCAACGGTGTCGAGAAGGGGACGGGCATCAGACACGAGGGAGGCGCTCCGGGCTCGGGGGATGTCAGGCCCCAATCTATCCGGTGCGGCCCGGCTCCCGACGCCCGGTCCAGCCGTCACCGGGCCGGTCGCGGGAAGCTCCTCCGACTTCGTCCCTGAATCCGGCAAACGGGATAATCTGGCCGCACCCGATCGGCACGTCGCCTGTGACTCATGTGACTGGTGAGGTTATGGTGACGATGCTTCCTTCCCCACGCCTGGAGTCACCATGCTTCCCCACCCGCGCCTGCGACGTGTCCTCGTCGGCTTCATCCTGGCCGCTCTCGCCGCTACCGGCCTGACCGCCGCACAGTCAGGCGCCCTTGCCTCGACGACGGTGTCCGCAGCGTCGGGGAACCCGATCACGCCGGGCAACTTCACCGGCAAGGGCTTCGACCAGTGCGAGGCGCCGAGCCAGTCGAAGATGACCACCTGGCTGAAGAGCTCGCCGTACCGGGCCGTGGGCATCTACATCTCCGGCTCGCTGCGCTACTGCCAGGCACAGACGAACCTGACCCCGACCTGGGTCCGCACCCAGCTCAACACCGGTTGGCGCCTGCTCCCGATCCACCTCGGCGCCCAGGCCGCCTGCTCGACGCGGGACCGCTACCAGCAGAACAAGATCAACCCCGACTCCACCAACGACTACGCCAAGGCCCGCGCCCAGGGGCGCAACGAGGCCGACATCGCCACCGCGGCGGCCAAGCGGCTCGGCATCGTCGCCGAGAGCACGATCTTCTACGACCTCGAGGCGTTCAGCATCGCCGGGACGAACTGCCGGATGTCAGCGCTGAAGTTCCTCTCCGCATGGACCAACCAGCTCAAGGCGAACGGCTACACCTCCGGCGTCTACTCCAGTGCCGCCTCGGGCATCAAGGCGCTCGACGACGCCCGGGTCACCCCCGGCAACACCATCTCGCTGCCGTACCACCTCTGGATCGCCGACTGGGACGACGACTGGACGAAGGCGGACGGCGTCTCCTCGGCGTACATCCGGTCCGACGGCTGGGCCGGTCGCCGGATCCGGCAGTACCGGGGCGGGCACAACGAGACCTGGGGCGGGGTGACCATCAACATCGACAACAACTACCTCGACCTGCGCGGTGGTCCGTACACGCCGGCCGGCCCCGCGACCCCGGAGCAGGCTTCGCCGGTCCCCGACGCGCGGTGCACGACGGCGGCCAACAACCACCTGATGTACCGCTTCACCGACCCGCACACCCGCACCGGCATGCACGCGACCCTGCAGTGCCTGCTCAAGCAGCGCGGGCTGTACACCGCCACGGTCACCGGCAACTGGAACCCGCGCACCACAGCAGGCGTGAAGGCCTGGCAGAAGAGGGTCGGCCACCGCCAGCAGCGCGCCTTCACCCAGCGGGACTGGACCTCACTGGTCGTCGCCGCCAACACCCGGACGTTCCTGACCAACGCGACCCGCGGCGCCGACGTCGTCCGGGTGCAGCGCGCACTCAACGCGGCCGGTTCACCGATGCTCAGGATCACCGGCGTGTACGACGCCGCCACGGCCAACGCGGTCGGCGCCTACCAGGTCCGCCGCGGCCTCAAGCTCACCAAGGCCGTCGGTTCACCGACCTGGGTCGCACTGGAGCAGGGCCGGATCTGACGGTCAGGTTCACCCGTCAGACGAGCGCGTTGCCGAGCGACTCGAAGAACCCGAGCCCGTCGGTCCCGGGGCCGCAAAGCGCCTCGATGGCGTGCTCGGGGTGCGGCATCAGGCCGACGACGTTGCCTGCCTCGTTGCTGATCCCGGCGATCGCGCGCTGGGAGCCGTTGGGGTTGCCGACGTACCGGGCCACGACCCGGCCCTCGGCCTCGAGCATGTCCAGCGTCCTCTCGTCGGCGACGAACGAGCCCTCGCCGTTCTTGAGCACGATGGTGACTTCCTGGCCGGCGGCGTAGGCGTTGGTCCAGGCGGTCTTGTTGTTCTCGATCACCAGCGTCTGGTCGAGGCAGCCGAACTTCCGGTGGTCGTTGCGGATCAGGGCACCAGGGAGCAGGTGCGACTCGCAGAGGATCTGGAAGCCGTTGCAGATGCCCAGGACCGGCATCCCGCCCTTGGCGGCGTCGATGACCTCGGTCATGACCGGGGCGAACCGGGCGATCGCGCCGCAGCGCAGGTAGTCCCCGTAGGAGAACCCGCCGGGGAGCAGGACCGCGTCCACGCCCTGGAGGTCGTGGTCGCCGTGCCAGAGCGCGACGGCCTCGTGGCCGGCCAGCCGGACAGCACGGCGCGCGTCGGCGTCGTCCAGGGAGCCCGGGAAGGTGACGACCCCGACCCTCATGAGAGGACCCGGACCGCGTAGTCCTCGATCACCGGGTTCGAGAGCAGCGTCTCGGCCATCTTCTCGACCTCGGCGAGGCGCTCGTCGGTGAGCTCGCCGTCGATCTCGAGCTCGAACCTCTTCCCCTGCCGGACCTCGGTGACACCGTCGAAACCGAGCCGGGGCAGCGCGCCGAGAACGGCCTTGCCCTGCGGGTCGAGGATCTCGGGCTTGGGCATGACGTCGACGACGACACGGGCCACGGGGCGCTCCTGGGTTCAGACGGGGAGGACGGACACGATTCTAGTCGCGTCGGTCAGTCCCGGATCACGCGGGCAGCATCGTGGCGTAACGGGGCCACATGGAGGCCGCCCAGCGACGCCAGAAGAACCCGACCACCGGCAGGATCAGCCGGGTCACCGGGTTGACCGGATGCAGTGACCAGCTCCAGATCACCCGGGTTCCCTGACCTTCGGGAACGAACGTGAACCGGCCGTCGATGCTCGTGATCAATGCCTTGAACGGGCCTTTGAAGTCGGTCAGCTCGTAGCGGTAGTCCTGGGTCGCCCGGTCGACGCCGACCAGCGTCTCCAGGTTCCCGCCGCCGTCGGAGAGCACCACCGTCCGGGTCTGTCCGAGGCTTCCCCACTCCCCGACCTGGCCGTCGCAGCGGACGACGTACGGGATCGGGCCCGCGCGGGTCGTGAACAACTTCTCCAGCGGTGCGGCGCAGAGAGTGTCGTAAGCGTCCTCGGGACTCGCGGCGACCACGGTCGAGGAGGAGAGCAGGTACGGCGCGGTCATCGGTCACTCCAGGGTCCGGAGAGCAGGTCCGCCGCCGAGCCTAACCGGCGTCGCTCTCCGCCGGCCGGTACGCGCAGTCGTCGTTCGCGCGGCTTGCCTTGCTCGGCGCCTTGTCCGTCGACGCGGTCGAGCCGCCGGACGGAGTCGACGGCGAGGCCGGCTGCCGGAGCGGGTGCAGCGCCGCCTGGACGGCCGCGTGCACGAAGTCGAAGTCGGGCTCGTTCGGATCGAACTCGTCGCTGCGCTCGAAGCCGACCGACTTCATCGGCTGCTTCTTGACCTTCGCCGCCAGGTTCACGAAGGCGGGAAGCAGCTTGTGCGGGATGTCGGTCCGGACGATCTCCTTGCTGGCGCTCGCGAGCTTCGTGTAGCGCCGGAGCATCTTGATCGGCCCGGCTTCGGCGGCGATCGCGTTGACCGCGCACCGCTGCCGCTCCATCCGCTTGTAGTCGGTCGAGCCGTACCGGCCGCGGGTGAACCAGAGTGCCTGGAAGCCGTTGAGCCGCTGGTTGGGCCCTGGCTCCAGGTAGTCCTCCGGGAGGATGTGCGCGTCCGTGTTGCCACCGATGGGGACCCGCTCGTTGATGTTGACGGTGATCCCGCCCATCGCGTCCACCAACTGCCGGAAGCCGTCGAGGTTCACCAGCACGTAGTAGTCGACGCGGATCCCGAGTGCACCCGAGACCGCGAGCTTGACCGCGTCCGCGCCTTCGTTGTCCGACCGGCCGAGGATGCCCGGGTGCAGTGCCGGGACGTTGCGGTAGACGGCGTTCAGGAAGTACTCGGCGTTGTTCTCGGTCCCGTCGGTGAAGCCGTCCGGGTAAGCGTCGTCGAGCTTCGACCCGGCCCGGAACGGAACGTCCTGCAGGTTGCGCGGGAGGCTGAACAAGATGGTGCGGCCGCTCTTGGTGTCGATGCTCGCGAGCATCACCGAGTCCGTCCGCACTCCGGGACGATGCACGGCGCCGTCGCCGCCCAGCAGCAGCACGTTCACCCGCTTGCGCTTGCCCCAGGGGTTCGCCACGGTCGCGTCGGGCGTCGTCGCACTCTCCTGGTCCCCGAAGACCGTGTCGATCAGGTCGCGCTGGACGACGGCGTACCGGGCCCCGATCGCCATCGGCGCGGTCACCGCGCCGCAGAGCAGGATGACGCCGACGATGCCGAAGAACCGGGCCGGGCCGGCCAGGTTCGGCGGACGACTGCGTGCGTAGGTGCGGCAGATCAACAGGATCCAGCCCGCCCAGACCACTCCGATCCCGATCGCCACCCAGCGCAGCGCCTGCGGGTCGGTGGCCAGCCGGAGGCTCTGCCCGGAGGACGCGAACAGCAGGTAGAGCCAGGCACAGATGCCGAGGACGAACGCCGGGAGCAGGGCCATCAGGAAGGCACGACCGAGCGCCGGACCCACCGGGTCCGGACGAGCTGCTCTGTGCCGTCCAGCGCTGCGATGGACGACCGTGGGTCCCCTCGACACGGGGAGAATCCTAAGTGCTCAGGTGCAAACCGCCCGAATCAGTGACCTGGACCACCCGCGAAAATCCAGGTCAGTCGACCAGTTCCCGCTTGAGGATCTTGCCGGTCGCGGTCATCGGGAGGCTGTCGACGAAGGTGACGATCCGGGGGTACTTGTAGTTCGCCATCTGCTCCTTGCCCCACGCGATCAGCTCGTCCTCGGTGATCGCGGCGTCGGCGTTCTTGATCACGAACGCCTTCACCTCCTCGCCGTGGGACTCGTGGGCCACCCCGACGACCGCGGCCAGCGAGACGTCCGGATGGGTCATCAGGACCTCTTCGATCTCGCGCGGGTACACGTTGAAGCCGCCGCGGATGATCATGTCCTTGGAGCGGTCGACGATGTAGTAGAAGCCGTCGGCGTCACGCCGGGCCAGGTCGCCGGAGCGGAACCAGCCGTTCTTGATCGCCTCGGCGGTCGCCTCGGGCCGGCCGTAGTAGCCCTTCATGATGTTGTGGCCCTTGATCGCGATCTCGCCGATCGCGTCGACCTCCGTGATCTCGTTCCAGTCGTCGTCGATCAGCTTCACGTCGACGCCCCAGATCGGTACGCCGATGGAGCCCGGCCGCGGTTCCTGGTCGGGATCGCTGAAGGTCGCCACCGGCGAGGTCTCGGAGAGGCCGTAGCCCTCGAGGATGGTGACGCCGAGCTTCTCCTTGACCTTGGTGATGATCTCGACCGGGAGGCTGGCGCCTCCCGAGGCGCCGATCCGCAGGTTGCGGGCGATCCGCTCGACGTCGACGGCACCGCCGGCGGCCTCCAGCGCGCCCAGCAGGCCCCACCACATCGTCGGTACGCCGGCGAAGAAGGTGACGTCCTCCTTCTGCATCAGGCCGATCACGGCGTCGGCGTCGAAGCGCGGGACCAGCAACAGGGTCGCGGCCATCGAGAAACCCGCGTGCATCTGGACCGTGGCCCCGAAGGTGTGGAACAGCGGCAGGGTCAGCACGTGGGTGTCCGTGGCCGGCCTGTTCCGGAACAGCTGGTTCATGGTGACGACGTTCATCATCGTGTTCGAGTGGCTGAGCTCTGCGCCCTTGGCCTGACCGGTCGTCCCCGAGGTGTACAGGATGATCGCGGTGTCGTTCGGCTCGGTCACCACCGCGTCGAAGACCGGCGATTTACCGGCGAGTGCCTGCCCGAGGGTCTCGGTGCCGTCGATCGGCGACGGCGCGGCCGGGTCGGCGGTGATCATGAAGAAGTGCTCGACGCCGCTGCCGGCTTCCTGCGCCGCGAGATAGCCGGCGTGGCCCTCGGCACCGATGGCGAGGTCCGGCGTGCCCTGGAAGCAGAAGTACGCCTTCACGTCCGCGTCCTCGAGGTGGTACGCGACCTCGCGACCCTTGAGGAGGACGTTCAGCGGCACCACGACAGCTCCGGCCTTGAGCACGCCGTAGTAGACGATCGGGAAGTAAGGGAGGTTCGGGCAGCTGAGCGCGACCTTGTCGCCCGGCCCGATGCCGCGCTCGACCAGGAGGTTCGCGACCTGGTTCGCAGCGGCGTTCACCTGGGCGTAGGTCAGCCGGGTGTCTCCGAGCACCAGGGCGTCGCGGGTGGGGTACTTGCGGGCGGAGTCCTCGAGCAGGACGGACAGATTCAGCATGGTGGTAAACCTAGCGAGGGATCCCGGCGCCGTCTTGGCCCGGAGCGACAATCTTCAGCCGCCACCCTGGACGAGGATCCGAGCGGCACGAGCGAGATCTCCCGGCACCGCCAGGCCCGCCGCCTTCGTCACCAGCGGGCCCACCGGCCGCAGCAGACCCCGGCCGGTGACCCGGGCTTCGGCTGTGACGGTGCAGCCGCCGTCCCGCGGGGCGAACCTCAGTGTGAGCTCGGCGCTGATCCCGCGCCAGGTCCCGCGTTCTGTCCAGGTCGTGGGCGGGTCGAGCACCGTGGTCTCCATCGCGGCGCGGAGTCCTGGTCCGGTCACGTCGGTCCAGGTCTGGCCGACCACGGGCACCGGACCGCTGAGGTCCTCGATCCGACGCAGCGAGGACTGCCAGGCCGGCCGGTTGACGGGATCGACCAGGTAGGCGAACGCGACCTCGACGGGGACGTCGAAGTCGACCGGACGCGTGCGGGTCAGAACCTCTCCCCGGTCAGGAGCTCGTACGCCTCGAGGTAACGGGCCCGGGTGTGCGCGATCACCGACTCCGGCAGCGCGGGCGGCCGGTCACCCGACGTACGGTCCCAGCCGCTCTCGGCGGAGGTCAGCCAGTCACGCACGATCTGCTTGTCGTACGACGGCTGCTGCTGACCGGGCCTCCACTCCGACGCCGGCCAGAACCGGCTCGAGTCGGGGGTCAGCACCTCGTCGGCGAGCACGATCGTGCCGTCCGCGCGCGCCCCGAACTCGAACTTGGTGTCGGCCAGGATGATCCCCCGCTCGCGGGCGATCTCCTCGGCCCGGCCGTAGATCCGCAGGGTCAGCTCGCGCAGTGCGGCAGCTGTCTCGGCGCCGACGGTGCCCACGACGGCGTCGTAGGAGACGTTCTCGTCATGGTCGCCGACGGCGGCCTTGCTGGCCGGGGTGAAGATCAGGTCCGGCAGCCGGCTGCCGTCCTCGAGTCCGGCCGGGAGCGGGATCCCGCAGACCTCCCCGGTCGCCCGGTAGTCGAGCAGCCCGGAGCCGGTCAGGTAGCCGCGGGCGACGCACTCGACCGGAAACATCGCGAGCTCTTCGCAGAAGACGGCCCGGCCGCGGACCGTCTCGGGCACCTCGGAGCTGACGACGTGGTTGGGCACGATCGAGGCGAGCTGGTCGAACCACCACAGCGACATCCGGGTGAGGATCGCGCCCTTGTCCGGGATGGTGCTGTCCAGCACGAAGTCGTACGCCGAGATCCGGTCGCTCGCGACCATCAGGAGCCGGCCCTCGTGCGGCCCCTCGGTCATCCGGTAGAGGTCGCGCACCTTGCCGGAGTGGATGTGCACCGCACCGTCGACGGCCGGGGCTTCGGGGATGTTCAGGTCACCGCTCACAAGGGTTGAGCGTACTGACGCCGGCCCGGAGTCCGGACGGCCGTCCGTGCCGGTCGTCCGGACCATCGCTCAGTCGCGCCCGGACAGCTCCCGCCACAGGACCGGGTCGTCGGCAAGGAGCCGGGCCCGGGCCTTGCGCCGGTAGCGCCAGATCTGGATCAGGCCGACGGTCCAGAGCACGTACTGGAAGCTCATCGCCCAGCGGAACGCCGACGGCGTGTAGGCCGTCGAGTCCCCGGGTGTCTGCCAGTCGAGGATCAGCCCGACGGCGATCACCAGGGTCAGGCTGGCCATGAAGCCGGCCATGTTGATGATCCCGGTCGCACTGGCCAGTCGCTCGGGAGGGTTGGAGGTGCGACCGAGGTCGAACCCGATCACCGACGCGGGCCCGCCGAGCCCGGAGACCACCACCAGGATCACGAGCAGCCACAGCGGTGCGTTCCCCGGCCACGCGAGCACCACGGTCCAGACGGTCACGATCGACAAGACGATGGCGATCACGAGCGTCGAGCGGTTCCACGGCCGGAGGCCGGTGCGCCAGCCCATGATCGGTCCGGCCACCATGATCGCCAGCACCATCACGGTGAGCAGCAGGCCGGCCGTCTCCTCACTGACGCCCTCGCCCTTGACGAAGAACGGGAACCCCCACAGGAGCCCGAGCACGGTGGCGCTGAACTGGGTGGCGAAGTGCACCCAGAAGCCCAGCCGAGTGCCGGGATGCTCCCAGGACGCCGCCAGACTGGCCCGGATGGTGCGGAGGTCCATCGCCCGTCCCCGCACCCGGCGCGCATGCGGTGCGTCGCGTACGACGACCAGCAGCGCCAGCGTCATCACGATCCCGAGTGACGCGGCCCCGAGGTAGGCCCGCGTCCAGCCGAGCTGCCCCAGCGCCCAGGTCATCGGCACCGCGGCGATGATCGCGCCCAGCTGGCCGAGGACGCCGGTCACCTGGATCATCACCGGGATCCGGCGCGGCGCGAACCAGGTGGCGACCAGCCGGAGCACGCAGATGAAGGTCATCGCGTCCCCGATCCCGACGAAGAACCGCGCCAGCAGCGCGAACGAGTAGTTGTCGGCGAACGCGAAGCCGACCTGGGCCGCGGTCAGGGTGAGCGCGCCGACGGCGAGGACGGCACGCGGGCCGAACCGGTCGACCAGCAGCCCGACCGGGACCTGCATCGCGGCGTAGACCAGCAGCTGGAGCATCGTGAAGGTCGCGAGCTGAGCGGCGCTGATGTCGAAGCGCTCCGTGGCGGCGAGGCCGGCGACGGCGAGCGAGGACCGGTGGAAGACCGCGAGCATGTAGACGAGCAGGGCGACCAGCCACACCGCCCAGGCGCCCCGGGCCTGCTGGTCGTCGACGTCGGTGCCCACGAACCTCATGGTCGCAGCCCGGAAACGCCGACCGGGCGCCCGCCCCGAGGGCGGACACCCGGCCGATGTCGACTCATCACCCGGTCGGGCGATCCGGTTTGCTCAGTCGCAGAGTCCGGGCAGCGGCAGGATCCCGCAGATCACCGGCAGCACCCCGCCGCCGGTGAGGGCGTCGAGCAGGTCGACGACGGTGTCGACCAGGCCGGTCAGGGCCTCCAGACCCAGGTCGGACGGGAGCAGCAGCGAGCCGCCGCCGGCGGTGGCCAGCTGCGCCATCACCTGGGCGATCACCGCGCCGACCACCTCGTCGGGCGCGGTGCCGGCCAGGACGCCGGCCAGGACCTCGGGCGAGAACTGCCCGCCGAGGAACGTCGCCAGAACGTCCGGGCTGAGCTCGGAACCGGTGAACGAGGTGAACAGCGCACTGAGCTGGGCCGGGTCGAGCACCTCACTGATGCCGGGGACCAGCGAATCGAGCAGGCTGGTCACCTGGGACAGGTCGAGGGCCGAGGCGTCGCCGCCCGTGGCCGCGGTGACCAGGGAGAGCAGCTGACCGAGCTGGCTCGGGTCGAGCTGACCGAAGATGCCGGCGAACGTCGCCAGCAGCCCGGTCGGGTCGAAGGACTCGGGCAGGGCGAACCCGCCGCCCATGAGACTGAGTTCACCGAGCAGGTGGCCCGCGAGCGCTTGGAGGACCGCCGGGTCCGCGATGCCTGCGAGAAGCGCGGTGATGTCGCCGGCGCCGAGGCCGCCGGCGAGCTGCGCGAGAAGCGCGGTCGGGTCGACGCCACCGCCGAGCGCGTTGAAGCCGGCGAGCAACGCGGTGAGCTGTCCGTCGCTCAGCTGGTCGGCCACTCCGGGCAGGAGCTGGTCGAGCAGCGCGGTCAGCTGGTTCAGGTCGATCGTCTCGAGGTCGAGGCCGTTGGCGATCGCGAGCAGGCCGAGCGCGCTGCCGGCCGCGTTCGCGCGCGCAGCCGAGTTGGGGGCGGCGCAGGCGTAGTTGAGGCGCTTCTGGCGGTACGAGACGGTGCGGGTCAGCGTGCGGTGACGCTTGGCGATCCGATCCACGGCCTTGCGAGCCTTGCGCACCTGCGCCGGCTTGTGGGCGGCCTTCGCCTTGCGCAGGACCTTGCGCGCCTTGGCCAGGTTGGCCCTGGCGACGCCCTGCTGGCGGCGGGCCTGTGCCAGCGCAGCCTGGGCGCCGCCGCACTCGGCGGTGACCGCGGCGCGGGTGGGGGCCGAGGAACCGGCGGACGCTGGGCCGGCGAGGACCGGTACCGCGCCGATCACGGACACCGCGACCGCGGCGGCGAGCCCCGTTCGGGCCCGATGGGACAGGGAACGTGTCAATGGCATGGGGATTCCTTCCCGTCGGCACTCCGTCCGTGGAGTGCACGTAGTCCCGATCAGATCGGCACGGGATCCCCCCTCCTGAGCGACCTCGGGTCCTGCCTCTGGCACCGTTGCGCCATGGCCGAATCACCCGAAGAGCTCTACGCCCGCATCCTCGAGACCGTCGGGACCGACGGCAGACTGCCGATGACTCCGGCGCAGAGCTGGGACGTCTTCCCCTGGGAGGTGGTCGGCGGTGCCCTGGTGACCAAGGTGCTGGACCGGCCGTTGCCCGAGGAGGCGCCCCGCGAGGGCGACCCGGGCGGACGACCCTGCGACACGTGTTCAGGGGTCCGCGACGACCGGCTGATCTGGACCAACGACGACTGGACGCTGCGCGCGATGCCGCGCGGCGGACTGCCGCTGGTCCTGATGCTCGAGCCGAAGGAGCACCTCGACTACACCGACCTCTCCGACGACCAGGCGAGCGAGCTCGGCCGGCTCTCGCTCTGGCTGACCCGGATCATGAGCAACCTGGAGAACGTCGGCCGGGTCCACGTGATGCGGATCGGCGACGGGGCGGCACACCTGCACGTCTGGCACATCGCCAGGCCGGCCAGGTTCGGACAGATCCTCGGCTCGTTCGCAGTCGAGTGGGACGACATGCTGCCGCCGACCCCGGAGGAGTCCTGGCTCGCCGACCAGCGCCAGGTCGCCGAGAAGCTCGCCCGGCACGACGGGCGCGCACTGGTCTGACCCCTTCGAGGCGCTCGCTACGCGAGCTGCTCAGGGCCTGCTACTTCCGGTCGTTGCTCCAGTCGACGAACCCGGTCGGGTCGTGCCGGCCGAACGACGCGTGCTCGAACAAGCCGTGCCCGACCTCGCCGTCACACGTGGCCCGGCCGTAGTGATCGATCACGCCGAAGCCCGAGCGGGCGACGACGTCGGCGTCGGTCATGTCGTAGCTGACCCGCTCGGTGAAGTTCTCGCCCATCCACCGGCCGTGGCCCCAGTCCGGGTCACCGCCGTACCCGCCGCCGACGTGCAGGACCGCGTGGGTGACGGTCTCGACCTCGATGACGACGGGACTGCCGTCCGGGTTGGTGGCCGTGATCCGGGCGCCCTCAGGGTGCCGGGTCCCGGGCGTGTAGTCGAACTCGACCCGCGGCCAGCCGAGCTGCTCGACACGGCCGTCGGCGTGCCAGATCCGACTGGCGTCGTTCAGCGTCCGGAAGCCGTTGTGCAGCTCCTGCATGATGATCACGACCGAGAACGTCTCGAAGCGCAGCGGCACGTACAGCCACCAGAAGCCCTCCATCGGCGGGTCCTGCGGGCGCCCGGCCGGCTCGCTCTCGCCGACCGGGCGGATGCCCCAGGACCGGTCGCGGCTACCCATCCAGTGCTCCGGGTCGACCGTGATCTCCTCGCCGTCGACGAGCAGGTGGCCGGACCACGAGCCGAGCTGGGCGAAGCGCTGGGCGTCCAGCGTCGGCTTGGTCTCGGAGGCGAGCATCAGGTGCGGCAGCTCCTGCACGACCGGGTGCGAGCCGTCCCAGGTGATGTCCATCGCGAGACCGTCGGTCTCCTCGAGCACCAGCCTGATCTTCTGCAGCGGCTCGACCACCTCCAGGGCGTACTTGCCGACCCGCTGGTCGAGGCGGTTGCCGTCGATCGCGTCCGACAGGTGCACCGCCGTCTGGGTCTGGCCGCGGCGCAGCAGCAGGTAGGCGTCCTTGACCCCGAGGTTCGGGTAGTAACCGAGCCCGGTGATCAGCATCGTGTCGCCACCGAGGGTGTCGAAGCCGTTGAAATAGCAGCGGTCGTAGAAGTTCCGGTCACTGCTGGCCGGCCGGTTGATCGGCAGCGGCGCCTGGTGGATCGGGTACTCGTCGAGCGGGCCGATCATGCGCTGACTCCTTCGAGAAGGCTGTCCAACAGTGGGGAGTGGTGCATCAGCTCGTCGGGCGAGCCGGGCTTCTCGATCTCACCGAAGTGCACCTGCCGGGCTCCGGTGCGCATGAACACGACGCCCCAGATGACACCGGAGTAGATCTGGTACCAGGTCAGATCGCCGACCTCGGCGCCGGTGAGGTCGGTGTACGTCGAACGCACGTCCTCGGCCCGGAGTACGTCGGGCAAGCCGGGGAGCTCGAAGGCACCGGCGATGCTCTGGAAGACCTGGTGGGCGAAGACGATCCAGCCGAGGTCGATCTCCCGTGGGCCGACACCGGCCATCTCCCAGTCGAGGACGGCGACCGGCTCGAAGTCGCGATAGAGGCAGTTGCCGATCCGGGAGTCGCCCCAGGAGAGCACGACGTTGTCGGGGGTGTCGGACTCCGGCCAGTTGGCCTCGAGCCAGTCCAGTGCCCGCGGCAGGATCTGGGACTCGCCGATGTCGGCGATCGCCCACTCGTACCAGGCCTTGGTGCGGGCGAAGTGCCGGCGGAGGTGACTGTCGCCGGGGGTGCCGTCGTCGTCGAGGAACGAGAACCGGCTCTCGGCGTCAGGGATCTGGTGGATGCCGGCGATCGCCTTGACGGTGTTGTCCTGGAGCCTGCGCTGGTCGGCGGGGTCGGAGTCGAAGAACCAGTTGTCGCCGAAGGTGTACGGCATCACATCCGGCGGCACGATGCCGTCGACCCGCTCCATCAGGAAGAACGGCGCGCCGAGCACGTCGCCGGTCGGCTCGAGCCACAGAACCTCGGGGACAGGAACGTCGGTGAGCTCGCCGACGAGCCGGATCACCTCGTGCTGGTGGTCGAGCCGGTACTGCTGGAAGACGGGAACGTCGGTGGCAGCCGGAGCCATCCGCATCACGTAGGCACCCGTACGGGTCTCCCCGTCCTCTGTCCAGGTGATGTCGGCGAGGATCGTCTCGCTCGACATCCCGTTGGAATCCGAGGCTCCGGAGAGGACGACCTGGGGGTCGGCTCCCGGAGGGAGGTGGGTGGCCAGCCACGGGGTGAGGGTCGCTGCCATCGCGACCTCGTCACGGCTGCTGCGCTGCATCGTGAAATCGGCGGGTACGTCGTTCATCCCGCTACAGAACTAGAACACGTTCTTGCCTGTCAAGGGTTTCTGAGATATTTTCTGACGAGCTTCAGTAAGTCCCCTCCCGACCATGCCGAAGGAGGCCGCCCGTGGCCGAGAACGCCTCCGGCAAGCGGGCACGCGGCCGGCCGCAGCGGATCTCCCGCGACCAGATCGTCGCCGCCGCCGTGCAGATCGGCACGGAGGACCTGCGGATGAGCGACGTCGCGAAGGCTCTCGACGTCGGCCCCGCGGCCCTCTACAACCACGTCCGTGACCGCGACGAACTGCTCGCCCTGGTCGCGGCCCGGATCCTCGACGAGACCGAGTACGACGACTTCGAGCCCGAGCCCGGTGCGACCTGGCAGGAGTGGATCACCGCCTTCGCCCGGGCCACCCGTGCCGCCGTGGTCGCCAACCCGCAACTCCTCCAGTACGTCCGCCTGACGAGCGCGCCGACGGGCCTGCGGCTCGACCGGATCGAGCGGCTCGCGACCGTGATGGACGAGGCCGGATTCAGCACGGCGGACGTCCAGCACTGCGTCCAGCACGTCTACACCCTCGCACTCGGCGAGGCCTGGCAGCAGGCGCTCGCGGCCGGCGGCGAGGATCCGCAGTTCGCCGAGTTCGGCCGCGGTGTCCGGGAGCGCTCGGACCTGCCGCACCTCGAGGAGATGATGGCCGCCCGGCCCGAGGCCGACGCCCAGTTCGCCTTCGCTCTGGACTGCTTGGTGACCGGGCTCGAGCAGCGCCTGGAGAGGCAGCGCCGCTAGGGCAGCGCCTCAGAGAATGGCACCGGGCGAGTACGCCGCCGCGGTGGGGTCGGCCTTCGCGATCTCCTCGACCCGCCGTACGACGGCCTGGACCTGCGCCACCGCCGCCCCGGTGAACTCGATGGGGTCGGCCACCAGCGCGTCGATCTGCTCGCGGGTGAGGCCGAGGCGCGCGTCGGCGGCGAGCCGGTCGAACAGGTCGTTCTCGGCCCGGCCCTGGCGCATCTCGAGGGCGACGCCGACGGCGTGCTCCTTGATCGCCTCGTGCGCCTCCTCGCGACCCACGCCGTTGCGCACCGCGGTCATCAGCACCTTGGTCGTCACCAGGAACGGCAGGTACCGGTCGAGCTCGCGCTGGATCACGGCCGGGAACGCGCCGAACTCGTCGAGCACGGTCAGGAAGGTCTGGAACAGCCCGTCGCAGGCGAAGAACGCGTCCGGCAGCGCGACCCGGCGGACCACGGAGCAGGAGACGTCACCCTCGTTCCACTGGTCACCGGCGAGTTCGCCGACCATGGAGAGCTGGCCGCGCAGGATCACGGCGAGGCCGTTGACCCGCTCGCAGGAACGCGTGTTCATCTTGTGCGGCATCGCCGAGGAGCCGACCTGGCCCTCCTTGAAGCCCTCGGTGACCAATTCGATGCCGGCCATCAACCGGATCGTGGTCGCGAGGTTCGACGGGCCCGCGACGATCTGGACGAGCGCGGAGACGACGTCGAAGTCCAGCGAGCGCGGGTAGACCTGGCCGACGCTGGTGAAGACGTGCTCGAAGCCGAGGTGGGCCGCGACGCGCTGTTCGAGATCGGCGAGCTTGTCCTCGTCGCCGTCGAGCAGGTCGAGCATGTCCTGGGCGGTCCCCATCGGGCCCTTGATGCCGCGCAGCGGGTAGCGCGCGACCAGGTCGTCGAGCCGGGCCAGGGCGACGAGCATCTCGTCGGCGATCGTCGCGAACCGCTTGCCGAGAGTGGTGGCCTGCGCGGCGACGTTGTGCGAGCGCCCGGCCATCACCAGAGACTCGTTCTCCGCGGCGAGCCGGGCCAGCCGGGCCAGCGTCGCGACGACCCGCTGCCGGACCAGGCCCAGCGACTGCAGGATCTGGAGCTGCTCGACGTTCTCGGTCAGGTCGCGCGAGGTCATCCCCTTGTGGATGTGCTCGTGACCGGCCAGCGCGCCGAACTCCTCGATCCGCGCCTTCACGTCGTGCCGGGTGATCCGCTCGCGCGCGGCGATCGAATCGAGATCGACCTTCTCGACGACCGCTTCGTAGGCCTCGACGACGCCGTCCGGCACGTCGATGCCGAGGTCCCGCTGCGCCTTGAGCACGGCGATCCAGAGCCGGCGCTCCAGCACGATCTTGTGCTCGGGCGACCAGATCGCGGCGAGATCGGCGCCGGCGTACCGGGTGGCGAGGACGTTGGGCACGCTCATGCTGACGCTCCGTCGTTGGTCGAGCCTGTCGAAACCTTCGCGGCGATGTCACGCCGCCACTGGGCGCCGTCGAAGGCGATCGACGACACCCCCTCGTACGCCTTCGCACGCGCGTCGGCGACGTCGCTGCCGACCGCCGTCACGGCGAGGACCCGGCCACCGGCCGTGACGAGCTTGCCGTCGGCGAGCGCGGTGCCCGCGTGGATCACATCGATCTCGCCGTCCGCGGACAGCGACTCGGTGCCGACGATGACGTCACCGGACCGGGACGACTCCGGGTAACCGGCGCTGGCCATCACCACCGCGACCGCCGCCCCGGACTTCCAGCGCGGCGGCGCCACCTCGTGGAGGTTGCCGTCGGCGGCGGCCTTGAGCAGGACGCCGAGCGGGGAGTCGAGCAGCGCCATCAACGGCTGCGTCTCCGGATCGCCGAACCGGGCGTTGAACTCGATCACCTTCACGCCGCGCTTGGTGAGTGCCAGGCCGGCGTACAGGAGACCGGTGAAGGTCGTGCCGCGGCGCGCCATCTCGTCGACGGTCGGCTGCAGAACGCGCTCGAGGACCTCCTCGACGAGGCCTTCGGGTGCCCACGGAAGCGGCGTGTAGGCGCCCATGCCACCGGTGTTCGGGCCCTCGTCGCCGTCGAAGATCCGCTTGAAGTCCTGGGCGGGCTGGAGTGGGAAGACCGTGGTGCCGTCGGTGATCGCGAACAGGCTGACCTCCGGGCCGTCGAGGAACTCCTCGATCACGACCCGCTCGCACTGCGCGGCATGCGCGATCGCTTCGTCCCGGTCGTCGGTGACGACGACGCCCTTGCCGGCCGCGAGACCGTCGTCCTTGACCACGTACGGCGGCCCGAACGCGTCCAGCGCCGCCTCGACCTGCTCGGGCGTGGTGCAGACGTGGGCCATCCCGGTCGGCACCTCGGCGCCGGCCATGATGTCCTTCGCGAACGCCTTGGAGCCCTCGAGCTGCGCGGCCTCGGCGGACGGTCCGAAGCAGGAGATCCCGCGTGCCCGGACGGCGTCGGCCACGCCGGCGACCAACGGCGCCTCCGGGCCGACGACCACGAGATCGACGGCGAGGCGGTCGGCCAGGTCGGCGACCGCGGCCGGATCCATCGGGTCCACGCTGTGCAGTGACGCGAACGCCGCGATGCCCGGGTTGCCGGGTGCCGCGTGCACCTCGGTGACCGAGGGGTCACGGGAGAGGGCCAGGGCGAGCGCGTGCTCCCGGCCGCCGGTGCCGATCACGAGGGTCTTCACGTGACCTGATCCTAGTGGGACCCGTCACCGCCCCCGGCGTCGCGAGCGTTGCTGGACGTGACAACGGGCGGCGCCGGCACGAGGTACCGGACGCCGCCCGTGGGTCGGGGCGCGGATTCGCGGGTCACGCGGAGACGCCGTGGCCGCTGATCCCCTGACGGGCGAGGAAGGCGAGTGCCGCGTCCGCGACCTCGGTCCAGTGGCTGTCGATGATCAGCGAGTGGCCCACACCGGGGATCTCGACGATCTCGGTGGCGGCGACGTTCTTCCGCTGCTTCTTGAAAGCGGCGTTGGCCATCGCGAACGGGACGATGTTGTCGTTCTCGCCGGTGACGACGAGCATCGGGCCGCGCTCGGGGTTCTTCTTGTTCGCCTTCGTCCTGGCCCAGGGGTTGACGTTCGCGGTCGCCGCCTGGAACAGCGGGCGGCCGGGGGCCGGGGTGTGGAAGGTCGTGTACAGCTCGCGCGCCTCGTCCTCGGAGACCGCGTTGGCGAAGCCGTAGCGGAACTCGTCGAAGGTGAGCGTCACGGTGCGGCCGTAGTTCAGCGGGTTACCCAGGACCGGGAAGGCGGCCTTGAGGCTGGAGAACGGCAGCGGGAGCACGCCCTGGCTCGGCGCCGGGTCGATCGTGACGGTCGCTGCGGCGATGCCCCGACCGGCGATGATCTGGACGAGCAGGCCGCCGAAGCTGTGACCGATGACGATCGGCTTGCGGTCGAGGCCGGCGATGACCTCGGCGACGTGGTCGGCGACGTCGGCGACCGACGTGCCGGCGAGTGAGTCAGCGTTGGCGTGCGCCTCGTCGAAGGATCCCTGGTCGGCGGGCCAGTCGACGGCGACGGTGCTGTAGCCCTGTGCCTCGAAGTACTCGCGCCAGGCGTTCCAGCTCTCGGCCAGCAGCCACAGTCCGTGGACGAAGACGACCGGCTGCTTGCCGGACTCGTTGGCGGCCCGGACTTCCTGGGCCTCGCGGGTGGTGACGGTGGTGGTGTTCGTGTTCATGGTCCTGCTCCTTGTCGGTTGTGGTTCTTCAGCTTGTGTAGAAAGAACGTTCGTTCTACTATGGATCGGAGACCAACCCCCTGTCAAGAGCAAGTCGTTAGGATCCGGAGGTGACCGTGGCCACATCAGCGAGCTCCCCTCGCGACCGTCTCCTCGAGACGGCCGCCGGGCTGTTCTACGCCGAGGGCATCAAGGGCGTCGGAGTCGACCGCATCCTCAGCGAGGCAGCGGTCACCCGGGCGACGATGTACCGGCACTTCCCCGGCAAGGAGGCGCTCGTCGCGGCGTACCTGGACCGCGAGGACGCGATCATCCGCGGGTACTTCGAGGCAGCCGGCGCGGCCGGCGGGACGCCGACGGAGCTGCTCGAGCGCGTCATCGAAGGGATCGCCGACGACGCCCGTCGCTACCACCGGCGCGGATGCCCGTTCATCAACGCTGCGGCCGAGTACCCCGACGCCGACGGCGAGATCAGGCAGATCATCGAGCGCCACCGGACCTGGTTCCGCGACACGCTCGCCGCCGTCTGCAAGGCCGCGGGGATCCCGCGACCGGCCCAGGCGGCCGCCTCACTGGTGCTGCTGCGGGACGCCGCTCTGGTCGGGGTCTACCTCGACGGCGACGGCACGGTGCCGGCGTTCCGCCGTACCGCCCGTGCCGCGGTCGGGCTCAGCTCCTAGGACGCGACCCCGGCGCCGGAACGGGGCCGGAGATCGATCGGCTGGCCGTCCTTCGGGAACGGCAGCGAGTAGTAGTCGAGCCGCGTCCGGTAGTCGGGGTCGACCGACCATTCGAAGCGGCGCAGGATCTGATGGAGGATCAGCTTCACCTCGGCGCCGGCGAAGAACATGCCCAGGCATTTGTGCACTCCACCGCCGAACGGCTCCCAGGCGTGCCGGTGGTTCCTGTCCTCGCGCCGCGGTTCGGCGAACCGGTCCGGGTCGAAGGCCTCCGGGTCGGTCCAGTACTCGGGCTGGTGGTGCTGCAGGTGCACCATCACGGCGGTGAGCCGGTCGGCCGGGATCGTGAAGCCGAGGATCTCGGTCTCCTTCACGGTGCGCCGGGCGAGCACCGGGACCGGCGGGAGAAGGCGCAGGCACTCCTTGATCACCAGGTCGAAGCCGGCCAGGGCGTCGAGGTCCGCCAGGGTCGGCGACTCCGGCAGGTCCGCCGCCTCGGCACGGAGCCGCTCCTGCCATTCCGGGTGCTGGCCGAGGTAGCGCAGCGCGGTGGAGACGGTGATCGTCGAGGTGTCGTGCGCCGCCATCAGCAGGAAGATCATGTGGTTCACGACGTCGGCGTCGCTGAACGAGTCCCCGTCCTCGGACAGGTGGCAGAGCACCGAGAACAGGTCGGTGCCGGGGTTCGCCCGCTTCCCGGCGACGTGCCGGCCGAGGAACTCCTCCAGCAGCGCCCGCCCCCGGACGCCCCGGCCCCAACGGGTGCCGGGCAGCGGGTAGCGGACCAGGGCGGTCGCGGCCTGGACGCAGTCGATGAAGGCGCGGTTGACCGCATCGAACTCCTCAGGGCCGGCGAGGTCGGCGCCGCCCATGAAGATCTGCGTGGCGAGGTCGAGGGTCAGGTCCTTGAGTGCCGGGTAGGCGCGGAACCCCGCGGCCGGGACCCAGCTGTCGAGCCCGGCCGCGACCGCGGGTCCCAGGGCGGCGGTGTAGCCCTCGATCCGGTCACGCGTGAAGGCCTCCTGCAACAGGCGGCGGTGACGGTGATGCTCGTCGAAGTCGAGGAGCATCAGCCCGCCGTCGAAGAACGGCCCGACCAGGAACCCCCAGCCCGGCTTGTTGGCGAAGGCCTTGTCCGGGTTGCGGAGCGCTTCGGCGCAGGCGTCCGGCCCGAGCAGGACGGTCCAGCGCCGGCCTACGAAATCCATCTCCGAGACCGGTCCGTAGCGGTCGTGGTGGGCGCGCATGTACGCGAGCGGATCCCGGACGTAGGAGAAGGTGCTGCCGACGTACGGGAAGCCGCGGCGGCGTGGGACTGCCCTGGACGGCATACGCACTCCAATCTGACAGGGAACTCTGTCAGTTTGGTGGTCGCGGCTCGGATCAGTCAAGGTGTTGCCCGTGAGCCCAAGTGCAGGCGGAGTCCAGCGGAGCTACGGCGGCAAGTCGGCCGACGAGCGGGTCGCCGAGCGCCGCGAGCGGCTCGTGGCGGCCGCGATCGAGGTCCTCGCCGAGCGCGGCGCACAGGCCACGATGACCGCGATCTGCGCCACCGCCGGGTTGACCGAGCGCTACTTCTACGAGAGCTTCGCCAGCACCGACGAGGCGCTGCTCGCGGCACTGGAGTCGGTGAGCGACGAGATCGCCCGGCTCGCGGTCGACGTGGTCGAGAACACCAGCGGCTCACCCGAGGAACGGGTGCACGCGGTGATGGTCGCGTTCGTCGACCTCGTCGTCGCCTCCCCGGCCAAGGGTCGGGTCGCGGTCATCCAGGCGAACGCGCTCCCGCACCTGCGTGCCCGCCGGCAGGAACTGGTCGCCGCGTTCGCGGACCTGGTCGCCCTGGAGGCTGCCGACCTGTACGGCGACGCGGCCTGGCCGCCCGACCGCGCCCGGATCCAGGGCATCGTCTACATCGCGGGCCTGGCCGAGCTCGTCGCCGGCTGGCTCACCGGCGAGGTGGAGCTCAGCGCCGACGAACTCGTCGACACCGCGGGCGATCTCTTCGCAGCGCTCTCGCGCCGGCGCTGAGGCTCGCTTCACACCCTCCGGCTGACCGAGGCCGAGTACGCGCCCGCCCGGTAGCGCAGGATCGGGTCGTCGGAGAGGCCGATGCCGTCGACGACCCGGGTCGGGTCGAACACGACGATCTCGCCGTTCTGCTCGCGTTCCGGGTCCAGATCGGTGAT
Source organism: Marmoricola sp. (assembly GCA_036676945.1). GTDB lineage: Bacteria > Actinomycetota > Actinomycetes > Propionibacteriales > Nocardioidaceae > Marmoricola. The sequence continues at coordinate 36,571 of JAKFBZ010000098.1, forward strand.
CTCCAGCGTGCCGGCGTCGAAGTACTCGCGCGGCCAGACCGAGGTCGCGTCGTGCGGATCGTCGCCGTCCTGTGCCACCTGGACCTCGAGCGTGTAGCGGACCGGGCCGTCCGCCAACCGGGCAGCGATCTCCTCACGCAGTCGGTCCTTGCCCTTGAATTCCCTGGCGGGCCGCTCCCCCGGCTGCGGGGTGAGCCTGTACCGGACCCAGCTCCGGGTGCCGTCCGCGGCGGTCCAGGAGTAGGCGTGGATCGGGTAGTAGCTGACTTCGGCGTACGAGAACGGAGCGATGAGCGCCTTGGCCTTCGCATTGACCAGGAAGTCCTTGATCGTGTGCGGGTACCGCCCGAGGAACAGCGGCACCTTCCACGGCGACGGCGCGATCCGGACGAGTGCCAGGAACTCCTCGACGGTGCGCATCGGGAACCGGGGCGCGGTCTGGCCGAGCAGGTCGGTGGCGGTGCCGTCAGCAAGCCGGAACGAGACAGCCATCCCACGGAGGTCGGTGGCTCCGTCCGGGGTCCTGGGATGGCCGCTGCCGTTGGACCAGCGCACCCGGATCGGGACCGGGTCGCCCTGCAGGTGGCCGGCCGTGCACAACGCGGTCGCGGCCGGGGTCGCGGTGAAGGTGCCTTGGTAGAACGCACCTTTCGCGTGCAGCGCCCGATGGCCCGGATGGCGGCCGAAGACCTGGTTGATCTCATCGATCGCGTTCTCCGGATCCACCACGGCTGCCTCCTCAGGGCTCTCTGCCGAGCCTAGAGGGACGCCGCCGGTGTGTCAGGAGCCGAAGCAGCACGCCGATCACGAGGACGGCCAGACCGCCGAGGACGGCGACGAGGGGCAGCGTCACGACGAGCAGCACGCAGCCCGTCGCACCGAGCACCTGCACGGCCCGCGGATAGCGCCGCGCGGAGGCAGGCTGGCGCAGGGCCGCCAGGTTCGCGACCAGGTAGTAGACCAGGACGCCGAACGAGGAGAACCCGATCACTCCGCGCAGATCGGTCGACAGCACCAGTACGACGACGATCGCCCCGACGGTGAGCTCGGCCCGGTGCGGGACCCCGTATCGCGGGTGCACCGCAGCCAGCGATCGCGGCAGGTCTCCTTCACGCGCCATCGCCAGGGCGGTCCGGCCGATCCCTGCGCCCAGGGCCAGCAGCGCTCCTGCCGAGGCCAGGGCGGCCGCGACCCGGACCACTGGCACCAGCGCGTCGGCGGACGCCGCGCGCAGCGCATCCGCCAGCGGTGCCGAGGACGCCGCCAGGGCGTCGCTGCCGAGCACCGCGAGGCACGCGACGGCGACGGCCGCGTAGACCAGGACCGCCGCTCCGAGGGCGAGCAGGATCGCCCGCGGGATGACCCGCTCGGGATCGCGCACCTCCTCCCCCAAGGTGGCGATCCGCGCGTACCCGGCGAACGCGAAGAACAGCAGCCCGGCCGCCTGGAGTACGCCGTACACGCCGTTCGTCGGCTCCGCCCACCCGTCGAGGCGGCTGGGGGATCCGGAGCCCAGGCAGGCGATGACGACCACCGCGAGCCCGAGCAGGACGAGCACCACGATCGCCCGGGTCAGGGCCGCGGTACGCGTCACCCCGGCACAGTTCACCAGGGTCAGCACGACGACGACCGCCACGGCCGCCGCACGCTCGTGCCCGGGCACGGCGTACGACGCGAAGGTGAGCGCCATCGCGGCACAGCTCGCGGTCTTGCCGACCACGAACCCCCACCCCGCGACGAAGCCCGACCACGACCCGAGCACCTCGCGGCCGTAGAGGTAGGTGCCGCCGGCCCGCGGGAACGCGACCGCCAGCTGGGCCGAGGAAGTCGCGTTGCACCAGGCGACGAACGCTGCCAGGACCAACCCGATCAGCAGGCCCGCGCCGGCCGCCTCCGCCGCCGGGCCGAACGCCGAGAACACCCCCGCGCCGATCATCGAGCCGAGGCCGATCCAGACGGCGTCACCCAGTCCGAGGCGCCGCTCCAGGACCGCGGTCATGACCGGAGGGTGTCCGGAGTCAGAGGTCGTTGACGATGACGGTCTGTTCGCGACCCGGCCCGACACCGACCGCCCAGAACGGAGCCCCGGAGATCTCCTCGAGCGCGCGCACGTAATTCTGCGCGTTCTTGGGCAGGTCGTCGAACGACCGGCAGCCGGAGATGTCCTCGCCCCAGCCGTCGAAGTACTCGTAGACCGGCTTCGCGTGGTGGAACTCGGTCTGGGTCATCGGCATCTCTTCGTACCGGACGCCGTCGACCTCGTACGCGACGCACACCGGGATGCGCTCCCAGGTGTCGAGCACGTCGAGCTTGGTCAGGAAGAACTCGGTGAGGCCGTTGACCCGCGCCGAGTACCGGGCGACGACCGCGTCGTACCAGCCGCAGCGACGGGTGCGGCCGGTGGAGACACCGATCTCACCGCCGATCTTCTGCAGGTTGATGCCGTCCTCGTCGAAGAGCTCGGTCGGGAACGGACCCGAGCCGACCCGGGTCGTGTACGCCTTGATCACGCCGATGACCCGGTCGATCCGGGTGGGACCGATGCCGGCCCCGACGCAGACGCCGCCAGCGACCGGGTTGCTGCTGGTGACGAACGGGTAGGTGCCGTGGTCGACGTCCAGCATCGTGGCCTGGGCGCCTTCGAACAGCACCGTCCTGCCCTCGTCGAGCGCCTGGTTCAGCAGCAGGCTGGTGTCGGCCACCATCGGGCGCAGCCGCTCCGTGTAGGCGAGCAGCTCCTCGACGACCGCGTCGATCTCGATCGCGCGACGGTTGTAGACCTTCGCCAGCACCTGGTTGCGGACGTCGAGGGCCGCCTCGACCTTCTGACGCAGGATCTTCTCGTCGAACAGGTCAGCGACCCGGATGCCGACGCGGTTCACCTTGTCCCCGTACGCCGGGCCGATGCCGCGACCGGTGGTCCCGATCTGGTTCTTGCCGAGGAAGCGTTCGCTGACCTTGTCGATCGTGGAGTGGTACGACGCGATCACGTGCGCGTTCGAGCTGACCACGAGCTGGGCCACGTCGACACCGCGCTCGATCAACCCGTCCAGCTCGCGGAAGAGTGCCTCGGGCGAGACCACCACGCCGTTGGCGATCACCGAGGTGGCGCCCGGCGTCAGGATCCCGCTGGGCAGCAGGTGGGTCGCGTACTTCTCGCCGTTGACGACGATCGTGTGACCGGCGTTGTGGCCGCCGCTGGTGCGGACCACGAAGTCGATGGGCTGGCTGGTGGCGAGAAGGTCGGTCGCCTTGCCTTTTCCTTCGTCACCCCACTGGGCTCCGAGGACCACGATCGCGGGCATGGCACCCCTCTCGGTACGGCTTCTTCGGCAGGTCCGCACCGTGGCGCGGTGCGGTCGTGAACGTCGGGCGCCCGTCGGAGAACGACGAAGAGCCCGGCGTGCAACAGCACGGGGCTCTTGCGGAGTCACGCTACCAGAATCCGGCGGGACGGCCTCCGCCGACCGGTTCCGCACCCGCTGCGCATACCGTGTCCGGCGTGGAACCTCTCTTGCTGATCACCCATGCCGACGCGGGCAATGCCGACGGCCTCGCGGCGGCCCTCGAGGTCCTCGAAGGACGGGTGTCGGTCGAGGTCGCCGAGACCAGCAATCCCGGGGAGCTGGACGGCGTCCTGCACCGGGCCGGCAGCCGGCCGATCGTGGTCGCCGGCGGCGACGGCAGTCTGCACGCGGTCATCGCCACGCTGCACCGGCGCAACGACCTGACGGGGAAGGTGCTCGGCCTGCTGCCGCTCGGCACCGGCAACGACTTCGCCCGGGCGGTCGGCATCCCGCTCGACCCGGAGGCGGCCGCCGAGGCCCTGCTCGCCGCGAGCCCCCGGCCGATGGACCTGATCGTCGACGAACTCGGCGAGGTGGTCGTGAATGTCGTGCACGCGGGGACCAGTGCCCTGGCGAGCCAGCGCGGCGCGACCTGGAAGGAGCGGCTCGGTCCGTTCGGCCTCGGCCTGGTCGGCTACCCGATCGGCGTCGCGATGACCGCGATCCGGCCGCCGTTCGTCCGGCTGCGCATCGAGATCGACGGCGAGGTCGTCGCGGACATGGACCGGCACGTGCTGATGGTCGCCATCGGCAACGGCACCAGTGTCGGCGGCGGCGCCGAGGTCACCCCGGACGCCGATCCCGGCAACGGCCAGGTCGACGTGATGGTCTCGTTCGCGACCGATCCGGCCGCACGCCTCGGCTACGCCTTCGACATGCTCCGCGGGAACCACCAGGACCGCCACGACGTGATCGCCCGGCGCGGCAGCCAGGTCTCGATCTCCGGTGAGGACTTCTGGATCAGCGCCGACGGCGAGATCAGCGGGCCCGAGGGACGCCGCACCTGGCACGTGGAGCCGGCGGCGTACTCCCTGCTCGTCCCCACCCGGTCTGAGACCGACTAGGGCCTGCGGCCGACGCCGGTGAAGAGCGGCGCGAAGATCGTCGGTCGCACGGTGGCCGCGTCGGCGCGGTCGAAGGCTGCGCCCCAGCGAGCGATGTCCTCCGCGGAGGCGGCGCCCTCGGCGAGCATCGCATCGCGGGCCGCCCACAGCGGCGGCCGGACGCCGGGCGGCAGCTCGATGATGGTGTAGGCGCCGGCGAATTCGACCACCTCGAGGCCGGCGTTCGCCAGGAGCTTGCCGAGCCGGAGCCCGATCAGCGGGTCGTTGCCGCGGGCTGCGTGGAACGCGGCGTAGCGGTCGACGAGATCATCGAGCTCGGGGTCCCCGTCGAGCGTCCGCATCCCGGTGAGGTCGACGTCGACGAGGTAGACCGACCCGCCCGGTCGGACCAGCGAGGCGAGGTGGTCGACGATGCGCTGCTCGTCGCCGCCGTTGTGCGCGAGGACGTGCCGCATCATCACGACGTCGACAGTGCCTTCTCCGACGCCGGTGTCCGTCGCGCTGCCGTGCCTCAGCTCGACGTTGCCGAGCCCGGACTCGGTGACGACCTGCCGAGCCGCGGCCAGCGCCTCGTCCTCCCGCTCGACACCGATGACCCGTCCCTCGGGTCCGACGAGCCGGGCGATCTCGACGCTCATCGCCGCGGGGCCGCACCCGACGTCGGCGACGACCGCCCCCTCGACGATCCCCGCGAGAGCCAGTTGCCGGGTCTCCTCGGCGAGTGCGAGCTGTGCCATCAACCGGTAGCGGGCGATCTCCGCCTCGCTCACCGCGAGCGTGTAGTCGGCCATGGCAGACAGCATCACCGACGACGCGGCGGCCCGTCTACGGGCTGCGGGCGGCCGGGCGTCAGCCGATCAGCGCGTCGTACGCCTCCGGGCTGGAGTCGCGCAGGAACTGCCCGCAGCGCTCTTCCTCCGCGGTCTCCCCGATCAAGGCCGCGGCCTTGGTCAGCGCAGCGAGCGCGCGCAGGAAGCCGCGGTTGGGCACGTGGTCCCACGGAACCGGGCCGTGGCCCTTCCATCCGTTGCGGCGGAGCATGTCCAGGCTGCGGTGGTAACCGACCCGGGCGAAGGCGTACCCGGCGACGACGTCGTCCCCGGCAGCGAGGGTCTGCTCGGCCAGGACGGCCCACGCCAGCGGGGAGTCCGGGTGCGCGACGACCACGACCCGCGGGTCCTCACCGGCGACGATCGGAGCCGACGCCGGGTCCTCGGGGAGAAGGGTGGGCGGCGGTCCGGCGATCAGGTCCTGAAAATCCATGGAGTAATTGTCCCAGCCTCGGTGTTGAGTTGCTTTGTGACCCAGACTCCCACGCCTCCGGCACAGACCTCGGAGAAGGACCCCTGGCCGGCGCTGATCGCGCTCTGCATCGGCTTCTTCATGATCCTGCTCGACACCACGATCGTGACGGTGGCGACGCCGGCCATCATCGAGGACCTCGACGCGGAGGTGAACTCGGTCGTCTGGGTGACCAGCGCCTACCTGCTCGCCTACGCCGTCCCGGTGCTGATCACCGGCCGGCTCGGAGACCGGTTCGGCCCGAAGAACCTCTACCTCACCGGCCTCACGCTCTTCACCGCGGCATCGCTGTGGTGCGGCATGACCGGCACCGTGGAAGGCCTGATCATCGCGCGGGTCTTCCAGGGCTTCGGCGCCGCGATGATGACGCCGCAGACGATGGCGATCATCACCCGGATCTTCGCGGTCGAGCGCCGCGGCCGCGCGATGGCCCTGTGGGGTGCGACCGCCGGCGTCGCCACGCTGGTGGGTCCGGTCCTCGGCGGCATCCTGGTCGACGTCGCGGGCTGGGAGTGGATCTTCTTCATCAACGTCCCGGTCGGGATCTTCGCGTTCTTCCTGGCGCTTCGGCTGGTCCCGAAGCTGGAGACGCACTCGCACAAGTTCGACTGGCCCGGTGTCGCGCTCAGCGGCATCGGCATGTTCCTGCTCGTCTTCGGCATCCAGGAGGGCCACCAGTACGACTGGTCGACCATCACCGGGGAGATCACCGTCTGGCGGATGATCATCGCCGGCGTCCTCTTCCTGATCGCCTTCGTCTGGTGGCAGGCCCGCAACACCAGCGAGCCGCTGATGCCGTTGCGGGTCTTCAAGGACCGCAACTTCTCGATCTCCAACCTGGGGATCGCGGCGGTCAGCTTCGGTTTCACCGCGATGGGCTTCCCGCTGATGCTGTGGGCCCAGGTGGTCCGCGGATACTCGCCGACCGAGGCCGGGATGCTGCTGATCCCGATGGCGCTCGTCTCGATCGTGCTCGCCCCGATGGTCGGCAAGCTGTCGGACCGGGTGCATCCGCGGATCCTGACCGGTTTCGGGTTCCTGGTGCTGACCCTCGCGATGCTCTTCTCGGCGCTGCTCCTCGAGGTGGACACCCCGATCTGGCAGCTGCTCGTCGCGATGGCGGGGATCGGCGTGGGCAGCTCGTTCCTGTGGGCCGTGCTCTCGGCGACCGCGACCCGCAACCTGCCGATGGACCTGGCGGGCGCCGGATCCGGTGTCTACAACGCCCTGCGCCAGATCGGAGCCGTGCTCGGCTCCGCCGGGATCGCGGTCCTGATCGACGACCGGCTCGCGGCCCAGGGCCTCGCCTCCGCCGGCGGTGAAGGCGTGCCGGCCGGAGGTCTGCCGCCCGACGTGGCGGTCCGGTTCAGCGAGGCGATGTCGCAGTCCCTGCTGCTCGTCCCGGCCGTCCTGATGCTCGGCTTCGTGGCCGTCCTGGCCTACGAACGTCCGCGGCACTTCGCCCCGGTCGGCGGCCGGCCGGTCGCGACGCCCGAGGCCACCGCGGTCGCCGAACCGGCCTGAGCCGGGCCGGCGTCGGTCAGGCGGTCAGCCGATCGACTGACCGGTGCTGCGCAGGTTCTCGCAGGCCTCGACGACACGAGCGGCCATGCCGGCCTCGGCCGCCTTGCCCCAGGCACGCGGGTCGTAGGCCTTCTTGTTGCCGACTTCGCCGTCGACCTTGAGGACGCCGTCGTAGTTGGTGAACATGTGCGCGGCGGCCGGACGGGTGAACGCGTACTGGGTGTCGGTGTCGACGTTCATCTTCACGACGCCGTAGTCCACCGCCGCGGCGATCTCCTCCGGCGTCGAGCCGGAACCGCCGTGGAAGACCAGGTCGAACGGCTTGGAACCGGCGGCCAGGCCGAGCTTCTCCACGACCGCCTCCTGGGCGGTCTTGAGGATCTCGGGACGGAGCTTGACGTTGCCCGGCTTGTAGACGCCGTGCACATTGCCGAACGTCAGGGCGGTCATGTAGCGGCCGTTCTCCCCGGTACCGAGGGCGACGACGGTCGCGAGCGCGTCCTCGGGCGTGGTGTACAGCTTCTCGTCGATCTCGCCGACGACGCCGTCCTCCTCACCGCCGACGACACCGATCTCGACCTCGAGGATGATGTTCGCCGCCGCGCACTGGGCCAGCAGTTCCTGGGCGATCTGGAGGTTCTCGTCCATCGCGATCGCCGATCCGTCCCACATGTGCGACTGGAACAGCGGTGCCTCACCGCGGGCTACGCGCTCGGCGCTGATCGCGATCAACGGGCGCACGAAGCCGTCCAGCTTGTCCTTCGGGCAGTGGTCGGTGTGCAGCGCGATGTTGACCGGGTAGTTCTTGGCGACCTCGGCCGCGTACGCAGCGAAGGCGACCGACCCGGAGACCATGTTCTTCACACCCGGACCGGAGAGGTACTCGGCACCGCCGGTGGAGACCTGGATGATGCCGTCGCTGCCGGCGTCGGCGAAGCCCTGCAGTGCGGCGTTCAGCGTCTGCGAGGACGAGACGTTGATGGCCGGGAACGCGAACGCGTTCGCCTTCGCCGCATCGAGCATCTCGGCGTACTTCTCAGGGGTGGCGATGGGCATGCGAAGACTCCTCGGGAAAAGGTCCGGATGTCCCTAAGCCTAGGTCACGGCCTCAGTAGCGTCAGCGCATGCTCACTCTCACGCCGCAGGCCCGCGCCATCGCGGCTCTCGCCCTCGCGTTCCTGCTGATTTCCGGGGAGCTGTACCGGATCGGGAACTCCATCGTCGCGATGTTCAACAACAGCTTCGGCCAGGGCCAGTTCGCCGCGGCGTCGGCGATCAGCGTCGTGGTCGGCGCGGGGGTGCTCTGGTTCGCCAACAGAGCGGCGGCCGGAGCCACCGAGACCTGGACGGTAGCGATCGCTCAGAGCGCCCGCCTGCTCGCGGTGATCGGGCTCGCGATGGCAGCGCTCTCCCTCGCCTCCGGCCTTCTCCAGGACGGCTCCGGCAACGGCTTCTACCTGGGCCTGAGCTGAGTTCAGCCCCGCCAGGCGTCCTCGCCGGACAGGTCGGCGTACTGCCGGATCCAGGAGTGCATCGCGATCGCGGCGGCGGCCGAGGCGTTGATGGAGCGGGTCGAGCCGAACTGCGCGATGGAGAAGGTGCCGTCGCAGGCCTCGCGGGCCGTCTCCGAGAGACCGGGCCCCTCCTGACCGAACAGGAAGCACACCTGTCTCGGCATCACCATCGTCTCGAGGTGCTCGGAGCCGGGCAGGTTGTCGATGCCCAGCAGTCGCACCGGTCCGGCCGGCAGATCGTGGAGGTACGCCGCCAGCTCCGCGGCCGACCCGTGGTGCCGGACGTGCTGGTAGCGATCGGTCACCATCGCTCCCCTGCGGTTCCACCGGCGGTTGCCCACGATGTGCACCTCAGCGGCGAGGAAGGCGTTCGCGGACCGCACGATCGTGCCGATGTTGAAGTCGTGCTGCCAGTTCTCGATGGCGACGTGGAAGTCGTGCCGGCGGGTGTCGAGGTCGGCGACGATCGCGTCCATCCGCCAGTACCGGTACCGGTCCACGACGTTGCGCCGGTCGCCGTTCTCCAGGAGGTCCGGGTCGAGGTGCGGGTCCTCGGGCCACGGCCCCCGCCACGGCCCGACGCCGACCTCGGCAGGGCCGTGCGGCATCGGGTCGTACGGCGCCCGCTGCTCGTCCGGCACGTCCTCGGTCACGGCCGTCACCCTACGTTCTCGGGTAATCCGCGCCGTTCTTCGGAATGGTCCGGACCGGTTCAGGTCGGGCCGGATACGCTCACGGCGTGATCCTCGACGTGGTGCAGCTCGCCGGCATGAACTGGATGGACCCCCAGTGGTGGTTGACCCAGTTCGGCCAGGAGTTCTTCTGGATCAGCGTGCTGATCATCTTCGTGGAGTGCGGCCTGTTCTTCCCGTTCCTCCCCGGCGACACCCTGCTGTTCGCGATGGGCCTGTTCATCGCCACCGACCAGATCGAGGTCGTCTCCAGCAACAACGCCGTCGACCTGGTCGTCGCGATGGTGATCCTCTCGATCAGCGCGTTCCTCGGCAACGTCGTCGGCTACGAGATCGGCCGCAAGATCGGCCCGCCGCTCGCGCAGCGCGACGGACGCATCCTCAAGAAGAAGTACTTCGACCAGACGACCGAGTTCTTCGACAAGCACGGCAACAAGGCGCTGGTGATCGGTCGGTTCGTGCCGTTCGTGCGCACCTACGTCACCGTCGTCGCCGGCGTGGCCCGGATGGACCGCCGGCGCTTCGTGATGTGGAGCGCGGTCGGTGCGGTGATGTGGGTCGTGTCGATCACGCTGAGCGGATACCTGCTCGGCAAGAAGTGGCCCAGCCTCGGCGAGAACATCGACAAGGCCATCGTCGTGATCCTGGCGGTCTCGGTGATCCCGGTCGCGATCGAGTGGCTCAAGCGCCGCCGTCACCGCGACGCCGGTCCGACGACGCCGATCAGCCCGGCGTCACCGGGCTCAGACGTCGAGGTCTGAGATCCCGACCGCGTAGCGGTACTCGAGGCCCTCGGCCTCGACGGCTTCGCGGGCTCCCGTGTCGCGATCGACCACGACCGCGACGCCGACGACCTCGGCGCCCGCCGCGCGCAGCGCCGCGACAGCCTCGAGGACCGAGCCGCCGGTGGTGGAGGTGTCCTCGACCGCGAGCACCCGGCGGCCGGCGACGTCCGGCCCTTCGATCAGCTTCTGCAGTCCGTGCACCTTCTGCGACTTGCGGATCACGAACGCGTCCAGGGTGCGGCCGGCGGCAGCGGCCTGGTGCATCATCGCCACCGCGATCGGGTCGGCGCCCAGGGTCAGCCCGCCCACGGCGTCGAAGTCCCAGTCGGCGGTGAGCTCGAGCATCGCGCGGCCGATCGCGGGCGCCGCGGCGGCGTCCAGGGTCACCCGCCGCATGTCGACGTAGTAGTCCGCCTCGCGGCCCGATGCGAGCGTGACCTTGCCGCGCACGATCGCCTTGGAGTTGACCTGGTCGAGGAGCACGTCGCGATCAGCCATGGGCCGAGGCTACCGATCCGCTGTCGTCGTGGAGCGAGGTGGGTCAGCCGTCCGCGGCGGGAGCCGGTGACGCCTTGACGCCCGTCTTGGTGCGGGCCGAGATGAGGTGGCCGAACGCGATCATCCGGTTGTCGGTGTGGAAGATCTCCGAACAGGTGGTCAGCGTGATCAGCCGCTGTCCCGGGGTCTGCTTCGGTTCCGGCCCGCCGTCCGGGTTCTTCGGCAGCGGGTCGAGCACCCAGACACCGGTGAACGGGATCACCAGGTCGTTGGGGTTGGTGTCGAGCTGGTAGGTGAAGGTGGCGTTGACCGTCTCGACGATCACCTTGTCGCCGGGCCGCAGCTCCGGCATCTTCCGGAGCGGCTCACCGTGGGTCACCCGGTGCGCGGCGAGCGCGTAGTTGCCGACCGCTCCCGGGAAAGCGGTCCCCCCGCCGGGGGCTCCGGAGGCGAAGTGCCCGTAGCCCTTGGACAGGATGTCCTGGGAGATCGTGCCGTCCGCGCTGCCCTCGAGCACCGGGACCACATAGTCCTTGCCGAACTTCGGGATCCGGATCAGCGCCGAGGCCTCACCCGTCGGCACGAACTGCGGCGCCTTGCCGGCGCCCGCGGCCCAGTCCTCCTGGAGCTCCGAGGTGATCTCGCGCTGGTGGCGCTTGGAGACCCAGTTCGTCCCCCAGAGCTGCCAGGCGACGTAGCAGACCAGTGAGAGCCCGGCCAGGATCATCCCGATGCCGACCCAGAAGGTGATCCGGCGGACGGTGCTCCGCTCCTTCTTGACCTTCTTCTGTTTCGGCGTCTGCTCGGAAGTCCCGCTCCCCGGCTCACCCTGATCGGCGGTCGAGACGGCGCTCACGGCGGCCGGCGCGTCGGTCTGGTCGTGGTCGCTCACGCCGACATTGTTCACCACGAGCCCTGAACGACGCTGCGCAACGGCCACACCGAGCGCCGGGATCCCGCTTCACGGGCGATGCCCTAACCTCGCAACCATGGCCGCACACGCCCACCGGCTGGACGGGATCGGGAGCACGATCTTCGCCGAGATGTCCGCCCTCGCCGTACAGACCGGCTCGGTGAACCTCGGCCAGGGGTTCCCCGACGAGGACGGTCCGAGCGCCGTCATCGAGGCTGCCGTCGACGCGCTGCGCTCCGGACGCAACCAGTACCCACCCGGTCACGGGACCCCGGAACTCATCGACGCCGTGATCGCGCACCAGCAGCGCCACTACGGGCTCGACCTCTCCCGGGACCAGGTCGTGGCGACCACCGGGGCGACCGAGGCGATCGCCGGAGCGCTGCTCGGCCTGGTCGATCCCGGCGACGAGGTGGTGGTCCTCGAGCCGTACTACGACTCCTACGTGGCGATGATCCAGATGGCCGGGGCGGTACGGCGCCCGGTGACGTTGCGGGCACCGGCGTTCCGGCTCGACCTCGACGAACTCGCGGCCGCGATCACTCCGCGCACCCGGCTGATCCTGCTGAACACGCCGCACAACCCGACGGGGACAGTGCTGACGCGTGCCGAGCTCGAGGGGGTGGCGGCGCTGGCGATCGAACACGACCTGGTCGTCGTCACCGACGAGGTGTACGAGCATCTGACCTTCGACGTCGCCCACATCCCGCTGGCGACGCTGCCCGGGATGGCCGGGCGGACGCTGACCATCTCGAGTGCCGGCAAGAGCTTCTCGGTGACCGGCTGGAAGATCGGCTGGGCGAGCGGACCGGCGCACCTGGTGGCAGCGGTCGAGGGCGCCAAGAACTGGCTGAGCTATTCGTCAGGGGCGCCGCTGCAACCGGCGGTGGCTCTGGCGCTCAACGAGCACGACGCCTTCCACGTCGACCTCGCCGCGGCGCTGCAGGAGAAGCGGGACCGGCTCTGCGCGGGTCTCGGCGAGCTCGGGATGACCGTCCACCGTCCCGACGGGACGTACTTCGTCACCACCGACGTCTCCGGCTTCGGGCATGCCGACGGCCGCGCCTTCTGCCTGGCGCTGCCCGCCGGCGCCGGCGTGGTGGCGATCCCCTCACAGGTCTTCTACGACGACCAGGACGAAGGCCGGCACCTGGTGCGTTGGGCGTTCTGCAAACGTGCCGAGGTGATCGAGGAAGGGCTGCGCCGCCTCGGCGGCGCCGACCTGTCCGCCTGAGGAGACGTCACCGAGGACGCGGCACGTCCCGTCGCGGATCCGAGACCGCGAACCAGGATCTCGTGGGCGCGCTCGTCAGCATCCCCAGGCTCGCGGCCAGGGCGGCCATGTGCACCAGGGACATCGGGAACGCGAGCACCGAGAACACCGCCGCGAGGCCGATCGACACGTCGAGCGTGATCCAGGCCCAGCGGTGGCCCTGCCAGACGAACACGGCCAGGACCGCGTTCGCGATGCACCAGAGCGTGACCAGGATCCCCAGGGTCACCACGACCGGAACGATCAGGTCCCGGTCCAGCGTGGGGTCCCAGCGCGAGTCGGCGACGACCCGGTCGACCAGTTCGTCCCGGGCCAGCACCGCCACCAGCGCCATCGCCAGGCCGCCGAGACCGGTGAAAGCGCCGAAGATCCAGGTCAGCAGGCTGGCGATCCGCACCTGTTGCGGCCGTCCGGCCACAGCGGCGCCACCGGGTGCGGCGGGCGCCGGCCAGACAGGTGCACCGATCGGTGCCGGGAAATCGACCGACTGGCCGGCCGGTGCTCCCCAGGCCGGGGTCGGCGGGGGCAGCGCGGCCGGGTCGGGGTCCGGGTCGACGGCCGGCGGTTCGAACACCGGCGTACGCGGCGCCGGGTGCAGGTCCGTGGCCCGGTCACCAGCGCGGTCACCAGCGCGGTCCGCGGACTCCCGGACGGCGAACGGACCGGTGCGCACCGGGGTGATCGGACGGCCGGCGAACCAGTCCCGCGCTTGGCGGGTCCACAGCATCGCGGCTCCCGCGCCCACGATCATGCCCGGCAGGGAGCCGGCGATCGGCGACGTGAGCACCACCGGCACGGCGGCGACGGTGAGGATGATCCGGGCCAGATGGTTGCGCTGCAGCACGTAGACGCCGAGCACCCCGGTCACCACGGCGGCGAGGCCGGCGACGTACAGGCCCACCCGGACCGCGTCGAGCGCCTGGTCGACGGTGATGCCGAGGTTCTTCGCCGAGCCGGTCGTGACCAGCCGGGTCAACTGGTCGCGCATCTCCACCGAGTTGAGCGCGCTCATCGCCTGGAACGCCGAGAGGACGACGATCACGGACGCGCCGACGACCGTCCAGCCGGCCACCGTGACCTGGCTGGGACGTGCGGACGCGCCATCGGGACTCATACGTCCATTCAACCAACCCGCTCCGAAGGCCCGGTCAGCGCGGCAGGTTTGCGCTCCGGCCAGGCCCGAACGAGCCCGCGACCAGGCCTGCGATGATCTCGCCGTGCAGGCCCAGACGATCCCCAGCAACGGCATCCGGCTCCAGGTGCGCACCGCGGGCGACGGCCCGGCCGTGCTCCTGGTCCACGGCTTCCCCGGCACTTCCTACAGCTGGCGTCATCAGCTGCCCGCCCTGGCCGCGGCCGGCTTCCGCGCGGTCGCCGTCGACACCCGCGGGTACGGCGGCTCGGACCGGCCCGGTGAGCCGGCGTACCCGAGCGAACTCGTCGAAGCGGACCTGATCGGCGTCCTGGACCACTTCACGCTCGACAGCGCCCATGTCGTCGGCCAGGACTTCGGCGCGATGTACGCATGGAACCTGGCGCAGCGGCATCCGGAGCGGGTCACCAGTGTGCTGGCGACCGTCCCGTTCGGCGGCACCCCGGGGCCGCAGCCGCCGACCGTCGGCTTCGCAGCCGTCGCCGCACGGCACTTCCTGCACCTGCACTACTTCCAGGAACCGGGACGCGCCGAGGCCGACCTCGGTGGCGCAGCGCTGGCAGAGTTCCTGCGCCGGCTGCTCTGGGCGCTGTCGGCCGGCGGCGAACTCCTCGCCGCGTTCGGGCACTCCTCGGACGTCTCCTACCTCGAAGCCCTGCCGCCCGCGCCGGCGCTGCCGTGGTCGTGGCTCAGCGAGGAAGAGTTCGACACCGTCGTCGCCGAGTACGCCGCCGGCGGACCGGGGCTCGAACTCGCCGGCGGGCTGGCGTCGTACCGGGCCGCGGACGCCGACTGGGTGGCGGCGAAGGCCTGGGACGGGACGCCCATCGTCCAGCCGTCGCTGCTGGTGATGGGCGAGCACGACCCGGTGCGCACGTTCGCCGATCCCGACCTCGAGCAGCAGCGGAGATGGCTGACCGGCCTACGGGACGTGGTGCTGGTCCCGCGGGCCGGTCATCACGTGCAGCAGGAACAGCCGGACGCGTTCAACACGGTGCTGCTGGAGTGGCTCCGGTCGGTACCGATCAGTCGGTGACCCGGAGAGCCAGGCCCTCCCCTTCGCTGTCGACCACCACGTGCTGGCCGTCGAGCACGGCTCCGCTGATCAGCATCCGCGCCAGCGGGTCGCCGATGGCGGTCTGCACCAACCGGCGCAGCGGCCGGGCGCCGTACGCCGGGTCGTAGCCGTTGTCGGTCAGCCAGGTCCGCGCGTTCTCGGTCACCGTCACGGTGATCCGGCGTACCGCCAGACGCTGGTCGAACGCCTTCAGCTGCAGATCGACGATGTGCGCCAGCTCGTCCTTCCCGAGCGCGTCGAACATGACGACCTCGTCGAGCCGGTTGAGGAACTCCGGCTTGAACGCCTGCCTGACCACGCTCATCACCGAGGCGTGCTTGGCCTCGTCGTCCAGGGTCGGGTCGACCAGGAACTGCGAGCCGAGGTTGCTGGTCAGGATGAGCAGCGTGTTGCGGAAGTCGACCGTGCGGCCCTGCCCGTCGGTGAGCCGGCCGTCGTCGAGCACCTGGAGCAGGATGTCGAAGACCTCCGGGTGCGCCTTCTCGACCTCGTCGAGCAGCACCACCGAGTACGGACGCCGGCGCACCGCCTCGGTCAGCTGGCCGCCCTCGTCGTACCCGACGTAGCCGGGCGGCGCACCGACCAGGCGGGAGACCGAGTGCTTCTCGGAGTACTCGCTCATGTCGATGCGCACGATCGCGCGCTCGTCGTCGAACAGGAAGTCGGCCAGGGACTTGGCCAGCTCGGTCTTGCCGACCCCGGTCGGTCCGAGGAACAGGAAGCTCCCGGTCGGCCGGTTCGGGTCGGAGATCCCCGCGCGGGAGCGCCGGACCGCGTCGGAGACCGCGGCGACCGCGGGGCGCTGGCCGACCAGCCGTTCGCCGATGATCTCCTCCATCCGGAGCAGCTTGGCGGTCTCGCCCTCCAGCAGCCGGCCGGTCGGGATGCCCGTCCAGGCCTCGACCACCTCGGCGATCTCGGCCGGCCCGACCTCCTCGGCGACCATCGGGTCCTCGACCACCTCAGCCGTCTCCGCGGCCTCGATCTGGCGCTCCAGCGCCGGGATCCGTCCGTAGAGGATCTCCGAGGCCTGGGCCAGGTCGCCCTCGCGCTGCAGCCGGTCAGCCTCCATCCGCAGAGCGTCGAGCTGCTTGCGGATCTCGCCGGAGCCCTCCAGTGCGGTCTTCTCCCGCTCCCACCGAGCCTCCAGGCTGCGCAGCTCCTCCTCGTTGTCGGCCAGGTCGACGCGGAGCTTCTCGAGCCGGTCGCGCGAGGCGTCGTCCGTCTCGCGTTCCAGGGCGAGCTGCTCCATCCTCATCCGGTCGACAGCACGGCGCAGCTGGTCGATCTCGACCGGCGAGGACTCGATCTCCATCCGCAGCCGGGAGGCGGCCTCGTCGACCAGGTCGATCGCCTTGTCGGGCAGCTGCCGTCCCGAGATGTACCGGTCGGACAGCATCGCCGCCGCGACCAGCGCCGCGTCGGTGATCTTGACCCCGTGGTGGGCCTGGTACTTCTCCTGGAGGCCACGCAGGATCGCGACCGTGTCCTCCACGCTCGGCTCGCCGACGAAGACCTGCTGGAAGCGCCGCTCGAGGGCGGGGTCCTTCTCGATCCGCTCGCGGTACTCGTCGAGCGTGGTCGCCCCGATCAGGCGCAGCTCGCCACGGGCGAGCATCGGCTTGAGCATGTTGCCGGCATCCATCGAGGAGTCACCGCTCGCGCCCGCACCGACGACGGTGTGCAGCTCGTCGATGAAGGTGATCACCTGGCCCTCGGAGCCCTTGATCTCCTCGAGGACCGCCTTGAGCCGTTCCTCGAACTCGCCGCGGTACTTCGCCCCGGCGACCATCGCGGCCAGGTCGAGACTGAGCACCTTGCGGCCCTTGAGCGAGTCGGGCACGTCGCCGGCGACCACCCGCTGGGCGAGGCCCTCGACGACGGCGGTCTTGCCGACGCCGGGCTCACCGATCAGCACCGGGTTGTTCTTCGTACGCCGGGAGAGCACCTGCACGACGCGGCGGATCTCGGCATCACGGCCGATCACCGGGTCGAGCTTGCCCTCCTCGGCGAGCGCGGTCAGGTCGACGGCGTACTTCTCGAGCGCCTCGTACGACGCCTCCGCGTCCTGACTGGTCACGCGTCGGTTGCCGCGTACCGCGGCGATGGCCTCACGCAGGCCGGCCTCGGTCACGCCGGTCCGGGACAGCGCCTCCTTCACCGGGCTCTCCACGGTCGCCAGAGCGAGCAGCAGGTGCTCGGTGGCGACGTAGTCGTCCTTCATCTCGCCGGCGAGCTCGAGCGCCTTGGCGAACACCCTGGTCAGCGCCGGCGACGCGGACGGACTGGCCACGGTCGCACCGGACGCGCTGGGCAGCCGGACCGCGATCTCGTCGATCTCCCGGCCGAGCGCGACCGGATCGACACCGGCCTTCTCCAGCAGCGACGGCGTGATCCCGCCGTCCTGCCGGAGCAACGCGAACGCGAGGTGCGCCGGCTCGAGCTGGGCGTTGCCGGCAGCGACGGCGGCCGTGTGTGCAGCGTTGATCACCTCGACGCTGCGCGAGGTGAACTTCGAGACGTCCATGTGTTGCTCTCCCTCTGGTACGTGGGTCCATGGTGGCGGATCGCGCCGGATCCGTCACGGTTGGAACACCCGCAAAGTTGAGTCCATTCCACTCAACTCTGCCCAGGGCGGAGAAATTTTCGGTTCAGGCCTGACGGCGGGCCGGGATCGCCAGCGTGAGCACCAGAGCGAGGGCCGAGGCGGCCAGCGAGATCAGGATCGCGATGGTGAAGCCGCGTTCCGAGGGCAGCACGATCGCACCGAGCTTCATCGTCTGGTGGGCGAGCACCGTCCCGACCACGGCGGCGGAGAGCGAGGTGCCCACCGAGCGCATCAGGGCGTTGAGGCCGTTGGCGGCGGCCGTCTCGGTGATGGGCACGGCACCCATGATCAGCGCGGGCATCGCGGCGTACGCGATCCCGATGCCGATGCCGAGCAGCACGGAGGCGAGGCAGATCTGCCACCACTCCTCGCGCATCAGGAGCATCGACAGGTAGCTGAGGGCCAGGACGACGACACCGACGCCGAGGCTGGTCCGCGGCCCCCGGGCCGCGGAGATCCTGGCGCCGACACTGGAGAACAGGTACATCATGAAGCCGCTCGGGGCGAGCACCAGTCCCGCCTCGATCAGGGTCAGGCCCTGGCCGTAGCCGGTCTGTTCGGGCGCGAGCAGCAACTGGATCGGCATCAGCGTCATCCCGTACATCGCGAAGCCGACCGCCACCGAGGCGATGTTCGTGAACAGCACCTGCGGACGGGCCGAGACGCGCAGGTCGACGAGCGGGGCGGCGTTGCGCAGTTCCCAGAGGCCCCAGAGCACGAAAACGACGGCTGATCCGATCAGCAGCCCGACGGTGAGGTGATCGCCCCACCCCCAGTCGCCGCCCTTGCTGACAGCCAGCAGCAGCATCACCAGCGCGGCGCCGAGGCCGATCGCGCCGAGGAAGTCGAACCGTCCCGGAGTCTTGATCGGCGACTCCGGCACCACGGTCAGCACGGCGATCAGGGCGACCACCGCGAGCGCGGCGGTGACCCAGAACAGCGCGTGCCAGTTGGCCTTCTCGACGATCACGGCGGCGATCGGGAGGCCGATCGCACCGCCGACGCCGAGGGTGGCGCTCACCTTGGCGACCGCCGGACCGACCCGGTCCGCGGGCAGTTCGTCGCGCATGATGCTGATGCCGAGCGCGATCACACCCATCGAAGCGCCCTGGAGCGCCCGGCCGGCGACCACCGGCACCAGGCTGCTGGACAGCGCGCAGAGCAGTGAGCCGGCGATCAGCGCCACCAGGCTGAGAGCGAGCATCAGGCGTTTGCCGAACATGTCGCCGAGCCGTCCGGAGATGGGCATCATCACCGCCGCCGTCAGCAGGGTGGCGGTGACAGCCCAGGAAGCGTTCGAGGCGGTCGTGTGCAGCAAGGAAGGCAGCAACGGGACCAGCGGGACGATCAGGGTCTGGGTCAGGGCGACGACGATCCCGCAGTAGCAGGCGATCGCGACGACGGCGGTCGGGTGCGCGACCTTCCGGGCCGGGTCGACTCCCGCGTCGGTGATCAGGGTCATCGTGGTCCTCCAAGGCAGAAGCGCCGCTCCAGCGTGGCGCTTGAATGTGTAGCCTACACATGATGTGTACTATGCACATCACACGGCTCGATCAGCACGAGAGAGGTGCGTCACAGTGCCCACCACCAGCCCGGCCCGGGAGAACGTCACCGGGGGCACCCTCGCGTTGCTCGAACAGGAACTCACCCTGCTCGCCCGGCACCAGCTCAGCTCCAACCAGCACGAGCCGGACCTCGGCCTGGACCGCTCCGGCTACCAGCTGCTCACCCGGCTCGAGCTCGGCCCGCTCTCCCTCGGCGGGCTCGCGGAGGCCTTCAAGCTGGACGTGTCCACCGTCAACCGCCAGGTCGCATCGTTGCGGCGCAAGGGCCTCGTCGAACGGGTCGGCGACCCCGACGGCGGGCTCGCGAAGCTGCTGCGGCCGACCCGGAGCGGCCTTGCCCTGCTGCGCAAGGACCGGAAGGTCCGGCACGGTCACGTCGCCCACGTGATCGAGGACTGGGACCCCGCCGACGTCGAGCGCCTCCAGGAGTTGCTCGCCCTCTTCAACACCTCGATCGAGGCCCTCGAGGGCCGCCCCTGGCCCCGCGGCTGAGCGACATCACGCCCGGCGGATCCCCGACCGTCCCATAGCCCACCTGGGCCATGGCGGTTGCCCTGATCGTGCGGCTTGGATCAGAGGGAAGTACTCGGGTGCATGCACCGGTGCGCTCGGGATCCGCACACATCGGAGAGAGAGCATGCGCCATCTCAAGACAACCCTCGCCGTTCTCGGCGCGGTGACGATCCTCGTCCTCGCCAGCAACACCATCGCGATCGCTGCGACCGGGCAGGGATTCCTGCTCGGCAAGTTCAACTACGCCAACAAGCAGACGACCCTGACGCGCACCACCGTCGGGCCCGTGCTCAAGCTGAACGCCAAGAACGCGACCGGGACGCCGCTCGCCGTCCGCGGCAGCGGCAAGGTCGCCAACCTCAACGCCGACAAGGTCGACGGCCTCGACTCGAGCGTGCTGCGGAACCGCAGCTATGTCTTCACCTCGACGTTCAGCAACAAGGCCCTGGCGTCGTTGACCCTGCCGCTCCCCCCGGGCCACTACGTGATCAGCTACTCGAACTTCTTCGACACCGTCGGCACCTCCGAGCTCCAGTGCTACGTGACCGCTGACGGCATCCGCACCGGGTACTCGTCGTTCCTCTACACGGTCGACGGCTGGAAGCCGGCCATGTCCGGCACCGGCTACGTGACCAAGACGGCCGCCAACACCGTCAAGGTCGAGTGCCAGGCATTCAGCAGCACCTTCTCGACGGTCTCGTACTCGCCGATGCAGGTGATCGCGACGCCGACCGTGCAGGCGGCCGCGATGGACCTGACCGCGGCGCGTCAGGCACCGGGGAACCGCACCGCTCAGCACTGATCCGCGCGCGTGGACGGGTCCGGGTCGACCCGGACCCGTTCACGATCGCGATCCGGGCCCGGTCAGCCCGTCACTCCTCGGGGAGCTCGTGCTCCGGCAGGTTCTCGGTCTCGTCGTCGTCGACCAGGCAGGTCTTGCAGAAGTCGATGCCGAACGGGGTCAGGTGGATCGAGCGCCGGATGATCTTGGCGAAGCGCACCGAGTGCATGGCGTCCAGCACGTCCGGCTGCGCCTCGACGACCTGGTACTCCAGCGGGTCCTCGATCTGCTCGCGGGAGAACCAGACCAGGCCGAGGCGGTACAGGTTGTTCAGGTACGCCGGCACCTCGTCGAGGTAGCGGACCCCGGCGCGTGGGCCGATCATGTTCATCCCGGCCGAGACCAGCGTTGAGCTCACCATGCCGACCGGCCCGCCGGTGCGGACGTCGACCGACGGCTGCGGGCCGCCCCGGAGGAGCAGCAGCAGGATCCGGGCTTCGTCGGGGGCGACCTCGTCGAGGATCCGCGCGTACGCGGGGTGCGCCTCCTCGGTGCCCCAGACGTCACGGGACCGGCGGAGCAGGTTCTCACCGCGTTCGCGCAGGGTGAGCTCGTGCTCGTCCTCGCGCGACGACTCGGTCGGCGCCATCACCGAGGAGAGCGTGACGCTGGCCTCGAAGAGCGCGACCGGGATCGGCACCCCCTTGGAGACCGCGGTCGCGACCGCGGAGATCGCCCGGGTGGCGTCGGCCAGGTCGGTGGCGACACCGCGGACGAGTTCACCCGCGGCGGTCGGGTCGGTCATCGCGCGGGCCAGGTTCCGCGCCGAGCGGGTGCCCGATCCGATCGCCCACGAGGCCGACCGTGCCCAGGCGGTACCGGCGATGCGGGCGACGCCCGGCAACGCTTCGGCGGCACCCTCCCAGACCGCGGGGGTCCGGTCCTGCCCCGGAATCTGCTCGCTCACTTTCCTCCTGACCCGAACAACAGCAGGTGCACGACGCCGCCTGCGAATCCCATGATCGCGCCGTGGGCGTACAGCATCCACTCGTCCTCTTTGATGGCCGAGCGCATCATGTCCACGAAGTCGCGCGGAGGCAGTTCCTTGGTGCGTACGGCGACCAGGGTGCGGATCTTGTCCGCCTGCTGCTTGCTGAACTCGGGATCGCGGAACGGCGTGATGGTGCGGTCGACCGCTTCGTTGGCGACCGCGTCCCGGATGTTGTCGAACCGCTTGGTCCCGATCGCGATCCGCACCGCACCGCGCACCGGGCCCGCAGCCTGGTCGATCGCCGGCCGCATGGCGGTGGCGAGCATCTGCCGGGTCCGGTCCCCGCGAGGTCCGTCGAGCAGGAAGTCACCGATCCGCTCCAGCGTGATCACGTCGTCGGCGATGATCTGGGCGTAGACCTCGGCGGCCTCGTCCTGACGACGCAGGAACAAGCCGTGCACCTTGATGCCGAGGATGCGTTTCTCCTCGGGCGGCTCGAAGATCAGCCACATGCCGAGGGCGTTGGTGGTCCAGCCGACGAGGATCCCCATGATCGGCAGCAGCCACCAGATCCCGAACCAGTAGTCGATCATCGCCACCGGGATGCCGAGCAGGAAACCGAAGATGAAGCCGAAGGCCACCATCAGGTTCAGCTCACGCTGACCGAAGTCCCGGAAGATCCGGACCACCAGCGCCGGGTTCGCCTCGAAGTGGTCGATGACCATGATCTTCGGATCGAGGAGCTGGTCGATGTGGATGCCGATCTCGTCGGTGATGCTGTGCACGACGGACGGCAGTTGGGCCTGGACCCGGGCGATGATCGCGCGGCGGGCAGGCAGCGGCAGGTCACGCCACAGGTTCGGGTGCTCGCGCTCCATGATGTCCTCGATCATGCGCGGCATGTCGGGCTCGAAGACCTGGACGATGTGCTCGGCGATCCGCTCGGGCTCGAGCTGCTGGTAGAACTCGCCCGGCGTGCCGAGCTTGGCGATCGCCTTGTCCACCGCGATGCTGCCCATCTTCGCGGCCCGCGCCGGGACGATCCCCTGCCAGCCGATGCCGCCCTGCAGGATCCCGGGGACCTCCTGGAGCTTGCGGGGCAGGACCCGGGCGAGCTGCTTGAGGCCGGGCACGGTGAACCCGTGGAAGCGCACCGGCGAGAACAGCATGATCAGGCCGGTCCAGTTGATCAGCCAGCCGATGACGCCGGTGAAGACCGGAATGGTGAGGATGTGCAGCCAGCCCTCGACGCCGTGCACGTCCTGGAAGAACCAGTCGACTTCCAGCGGCACTGGCACGGGTTCCCCACTTCACTCGGTCAGCGGCCCTTTTCGAGACCGTCGCTGAGACTAACGGCTCAGCTACTGATCAGTCACTGAGAGACCGAGCACGTCTCGCGGGCGGGCTCGATCGCCCGAACGAACCCGGACACACCGGTCACAAAGGGCGTCCGAGCTCAGCAGATCACTGGAACCGATCGGGCCGTTCGAACGGATTCATCGTGCCGCGGGGCCGGATCGCCGGGAGGTTCGGACGGCGCTCGTGCAGGGAGTTGAGCGCGGCTTCCAGTGCGGCGCTGAGCTCCTGGACCCGGCGGCCGAGCTCGGCGTTGCGAGCTCGGAGCGCGTGCACCTGGTTGTCGAGCTCCAGGATCCGGCGTACGCCTTCGAGGCCGATGCCGGCCGCGGTCAGGTCGGCCACGACACGGAGCGCCTCGATGTCGTTGAGCGAGTAGCGGCGGCCGCCGCCGCCGGTGCGGCCCGGCGAGACCAGCCCGGCGCGGTCGTACTGGCGCAGCGTCTGCGGGTGCAGGCCGGTGAGCTCGGCGGCAACGCTGATCACGTAGACCGGCGTCGCCGGCCCCGGGGCCCGTGGGTTGTTCCGCGGCATCAGGTGCTCCCCTTACGGTCGGTCGCCGCGCTCCCCCGTGGCTGCGCCGCGAACAACGCGGCTCGCGGGTCGGTGCCGTTCACCGCTTCGCGGTACGCCTGGACGGCTGCGCGTGCCTTGTCGTCGAGGTCGGCCGGGACCTGCACCTCGACGGTCACCAGCAGATCACCCGTCGCGTCGCCCTTGCCGCCGACACCACGGCCGCGCACGCGGAACACCCGGCCGTTCGGGGTGCCTGCCGGGATCCGCAGGGTCACCGGCGGGCCACCGAGGGTCGGCACCCTGATCTCGGCGCCGAGGGCGAGTTCGTCGAAGCGCACCGGGACGGTGATCGTCAGGTTGTCGCCCTTGCGCCCGAACAGCGAGTGCCCGGACACCTTCACGCTGACGAAGAGATCGCCGGCGGGGCCGCCGTTCTCGCCCGGAGCACCCTTGCCCTTGAGCCGGATCCGCTGGCCGTCCTTGACCCCGGCGGGGATCCGGGCCTGGACGTTACGGCTCGACCGCCCGCGCCCGGACCCGTGACAGGTCGGGCACGGGTCGTCGTAGATCAGCTGACGGCCGTGGCACTGCGGGCAGGTCTCGTTCATCGCGAAGCCGCCACCCGCGCTGGTCATGACCATGCCCTGGCCGTCGCACGTCGGGCAGACGTGCGGTTTGGTGCCCGGCTTGCCGCCGGTGCCCTGGCAGGTCGCACACGCCGAGTCGGCGGAGAGCCGCAACGAGATCGTGGTGCCGTCGACCGCGTCGGTGAACGAGATGGTCGCCGTGGTCTCCAGGTCGCTCCCGCGAGTCGCACGACGCGCCCGCCCGCCGCCCGGACCCGGAGCGCCCCCGCCGAAGAGACCTCCGAAGAGGTCGGAGATGTCGAAGCCGCCGGCATGCTGACCGGCCTGTCCGGGCCCGCCGAACCCGCCGGGGAAGCCGCCCGCGCCTCCGGGGAAACCCCCGGAGAACATCGAGCGCATGTCGTCGTACTCCTTGCGCTTGGCCGGATCGCCGAGGACGTCGTACGCCTCGGCGACCTCCTTGAAGCGGTCCTCGGCGACCTTGTCGCCGGGCTTGGAGTCGGGGTGGTTCTCACGCGCGAGCTTGCGGTACGCCTTCTTGATCGCGGCCGCGTCAGCGTCCTTCGCGACCCCGAGGACCTTGTAGTAGTCCTTGTTGGCCCAGTCGGCCTGGCTCACGGGTCTCCACCCCCTTCCTCAATCTTCGGGTCGAGCTTGTCGAGGCGTCGCGAGGTCTCGGCAAGCTCGACCAAACGGTGCTCACTCAGTCGGTTCGGTGCCGGCACCCTCGTCGGCCGGGTCGACGACCAGTACCTGCGCGGCGCGGACCACGCGATCACCGATCCGGTACCCGGCCTTGGCGATGTGCTTGCAGGTCGGCACCTGCACGTCGGGATCGGTGCCCACGTGCGAGAGCGCCTCGTGCAGCTGGGGATCGAAGGCGTCACCCGGCTCGCCGAAGCGGCTCAGGCCGAGTCCGGCCACGATCCGCTCGAGGTGCTCGGCGACACCCTTGAACCCGCCCTCGAGTTCGCCGGCCTCGCGAGCCCGGTCGATGTTGTCGAGCACGTCGAGCATCGGCGCGAGCACCGCGTAGACGGCGTTCTCGCGGACCAGGTCGCGGTCACGCTCGACCCGGCGCTTGTAGTTGAGGAACTCCGCCTGCAGCCGCTGCAGGTCGGCGGTGCGCTCGGCGGCCTCCTGCCGTGCGGACTCCAGCGGATCCGCGACACCTTCGACCTCGGCCACGTCCTGGGGCTCGAGCGGGCCGCCCTCCTCGAGGAGGTTGTCGATCCCGGAGATGTCGTCAGGGACCTCGAAGTGGGGAGTCGGCTCGGCCGACTCCCCACCCTCGAACTCGTTCGAGGAGGTCACTTGGACTCGTCCTCGTCACCCGGCTCGTCGACGATCTCGGCGTCGACGACGTCGTCCTCGTCGCTGGAGCCCTCGGCCGCCTCGGCGCCCTCGGCACCCGCGGCCTCGTCGGTCGCGTACATCGCCGCGCCCATCTTCTGGCTGGACTCGCCGAGCTTGGAGATCGCCGCGACCAGAGCGTCGGACTCGGCGTTCTCGTCCTCGAGAAGCTTCTTCAGCGCGTCGACGTCGGCGGTGACCTCGATCTTCACGTCCTCCGGCAGCTTCTCCGCGTTCTCGGAGACGAACTTCTCGGTCGAGTAGACGAGGCTGTCGGCCTGGTTGCGGACCTCGACGGCCTCGCGACGCTTGGCGTCCTCCTCGGCGTACTGCTCCGCGTCGCGGACCATCCGCTCGATGTCGTCCTTCGACAGCGCACTGCCGCCGGAGATCGTCATCGACTGCTCCTTGCCGGTGCCCTGGTCCTTCGCCGAGACGTGCACGATGCCGTTGGCGTCGATGTCGAAGGTGACCTCGATCTTCGGGACACCGCGCGGCGCCGGCGGAAGGCCGGTCAGCTCGAAGTTGCCGAGCGGCTGGTTCTGCGCCCACATCTGGCGCTCGCCCTGCGCGACCTTGATCTCCACCGAGGGCTGGTTGTCGTCCGCGGTGGTGAAGATCTCCGAGCGCTTGGTCGGGATCGTGGTGTTGCGCTCGATCAGGTTCGTCATCACGCCGCCCTTGGTCTCGATGCCGAGGCTCAGCGGGGTGACGTCGAGGAGCAGCACGTCCTTGACCTCGCCCTTGAGGACGCCGGCCTGGAGCGCGGCGCCGACAGCGACGACCTCGTCCGGGTTGACGCCCTTGTTGGGCTCCTTGCCGCCGAGCAGCTCCTTGACGACCTCGGTCACGGCGGGCATCCGGGTGGACCCGCCGACGAGGACCACGTGGTCGATGTTCGCGATCGCGACGCCACCGTCCTTGAGGACCTGCTGGAACGGCTTCTTGGTCCGCTCGAGGAGGTCCGCGGTGAGCTTCTGGAACTCGGCTCGGGTGAGCTTCTCCTCGAAGTGGAGCGGGCCGGACTCACCGTGGGTGATGTACGGCAGGTGGATCTGGGTCTCGGCCGAGCTGGACAGCTCGATCTTGGCCTTCTCCGCGGCCTCCTGGAGACGCTGGACGGCGATCTTGTCCTGGCTCAGGTCGACGCCGTTGTTGTCCTTGAACTTCTTGGTCATCCACTCGACGACGCGCTGGTCCCAGTCGTCACCACCGAGGTGGTTGTCGCCGCTGGTCGCCTTGACCTCCACGACGCCCTCGCCGATCTCCAGCAGGGACACGTCGAACGTGCCGCCACCGAGGTCGAAGACGAGGATGGTCTGGTCGGCGTCGCCCTTGTCCAAGCCGTAGGCGAGCGCGGCCGCGGTCGGCTCGTTGACGATCCGGCTCACGTTCAGCCCGGCGATCTCACCGGCCTCCTTGGTGGCCTGGCGCTGCGCGTCGGAGAAGTACGCCGGGACGGTGATCACCGCGTCGGTGACGGGCTCGCCGAGGTAGGCCTCCGCGTCCCGCTTGAGCTTCTGCAGCACGAAGGCGCTGATCTGCTGGGGGGTGAAGTCCTTGTCGTCGAGGTTCACCTTCCAGTCGGTGCCCATGTGGCGCTTGACCGACTTGATGGTGCGGTCGACGTTGGTGACCGCCTGACGCTTGGCGACCTCGCCGACGAGGACCTCGCCGGACTTCGCGAACGCGACCACCGACGGGGTCGTGCGCGCGCCTTCGGCGTTCGCGATGACGGTGGGTTCGCCACCCTCGAGGACGGCGACGACCGAGTTCGTCGTACCGAGGTCGATTCCGACCGCACGTGCCATGGTGTTACCTCCATCTGGGCCCGGGATGTCCGGGCGGTTCGTTCCTGAAGTCGTTGCGGCCATGGTGGGCCGCCGGGGTCGAGTCTGACAAATAAGTTGAGTCTGTTCAACTCAACTCTTGTCATGAGGCCCAACTCACATCTGAGCGGGTTTGTTCCCGGTCGGGACCTCGGACCCGCCGCGATGCCACGCCCGCACGGAAACGCCGGGGAATACTCCGGGGCCGCCCGTTGTCGGCTCTGCATGACTGTTCCCGCGCTCACGCTCAACGACGGCCACTCGATCCCCCAGCTCGGCTTCGGCGTCTTCCAGGTCCCGCCGCCCGAGACGGCCAAGGTCACCCTCGACGCGTTCGAAGCCGGCTACCGGCACATCGACACCGCGCAGATGTACGGCAACGAGAAGGGCGTCGGGGAGGCGGTCCGCGCCTCCGGCCTGGCACGCGAGGACCTGTACCTGACCACCAAGCTCAACAACGCCTTCCACCGCCCGGACGACGCCCGCCGCACCTTCGCCCGGTCCCTCGAGGACCTGGGCACCGACTACGTCGACCTGTTCCTGATCCACTGGCCGCTGCCGACCAGGTACGACGGTGACTTCGTCTCCACCTGGAACACCCTCGCCGAGTTCGCCGCCGACGGCCGGGCACGCTCGATCGGCGTCTCGAACTTCACCGTCGAGCACCTGGCGCGCCTGGCCGAGGAGACCTCGGTGGTGCCGGCGGTGAACCAGATCGAGGTGCACCCGTACTTCGGCAACGAGGCCGTGCGCACCGCCGACCACGAGCGCGGCATCCTGACCGAGGCGTGGTCGCCGATCGCCCAGGGCGCGGTCCTCGACGACCCGGTGATCACCGGGATCGCCGACCGGATCGGCAGGACGCCCTCGCAGGTGACGCTGCGCTGGCACGTCGAGCGCGGCGACATCGTCTTCCCGAAGACGACCTCGCCCGACCGGATGCGGGAGAACTTCGCGATCTTCGACTTCACGCTGTCCCCCGAGGACGTCGGCGCGATCAGCGCACTGGATCGCGGCACGGACGGCCGTCGCGGACCCGACCCGGCGGAGTTCGACTGGATCCCTGCGTGATCCTCGGTCACTCGATGGTGACGGTGACCTCGTTGGATGCCGTGCCCGAGTCCGGGTCGAAGACCCGGAACCTGTTGTCGCCCTCACGACCGGTGAGCACGTAGGTCCCGAACGTGCCGACGTCGAGGCGGGTCTGGACGCCGAAGTCCACCCACTCGCCGTCCTCGAAGCGCTGGACCATCAGGCTGATCGCGTCCCGGCCCGGCCACTGACCGGTGAGATTGATCCGCTCCATCGGCCGCACGAACTGCGGCGACGCCGAGAGGAACAGGTCACCGCTCTTCGGGCCGGTCGGGGTGCCGGTGACCAGGCCGGTCGGGGGCGGCTCCGACGGCAGGTCCGTCGGGACGGGGAGAGCCGTGGTCGGCAGCGGCGTGATCGGGTCGATCGGCGCGGGGCCGACCCCGGCCAGGGACGTGTCATCGAGGCCGAGCGACTTGACCACCACGTAGGTGCCGAGGCCGATCGCGGCCCCGACCGCGATCGCGACGAGGACGACCTTGAACACGACAGACAGCAGCTCCTGCTGTCGGTCGCGGTCCTCCTCGGTCTCCGTCACGGAGCAAGGATAGGGGGATCAGGCGGGCTCGAGGACGACGACCGGGATCACCCGCTCGGTCCACGACTGGTAGCTGTCGTAGTCCGGATACAACTCGACCAGCTTCGGCCACAACCGGGCGCGTTCCGGCTCGTCGGCCACCGTGGCGATCATCGGCGTCCGGGCCTTCCCGACCTGGACCACGACCGCCGGGTCGGCGACCACGTTGTGGAACCACTGCGGATGCTCGGGACGGCCCGCCTGCGAGGCGACGACGACGTACCGGTCGCCCTCACGCAGGTAGACCAGCGGCGTCGTCCGGGTCAGTCCGCTCTTGCGACCACGGTGTTCGACAAGGCAGATCGGCACCGGGTTCCGGAACCCCGCGCCGATCCGCCAGTGCGAACCGAGCCGGCCGCCGGTACGCCGGTAGAGCCAGACGTTGGCGCTCGCCATCGCTTTGATGAACTTCACGGTCCCGGGGTCGTCCAGGCCCTTCGGCTTCTTGTCCATCACATACCGAGGGCTTCGAAGCCCCGCCTCCACAGCACCGTCTCGTGGAGCTTGCGCGAGCGCCAGCCCGCCTCGGTGCGGGTGAACGTGTGCCGGTAGATCCCGGTCACCTCAACAGGGAACTTCTGCTCGCCGAAGTCGAAGGTCATCGGGTTGTGGAAGTAGGCGTTCGCACCGATCTCGCCGTCCGGCAGAGCCTCGTAGTCGATCTGGCCGATCATGTGGACCCGGCTCGGGGCCACGGCCAGGTTCTCGATCAACCAGGGCTTCACCTCGGCGTACGTCGCCTCGATCCCGCCGGACTCGACGTAATTGATGGCGGCGTCGGGAGTGAACACCCGGTCGAGACGGTCCCACTCACCCAGATCGATCCCGAAGGTGTAGTTGGTGATCGCGTCGCGGATCTCGGTCCGGTCGATGATGTCCTGCAGGTCCATCCGTGACTCCTGGGCGTGAGCGGTAGAGACGCCTTCAGAAAAAAGACGACTTCGGCTACCGGTTCACTCTAGTCAGAAAACTGGAACACGTTCTAGTCTTGAGGCATGCGTTTTTCCTTTGCCGAAGGCATGACCAAGACCGAGTACTGGGCTCCGATGGCTCAGGCCTGCGAAGCAGCCGGCTACACGTCGATGACGATCGCCGACTCCTTGATCTTCCCTGAGGTGTCGGACTCGAAGTACCCCTACACCGATACCGGGGACCGCAACTTCCTCGACGGCAAGGAGTTCATCGAGACGATGATCCTCTGCGCGCACATCTTCGCGGTCACCGAGAAGCTCCGGCTCACTCCGTTCGTCCTGAAGATGCCGATCCGCCCGCCGGTGCT
This sequence comes from Marmoricola sp., assembly GCA_036676945.1. Classification (GTDB taxonomy): domain Bacteria; phylum Actinomycetota; class Actinomycetes; order Propionibacteriales; family Nocardioidaceae; genus Marmoricola. The sequence goes on from JAKFBZ010000098.1 coordinate 66,761, forward strand.
CACCGCGAAGCAGGCCGGCAGCCTGGCGTTCCTGTCGAACAACCGGCTCGGCCTCGGTGTCGGCATCTCGCCGTGGCCCGAGGACTTCGCTGCCCTGGGCGTGCCGTGGGAGCGCCGGGGCAAGCGGCTCGACGAGTGCATCGACATCCTCCGCGGCCTCACCAGCGGTGAGTTCTTCGAGTACCACGGCGAGTTCTACGACATCGAGTCCCTCAAGCAGTGCCCGGCTCCGACCGAGCCGATCCCGGTCCTGGTCGGTGGGCACGCCGACGCAGCCCTGCGCCGCGCCGTCCTCAAGGGTGACGGCTGGATGCACGCCGGCGGCGACCCCGAGGAGCTCGACCGCCTCCTGACCCGTCTCGCCGAGATCCGCAAGGAGGAGGGCGACACCCGCGACGACTTCGAGATCCACGTGATCTCGTACGACGCCTACACGCTCGACGGCATCAAGCGCCTGGAGGACAAGGGCGTCACCGATGCGATCGTCGGCTTCCGGGTGCCGTACATCATGGGTCCGGACACCGAGCCGCTGCAGACCAAGATCGACAACATCAACCGGTACGCCGAGGACATCATCAGCAAGGTGTCCCTGTGAACGATGCGACCAAGGCCTTCACCGACGCCGTCGCCGAGGCCGAGGCACTGATCAGGAACCCCCCGTTCCCGATCAACGAGCAGGACCTGGCCGAGGGGCTCGACTACCTCGCGGGCAGCATCCGGTCGTCGCTGCAGATGGCGTTCGACTACGACCTGACCCATCCGGTGCTGATCAACCCGACGCACCAGTACGCGCGCCAGGGCCTCGACAACCCGGACGCGATCTACTTCAACGCCTACCTGGACGAGGGCGCGACGTACGAGGTCTCCGGAGTGCGCGGCACCGCGGCCGACCTCTCCTTCCAGATCATGGACGGCAACTACTCGGCGGACGGCGCCCCGACCACGGTCGCGGCGTTCGACGACCGCGAGCTGGACGTCGCTGACGACGGCTCGTTCTCCTGGACCTTCGGCCCGGAGCTCGGACTGAAGAAGGGCGCGACGCTGATCGTGCGCGAGGTCTTCAACGACTGGAACACCGAGACCCGCGGCACGCTGCGGCTCCAGCGTCTCGACACCGCCGGTCAGCCCAGACCCGCCCTCGAGGTCGAGAAGATCACCAAGAAGTACGGCGTCGCCGCGAAGATGCTGGTCGGCAAGATCAACACCTGGTTCGCGTTCCCGCAGTGGTTCACCTACAAGGAGCCGGTCAACACCCTGACCGTGCCGAAGTCGACGCCGGGAGGCCTGGCCAGCCAGTTCTCCTCGCTGGGCCACTACGACCTGACCGACGACCAGGCGCTGGTGGTCACCGTCCCGGTCGCGGACTGCGCCTACCAGGCGATCCAGATCGGCTCGCGCTGGTACGTCTCCACCGACTACGAGCACTACCAGACCTCGTTGACCGCGGCGCAGTCGCAGGCGGACCCCGACGGCAGGTTCCGCTACGTGATCAGCCAGCGCAACCCGGGCATCGCGAACTGGCTGGACCTGACCAATCACCCGCAGGGCGTGATCATGCTGCGCTGGCAGCGACTCTCCCGCGACCTCACCGCCGAGGACGGGCCGCAGGTCGAGCTGGTGTCCTTCGACGACGTACCGAAGCACCTGCCGCACTACGCGTCCAACACCGTCACCCCCGAGCAGTACGCCGCCCGGATCGCCGACCGCCAGGTCGGCATCGCCCGGCGGATGATCTCCTAGCCACGTCCGTCGCCATTCGGGGCGGCCGCGGCTGTGGATTCGCCCGCCGAGGCAGTGCGGACCGGCTCTAGCGTCGCCGGATGCACCGCTCACCGCACGACCTCCCACGCGAGCGACTGATCACGCTGGGTGCCGGCGCGCTCTCGGACGCCGAGCTGGTCGCCGTGCACCTGGGGACCGGATCGCCGGGCGTCGGCGCCCTCGAACTCGCGACCCGGCTGCTGACCGAGTGGGGCGGCCTGGCCGGGCTGGGCAGGGCCGGGACCGACGAGCTCGCCCGGACGCCCGGCGTGGGGCCGGCGAAGGCCTGCCGGCTGATCGCGGCCTTCGCCCTGGCGGATCGGGTGGTGGCACCCGAGTCCGGGACTCCGGTGCGCAACTCGAGCGACGTCGCCTCGATCGCCGCCCTGCGGATCGGGCGGTCCCGGGTCGAGGAGGTGCTGCTGCTGATCCTGGACGGCAGGCACCGCGTGCGCCGCTCGCTGGTCGTCGCCCGCGGCGGCGTGGCCGGCTGCCTGGTGCCCGTCCGCGAGATCCTGTCGCTGGTGCTCCGCCATGACGGCGTCGCCTTCGCGATCGCGCACAACCACCCGAGCGGCTCGCTCGACCCGAGCCCGGAGGACCTGGTGGCGACGACCCGGCTCGCGGACGCTGCCGAGCAGGTCGGCCTGCGCTTCCTGGACCACCTGATCGTCAGCCGGGAGAGCTGGCGCGGGCTCACCGCGGCGCGCTGACGCTCGCCGGCGAATTCTGAAGGCGAGTGCAGTTCAGCTGACTCTCTCGACTGAAACTGGAACGTGTTCTAGTCTCGTGGGGAACACGTCGCCGCGCGCCTCGCCGGCATGGCAAGAAGGATGATCTCTTGAGCAACGAACTCGGCTACGCCGAAGCCCACGACACCTCGATCGAAGACCGCTACCAGCCGGCCGCCGTGCTGGCCGGCAAGGTCATCGTCATCTCCGGCATCGGTCCGGGTCTCGGCAAGTCGCTCGCCGAGGAAGCCGCCAAGATGGGCGCCGACCTGGTCATCGCGAGCCGGACCGCCGCGCGGCTCGACGAGATCGGCGAGCTCATCGAGGGCTACGGGGTCAAGGTGGTCAAGGTCGTCACCGACGTGACCGACGAGGACTCCCGCGTCAACCTGCGCGACAAGACCCTCGAGGCCTTCGGCCGGGTCGACTGCGTGATCAACAACGCCTTCACGATCCCGCCGATGGACCCGATCACCCAGATCGACCCGCGGAAGCTGGCCAAGGTCAACGAGACCAACGTCTTCGCGCCGCTGCGCCTGGCCGCGCTCTTCGCCGACGCGCTCGCCGAGTCCAAGGGCTCGATCATCATGCTCAACTCCTGCGTCTCGTTCTCCTCCCAGCCCGAGTACGCCGGCTACAAGCTGAGCAAGGGCGCCCTCGAGCACCTCGCCTCCTCGCTGGCCACCGAGCTCGGCCCGCGCGGCATCCGGGTCAACAGCGTGGCGCCGTCGTACATCTACGAGGACGTCAACCGCGGCTACTTCGACTTCCTCGGCGCAGTGGAGGGCAAGACCCACGAAGAGGTGTACGCCGAGAAGGCGGCCCCGACCGACCTCAAGCGGCTCGCGTCGTCCGAGGAGGTCGCCCGCGCGACCCTGTTCCTCGCCAGCGACCTGGCCTCCGCCGTCACCGGTCAGATGCTGACGGTCGACTGCGGCGAATTCCACGACTGACATGAACGACAACGTGATGACCCGGGAGCGCCCGGACGTCGGCAGCTACGAGGACATCGCCGCCGCCGCCGTCCGGACCACCGGGATGAGCGACTTCGGTGACGGGTTGCACGAAGAGGGTCTCCGGGTGCTCACCGAGGACCTGGCCTCTCCCGAAGCCGGGCTCACCCCGCGCGGCAACTACTTCCACCGCTCGGAGGTGAAGAGCGCACTGGTCGGCGTACTGCTCACCCAGGCGCAGTTCGCCGCGCACCCCGAGCACGCGGAGGTGAAGATCGAGCGCCCCATCTTCCTGATGGGCCTGCCGCGCACCGGCACCACGATCCTGCACCGGCTGCTGCACGCCGACCCGGCCTCGCAGGGCCTGGAGATGTGGCTGACCCAGTACCCGCAGCCGCGCCCGCCGCGGGAGACCTGGGAGTCCGACCCGATCTTCAACGCGATGCAGCAGGCGTTCACCGCGCACCACATCGAGCAGCCCGAGTTCATGGGCATCCACTACATGGATGCGACCACGGTCGAGGAGTGCTGGCGGCTGCTGCGTCAGACCGGCAAGTCGAACTCGTACGAGTCACTGGCCAACCTGCCGCGGTACACCGAGTGGCTGAAGAACCAGGACTGGACCGACGCCTACGCCCGGCACAAGCAGAACCTGCAGCTGGTCGGGCTCAACGACCAGGACAAGCGGTGGGTGCTGAAGAACCCCTCGCACATGAGCGGCCTGGACGCGCTGATGACGGTCTACCCCGATGCCCTGATCGTCTACACCCACCGCGAGCCGGTCACCTGCATCGCCTCGTCGTGCTCGCTGTCGGCCGAGACCACGGTCGGCCAGTCGGACACCTACGTCGGCGGCGTCATCGGACACACCCAGCTCGACCTGTGGTCGCGGGCGTTCCACAACTTCCACGACGCACGCGGGAAGTACGACCAGAGCCAGTTCATCGACATCGCCTTCTCCGACCTGGTCAAGGACCAGGTGGGCGTCACGCGAAGGGTCTACGAGCAGTTCGGCCTGGACTGGACGCCGGAGGCAGAGGCAGCGGTCACCGAGATCGACCGCGAGGCCAAGGAGGGCAAGGCGAAGCCGTCCCACGCCTACGACCTCAAGGACTACGGCCTCACCGAGAAGCAGGTGCTGGACGCGTTCGACCGCTGAGAGCGTCGGGTCGGTGCCAGTCGGCCGTCAACCAGTGGCCGCACACCCGATGCAGGCGCGTGCCACCGGCCTGGCCTCGAGCCTGTCGTTGCCGATCGGCCCGCCGCATCGTTCGCATGTTCCGTAGGTGCCGGCGTCCAACCTCGTGACGGCGGCGTCGATCTCGACCAGCTGGAGCTGCACTTGCAGTACGAGGGCGCCGATCTGCGACCGCTCGAACGCGATGGTCGCCCCTTCGGGATCGTGCTCATCGTCCGCGTTGGTGTCACGCGAGGCTGAGATGACGCCGTCGTAATCGTGAGTCAGGCTCGCCAGGCGTCCGAGCGTCTCGTGACGATCGGCTTCAAGGCGACTGCGCACTCGATCCACGGCCTCAGTATCGAGGTCGAGGTCACCACGACGACGCTCTACGTGGCCGGGATGATGTTGTTGTTCAGGCGGAAGAGGTTGTCGGGGTCGTACTCCGCCTTGATCCGGGCGAGACGCTCGAGGTTCTTGCCGAAGGCACTCTCCACACCGACGTTCGTACCCTCGTCGACGGCGCTGGTGAAGTTCAGGTACAGCGTGCCGGTGCCGTGCTCGTGCAGCTCGGCCCACGCGCCGCGCACCCAGGAGATGACCTTGTCGTCGTCGTCCGGATCGGTCCAGTTGCCGTCCATCGACAGCATCCAGTTCGCAGAGCGCTCGCTGTAGGGAGTGTCCTGGGGCCCCACCGCGTTGATGGCGCCGCCCATGAAGAAGGTGACCACGAAGGTGCGGTCGGAAGGACGGTTCTGGGCCTTGCGCACGAGGATGTCGAGGATCGGATCAGTCAGCTCCTGGACGAAGGTGGACTTCCAGTAGCTGCGGAGCGTCCCGCGCTGGAAGAACTCGTCGAAGGCGGCCTGTACGCCGACGAAGGGCAGCGGGCCCGAGATGTCGGCGAGCGGCGACCCGATCTCTCGGAGGGGCTGGATGACCTTCATGCCTTCCTCCGGATCGCCCGTGTAGACGGCCCCCGTGACGATCATCGGCGTGTTGTGGATCTCCGGCGGCGTGTGCTCGCTCGCCGGCAGCGTCGTGCAGCCGATCAGCGCCGATATCTCGTCCGGCGCCGACTCGGCCCAGTCGCGGAACCGACGGTAGACGTTCTCCGCGTCGGAGACGGGGTGGAAAACACCGGCAAAGGCCACGATCGGGCCGACGGGGTGGCACTGGAAGGTGAACGAGGTGACCACGCCGAAGTTGCCACCGCCGCCGCGGAGCGCCCAGAACAGATCAGGGTTCGAGTCCGCCGACGCCGTACGCACCTGTCCGTCCGCGCACACCACCTGGGCCGAGATCAGGTTGTCGACCGCCAGCCCGTACTTCCGGCGAACCCAGCCCTCGCCGCCGCCCAGCGTCAGGCCGGCGACGCCGGTGTCGGAGACCACGCCGTTGGGGGCGACGAGCCCGTAGGCCTGGGTCTCGTGGTCCATGTCCCCCACCAGTGCTCCACCCTGGACGCGCACGGTTCGGGCTTCCGGGTCGACATCGACACCGTTCATGAGGGCGAGGTCGAGGAGCAGCCCGCCGTCCACGCTCGACAACCCGGCGACCGAGTGCCCGCCGCCGCGGACCGCGAGGAGGAGCCTGTTGTCCCGGGCGAAGTTGACCGCGGTGATGACGTCGGCAGTGCCGCTTGCCCGGACGACAAGCGCCGGCGTCCCGGGATGCATCGCGTTGTAAGCACTACGGACCGTCGCGTAACCCGGATCGTCGGACGAGAGCACGTCGCCCCGGATCGCCATCCGGAGTTCGTCCAGGCTCTCGTCGCTGATCGTCGCCTCGGAGCCCTGCAGCGTCGTCACTGTCGTTGTCATCGCTTCGCCCCTGTCTCGATCGGGAGGTTTCTTCCGACGTTAGACCTGGGCAACGGACGCGCGGTAGGGCACGTTCGGGGGGTTCGGGACCGGGCCCGGCTGGGTCACGACGCGATCCCCGGGACGGTTCCGGGCGCTGCTCCGTTTCCGCAGGTCCGATCCGGGTACCGGCACTGAAGCCACCGCAATCAGGCGGTGCCGTGGAGGAGGAGTTTTGTTATGGGCACGATCTTGTGGATCATCGCCGCGATCCTGGTCATCGCCGGCGTCGTGCAGTTGGTTCAGGGTGCCATCTTGTTGGGCATCGTCCTGATCGTCGTCGGACTGCTCGTCGGTCCTGGCGGGGTCTCCATCTTCAATGGCCGCTCTTCGAACGCCTGACCGCACGACAGCGCTGCGCCTCCCTCAGGTGAGTGGAGGCGCAGCAGTCGTGCGTCGGAGCCGTCAGGACGCGACCGGGAGGGTCAGAGCCTCCGCGATCTCGACGATGTGCAGTGCTTCCTCGAGCGAGATCTCGGTGGAGTCCGCTGCCTCGGCCCGGATCGGCGCTGCACTGTTCAGGCACCGCTGAACCGCCTCGGCATCGAGACCCAGGTCCAGAGCGAGGACGCGCCTGACCGTGCGCAGGTTGATCATGGTCTTCAGGCGATCTGACGCTGTTGCTTGCCGGCTTCGATCATCACCCCGGCGAGAGTCGTGTACGCCACGGTCCAGGCTTCCTTGACCGATGCGTTCCAGTGCTCGCCGAGGCCCTTCTCCAGCGTCCACAGCAGAGCTTCGGCCACCGTCGTGTAGTGGTGCTCCTGCACGCCGTACGCGACGTGCTTCTCGCCCAGGCGGGTGATCGCGACGACGATGGTCTCGAGGCGGGTCAGGTTGTTGACCACGATGCTGATCATCCGCATCAGCTTGCGGCCCTGCTCTTCCATGTCGCCGGTGAACATCAGGCGCAGCGAGGGGTCGAGTTCGAAGAGACGGCCGTAGAAGAGGCCCGCAGCGGTCTCGGCGATCGGCTCGACCTTGGCGAACGAATTCTGGACGAGGTGGATCTGCTCCGGGGTCATGCTGCTCCTACGGTTCCGCGCCGCTCGGTCAAGGCGCCAGTGCCCAGGTATTCGGCAGCGGATCAGGGGATCTGAGCCCGATCAACGAGGAACGCACGCAGGATGCCGGCACTCACGCCCGCAGAACCTTGTCCATGGCCTTGCCCTTGGCGAGCTCGTCGACCAGCTTGTCCAGGTAGCGGATCTTCTGCATCAGCGGGTCGTCGACGTCCTCGACGCGCACCCCGCAGACCACGCCCGTGATCAGGCTCGCTCCGGGGTTGAGACGCGCAGCGGCGAAGAAGTCCTCGAACGTCGTACCGGCGGCCAGGTGACCGCTCAACGTCGCCTCGTCGAAGCCGGTCAGCCACTGGATCGCCTGGTCCAGTTCGGCCTTCGTGCGCCCCTTCTTCTCCACCTTCGCCACGTAGTGGGGATAGACCGAGGCGAAGCTGGTGGTGAAGATCCTCATCCTGGTGAGGGTAGTACCCGGTCAGCGCGGACACTTGACCGCGATCGGTCGAGGGAAGACCCTCGGAGGCGTTACCTCCCGAGCAAGGAGCCTCCTGTGACGACCACGCCCGAACTCCCGCTCGCCGACGCGACGGCGATGATCCGCTTCCACCGCATCTTCCGTGAGGCCCTCGACGCCGCTCCCCGGTTCGTCGGTGAGGCGCCTGCCGACGACATCGACCGGGCGGATCTCGTCGGGTCGTACTACGCGAACGTCCTGAAGCTGGTGCACGCGCACCACGAGGCCGAGGACGAGACCATCTTTCCCTGGATGGTGGAACGCCTGTCCGAACACAATGAGGTGCTCACCCGGGTCAACGCCGAGCACGATGCGGTCCTGGGCACGCTGGAGGCTGCCGAGCAGGCGGTCGACGCCTGGATGATGGACGTCTCGAGCGCCTCGCGCGACGCGGCCGCCGCCGCGCTCGAGGAGCTGCGCAGCGCGCTCGTGGAGCACCTGGACCACGAGGAGGCGGACGTGGTGCCGCTCATCGGCCTGTGCATCAACGTCGCGGAGTGGGGCGAGATGAGCGCGACGGCGTTCCAGCGGTTCTCGGGCGACAAGCCCTGGCTGGCCATCGGCCTGATCCAGGAGCAGCTGCTTCCCGAGGAGAACGCGAAGATGGAGGCGAACATGCCGCCACCGGTGCACGACTTCTGGGTCGGCTCGGGGCGCGACCTGTTCCAGGATTTCGTCGCCGAACTGCGCCGCTGAGGCGTCGGATCAGGACAGTCGCGCCAGGTTGTCCAGCCCGGGCCGCACGTGCGCCGCGAGGCGCTCGCGGGCCTCGTCCAAGGCTTCGGACCCCGGGTGCTCGGGCGGGATCCGTGCCGGGTTGAGCGCCACCCGGTTCGCCCACTCGTTGATGTCCGGCTCGCTCATGAACGACATCACCGCCCGGGTGCCGCGGACGTTCATCCGCGCCCAGTCCGCCATCGAGTTGCCGTAACCCGTCGGCGGGCAGAGCCGGTTCTTGTCCTCGTCGGTCTGACGGGTGGCTTCGACGTATCCGACCACCGCCGCGCCGAAGCACGGGAACCCGGCTCTGATCGCCTGCAGGGTGATCTCCTCCGGCTGCCAGACCGGGACGAGTGGCGGGTACTTGAGGCCGTCCGCGGCGCAGTGCACGACCAGGGCATCGTTGCTGACTTCGACCGATCCGTTGGCGAAGATGAGCTTGCCCTTCTCGACCGCCTCGAGGTGCCCGCGTCGTACGACGTCCTCGAGGGTGCGGAGCTGGTCGAGCTCCCAGGTGGCCAGGGTCGGCGCCTTCGCCATCGTCGGCATCACCTTGCGGTCGACGCGCATCATGATGCCGGCGTCCTCCAGCCGGAGGAACAGGTCTTCCAGGGACGTCGCATCCGCGCCCGCCTGCATCGTCTCCGCGGCCATACCGGTGAAGATCACCGGGTCCGGCTGGACTTTCGCCCGGTTGATCATCCACGGTTCCCGCGACCGCACCCAGCAGATCGCGTCGGGATCGACCCCGCGCGCAAGCAGCCAGATGCAGGCGTCAGTCGCGGTCTTCCCCGCGCCGACGACGACGTACTGGCTCGGGGCGTCGCCGAGTCTGGCGAGGTCGTTGACCGGGAGCACCCGGGCGTCGTCGGCGACGGCGAACGGCGCGGGCTTCTCAGCCGGGATGCTCGGCGCCAGGTAGTGGGCGTTGACGATCCGGCATCGCTCGGGCACCTCGAATCCCTTGCCCGAGACGTGCGAGACGACGGTGCGGTCGCCGACGTACTCGCTGTTGGGAAAGAACTCGACCTTGCCCGACTCGACCATCCGGTCGAGCATCCGCGCGTAGTAGGCGCAGATCTCGGACTGGGTCGCCCGTTCCTGCAGGCCCGCCTCGGGGCCGCGCTGCTGGAGCTGACCACCGCCGAGCAGGGTCGACGGGACGCCGTAGAACGCGGAGGACTGGTGCAGCCGGACGAACGGGTACGCCTCGAGCCAGTGCCCGCTGACGCCGTGCCGGCGATCGATCAGGGCAACGCGTACGTCGGCATGATCGATCAGGGCATCGGTGAAGGCCATCCCCATGGCGCCTGCCCCCACCACGAGGTAGTCGGCGTCGACGATCCGCGTCATGTGATCACGGTGGCACCGTCGTCGCGTTCGCGTCTAGGGCTCGGTGGTGTGGTCTGTCGAGGAAGTGAATACTCGGACCGTGAGCATGCCTACAACAGTCGACGGCGTTGTCGCCCGGATGCAGGAGATCGACGGCGAGCTCTCGCCTGACGACGGGGTCGCGGTGTTCAACCGGGTGTACCTGACAGTCACCGAGCGCATGGTCGACGTCATCGCGCTGAGGGCGGAGGGGAGCGTGTTCAAGGACGCGGAGGTGATGGCGGACCTCGACGTCCGGTTCGCGAACCTCTGGCTGGCGGCGTACGAGGCGAACCGGTCTCGGCGTTCCGTCTCGAGGGCGTGGCGCCCGCTGTTCGAGTCGCGCGACGGCGGGCGGCTCCCGGTGCAGTACGCCATCGCCGGGATGAACAGCCACATCGAGCACGACCTGCCGATCGCTGTGGTCAAGACGTGCAAGGCGCACGGCCTCGAGCCCGAGGACCTCCACCAGGACTACGAGGCGGTCAACGACGTCCTCGCCCAGGTCGAGGCTCCGATCCGGCGGTCCTTCCTCGACGAGGTCGGGCGTGCGGTGGACGACCGGCTCACGCCGGCCGCCCACCTGATCAGCACCTGGAACATCGACAAGGCAAGGGACCTGTCCTGGGTGACCGCGGAGACCCTGTGGGTGCTGCGCCGGACGAGCTTCCTGCGCGACCGCTTCCTCGACAGCCTCGGTCACACCGTCGGCATGACCTCCAGGACGCTGCTCAGCCCTGTCATCTGAGGCGGACCAGGACGGTTCAGGCCCGGGGTCTTGTGGCATCCGGCGCACGGCAACATCCTGTTCAGGCAAGGACAGGAAGGCGGACCGCCATGACTCCCAGTCAGCCAGCACCGCAGCCGCGCCGCAGTGACGCGTGGAAGCGCCTCGGCAATTCGTTGCCGGGGGGCGAGAGGCTCGAGTCCGACCTGGTCTGGCAGGAGCTGGACGCGTTCTTCTCCTGGTACTCACGCGCGGCCGGTCGCAACCGGATCGCCTACCAGCTCCTCACGATGGTCAGCCTGGTGCTCGCCGCTGCGGTCACCGTCCTGGCGGCGAGCAGCGCACCCGCAGTGCTGACCGCCTGCGTCGGCGCGGCGATCGTGGTCGCCGAGGGCACCCAGCAGCTGTTCAAGTTCCACACGAACTGGCTGCGCTACCGGGTCGTCACCGAGACCCTGCGCGAGCACGCACTGCTCTACGCCGCCCGGCTGGCGCCGTACGACGACGGGACCACGGCACAGGCCACCCTCGGCGGGCTGCTGCGCTCGGTGATCGAGGACGAACGCACGCAGTGGTCGGTCCAGATGAAGCCGCCGGACTCCGAGAGCCGGTGACCTACTGCCCGGCACGGTAGCCCGAGCGCCGTTGCCGACCAGCCGCGGCTGGGTAGGGTCCGTGTCATGGCTGCTGACTGGCGAACAGACCTCGTCGACCGGGTTCGGGCACTCATCGTGGAGGCCGAGCCCGACGTCGTCGAAGAGGCGAAGTGGCGCAAGGCGTCGAACCCCGACGGCGTGCCGACGTTCTCCTCGTCCGGGCTGATCTGCACGGTCGAGACGTACAAGGACAAGGTGAAGATCACCTTCGCGAAGGGCGCCTCGCTCGCCGATCCCGACAAGCTCTTCAACGCGAGCCTCGACGCCGGCACCAGGCGCGCCGTCGACCTCTTCGCGGGTGACGAGCTCGACGGAGCCGCCTTCGTCGAACTGGTCCGCGAGGCGGTCGATCTCAACAAAGCGTGATGCCGCCGCGGCAGCGCAGCTCGACCTCAGTGCGCCCCCGGCGCCTGATCGTCCCCGTAGCCCGTTTGGACCATGGACCGCGTACGGCGTGCGCTGGTTGGGTTGCGCGCAGGGGAGCGAGACTGAGGAGCGTCGTGATGACAGATCAGCCGGCCCCTGACGCGATCATGCAGATCGGGATGGGCTTCATGGCCAGCAAGACACTGCTTTCCGCGGTCGAGCTGGAGTTGTTCACCGTCCTCGGTGAGCAGTCGAAGTCGGGAGCTGAGATCGGCGACGCGCTCGCACTCCACCCGCGCAGCCTCTACGACTTCCTCGACGCCCTGGTCGCGCTCGGGCTGTTGAACCGCGACGGGGACGGTCCGGACGGGCGCTACAGCAACACGACGGACACGCGGTTCTTCCTCGACAAGTCCCAGCCTGCGTACCTGGGCGGCATCCTCGAGATGGCGAACGCCAGGCTCTACCCGTTCTGGGGCAGCCTGACCGACGGCCTCAAGACCGGCCTGCCGCAGAACGAGGCCAAGACCGGCGGCGACTTCTTCGGGGTCCTGTACTCGGACCCGGCCCGCCTGGAACAGTTCCTCGCTGCGATGCAGGGCATCCAGATGGGCAACTTCATGATGCTGCTCGACAAGGTCGACCTGTCGGACGCCAGCAGCTTGTGCGACGTCGGCGGAGCGAACGGCACGTTCTGTGCCCTGGCGGCCCATCGGCACCCGGACCTGAAGGCCACGGTGTTCGACCTGCCCTCGGTGGTGCCGGTCGCCCAGCGGCACCTCACGGCGATGGGCGTCGGCGACCGGGTCGACGTGGTGGGCGGTGACTTCTTCGCCGACGACCTGCCGAACGCCGACGTGATCGTGATGGGCAACATCCTGCACGACTGGGACGAGAGCCAGAAGAAGACGCTGGTCGCCAAGGCGTACAAGGCGCTGAACGACGGCGGCCGGCTGATCGCGGTCGAGAACGTCATCGACGACGCCCGCCGCGTGAACGCCTTCGGCCTGCTCATGTCGCTGAACATGCTCATCGAGCTGCCCGGTGGTTTCGACTACACCGGCGCCCAGTTCGACGGCTGGTGCACTGAGGCCGGTTTCGTGCGGACCGAGATCGTCCCGCTCGCGGGTCCCTCCAGCGCCGCGATCGCGTACAAGTAAGGCAGCGGGAGCAGGGCGGTGAGCCCGAAGACGCTGTTGCGGGGCGGCTGGCTGGTCACCATGGCGCCCGGGGACCAGCCGTTCCGCGGCGACCTGCTGATCGTCGGCGACCGGATCGCGGCTGTCGGGCAGGTGGACGACGTGTCCGGCGCGGAGGTCGTCGACGTACACGACCGGATCGTGCTCCCCGGGCTGGTCGACACGCATCGCCACCTGTGGCAGTCGGCACTGCGGTCCGTCGCGTGCGACTGGACCCTGGGCCAGTACTTCGCACGGATGCGCGGGCGCCTCGGAGGGGTGTTCCGCCCGGAGGACACGTTCGCGAGCACGTTGCTCGGCATGGTCGAGGCGCTCGATGCCGGGATCACGACGGTGGTCGACTGGTCGCACAACCTCAACGGCCCGGAGCATGCCGACGCCGCCTGGGAAGCCCTGCAGCGCAGTGGTGGCCGGGCGCTGTTCTCGTACGGTGCCACCAACGAGCAGGCGCTGCGCAACGACGTGTCGGCCCACACCCGTGACGTCGCCCGGCTCCGCGCGGGTGTCGCAGGCGACGACTGCGCCCGGGTCACGTTGGGGATGGCGGTCCGCGGTCCGGAGTTCTCCTCGATCGAGAACTGCGAGTCGGACTGGGCGCTCGCCCGGGAGCTCGACGTCCCGGTGACCGTGCACGTGGGGGGCGGGCTGCGCGGGGCGCAGGGAGGCGTGGCCGAGCTCGGCGCGCGCGGACTGCTCGGGCCGGACACGACGTACGTGCACTGCAACATGCTCAGCGACCACGAGCTCGACCTGATCGCCGATGCGGGCGGCCGCGCCTCGGTGTCACCCGAGGTGGAGGCGAACATGGGACACGGCCCCGCGGCGACCGGCCGGCTCCGGTCGCGAGGGATCCCCACCGGGCTGTCCGCCGATGTCTGCACCAACGTCGGCGGTGACCTGTTCGGCGCGATGCGGGTCGCCATCGCTCTGCAGCGCGGCGCCGACCACGCAGCTGCGTTCGAGCGGGGCGAGACGCTCGGTGAAGTGTCGATGACCGCCCGGGAGGTGCTGTCGATGGCGACGATCGAGGGCGCCCGGGCGTGTGGTCTCGACGAGCGGATCGGCAGCCTGGAGGTCGGCAAGCAGGCCGACGTACTCGTCCTGCGCGCCGACCTGCCGAACGTCGCCCCGCTGAGTGACCCCGTCGCGGCCACCGTGCACGCAGCCGGCACGCAGAACGTCGACACGGTCTACGTGGACGGGCGGGCGGTCAAACGAGCCGGGCGGTTCGTCCGCCTCGACATCCCCGCGGTGATCGCCGAGGCCCGCGGCTCACACGACTTCATCCTGGAGGCGGCGGGTGTGCGCGACCAGGAGTGGTGCCCGCCGGCGTACTGATGGTCTCGGCCGTCCGGTCAGCGGCGGGTGGTGCGGGCCAGGTAGGCCAGGCCGCGCGGCGAGATCTCATAGCCGACCGGGTGGCTGATCGTCAGGCCGAGAGCCTTGAGCTTGCGGACATCGATCTTGAACGGCGCCGTCTCGCGGCTCTCGATCTCGGCCAGGTCGGGCGCGCGGCGCTGCGGGTGCTGCTGGATCAGCTCGAGGGTCCGCATGGTCCACCGCCCGTGGCTGCTCGCCTTGTCCAGACGTTCCAGCTTCGCGTCGATCGCCGCCACGTCGTCCGCGGTGAGCTCGGCCGACTCGCGCAGCGCGATCCGCGGGTCCGGGCCGGCGTACGCCAGCGTGACCTTGTACGTCGACCACGACGCATCCGGTGCCAGCCGTTTACGCACGTCGGCCGCGTCCTTGAGGCCGGCGAGCACGGCCTCGGCATCGGTGATCGCCGCCGGGTCGACCACCTCGACCGCCTCGACCCGGATCACGCTGCCTGCCGACTTGAACTGCGCGCCTGGCTTCACGTCTTGTTCCCGCCAGCGCCGGAAGGCCAGCGTGATCGAGCCGTCGACGACTCCGGCGACCACCTTGGGCGGGAGCAGCACTGGATCAGTGCCTCTTGCTGCGGCGGTACAACGCGTAACCGATTCCGGCTGCTGCCAGACCACCGGCGATCAGGCCCGGGGTGTTGCGCAGCTTCTGGTACTCCTCCGACACCGTCGGCCAGACACTCTGGTCGAGCAGCATCCCGGCGTGCTCCGGCGTCGGCTCCAGGTCGGTGACCGGGATCGGCTCGCCGAAGACGATGCGGACCTTGCGGGGCAGGTGGTTCTTGCGCTTCTCGGTGCCGCTCAACGCGGTCGGGATGATGACCGCGCCGGTCTCGATGGCGAGCCGGGTCGCGCCACGGCGCGGGTTGCCGAGCTTGTCCGGGTCGGCCACCCGGGTGCCCTCGGGGAACAGCGCGAGGACGTCACCGCGTTCGAGGACGGCTCGCGCCGTACCGATGGCCAGCTCGTCGGACTCACCGCGCAGCACCGGGAAGCCACCCAGCGCGACGAAGAGCCTTCCGCGCCAGCCCCGGAACAGCTCCGCCTTGCCCATGAAGTGCAGCCGGCGCTTCACCACGGCGGCGAGGAAGAAGGCGTCCCAGAAGCTCTTGTGGTTCGGCGCGATCACGACCGGGCCGGTCTTCGGGATGTTCTCCGTGCCCTGGGCCTGGAGGCCGAAGAAGACCTTCATCACCGGCACCAGGATCACCCGGAGCAGGAAGTACAGCACCGGGTTGCTGCCCTTGTTCCGGGCGAGCTCGTGGGCCTCTTGATGGGTGAAGTCCATGACTCGATCCTGCCAGGGTCCGGCCGGACTCAACCAGCGGTGGTCTTCGAAGCCTTCAGCGCCTGCCAGCCCCAGCGCCCGAGGACAGCGGCGATGATCAGATTCACCACGATCAGGACCGAGTGCGCGATGTAGTAGCCGGTCGGCCGGTCCTCGGTCGTCTCGATCAGCGCCTTGGTGAACCGTGCGTAGGTGAGCACGTTCCAGACGGCGACGGCGAGCAGGACCAGGGCGTGTTTGCGTTCGAACTTCACGAGCGGAACCTATCCGGCCCGGCGAGTCACCAAGATGCGGGCACCATGCTTCGGGACCGAGGTGATGTTGCGGACCTTCGGTTCCTCCTTGGTCCCGGCCGGCAGCGCGACGTCGTACGCCGACAGCACCTCGCGCAGCACCACGACACCCTCCATCAGCGAGAACCCGGCACCGATGCACCGGCGCACCCCGCCACCGAACGGGATCCAGGTGTTCGTCGCGACCGCGCCCTCGCTGAAACGCTCGGGACGGAAGGCGAGGTGGTCCGGGTAGTTCTCCTCGGACTCGTGGGCCAGGATGATCGACGCCCCGACGTTGGCGCCGGCAGGCAGGTCGATCCCGCCGATCGTGGCCGGCTTCATCAGGTGCCGCACGACCATCGGGATCACCGGGTGCAGTCGCATCGACTCCTTGAGGACGGCCTCGAGGTAGTCGTCGTCGCCGGCCGTCGCCGCGGCGCGGGCCTTCGCCTCCACCTCGGGGTTGGCGCCCAGCTCGTGCAACGCCCAGGAGAGCGCGGTCGCGGTGGTCTCGTGCCCGGCGAGCAACAGCGTGACGAGCTGGTCGCGCAGTTCCTCGTCGGTCAGGCCGGTGTCGGAGGGGTCCTCGTCGTCGCGGACGAGCAGCAGCCGGGACAGTACGTCGGTCCGCGTCTCGAGGTCCTCGGCCAGCCGGCGCTGCGCGATCTCGGCGTAGATGACCTGGTCGAGCGCGGCCTGGTTCTCGAAGGCCCGGCGCCACGGTCCGAGCTTCTGCAGCCGCGGGAACCCCCAGCCGAGGAAGACGGCGGGACTCACGTTGACGGTCCTGTTCACCAGCGGCCGCAGCTCGGCGAGCCGGGCCTCGTCGGTGACGCCGAAGACGACCTGGAGGATCACCTCGAGGGTGAGCGCGTTCATCCGCTCCAGGGACTCGAACGGCCGGCCCTCCTGCCAGGAGCCGACCTCGGTCTTGGTGAGCCCTTCGATCATCGACTCATAGGACCGCAAGGCGTGCCCGTTGAACGCCGGCATCAGCAGCTTGCGGGCGCGCTTGTGCTGGGCGGAGTCGACGAGAAGCAGCGAGTGCTCCCCCATGACCGGTCCGAGGATCGCGTTGCCCTTGCCGGCGTGGAAGATCTCCGGGTCCCCGGCGAAGATCTCGCGGACGTGCTCGGGCTTGTGGAAGAAGACGATCCAGCGACCCTCCGGCAGGATCTTGATCGAGAAGACATCGCCGTACTTGCGCCGCAGCCGCGGGATCCACTGGTGCCGGAACCGCATCAGCATGATGCTCTGCAGCAGCCCGTTGAACCGCGGCCCGTCCGGGAGCAGGTCGGGGTCCGGGCGGGCGGTACTCCCCTGTCCGAGCGGGCGCATCTTCTCGAAGCGAGCCTCGGTACGCGGGTCGATGTCAATGCTCATGGGTCACGTCCCTTCCGGAGCCAACTCTAGGAGCGACGTCCAGCGGGAAACACCTACTGCGGTAGGAGAACCACTTTGCCGTGGGTACGTCGCCCTTCCAGTGCCCGGTGCGCCTCGGCAGCGTCCTCGAGGGCGAAGGTCGACCCGATCAGGGGGACCCGGCTCCCCCCGGCGGCGAGGGCCAGGGACTCCGTCTCCAGCGAACGCAGGCCACCCGGACGGGACATCAACTGCGGCCCGAGCAGGAAGTGGGCGGTCCGCTCCGGGTCGACGTACGACGTCTCGTCCTCGCCGCCGTAGTGGTACAGGACGCCGCCGGGCGCGAGCAGCGCGAAGGCGGCGTGGCCGACCTCGCCGCCGGAGCCGTCGAAGACGACCGTCGGCCGAGTGCCCTCGAGCAGGCGGAGCACCGCTTCGTCCCAGTCCTGCTGGTGGTAGTCGACGGCATGGTCGGCACCCTGGTCGCGGACGAACCCGACCTTCTCCGGGCCGCCTGCGAGCCCGACGACGACGGCCCCGGCAGCACGCGCCGCCTGGACGAGGAGCGTCCCGAGTCCGCCGGACGCGGAGACCACGAGAACGACGTCGTCGGGCCCGATCGGCGCGTGGTCGAGGATCGCGGTGGCCGTCCGGCCGGTTCCGATCGCGGCCACGGCGAGCACCGCGGAGATCCCATCGGGGACGACATGCAGGCTCTCCACCGGGGCGACCGCCTGGTCGGCGTAGCCGCCGTTCGCGGCGCCGAGGTGACCGACCACCCGGCGGCCGAGCCAGATCGCGTCGACGTCCGGGCCGACGCTGTCCACCGTGCCCGCGACCTCGCGGCCCGGCGTCATCGGGAGCGGGACCCGGAAGTGCGGCGGGAGGTCGGGCCCGCCCCGCCGGATCGTGGTGTCGACGAGATGGACGCCGCAGGCTTCGACGGCGATGCGAACCTGGCCGCTGGCCGGGCTCAGGTCGTCGAGCTGTTCGTAGCGGAGGACGTCAGGGTCACCGTGTTCGTACTGTCGGATCGCATGCATGTGAACACGGAACAACCTCAAGCGGACTTGAGGTCAAGCGCTTTCAGAGCAGGCCCTTGCGGCGCGCGATGGCCGCCGCCTCGGTCCGTCCGCCCGCCCCGAGCTTCCCGAGGATGTTCGAGACGTGCACGCTGACGGTCTTGGTCGCGATGAAGAGCTGCTTGCCGATCTCACCGTTGGTGCGCCCCTCGGCGACCAGCGCCAGGATCTCGGCCTCCCGGGCGGTGAGTGACTCGTTGGTCGCGCTCGCCCGGGGGCGGGCGGTCTGCCCGAGCGCGCGCAGCTCGTCCAGGATCGGCTGAGCGCCGATCCGGCGCGCGGTCTCCCTCGCCTGGTCGGCCAGGGCCCGCGCCTCGGCGGCGTCGCCGCCGGCCTGCAGGACGGCGGCGAGCCGTGCCTGGGTGCGCGCGATCTCGGCGACGTGGCCGTACTCGGTGAACCGGGTCAGTGCTGCCCGCCAGGCCTCGATCAGCTCGGACTGGGCCGGGGCGTCCACGCCGGCCAACCAGCGGAAGCGGAGGTACTCGGCCGACAGCCGGGCCGCCCAGGCGATCCCCTCGGGTCCCCAGTGCGAGCCTTCCTCGGCCTGCAGGGCCAGCGTGCGCCGGCTCCCCTCGACGACTCTCGCCGCCTCGGCGGCGATCTCTTCGCGCTCCGCGGCCGACTTGGTCGCGACGCAGGAGGCGAGGGCGCCCAGGGTGATGGCGCCGAGCCGGACCCGCGCGTGGAAGAACTCGCGCCACATCGTCGTGACCGCCTCGACGACGGCGTCGTGCTCGGCGATGATCGCCGCGACGTCGCCCTGCTGGGAGTACAGCTCGATGGCACCCGGTCCGACGGTGATCGGGATCAGGCCGTCCTTGAGCCAGTGGCCGCGGATCTCCCCCACGACGTCGAGAGCGGACAGATCGCCCCTGGCCGCCTTGACCGTGACCATGATCGCGGCCAGCAAGGTCTCGGGCACGACCGGCGGACCCTGACCACTGACGTCGGAGAGCCGCTTCGCCTCGTCGTAGTCACCGGTGATGGTGGCGATCTGGGCGAGCAGCAGCCGGGAGTCGAACCCGAACGGCGCCCAGGGCTGGCCGAGCTCGGTCGCACGGGCGGAGGCGAGCGTGAAACTCTCGGCGGCTTCGGTCAGCGCGCCACGGTCCTGGTGCCAGCGGCCGAGCAGGTAGAGCGACCGGATCTCGGCGGCGTCGGCCTTGGCCTCCCGGGCACGGCGTACCGCTTCCTCGAGACCGACCCGGACGTCCTCGGAACCCTTCGCCCCGAGACCGGCCAGGGTGGTGATCACATCGGTCGCGAGCCGGGGCAGGTCCTGGGTCTCGGCGAGGGTGAGCGCCTCGGCGCCGTACTCGCGGGCGGCGTCGACGTTGTCGTTGAAGGCGTGCGCCCGGGCGTGGGCGGCGAGCACGATCGCGCGCAGACGGGACGGGGCGTCCGGGATCAGGCCGAGCGCCTGCTCGGTGAACTCCAGCGGGTCGAGGCGGTTCTCGTCGAGCATGATCGCGGTGGCCATCGCGACCAGCAGCCGGCCGCGCTGCTCGGCGGGCCAGTCGAGGGCGAGGCCGTCGAGCAGTTCGCGCACCACCGAGATCGCCCGGGCCGGCCGGCCGGCGGCGATCAGTGCGTCGGCCGCGCGACTGCCCAGGTAGCCGATGTCGGCCACCACGCCGGTCCGCGCGGTCGGGTCGGCGAGGAGTTCGAGAGCTGTCTGGAAGTGATCGGCCGCCTCCTCCGGGCCGCCGACCGAGAGCGCCTCGTCGCCGGCGCGGATGCTCGCGTCGACGGCGGTGGCCAGGTCGTGGGCGGCACGCGCGTGCCGGGCCAGCTCGGCCGCGGTCCCGTTCACAGCGCCGGAGTTGAGGGCTGCGACGTACGCCGCGTGCATCCGCACCCGCTCTCCGGGAAGCAGGTCGTCGTAGACCGCTTCGGCGAGCAGGGCGTGCCGGAACCGGTAGAAGTCGTTGCTGGTCGGCACCAGCACGTTGAGCTCGACGGCTTCGCGCAGGGCGGTGTCGAGGTCGGCCTCGGGGACTCCGGCGACGGCGTCGAGGAGCGCGTGCGAGACCCGTCGCCCGGAGACCGAGGCCGCGCGGACGACCTGCTGGGAGGTCTCGCTCAGCCGGTCGAGACGGACGAGGAGGAGTTCGGCGAGGTCGTCGGGCACGGCACGGCCGCGGACGGAGGCGGCGCCGACCAGTTCTTCGACGAAGAACGCGTTGCCCTCGGCCCGGGCGACGATCCCGGCCATCTCGCTCTCGCGCAGCGGAGCAGGGTGGAGTTGCTTGACCAGTGACCGGACCGCGAGCGGGGGCAGTGGATCGAGCTGCATCCGGGCCACGCCCGGGATCCGGCTCCACTCCGCGGTGGCGCGGCGCAACGGGTGCCGGCGGTGCATGTCGTCGGAGCGGTACGACGCCACCAGCGTGACCGGGCCCTCGAAGGCCCGGGTGAACAGGAAACTGAGCAGGTCACGGGTCGAGGTGTCCGCCCAGTGCACGTCCTCGATGACGAGCAGCACCGGCGAGGTCTGGGCGACGGCCTCGAAGAGTGCGTGCACCGCCTCGAACAGTTCGGCCCTCCCGATCTCGGCCGACGTGTCCTGCTCGGAGCCGCGCATCGTGCGCCGGCCGGGCTGCAGCGCTCGCAGCACGGGTCGCTGGCCGGTGATGGTCTCGAGCAGCTCCGGGACGTCGGTGGCGAGCCGGCCGAGGACCTCGGAGAACGGAAGATAAGGCAGCGCGCTGTCGCCGAAGTCGAGACAGTGCCCGGCCACGACCTGCCAGCCCTCGTCGAAGGCGAGGTCACGCAGCTCGGTGAGCAACCGGGTCTTGCCGACGCCGGCGTCGCCGGAGAGCAGCACCGCCCGCTGCGGGACCGTCGCGTCGGGACGCACCCCGAGAGCCGAGGCCAGCTCGGCCAGCTCCGCTTCGCGTCCGATCAGGGCGCGTCCGTCGGCGGGGAGTTCAGGGAGCGGCACGCCCCCCATCATGACGGGTACGACGGACAGGCGCGCCGCGCCCTTCGGTGTGTTCGTGATCGCGCTCGGTGCCGGGTCCACAGCGGCCCCGGTCCGGTCCTGTTGCCGACCCACAGGTCGGTCAGGCCGCCGAGCCGGTGCCGCTGTCGGTGACCCGGTTGCGGGTCAGCCCGCCACGGCGGCGGGTCCAGAGCGGGCGCCGGTCGATGCGCACCTGCTCGCGGCGGTACTCGAGCTCTGCCTTGTATGCGTCAGGGGTGTTGTACATGGTCTTGCTCCTGGTCTGCCCGGCACTCCGGGCTGCTTCTTTTCCTCGATGACCAGAGATTCCTCGACTGAGGTAGGGGCGGACATCGGGTTGGTGCCTTATTTGCGCGGGAGCACGCGCGTGGCACTGCCTCAGAGGTGCCCGAATTGGGCGGTCTGAGGTGCGGGAACGGCCGAGATCAGCCGGCGATGCCGCCCAGCGTCTCGGCGACCAGCGGCACACCGGGCCGGTAGGCCAGGTGCAGGTACGACGGGGCGTCGAGGACGGCGAGGTCCGCCTTCGCGCCGACCGAGAGCCGGCCGACGTCGTCACGGTCCAGCGCGGCGGCGCCCCCCGCGGTCGCCGACCAGAGCGCCTCGGCCGGGGTCATCCCCATGTCCCGGACCGCGACGGCGATGCAGAACGGCATCGACGTGGTGAAGCTCGACCCGGGATTGCAGTCGGTCGCCAGCGCGACCCGCACCCCGGCGTCGAGCAGCCGACGAGCATCCGGGTACGACGACCGGGTGCTGAACTCGGCACCCGGCAACAAGGTCGCGATCGTGCCCGAGGCGGCCAGCGCCGCGACGTCGTCGTCGTCGAGATGCGTGCAGTGGTCGACCGCGACCAACCCCAGTTCGCAGGCCAGCTGGACCCCGGGCCCGGGACCGAGCTGGTTGGCGTGCAGCCGGCCACGCAACCCGGCGGCTGCCCCGGCCTCGAGGATCGACCGGGCCTGGTCGCCGTCGAAGGCGCCGCGTTCGCAGAAGGCGTCGATCCAGCGTGCGTGCGGAGCGGCCGCCGCGAGCATCGGACCGGTGACCAGGTCGACGTAACCGGCAGGGTCGTCGGCGTACTCGGGTGCGACCACGTGCGCGCCGAGGAAGGTGGTCTCCGGGGTGAACGCCCGGGCGATGGCCAGGCTGCGCGCCTCGTCGTGGACCGTCAGCCCGTAGCCGCTCTTGATCTCGACGGTGGTCGTCCCCTGGCGCCGCATCTCCCCGAGCAGGCGCACGACCTGCGCGGTGAGCGCTTCGTCCGACGCTGCCCGGGTCGCGGCGACGGTGGTGGCGATGCCGCCCGCGGAGTAGGCGGTCCCGCTCATCCGGGCAGCGAACTCCTCGGCCCGGTCGCCGGCGAAGACGAGGTGCGCGTGCGAGTCCACGAACCCGGGGACCACCGCGCGGCCGCTGAGGTCGCGGACGGCGTCGGTTGCCGGTGCGGCGGCCGCCGGACCCACCCAGGCGACCGTCCCGGACTCGATCACCACGGCCGCGTCGGCGATCAGTCCGAGCGGGCCGCTTCCCACGGCCGGGTCGTTGGTGACGAGCTCGCCGATCGAACGCAGCAGCAGCGAGGTCATCCGAGTCTCCTCACGTCGGCCGCGGTGGCGGCGAAGACAAGAGTCTCGGCGCCGGACCCGGTGCCACGGGTGCGCCAGGTGTCCAGGTCGACGGTGATCAGGTCTGCGCGCCGGCCGACCGCGATCGTGCCGGCGTCGTCGAACCCGAGCGAGGCATGACCGTTGCGCGTCGCGGCGGCGAGCAGTTCCGCGGCGCTCCAATGGCCTCGCTCACCGGTCCTCAGCCGCTCGTGCATCTCCACCGCGCGCATCTCCTCGAACAGGTCGATCACCGCATGACTGTCGGAACCGAGCGTCAGGGCTGCGCCCGCCGTGTGCAAGGCCCGTGAGGGACCGATGCCGTCGGCCAGGTCGCGTTCGGTCGTCGGGCAGAAGCACACGTGAGTGCCGGAGTCGCCGAGCAGGTCGATGTCGGTGGCGGTCAGATGGGTCGCATGGACCACGCTGGTCGCCGGCCCGAGCGCACCGGCTTCGGCGAGCAGCTGGGTCGGCGTCAGCCCGTACGCCGCCAGGCAGGCCTCGTTCTCAGCGGGCTGCTCGGACAGGTGCACGTGCAGCGGGCGGCCGGCCGCTGCTTCGACGACCGTGGGCAGTTGGTCGCGCGGGACCGCCCGGACCGAATGGATCGCGGCGCCGACCCGGTCGTCGTCGAACCCGGCCACCCGTTCGGCCCACCGGGTCGCGTCGCCGTCACTGAACCGCTGCTGCACGCCCTGGGGCCCGGTCCCGATCCCGGCGGCCAGGTAACAGGTGTCGAGCAGCCGGATCCGGATCCCGGCCTCGTCGGCGGCCGCGAGCAGCGCCCGGCCCATCTCGTTGGGGTCGTCGTACGGCGTGCCGTCGGGTTGGTGGTGCAGGTAGTGGAACTCCCCGACCGCACCGATGCCGGAGTCGACCATCTCGCGGTACACGTCGACCGCCAGGGTGAAGTAGCTGTCCGGGGTGAGGTCGGCGGCGACTGCGTACATCTGCTCGCGCCAGGTCCAGAAGGTCCCCCGCGCGCGCTGGGTGTGGCCTCGCAGCGCACGGTGGAACGCGTGCGAGTGGCAGTTGGCGAGCGCGGGCAGGGTGAGACCCGGAACGCGGACACCGTCGGTGGTCGGTGCCGTGCACACTCCCGCGATCCGTCCGTCCTCGATCTCCACCGCGACGTCGGAGAGCACCTCGTCGCCGACCAGCGCGTGCTCGAAGACATAGGAGCCCTGTGCCGAGGAGGGCGGGCGACGCCCGTCGTGGAGGGTCATCGCAGCAACTCTGCCAACGCATCGGCGAGCGCCTCGACACCGGCCAGGCAGTCGGCAGTCCCGGCGTGTTCTGCCGGGGAGTGCGAGACGCCGGTCGGGTTCCGGACGAAGAGCATCGCGCTCGGGATCCCGGCCGCCGCGAGGACGCCGGCGTCGTGGCCGGCCGCGGTCGGGATCACCGGGCGTCCGGCGGCGAGCCTGGAGGTCAGGGCTTCGTCGAAACGCACCTCAGGGCTGACCGACTCGGGAGTGACGGCGACCGAGGTGCCGTCCCGGCCGGCACGGTCGACCGCCTGCTTCTCGATCGCGGCCACCAGCTCCGCCAGTGCGGCGTCGCTCTCGCACCGCGCGTCCATCCAGCTGGTCACCCGCGAGGGCACGGCGTTGGTGGCGTTCGGGCCGACGTCGATCCGGCCGAAGGTCGCGCGACCCCCGGAGAGGCGGGCCTGCTTGTTCGCGGCCAGCGCGGTCATCGCATAGGTGAGCATCGGGTCGTGCCGGTCCTCCATCGCGGTCGCCCCGGCATGGTTGGCCTCGCCGGCGAAGTCGAACCGGTAGCGACCGTGCGGCCAGATCGCCGAGGCCAGTCCGACCGGTACGTCGCGATGCACCAGGTCGCGGCCCTGCTCGACGTGGAGTTCGACGAAGGCGCCGACGCGACCGAGCCAGTCCGCCGGTCCCAGCTCCGGCTCGAGGCCGGCAGCGCTCATCGCGTCGAGCAGCGCCACCCCGTCCGGATCACGCAGTTCTGTCGCGGCTTCGGGCGTGGTGGTTCCGGAGGCGAGCCGGGAGCCCAGGCAGGCCAGGCCGAACCGCGACCCTTCTTCCTCGGCGAAGGCGGCGATGCCGAGCGGACGGGCCGGGGTGAGTCCGCGTTCGCGGAGCAGGTCGAGCGCGGCGAAGGACGACACCACACCGAGCGGCCCGTCGTACGCACCGCCGTCGAGGACCGAGTCCAGGTGCGATCCGGTGAGGACGGCCGGCGTGGCCTCGCCGTTCGGGCCCGTCTCGAACGCCCACGCCACCGTGTTCCCGTTGCCGTCGTGCTCGACCCGCAGGCCGCGCGCGGACGCCTGCTCGACGAACCAGGTGTGGCACTCGCGCTCCGCGGCGGCGAACGGCTGCCGGAAGTAGCCGCCGCTCGACGCCGACCGCCCGAGCGGGACGAGGTCGGCCCACATCCGCTCGAAGTCGTCAGGCATGGTGGTGCCCATGGAGTTCCAGGACGTGGTGGACCGACGCCGGATGATCCGTGACTACGCCGAGCGGCCGGTGGACCCTGCGGTGGTCGAACGCGCCCTGCGCAACGCGACGCACGCGCCGAGCGCCGGCTTCAGCCAGGGCTGGGGCTTCCTGGTGCTGGACACCCCCGACGACGTTCGCCGCTGGTGGGAGACCACCACCGACGCGGGCGCACTGGCCGATCCCGACCAGTGGCTGACCGGGATGATGAGGGCGCCGGTGGTGATCGTGCCGTGCTCGAGCAAAGCGGCGTACCTGAAGCGCTACGCCCAACCGGACAAGGGCTGGACCGACGAGGCCGAGGAGCGCTGGCCGGTGCCGTTCTGGCACATGGACGCCGCGATGGCCTCCCTGCTGATCCTCCAGACGGCCGTCGACGAGGGACTCGGCGCCTGCTTCTTCGGGATCCCGGTCGACAAGGTCGGTGCCGTGCGGAGCGCGTTCGAGATCGACCCGGCCTTCGATCCGGTCGGGGTGATCACCCTCGGTCACCGGGTCGAGAACCCGGGCAACGTGGGATCGCCCGCGCGGCGAGCACGCAAGCCGATCGACGACGTGGTCCATCGCGGTCGCTGGTCCTGACTCGTCGGCTCCGGGCACGGGACCAGTCCACCGGCACCGCAGGACGCGGTCAACGCGCCGGGCCGTAGGGCTGTCTCGGATCCCAGACAGCACGGATCGTGCAGCCGGGGATCGACGATCCGAATTCATGGACGATGTGGGCCTGCGTGGATCCGCCACTTACCCTTGGTTGCATGGGTTCCGGGGGATGTTCGTGAGCGCGGCCACGCGCCGCAGAGCCACCGCCGCAGTGGCGGTGCTGGTGGTCGCCCTGATCGCGGCCGTCTGGCTGCTCTGGCCCGATCCCGACCCGCCGGTCGAGAAGGCCGGTCCGCCACCCGCGCAGGCCGTGACCGCTGGCTCGGTGCTGCATCCGGCGCGCTGCCACAGGCCGGCCAAGGCGCCGTTCGTCCCGGCCAGCATCACCGTCCCGGTCCTGGACCGGAAGTCGGACGTCGTGCCACTGCCGCGCGACGCCAACAACGTCCCGTCGGCGATCCCGGTCTCCGCGGGCAACGCGAAGACCGCCTACGCCTGGGACGCCCCCACCGCGCGGCCCGGCGCGAAGCAGGGCAACGTGCTGATCAACGCACACACCTGGCCCGACGGCACCGCGCTCGGCAACCACCTCCTCGACAGCTTCCAGGTCGGCGACCGGATCATCGTGAACGGCGCGCACGGCGAGGAGCTCTGCTACAAGGTCACCAAGCGCGACGTGATCCGCGCTGCCGACGGGTCCGCCGAGTACTACGAGGCCGACGGCCCGCCGCAGATCGCGCTGATCGTCTGCAGTCCCCCGCGCCTCGGTCCGGGCAACTGGGTGAACCGCACGATCTGGTACGCCTCCCCGGTCGGCAGCCCGCAGGCGCGGGCGGTCAAGGCCTCCTGAGGGCCTACGGCCGGGGCACTGCCGACAGCAGCGACTGACCGATCCAGTCGGGCAGTTGTCGGCGTACGTTCGTCGGCCCGTCGAGCTTCACCTTCCCGCCGCGCATCGCCTGCGACCAGGACTCGTCGCCGCGCCAGACCCGGGTGAGCGTGCGCAACGGCATGGTGGCCGTGACGTCGACGTCGAAGCCCGGGTCGTAGTCACAGATGTCCACGTCGTCGTCGGTGACGACGAGCCACCAGCGCCTGCTCGACGCCGGCACGTCGTCGAAGACGAACGCGACGACGGTCCGTCCTCGCGGCCACTTCGCCACCGGGACCGTCCGGCGTACGTCCCACATCAGCAGGTGCGGGTCGAGGTCCTCGTCGCCGATCTCCGGGATCCAGCGCACGCCCCACGCGCCGAGCGCGTCGACGACCGGCTTGAGCTCGAGGCCCGCGGTGGTCAGCGCGTAGCTGGTCTTCTGACCGCTGCCGGTGCGCTCGATGACGCCACCCTTCTCGAGGGCACGCAAGCGCTTGGAGAGCAGCGCCGGAGACATCCGCGGTACGCCGCGACGCAGCTCGTTGAACCGGGTGCTGCCGAGCAGCAGTTCACGAACGATGAGCAGCGTCCAGCGCTCGTCGAGCACCTCCATCGCCTTGGAGACGGGACAGAACTGTCCGTACGTCGGCATCGGCCACCTCCTGGTCGACACCAGTACACCGCGCTCGCAGGGCTTCGACCAGTACAGATCGTGAACTGGTGGCGAGCCCGGACTCGGCGCAGAGTGGTCCCATCCCGAGAAAGAAATGAGTTCAAAGATGAACCAGACAACGCTCGAGAACACCGAGCTGAAGAAGAAGCACGCGACCATGTGGGCATGGGGTGACTACCCGCGCCTGACCGAGGACGTGATCGTCACCCTCGGGCCGACCCTCGTGGCCGCCGCCGGCATCGGCCCGGACCAGCGCGTCCTGGACGTCGCCGCCGGATCGGGCAACGCCTCGATCCCGGCAGCCCGTACCGGAGCGTCGGTGGTCGCCAGCGACCTCACCCCGGAGTTGCTCGCCGCCGGCGAGGCCAAGGTCGCCGCCGAGGACCTGCCCATCACCTGGGAGGTCGCCGACGCCGAGAACCTGCCCTATGACGAGGCGTCGTTCGACGCGGTGATCTCGTGCGTGGGGGTCATGTTCGCGCCGTTCCACCAGGCCTCCGCCGACGAGCTCGTCAGGGTCACCAAGCCCGGCGGCACGATCGGCCTGCTCAGCTGGACGCCGACCGGCTTCATCGGTCAGATGTTCGCGGCCATGAAGCCGTACGCCGCGCCGCCGCCGGCCGGGGCGCAGCCGCCGCCGCTGTGGGGCGATCCGGACCACGTCAGCGCACTGTTCGGCGATCGGGTGACCGGGACCGTCGCCCGGACCGAGTCCCTGACGGTCGCGTCGTTCGCCTCGCCGGAGGAGTTCCGGGACTACTTCAAGGCCTGCTACGGCCCGACGATCGCCGTCTACAAGAACATCGCCGACGACGCCGAGAAGGTCGCGGCGCTCGACGCCGAACTGGCCGCACTCGCCGAGAAGCACTGGGGCGAGGACGGCGCCATGGAGTGGGAGTACCTGCTGTTCACGACCCAGCGGGCCTGAGCACGCACGGACATCACCTGGGTACGGCGACTACCGTCGTACCCAGGTGATGCACGTGAACGACGACGCCCAGGAACAGACCCGGCCCGGCACGGACGGCCGTGAGGCCGACCCGCGCACCGGACGCTCGGCGGCGGCCGAGCGGATGAAGCACCAGGCGCGCTGGGTGGACCTGCAGATCCAGCGGGCCATGGAGCGGGGCGAGTTCGACAACCTTCCGGGCGCCGGCAAACCGCTCCCCGACCTCGACGACCCCGACCCCGACTGGTGGCTGAAGAAGCTGATCGAGCGGGAGAAGATCACCGGCGTCCTCCCCGAGGCCCTCCAGCTGCGCAAGGACGATGCCGCCCTGGACGCGCTTCTCGATCGGGAACCGACCGAGAAGGCTGTCCGCGACCAGCTGGAGTCGTTCAACAGCCGGATCATCAACGCCCGCCGCCAGCTCCAGGGCGGCCCGCCGGTGATCACCCCGCTGCGCGACGTCGAGGCCGAGCTCGCGGCGTGGCGCGAACGGCGTCGGCGTTAGTCCTCGCGCATCGGGATCCGCACCCCGCGCTCGGCCGCGACCTCGGCGGCACGGTCGTAGCCGGCGTCGACGTGACGGATGACGCCCATGCCCGGATCGTTGGTCAGTACCCGCTCGATCTTCTCGGCGGCCATCGCGGTGCCGTCGGCGACGCAGACCTGACCGGCGTGGATGGACCGGCCCATCCCGACGCCGCCGCCGTGGTGGATCGAGACCCAGGTCGCGCCGGACGCCGTGTTGACCAGCGCGTTCAGCAGCGCCCAGTCGGCGATCGCGTCCGAGCCGTCCAGCATCGCCTCGGTCTCCCGGTACGGCGACGCCACCGACCCGCAGTCCAGGTGGTCGCGTCCGATCACGATCGGCGCGGACAGTTCACCGTTCGCGACCATCTCGTTGAACTTGAGCCCGGCGAGGTGGCGTTCGCCGTACCCGAGCCAGCAGATCCGGGCCGGCAGTCCCTGGAAGTGCACGCGCTCCTGCGCCATCCGGATCCACTTGTGCAGTCGCTCGTTGTCCGGGAACAACTCAAGGATCGCCTCGTCGGTCTTGCGGATGTCCTCGGGGTCACCGGACAGCGCTGCCCAGCGGAACGGCCCGCGGCCCTCGCAGAACAACGGCCGGATGTACGCCGGCACGAACCCGGGGAACTCGAAGGCCCGGTCGTAGCCGCCCTTGCGGGCCTCGTCCCGGATCGAGTTGCCGTAGTCGAAGACCTCGGCTCCGGCGTCCTGGAACTCGACCATCGCGCGCACGTGCGTGGCCATCGAGGCCTGCGCGTCCTTGGTGAAGCCCTCCGGATCCCGGGCCGCGGCGTCGTGCCAGTCCTCGAACGCGACGCCGGCCGGCAGGTAGGACAGCGGGTCGTGCGCCGAGGTCTGGTCGGTGACGACGTCGATCGGTGCGGCCATCTCCAGGAGCGCCGGGAAATCGACCGCCGCGTTGCCCAGAACCCCGATGGACAAGGGCTTCCGGGCATCGCGTGCCTCGGTCGCCAGCTCCACCGCATGTGCCAGCGAGTCGGCCTGGACGTCGAGGTAGCGGTGCTCGATGCGACGGGTGATCCGGGACTGGTCGACATCGATGCAGATCGCGACACCGTCGTTCATCGTGACCGCGAGCGGTTGCGCGCCGCCCATGCCGCCGAGTCCGGCGGTCAGGGTGATCGTCCCGGCGAGCGTGCCGTTGAACCTCTTGTCAGCGATGGCCGCGAACGTCTCGAAAGTGCCCTGCAGGATCCCCTGGGTACCGATGTAGATCCAGGACCCGGCGGTCATCTGCCCGTACATGGTCAGGCCGAGGTCCTCGAGCCGGCGGAACTCCTCCCAGTTGGCCCAGTCGCCGACGAGGTTGGAGTTGGCGATCAGCACCCGCGGCGCCCACGGATTGGTACGCATCACTCCGACGGGCTTGCCGCTCTGCACCAGCAGCGTCTCGTCGTCGGCCAGCGTCGTCAGCGAGCGGACGATGGCGTCGTACGACTCCCAGTTGCGCGCGGCCTTGCCGGTGCCGCCGTACACGACCAGGTCCTCGGGCCGTTCGGCGTTCTCCGGGTCGAGGTTGTTCATCAGCATCCGCAGCGGAGCCTCGGTCTGCCACGAGCGCGCGGTCAGCGTCGTCCCGTGGGCGGCGTGGATCGGCAATCTGCTGTTGGGGGGCACAGCGTTCACTTCAGTTCTCCGATCACTTCTTCGACGGCGCGCAGGACGGCGCCGGTGCGGACGAGTTCGACGGACTTCTCGATCTCGGGGGACAGATGGCGGTCGGGCCCGGGCCCTTCGATGCCGGCCCCGCGGAGCAGCCGGACGACGGCGCCCGTCGCCGGTGACGGCTCGAGCGGCGCCCGCAGGTCGAGGGCACGTGCGGCGGTCAGGATCTCGATCGCCAGCACCCGGGTGAGCCCGTCGACCGACCGGCGCAGCTTGCGCGCGGCCGACCAGCCCATCGAGACGTGGTCCTCCTGCATCGCCGAAGACGGGATCGAGTCCACCGACGCGGGCGCCGCCAGGCGCTTCATCTCCGAGACGATCGCGGCCTGGGTGTACTGGGCGATCATGTGCCCGCTGTCGACGCCCGGGTCGTCGGCGAGGAACGGCGGCAGCCCGTGGTTGCGAGCCTTGTCGAGGAACCGATCCGTACGACGTTCGCTGATCGAGGCAACATCGGCCGCGACGATCGCGGCGAAGTCGAGCACGTAGGCGACCGGGGCGCCGTGGAAGTTCCCGTTGGACTCGACGCGACCTTCATCGGCCAGCACCACCGGGTTGTCCACCGCGGAGGCGAGTTCACGCGACGCCACCAGCGTGCAGTGCGCCAGGGTGTCGCGCGCCGCCCCGTGGACCTGGGGCGAGCAGCGCAGCGAGTAGGCGTCCTGCACCCGGTTGCAGTCCGGGCCCCGGTGCGAGGCGACCACGCCGCTGTCGCGGAGCACAGCGGTCAGGTTGGCGGCCGAGACCGCCTGCCCGGGATGCGGACGGATCGCCTGGAGCTCGGGGGCGAAGACCCGGTCGGTGCCCAGCTGCCCCTCCACCGACATCGCGGCCGCGATGTCCGCGGTCCGGAGCAGCACGTCCAGGTCGGTGAGTGCCATCACCAGCATCCCGAGCATGCCGTCGGTGCCGTTGATCAGCGCCAGACCTTCCTTGGCCGCGAGTTCGACGGGCTCCAGCCCGGCCGCGGACAGCGCGTCGGCCGCGGGCATCAAGGTGCCGCTCGCGTCGCGGACGTCGCCCTCGCCGATCAGCGCCAGCGCGCAGTGCGAGAGCGGAGCGAGGTCGCCGGAGCAGCCGAGCGAGCCGTACTCGTGGACGACCGGGGTGATGCCGTGGGTCAGCAGCGAGGCGATCAACTCCGCCGTCTCCCGCCGTACGCCGGTCCGGCCGGTCGCCAGCGTCGAGAGCCGGAGCAGCATCAGCCCCCGGACCACCTCGCGTTCGACCTCCGGGCCGGAGCCGGCCGCGTGCGACCGGACCAGCGAGCGCTGCAACTGGGCACGCATCTCGACCGGGATGTGCCGGGTGGCCAGGGCACCGAAGCCGGTGGAGACCCCGTACGTCGGGGTCGGCTCCGCAGCGAGCTTCTCGATGACCGCACGGGCCCGGTCGATGGCCTCCAGCGCCTCGCCCGACAACGTGACTGCGGCACCGTCACGTGCGACGGCGATCAACTCTGGGAAGGAGACCGGACCGACGCCGACCTCGACTGCAGTGCTCATGCCTCCATGAAAGCTCTCCGCAGCCCGGCCGGGCCAGGGTCGGGACGTCGGGGTCGTCTCAGATTCGAGACGACCGGGAGACCTATCTCACCCGCCACAGGGCAAGACGCACGGGTTCCGAAAGCACCGCCGCCCCTAGCGTGCCCAGGGTGAACCCCCAGCGCCCGCGTCCTTGGTTGATGCTTGCGCTGTCCACCCTCGGGCAGTCTGCCTCGTCGGCGGCCGTCAACGGTCCGGCGTTCCTGATCCCGGCTCTGCACCACGACGGCCTGAGCCTCGTCGACGCCGGCTGGATCGCCGCGGCTTCGATCGCGGGCAGCACCTGCACCCTGATCGCCTGGGGTGCGGTTGTCGACGCCATCGGCGAGCGGTTCGTCCTGGTGACGAGCCTGACGCTGACCGCCCTCGCGCTGGCCGGCGCGGCCTGGGGACACGAATCGACGGTGACTCTCGGCATCTTCCTGTTCCTCGCCGGTGCCGCCGCGGCCGGCACCTCCTCGGCCAGCGGCCGGGTCGTCGTCGGATGGTTCCCACCGCGGCGCCGCGGGACCGCGATGGGCATCCGGCAGATGGCCCAGCCGGTCGGTGTCGGCCTCGCCGCGATCGCGATCCCGGTCGTCGCCGACACCTCGGGGATCGGCTGGGCGCTCGTCGTCCCGGCGGCGTTCGCAGCCGTCACGGCCGGGGCCTGTGCCGCCTGGGTGATCGACCCGGTGCGACCGCCCCGGCCGGTCGACGTGGCGGCGGCGAACCCGTACCGGGGCAACAGCTACCTGAGCCGGATCCATGCGGTCTCGATGCTGCTGGTGATCCCGCAGTTCACCGTCTGGACCTTCATGCTCGTCTGGCTGCAGGTCGGCCGGGACTGGAGCCCGGGTGCGGCGGGCGGACTGGTCGCCTTCGCCCAGGTCCTCGGAGCCGTCGGCCGGATCGGCGCCGGCCATCTCTCCGACCGCGTCGGCTCCCGGACCGGCCCGCTGCGCTGGGTCGCTGTCGCGGCCGGGCTGACCATGGTCGCCGTCGGGGTGACCATCCGTGCCGACTGGGCGATCGCGGTCCCGCTGATCGTGCTCGCCTCGATGATCACCGTCGCCGACAACGGACTGGCCTTCACCGCCGTCGCCGAACGGGCCGGTCCGTTCTGGTCCGGCAGAGCGCTCGGCCTGCAGAACACCGGCCAGTACCTGACCGCGGCCGCCGTGCCGCCGGTGGTCGGCTTCCTGATCCCGTTGTGGGGCTACGGACTCGCGTTCGGCCTGACCGGGCTGTTCCCGTTGCTCGCGGCCCCCCTGGTACCGCGGGACGAGGCCGAGATCGGGACCTGACGCCGGGTGGTCCGTCGACCGCCGCTCTCGGATCCGAGACCGGCGTAGGCTGCGCGGATGGGTCAGGTACCGGCAGCCTCGCGCGCACTGCGAGTACTGCGGTTCCTCGCCAGCCAGCCCGACCCGGTGCCGCTGGACCGGATCATGCGGGCGTGCGACCTGCCGCGCTCGACGGCGTACCACCTGATGACCGCGATGGCCGAGGAAGGCTTCGTCACCCATCTCCCGGACGACCGGCGCTACGGACTCGGAGTCGCGGCGTTCGAGGTCGGCAGCGGCTACACCCGGCAGGCGCCGCTGCAACGGCTCGCCCGGCGACACCTGGCCCGGCTCGTCGACCAGGTCGGCGAGTCGGCGCACCTCGCCGTGCCGCACGGTCGCGACGTCCTCTATGTCATCGAGGAACGGGCCGCCGGCCGGCCACCGCTGGTCACCGAGGTC
>JAKFBZ010000099.1:0-1895 GCA_036676945.1 Marmoricola sp.
TCAGGCGCTCTCGACCAGAGGCGTCGCCGCCGAGACGAAGTCGACCACCCGGCGCACAACGTCGGGGTCGCGCAGGATCCGCCGGTGCCCGAGACCGTCGGTGGTGACGAACTCAGCACCGACGGTGCTCGCGAAGTCGGCGGCGTCGTCGTACGGCGTCTGCCGGTCGCTGCGGTCGGCGACGACCAGGGTCGGGAGCAGGTCGGAGTAGTTCGCCTGGATCCGGGCGTCGAACGCGGTGACCGGAAGGCCGACGTACGCGTCGACGGCGTCGTCGAAGGCACGCCGGGTGCGCGGGCCGAAGCCGAGGGCGGACTGGAACTGGTCGAACAACGACTCCGCCTCGACCATCGGCGCGATGAAGACCAGGCGCTGGGCGCCGAGCCAGCCGAACCGCAGTTCGAGGTACGTCGCGATGGTGCCGAGCGAGTGCGCGACGACGGCCTCAGCCGGCCCGAACTCCGCGGCCACGGCGTCGAGAGCCTTGGCGAACTCGATCCCGTTGGTGGTCCTGCCACTGCCGGGCACGCGATCGGAGTCGCCGTGGGCCGGTGCGTCGAAGAGCACCACCCGGTGACCGGTCGCGACCAGCGGTTCGACGAGTGCCCCGAACTGCGCCCCGCGCCCGCCCCAGCCGTGCACCAGGTAGACGGTCCTGCCCTCACCCCAGACCCGTCCCCGGATCACGGCTCCCTGCGACACGACCGTGAACGCCTCTCCGCCCTCGGACAGTGGCAGCTCCCCCATCCGCGGCGGAGCGGTGAACCAGAGGTCGCGGGCGAGCCGGCCGGCGGTGCGCGGCGCGACGTACTCGGCGTACCGGAAGAAGGCGGTCATGGCGCCATTCCTGAAACGAACGATCGTGCTTTTATTGAGACCTGACATGGCCCTCTCCTTCTTCCTCGGTGGTTGAGCTTGTCGAAACCCGCTACGCCGAGCTCGCCGCGAGCAACTGCTCGAGCGACGCCCGGGTGTGGTCCAGTGCCTTCGGGTCGCGCAGCAGTCGCGCGGTGTGGTGATAGGCGTACATCAGTCCTTGGAGCGCGAACGAGAACTGCGCGGTGTCCAGGTCGGCGCGGAAGTCACCCTCGGCGACTGCCGTGCCGGCGACGGTCGCGATGAACTCGGACCAGTCCTGCTGGTTGCGCACCAGCGCGTCCCGCATCGGTCCGGGCTGGTCGTCGTACTCGATGGAGCCGGTCACGAAGATGCAGCCGCCCTCGAGGGCTTCGGTCTCCCAGACCAGCCAGTGCTCGAACATCGTCCGGACCCGGGCGATCCCCCGCGGCGCGGCGAGGGTCGGGCGGATGACCAGGTCGGTGAACCGCTCCCGGCCGCGCTCCAGGGTGTCGAGCTGCAGGGCTTCCTTGGACTTGAAGTGCGCGAACAGCCCGGACTTGCTCATGCCGGTCTGCTCGGCGAGCTGGCCGATGGTGAGCGCGTTGAAGCCGACGCGTGAGGCGATCCCGACGGCTTCGTCGAGGATCGCTGCTTTGGTGGCCTGGCCCTTGCTCATGGATCCAGATTCGCACGCTCGTGCTTTTTCTGTCAATGCATTTCTCAGGAGCGTTCCCCGGCCTGGTGCCAGAATCGCGAGCGAAGGGGGTGCGGATGAGCACGCTGGCCGAAGCCGAGGAGCTTCGCCGTCGACGAGACTGGTCGGCGGCGTACGAGGCGTTCGCCGCGATCACCCCGCAGGACGGCCCGGTCACCGAGGGCCTCGCCGAGTCGAGCTGGTGGCTCGGCAACATGGAGCAGGCGATCAAGCTGTACGCCGACGCCTACCGCCTGCACGTGGACGCCGGCGACCTGGAGAGCGCGGCGCGCACAGCGGTGCTGCTGTCGATCTTCTGCCGGCTGGTCGGTGAACCCGCGCAGGGCGCCGGCTGGGACGG
>JAKFBZ010000100.1:0-4345 GCA_036676945.1 Marmoricola sp.
TCCCTGCCGCTGGCCACCGAACATCTGCGGATCATCACCTCGCGGGCCGGCGAACGAGCCGGCGTGATCGGCGCCGCGGCACTGGCGATCGGCCACGTGCTGGCCCCGGAGTCGATCGACCGAGCCAGCCTCGAACTCGCGGGGATGTAAGCGACGACCTCAGGCCTTCGCGCCTGCCTGAGCCGCTCCCTCACTCAGCAAGAACTGCGCCGACGTGTACGTCGCCATCACGGCCGTCTCCACCCGCGGCGGCGGGTTCTTCAGCAGGAACTTCCGGGTGCCGAGGATCGAGTCCGAGATCATGAAGAGCGCCGCCCCGGCGATCGTCTTGCGACGGGCCGCCTTCGGCAGGGACGGGTCGAGCTGGGTCGCGGCGGCGACCATCGTCGCCAGGATCCCGGAGTAGCCGGCGATCGTCGGACCGAGGGCGCGGTCCACCTTCGCGGCGCCGTAGACCATGCCCGGGGCACTGAGCGCCCAGAGCGCGCCGACCGCCCTGGCGCCCGGCTGGCGTACGGCGCTGCGGTTGCGGCGGAAGCCGGTGATGTACGCCGCGTGCCCGGCAGCGAAGGATCCGCTGCCGATCGCGAAGTTCCTGGTGCCGTCGCCCATCAGCGCGAGGTCGCCGCCCCAGCCGCCGGCCTGGGCCGCCAGGGTGCTGGCGCGCAGCGGGGAGTTCGCCGCGTCCGGGTTGGTGATCAGGGAGGCCATCAGCGTCGGCATCAGCAGCGGCTTGGTCAGCGCCCGGGCCTGGTGGGCCTTCGGGTTGGCCGAGCCGGAGAGGAGGGCGTCGGTGACGGCGATCCCGGCGTACGCGAGCTTGAGTTTGGTGGAGGTGAGCACGAGGCCGAATCTAGTGCTCTTCGAGGCGCACCGCCTCCGACCTGGGTCGGATAACTTCAACGACATGGCCGGGTACTCAGGCACGCCCTTGGAGAAGAAGCTCGGCGTCAAGGACGGGCAGACCGTCTACCTCGACGCAGCGCCCGACGGGTTCGTCCTCGAGGCACTCACCACGACCCGGCTGCCCACGTCGACCGCGATCACCCTGACCTTCCAGACCTCCGAACGCACCCTGACCAGACGGCTGCCCGAGCTGATCGACCGCACCGAGCAGGCCGGGATGATCTGGGTCTGCTGGCCCAAGAAGGCCGCCCGCAAGCTCGGCTACGAGACCGACCTCGACGAGAACATCGTCCGCCGCATCGGCCTCGACGCCGGCGTCGTCGACGTCAAGGTCTGCGCGATCGACGAGGTGTGGTCCGGGCTGAAGTTCGTACGTCGGCTCGCGGACCGGGTCTGATCAGCAGCTGTAGTCGGCGTAGTTCCGATCCGCGGTCCGGTACCGGTACTGCCGAGGGTGCTGGTCGTAGCCGTCGCGGCCGTCGTACCGGGCCTTGGCTCCCGCCCGGATCTGGCGCAGGCCGACGTCGACGGTGCCGACGTTGACGTAGCGCAGCAGGCGTCCGTAGCGATCCTTGTCCTGGACCGACGTCGGGTTGGTCAGCGTGATCCGCGATCCGGCCGGCGCGATCCGCTTGGCCCGGTTGGAGGCGCGGACGTAGCCGCAGCGTCCGACCTCGGGGGTGTCGATCCCGATCAGCCGGACCTTGCCGACGCTGGTCACCACCGTGTCGCCGTCGGACCAGTGGTCCACCGTGACGGTCACACCGGCCTCGGCCGGCGCAGCGGCGAACGCGATGCACGGCGTGATCAGTACGGCGGCGAACGCTGCGGTCGTGCGGCCCATGGGACTCCTCGGACGATGTGTCGGAACACCTCGGAGTCTGCCGGTGGGCGGGCCGGCGGAAGGCCGGAATCGAGTAATCGCCCCGGGCGCGAACGTCGCGGAACCGGCTACGTCAGTCGGCGATCAGTGCCGCGAGCACTCGGTCCGGCGCCTCCAGCGGGGGCCAGTGGCCGACGTCCTCGAGCGCGATGAACGGCGCATTCGGGAGCTGCTCGCGGATCCGCTCAGCCATGTGGGCGCCTGAAACGGGGTCGAGCATCCCCCAGATGAAACGCAGCGGGACATCCGTGGTTTCCAAGCCATTGATCCACCTGTCGGCGTGCGCTTGGCGGTCGGTGATGTAACGGATCAGCAGATGGGCGTTGCGTTGACCGGAGTCGCGTTCCATCGCCTGCCAGATCTCGTGGCTGTCGCTGGCTGGATCAAAGGTGGGCGCGAAGGTCGGTGCCAGCGCGCCGGTCAGGAGGTCCTCGTTCAAGACGTCACTGATCGCGGGACCTTGCTCGGGATCGAGCAGCGCCGTCTGGACCGGCTCTGGACGGTGCAGGTCGGGATACAGGCCACCATTGAGGAGATCGACGCGCTCGAGGGTGACCGCGAGCTCCCCGGACGCATTGCGCGCCAGCAGTTCCTGGGCCACTGACACCGCGTAGTCGTGGGCGACCAGACGAGTCGTGGTGATCCCTTCCTTGGCCCAGACTGCCTCGACGAGATCGGCCTGCTCGTGCAGTGAGTAGACGTGATCGCGCGGCTTGTCGGACGCCCCGAAGCCAAGGAAGTCCGGCATCAGCAACGCGTAGTCGTCGGCCAGAGTCGGCGCGACCTTCGCCCAATCGTGCGAACTGCTCGGAAAGCCGTGCAACAGCGTCATCGACGGTGCGGCCGGATCGCCCAGACGCTGCACGAAGACACGGTGGAGACCGCTCGCCAGCTCGACCTCGATGTGTTCGCCGCTCGCCCACCACTGCTCGATCATGGACGCGATCATCGCGCACACCCCGATTCCGCCGATAGGCCCGGACGCGAGGATCGGCCCTGCCGTGATCCCACCTCCCGGGCTACCGTCGCTCCATGTACGAATACAAATGCGTGGAGATGCGATCGAAGCTCTTCGGCGGGGCGATCTCGGGCGACAAGATCGAGAAAGTGCTCAACGAGCACGCCGCCCAGGGGTGGAAGCTCAAGTCGATGTCGGCGGTGGATGTGAAGGGCCGGATCGGGCCGGGCGGCACGGACGGACTGCTCATCACCCTGGAGCGTTCGAAGGGCTGAGGCGGCTCGGCGCCCCGTTGGTCGAGCCTGTCCAAACCCAGGAACAAACACGACCACGGGCCATCTCCCGCTGATGCCGTCCGGGCCATTGCACCCCCTGCTGCCCGGGCGTAGGTTCGAATTTCGTTGCAGGCGAATCATTCCGGTTCGCCGTGTGGGAGAGGGTTTGGGATGTCTCGAATCATGATTCGGGCTCGAAGGGGCAGGCGTTCCTGGATTGTGGGATTGGCGGTCGCGGCTGTCGTAGCTGCGTTGTCGCCGATTCCCGGCAGCCCAGCGACTGCGGCACCTCCGACGCAGACGTGTGAGAAGAAGGTCAACAACACCTACGCGAAACTGTTGGAGTGCGTCACCCTCGCGGGAGTGCGCAACCACCAGGCCGCGCTCCAGGCGATCGCCGACGCGAACGACGGCCACCGCTTCTCCGGCTTCGGGGGCTACGACGGCTCGGTCGACTACGTCGTCGACACCCTTCGTGCGGCCGGCTACAACCCGGTCGTCCAGAACTTCGACTACCTCGCCTTCGAGGTCGTCGGTCCTTCAGAGTTGCAGCAGACCCAGCCGAACCAGATCACCTACACCGAGGGCGTGGACTTCGGAGCGATCACCCAGACCGATCCGGGCGACGTGACGGGCTCCGTGACGCCTGTCGACCTGCAGCTCGGTCTCGGCAACAGCTCGACGAGCGGCTGTGAAGAAGGCGACTTCGCCGGATTCCCGGCCGGCAACATCGCACTGCTGCAGCGCGGGTTCTGCACGTTCGAACTCAAGGCAGAGAACGCCGCGGCAGCCGGAGCGACCGGGATCGTGATCTTCAACCAGGGCAACACGGGCGGCGACGATCGCAATGGCATCCCGGCGGTCACCCTGACGGCCAACAACACCAGCGGCATCCCGGTGATCGGCACCACCTACGCGCTGGGTGTGACGCTCGCGAACACGCCGGGCCTGGAGATGCGGATCTTCGCCAACACGCTGCGCCAGGTCCTGCCGACGGCCAATGTGCTGGCCGAGAAGAGGGGCACCAACAACGACAACGTCGTGATGGCAGGTGCGCACCTCGACTCGGTCCTCGCGGGACCGGGCATCAACGACAACGGTTCGGGAAGCGCCGCCATCCTGGAGACCGCGGTGCAGTTCGCGAAGGTGAAGCCGCAGAACACCGTGCGCTTCGCCTGGTGGGGTGCTGAGGAGAGCGGACTGGTCGGTTCGACGAACTACGTCAACGGCCTCAGTCAGGCGGAGAAGGACCGGATCGCGCTCTACCTGAACTTCGACATGATCGGCTCGCCGAACTACATCCAGATGGTCTACGACAGCGAC
>JAKFBZ010000101.1:0-27638 GCA_036676945.1 Marmoricola sp.
ACCGTCGAGGAGGTTCGCGGCGCGCTCCTCCTTGTAGTTGCCACCGGCGAGGAAGGCCGCGGTCATCGCGTTCAGGTGCGCGGTGCCGTCGACGATCGCGGCGTCCACGACCTGGCCCTGGCCACTGACCTTCGCCTCGAGCAGGGCGGCGAGGACGCCGATCACCAGGTACGTCGACCCGCCGCCGAAGTCGCCCACCAGGTTGGTCGGGAACTGCGGCTTGCTCTTCTCCTGGCCGAGACCGAAGAGGGTGCCGGTGATGGCGATGTAGTTCATGTCGTGCCCCGCCGCCTGCGACCAGGCGCCGTCCTGGCCCCAGCCGGTCATCCGGCCGTAGACCAGGCGCGGGTTGCGCGCGAAGCAGTCGTCCGGGCCGATCCCCATCCGTTCGGTGACGCCGGGGCGCATGCCCTCGATGAGGACGTCCGCGTCCTCGACCAGCGTGAGCACGGTCTCGACCGCGGCCGGGTCCTTGAGGTTGAGCGCCACGCTGGGGCGGCCGCGGTTGAGCAGGTCGTGGCTGCCGCCGGTCAGCAGCTGCCCGCCCGGTCGCTCGATCCGGATCACGTCGGCCCCGAGGTCGGCCAGGATCGTGCAGGCGTGCGGGCTCGGCCCGATGCCCGCGATCTCGACGACCTTGATCCCCTTGAGCGGGCCGGTGCCCTGTCCCAGCGCAATTGTCATGGCGGGATCATGACAGATTCACTGTCACGGTTGGCAGGCGTCTCTCCGGGCGGGCATGCGGTGCGAGGCGCCTCAATGCATGGCGTGCACGACCGCGTGCCCCTGGCCCCTCCCGATCAGCCACCGGTTCACCGGCACGGTGACCACGAACGCGACGACGAGCGCTGCGGCGAGCGCCGCCCAGAAGAACACGTCGGCCAGGCCGGCCTCCATCGCTCCCGGTACGCCGATCAGGAATGCGTTGTCGACGATCTCCATGACCAGGATCGACACGGTGTCCGCGGCCAGGGCGATCCGGACGGCCTCACCGACCGAAAGGCCGTGCCGGC
Source organism: Marmoricola sp. (assembly GCA_036676945.1). Taxonomy (GTDB): domain Bacteria; phylum Actinomycetota; class Actinomycetes; order Propionibacteriales; family Nocardioidaceae; genus Marmoricola. Next base: position 1,014 of record JAKFBZ010000101.1, read on the forward strand.
GCACCGAGATGAAGGTGAGCAGGTAGCCGAAGAAGAACGCGAGGACGACGGCCAGCGCGATGCTCGCGGCGTCGCCCCAGCCCCACCAGGTGGCCAGCACCATGCCCAGCACCTCGCCGATGGCGCAGCCGGTCAGGCAGTGCAGGGTTGCGCTGATCGCCACACTCCACGAGGAGCCGGCGTGCGGGCGGTGGTCGTGCGTCACGTGGTCCATGTCCGCTCGAACATACCCCCATGGGGTATCTATTCCGCCCAGCCGCACAAAATTCGTGAGCCAGACCACGTGTGCAACTAGTTGCATAGGTAGTCGTTCCGGGGCAGAGTTCGACCCGTGGCCCTCGAACACGCGCTCCTGGTCGCCCTCAGCGAACGTCCCGCTGCCGGGCTCGAGCTCGCGCGCCGGTTCGACCGCTCGATCGGGTTCTTCTGGAGCGCCACCCACCAGCAGATCTACAAGGTGCTCCGCAGGATGGAGACCGACGGCTGGGTCACCGCCCAGACCCAGGCCCAGTCCGCGGCGCCGGACAAACGCGTCTACACGGTCACCGACGTCGGCACCAAGGTGCTGGCCGACTGGATCGGGACCGTCACCCCGCGGGCCGGCTTCCGCAGCGAGATCGCGGTCAAGATGCGCGCGGCGTCGTACGGCGACCGGGCAGCGCTGCTCGCCAACCTGCGTGAACTCATCGCCGACCACCGCACCCGGCTGACCCACTACGAGGGCATGTCCGCCCGCGACTACCCGCAGCCCGAACTCCTCGCCGGCCAGGACCTGGACACCTACCTGGTCCTGCGCGGCGGCATCCTCCAGGAGACCTTCTGGATCGCCTGGCTGACCGAGTACATCGACGCCCACGACAAGGAACAGTCATGAGCCCCTACCCGCACCTGCTCGAGCCGATCACCCTCGGTGACCTCACCCTGCGCAACCGCGCCGTGATGGGCTCGATGCACACCGGCCTGGAGGACTACTTCTGGGACCTGCCCAAGCTCTCGGCGTACTTCGCCGAGCGAGCAGCCGGCGGGGTCGGGCTGATCATCACCGGCGGCTACGCGCCCAACAAGCGCGGCTGGCTCAAGCCGTTCGCCAGTGAGATGACCACCCGGTTGCAGGCGGAGCGCCACCGCCAGGTCACCGACGCGGTGCACGAAGCCGGCGGTGCGATCGCGATGCAGGTGCTGCACGCGGGTCGCTACGGCTACACCCCGTTCTCGGTCTCGGCGTCCGCCAAGAAGGCGCCGATCAACCCCTTCAGGCCGAGTGCCCTGTCGACCAAGGGCGTCGACCAGACGGTCTCGGACTTCGCGCGCGCGGCCGGCCTGGCGCAGAGGGCCGGGTACGACGCGGTCGAGATCATGGGGTCCGAGGGCTACCTGATCAACCAGTTCCTGGCCGAGCGCACCAACGAGCGCACCGACGAGTGGGGAGGCACGGCCACCCGGCGGATGCGCTTCCCGGTCGAGATCGTCCGGCGCACCCGCGAGACCGTCGGCGAGGGATTCCCGATCATCTACCGGATCTCCCTGCTCGACCTGGTCGAGGGCGGCCAGACCTGGGACGAGGTGCTCGAGCTCGCCTTCCTGATCGAGGACGCGGGCGCGACGGTGCTCAACACCGGCATCGGCTGGCACGAGGCCCGGGTGCCGACGATCATCACCCAGGTCCCGCGGGGCGCCTGGGCCTGGACGACCGCCCGGTTGAAGAAGGAGATCGCGATCCCGGTCTGCGCGTCGAACCGGATCAACACCCCCGAGCTCGCCGAGCAACTCATCGCCGACGGCACCGCCGACCTGGTCTCGATGGCCCGGCCGTTGCTCGCCGACCCCGAGTTCATCAACAAGGCGGCTGCCGAGCGCGCCGACGAGATCAACACCTGCATCGCCTGCAACCAGGCCTGCCTGGATCACGTGTTCCAGAACAAGCGCGCCTCCTGCCTGGTGAACCCGCGTGCCTGCCACGAGACCGAGATCGTGCTCACCCCCACCGTGCGTCCGCGTGAGGTCGCCGTCGTGGGAGCCGGCCCGGCCGGCCTGTCCGCCGCGGTCTCGCTCGCCGAGACCGGCAACAAGGTGACGCTGTTCGAGAAGGGCCCGGACCTGGGCGGCCAGTTCCGGCTGGCGATGCAGGTCCCCGGCAAGGAGGACTTCGCGGACACGCTGCGGTACTACACCCGCCGGCTCGAGGTGCTCGGGGTCGACGTACGGCTCGGGACCGAGGCGACTCCCGCCGCGCTCGCCGGCTTCGACGAAGTCGTCATCGCCACCGGTGTCGCGCCCCGGGTGCCGGCCATCCCGGGCATCGACCACCCGAAGGCGGTGCTCTACTCCGAGGTCCTGGACGGTTCGGTGGTCCCGGGCGCGAAGGTCGCGGTGATCGGCGCCGGCGGCATCGGCGTCGACGTCTCGGTGTTCCTGACCCACGACCCGGAGACCCTGGAGGAGTGGCTCGCGCACTGGGGCGTCGGTGACCCCGAGATTGACCGCGGCGGCCTGACCTACCCGACCGAGCGCCGGGCCGTCCGGGAGGTGACGCTGATCCAGCGCAAGACCTCGATGATCGGCAAGGACCTCGGCAAGACCTCGGGATGGGCGCACCGGGCGGTGCTCAAGCAGGCCGGGGTCACGCAGATCAGCGGGGCGACGTACGACCTGATCGACGACCGCGGCCTGCACATCACCGTGGACGGGAAGCCCGAGGTCGTCGAGGTCGACCATGTGGTGATCTGCGCGGGTCAGGAGTCGGTGCGAGACCTGTACGACGACCTGCTCGCCGCCGGCACCGGGGCTCCGGAGATCCACATCATCGGCGGTGCCGACGTCGCTGCCGAGCTGGACGCGAAGCGGGCCATCGAGCAGGGCGTGCGACTGGCGGCGAGCTGAGGGTCAGTCGGTCGCTTCCTCGCGGAGGCGGTAGCCGGCGAACGAGGCCAGCAGCAGCGCCACCCCCGCGATCAGGACGCCGCCGACCGCGCCGAGCGATCCGTCGGTCCAGTCGTTGACGGCTTCGGGGACCACCAGGGTCACGCCGATCACCGCGACCGCCAGGTACGGCCAGTCCAGCGTCGACAGGTAGAGCACCACCCCGAGGACGACGAGCCCCGCGGTGAGGGCGTACCCGAGCAGTTCCTGCTCACCGAGGATCGTCACGAACTGCGCACCGAACAGCGCGGTGCTCACCCCGAGCGAGCGGGCGACGGAGAGCTCGGAGAAGACGCGACGCTCGGCCAGCGCCAGCCAGGCCAGTCCGACGACGAGGATGGTCAGGCCGACCCACAGCTCCTCCTCGCCGTCCTGCGCGCCCGTCACCCCGACGGTCGCGAACAGGGTGCCGCCGAGCATGCCGAGCTGGCCGACGGCGGTCGGGGCCAACCGGTAGCCCGCCATCGCGATCAGGGTGACGACGACGGCGCCGACGACCCCGGGCAGGTACACGTCGTTCCAGTCGTTCTCGCCCAGCTCGAGCGCGAGGCCGACCGCGACCCCGGCGGCCAAGCCCGCGCCGGTGAGGAGGGTGCCGGCGAGCCGGCGACGAACGTCCTCGGTGCCGCGGGCCACCAGACCGGCGCTCCCCAGCACGAGGGCGACGAGCACGAGGGCTCCGATCTGGCCGGCGTCGCCGAGATCGGTCCAGGTCTCGACGAGGAAGAGTCCGCCGGCCGCCAGCACCAGCGCCGCACCGAGGTAGGCGACCACCTCGACGATCCTGGAGACCGCGCGACCCTGGTCGGCGACCGGACCCGAGATGGCACCGGACCCGGCGCCGGAGAGCGCGCCGGCGACGACGACCTGGGCGCGGTCCCGGCTGTCGGTGGCCAACAGGCCCTCGGCGAGCAGTGCGTCGACGGCGCGGGTGGCGGTGGCTGCGGTGTCCATGCCCCAACCGTGGCAGACGCCGAGGCGGGCCGTATCCGTCGTCCTACTCAGATCAGGGGTGCTCGGTGTCGTGCTCGTGGGCGGTGTGCGAGGCGGGTTCGACCTGGAAGGTCGCGTGCGCGATGCCGAAGCAGTCGTCGACGCACGTGCTCAGATCGTCCAGGATCACGCCGACACCACGGGACGCGAGCGCCGCGTCGGTCACGGTCACGTGCGCGGACAGCGCCGGCATCCCGCTGGTGATCGTCCAGGCGTGCAGGTCGTGGACGTCGACCACGCCGTCCACCTCGGACAGGTGGTCGCGGACGACGGCGATGTCCAGGTCGGCGGGAGCCGACTCCAGGAGCACGGCGAGCGCTTCGCGGAGCAGGGCCGCCGCTCGCGGAAGGACCAGCGCGGCGATGAGGAGCGACGCGATCGGGTCGGCCCGGTCGAACCCGGTGGACAGCATCACGACGCCGGCGGCGATCGCCAGGGCCGACCCGACGGTGTCGCTGACCACCTCGAGGTAGGCGCCCTTCATGTTCATCGAATTGTCCCGGCGCCCGGTCAGCAGGCCCATCGAGACCACGTTCGCGACCAGGCCGACGACGGCGAACGCGAGCATCTGACCGGCGTCGACCTCGGTCGGGTCGACGAGCCGGCGGATGCCGGTGACGGCCAGGTAGCCGCAGACCCCGAGCAGGACGACCGCGTTCAGGCCGGCCGCCAGGATCTCGACCCGGTGGTAGCCGAAGGTGCGGCGCGGGTTCGAGGGGCGGGAGGCGAGCAGCGAGGCGGACAGGGCGATCAGCAGCCCCGCCGCGTCGGTGAGCATGTGGCCGGCGTCGGCGAGCAGTGCCAGCGATCCGCTCAACCAGGCACCGACGGCCTCGACCAGCACCACGGAGCCGGTCAGCGCCAGCACCACGACCAGACGGCGCCGGTCCGCCGCCCGCCCGGAGGCGTGCGAGTGGTCGTGCGAATGACCGGCGCCCATGGTGGCCAGCGTAGGGCGTCGACCCGGCCGCCCGATCCCCTCCTCCGGCCGGCCCGGATGCGGCTACCTTGTGCGGGTGGACAACGCCCTCGTCCCCACCGCTGCCGAGCCGGAGCTCGTGTCGTCCTTCAGCGCGATCGTGATCCCGGTCCGGGAGGCGGAGACGATCGTCCGGTCCCGGATGCTGCAGGTCCAGCCGGGACTGCTGCCCCGTGACCGGAGCCCGGTCGCGCACATCACCCTGCTGGCTCCGTTCCATCCGCCGGAGGCGATCGACGACGCCGTGGTCCATCACCTGACCCGGTTCTTCGCCGAGGTGCCGCCGTTCGGGTTCGAGCTGACCGAGGTCTGCGAGTTCCCCGACGGGACCACGTACCTGGCCCCGGAACCAGCCGCCGCCTTCCGCCGCCTCATGCAGCAGTTGCACCACGAGTTCCCGGAGTTCCCGCCGTACGGCGGCGCTTTCGACGACATCGTCCCGCACCTGACCGTTCCGCTTCCCGAGGACGAGGACACCGACGCACTCCGCGCGCGGCTCGCCCGATCAGTGCCGATCGACGCGCACGCGGTCGAGGCGGTCCTGGTCCATGTCGAGGACGAGAACACGCACCTGATCGCCACCCTCCCGTTCGGCACGTCCGCGGCATGAGCCCGGAGGAACCGTGACGCTCGAGATCCGTACGGCGGGCAGCCGGTTCGTCACCCGGGCCGAGGGCAGGGAGACGTTCCACTCCTTCGCCTTCGGACCCCATTACGACCCGGCCAACCTCGGGTTCGCCGCGATGACCGCCCTCAACGACGAGCACCTGCCCCCGGGCACCGGATACGCCAACCACCCGCACCGTGACGTCGAGATCATCACCTGGGTCCTCGACGGCGCGCTCCGGCACACCGACTCGACCGGACACAGCGTCGTCCTCGGTCCCGGCGAGCTGCTGCGCACCAGCGCCGGCTCGGGCATCGTGCACGCGGAGGTCGCGGACTCCCCGGAGCCGACCCGGTTCCTGCAGACCTGGTTGCGCCCCGACGAGCCCGGGCTCCCGCCATCGCTCGCCGGCACCCGCCCCGGGGTCGGCGACGGCCTGGTCGAAGCCATCGGTCCCGGTGCGAGCGTCGAGGTCGGCACCCGGGGCGCGCGGCTGTTCCTGGCCCGGCCCCGGGGCGCGACGACCCTTGCCCTGCCCGATGCGCCGCGGCTGCACGTGTTCGTCGTCGACGGCGCGGCCGAGCTCGGGGACCGTTGCCTCGGGCCGGGTGACGCGGCCCGCCTCGACGACGAAGGCGGCCGCAGCCTGGTGATCCCGGCCTCGGCGACGATCTCGGTGTGGTCGTTCCGGAGCTAGGACCGCCTCGGCGTGCGCACAGCGTGGGCATCATGGTTCGGCTGCCGTGCTCGTGAGGGTCGGCTAAGGTTTCCTCGCATCTGTTTCGGGGGTTGGGGTTTCAGGAGGAACCGGGCGTGCGCGTGTGCGACTGCTGTGGCGGTGAGGGCTGGGAGCCGCTCTTCGTCGAGAACGGAATCACCCTGGGCAAATGCCCGGACTGCGACCTGCACTCGATCGAGGCGATCCCCGACCCCGACGCCCGGATGACCGAGATGGAAGCCGGCCACTACGCCGGCTCCTTGCGGATCCTGGACGCCCAGAGCCAGATCGTCGCCGAGCGGGTGATGACCGAGCGGTTCCAGCGCTACGTCGACCTGGCCTCGCGGCACCACGAGGCCGGGCACTGGCTCGACATCGGCTGCGGAGCCGGCCTCCTGATCGCCCTCGCCCAGCAGGCCGGGTTCACGGCCGAGGGCATCGAGCTCAACGCCGACCGACGTGCGGCCGCCGCCGAGCAGACCGGCTCGACGATCCACGGCCTGCCCGTCGAGACGATCGGCTACCCCGACGACACCTTCGACGTGATCAGCATGATCAATGTCTTCTCGCACCTCACCTCGCCGGCCGAGACCCTGACCGAGCTGCGCCGGATCCTGAAGCCCGGCGGCGTCCTGGTGATGGCGACCGGCGAGATGACCGACGGCGTCGAGAAGCAGCACCAGCACAACTGGAACCTCGGCGACCACCTGTACTTCCTCGGTGACCGCACGATGGACCGGTACGCCGAGAAGGTCGGCTTCAAGGTCCTCGAGCACAGCCGCGCCTGGCTTCCCGACGAGATGTTCTCCCGCGAGTGGCTGCAGGTGAAGGGCCGCGACCCGAAGAAGAACGCCGTGAAGACGGCTATCCGGGTCACGCCCGGCGGGCTCGCGCTGCTGCGCGCTGTGATGCTGCGCCGCCAGGCTGACAGCAAGGCGCACTCCAGCATCTTCGCGCTGACCCCGATCGGCTGACCCGAGGGCTCGCGCCGGTCAGCTGATCCGGCCGGACCTCACGCCGACGCTGTCCGCTTGAGCACCCGGCGTTCGAGCTGCTCGTGCAGGTTGAGCGCCCAGATCGTCGGGGAGATCCGGCTGCCCAGCGCCCGGGACCCGTCGGACATCGACTTGAGTCGTTCGGCGGGCATCGAGCTCATCCGGACCATCGCCTGGACGAGTTCGTCCTTGTCACCGGCCGCCACCGCCCAGCCGTTGAAGCCGTCCTGGACGAGGTGCGGGACGGCGCCGACGCCGTCGGAGGTGATGATCGGCAGGCCGGCGATGGTGGCCTCGTGCACGACGACGCCGTACCACTCCAGGTGGCTGGGCAGGATGAACGCCGAGGAGGAGTGCATCAGGTCGACGAGGTCCTCGGGCTGGACGAAGCCGCGCCAGTCGATGCCGGGCTTGTCCTGGAAGTGCACCCGCTCCGGGCCGTCCCCGGCGATGACCAGCTCCCACGGGTCCTCGACCTGCGCCCGGTACTCGGCGTACGCCTCGGCGAGCAGGACGGGGGCCTTGTGCCAGATCAGCCGGCCGGTGAAGAGGAAGCGCTTGCGCCCGGCGATCTCGGCCAGCTCGCGCGGTCCGCGCTCGAAGAGCGGGGAGTCCGCGGAGTTGGCGCCCCGGATGACCTGGTTGCCCTTGAAGCCGATCCGGCGGGCGAACAACTCCGAGCGCTCACCCGGCACCCAGACCGCGTCGAAGAGCGGCAGCACGTAGAACCGGCTGGCGACGAGGCCGGCGTACTGCTTCGCGCGGCCGTGCCAGAAGTTGCTGTTGAAGATGACCCGCAGGGCGCGGCCGCGGAATTTCTTCATCACCGCGCGGTAACCCTTGCCGTCCCAGGACCACATGATGATCACGTCCGGCTTGAAGTCCTCGACGATCGGGAGCAGCACGGCGGGCGAGGGGCTCCCGGCCGTGGACTCACCGTTGTCGGTGTTGTCGGTCCGGTCCCACATGTGCCGCTGCACCGAGCCGGTGAACGTCGACTTGTCGAAGGCGGCGTACTTCATCGACGACGGGTGCACCAGCAGCAGCTCGTTGCCGAGGGCGGCCAGCTCGCTGAAGCACTTGTCCTGGTACGCCGTCAGCCCGGTCATCAGTACGGCGATGCGCACCGTTGCTCCTTCGTCGCGTCGGCGTCCGGCGAGCTTGTCGAGGCATTCCGACAGGCCCGGCGAACGGAAGTCGGGGTCACCGTAACAGCGACCCTGCCCTTGCCACCGGGGAACTCCGGGTCGCCCGTCAGGGGATCAGGACACCCGGGTTCAGCACTCCGGTCGGGTCGAGCCGCTCCTTGACCGCACGCAGGATCTCCACGCCCACCGGGCCGATCTCCTCGGCGAGCCAGGGCTTGTGGTCCTGCCCGACGGCGTGGTGGTGGGTGATCGATGCGCCGTTGTGGACCATCGCCGACGACGCCGCCGCTTTGGCGACGGCCCACTGGGCGAGCGGGTCCTCGGCCTGCTTGGTGGCGACCGTGAAGTAGAGCGAGGCGCCCGTCTCGTAGACGTGCGAGATGTGGCAGAGCACCAGGGTCGACTCGCCCAGCGCGCCGACCAGGGCGTCCTTCACGCTCGCGTAGACGTGATCGAGGTTCGACCAGAACGTCACCGTCTCCAGCGTCTCGACCAGCACGCCGACGTCGAGGAGGGAGTCGCGCAGGTAAGGACCGTGGAAGCGACCGTCGGCCCAGGCCTGACCGCTCTCGTCGCCCTGGTGCTCGCCGCCGAGGCCGGCCAGCAGGGTGGTGACCGCGGCCTTCTTCGCTGCCACGGCGTCAGGGGTGCCCTCGTAGCCGGTGATCATCAGGCAGCCACCCGGGCTCTCCCCGCCGACCTCGCTCGGCTTGGCCAGGTTGATCGCGGTCTCGTTCTCGTCGGAGAGCCGCAGGACCGTCGGGAGCATCCCGGCCTGGGCCAGGGTCCGCATCGCGGCGGCGCCCTCGGCGAACGAGGCCCAGCGCCAGGCGTCGTACGTCTTCACCTCGGGCAGCGGGCGCACCCGGACCCGGACGGCGGTGACGACGCCGAAGGCGCCTTCGCTGCCCATCACCAGTTCGCGCAGATCCGGCCCGGCGGCGTTGGCCGGTGAGTTGCCGAGCTCGAGGGTGCCCTGGGGTGTCGCGACGGTGAGGCCGACGACGAGGGAGTCGAACCGGCCGTAGCCGGCGGAGGACTGGCCCGAGGAGCGGGTCACGGCGAAGCCGCCGATCGTGGCGTACTGGAAGGACTGCGGGAAGTGGCCGAGCGTCAGCCCCTCGGCAGCGAGCAGGGCCTCAGCTGCCGGGCCGCGCAGGCCGGGCTCGAGGACGACCGTCATCGAAGTCCGGTCGACCTCGACGAGCTTGTCGAAACGCATCAGGTCGAGGCTGATCACTCCTGCGAAGCCTTCGCGTTGCGCCGCGAGGCCGCCGACGACCGAGGTGCCGCCACCGAAGGGGACCAGCGCGACGTGACGACGCACGCACCAGTCGATGAGGGCGACGACTTCGTCGTGGGTGCCGGGCCGGACGACGGCGTCCGGCGAGTCACTGCCGTCGCCCTGCCGGATCTTGAGCATGTCCGGCGTGGACTTGCCGCGGGTCCGGTGCAGCCGGCTCTCGTGGTCGACGAGCACATGACCGGTCCCGACGATCTCGCCGAGCTCGGCGACCAGGGCACCGTCGAGCGGGTCGGAGAGCCGGACGTCCTCGGCCGCGACGCCAGGGGTCTGTGAGGTTCCGATGAAGGTGTCGACCAGGGCGAACGCGCTCTCGGCCAACGGGCCGGCGTGGGCCGGGTCTCCCCAGCGGGCCCAGTGCATCTCGGGCGAGGTCGGGTCGGAGATGGGGCTCGGGTGGTGGCTCATGTGTTACAGTGTTACACATGACGTCACTTCGTAACAACCCCCAGGACGACAGATCGACTGGGGCGGAGCCACGGGGGAGCGAAGCGACCGACCGTAAAGATCTCGCCCTGGACGCTGCTCGCGAAGCGATCCTGGCGGTCGGCTGGAGCCGGACGACGCTCACCGACATCGCCCGGCGTGCCGGTCTGAGCCGGATGACCCTGTACCGCCGCTGGCCGGAGATGAACGCCCTCCTCGGCGACCTGATGACCCGGGAGTGGGACGACCTGGTGACCCTGCCGACCGGGGGCGATACCCGGGCCGCCGTCGTCGACGGCGTCGTCGGCACCGTCGCCGCGCTGCGCGAGAACGAACTCTTCACCCGGATCGTGGAACTCGACCCGGAGATGCTCCTCCCCTATCTCCTGCAGCGCACCGGCCGCTCCCAGGACCACGTGCTCGCACTCCTGGTCGCGGGCATCACCGCGGCGCAGGCCGAGGGCAGCGTGCGCGCCGGCGACCCCGAGGCGATCGCCCGCGGCATCGTGCTCGCCGCGCACGGCTTCACCCTCTCGGCCCACACGATGACCACGGACTCCGTCGACACCGACGCCCTCGACCGCGAGCTCGCGGTCCTCCTGGAGAGCTACCTGAAGCCATGAGTGTCTCGACCAGCTCGACGTCCGGACGACGTGACGGCTCCACCGCGACGATCACCGCCGGCACCGAGGGACTACCCACGACGGTCGACGTCCTGGTCGTCGGCCTCGGTGTCACCGGTGCCGGGGTCGCCCTCGACGCCGCCAGCCGCGGGCTCGACGTCCTCGCGGTCGATGCCTTCGACGTCGCCTGGGGCACCTCCCGGTTCAGCTCGAAGCTCGTCCACGGCGGCCTGCGCTACCTGGCCAAGGGACAGCTCGGAGTCGCCAAGGAGAGCGCCGTCGAGCGGGGCATCCTGATGGAGCGCACCGCACCGCACCTGGTCCGGGCCCTGCCGATGGTCATCCCGCTGACTCCCGAGATCAGCGGCCCGCAGGCCTTCCTGGCGCGTCGCGGGGTCGGGGCCGGCGACCTGCTGCGGCTCTTCGCCCGGACCAGCCGCGAGACCCTCCCCAAGCCGCGCCGGATCACGGCGACCGAGACCCGCACCCTGGCACCGGTGGTGCGTCACGACGTCCGTGGCGGGGTGCTCTCCTGGGACGGCCAGCTCGAGGACGACGCCCGGCTGGTGCTCGGGATCGCCCGGACCGCCGCGTCCCACGGGGCCCGGATCCACACCCGCACCCGGGTGCTGGAGCTGACCGGCACCTCGGCCCTGGTCCGCGACGAGCTGACCGGGACCGAACACCGCATCGAGGCACGCACCGTGATCAACGCGACCGGCGTCTGGGCCGGGCACCTGGTGCCGGGCATCACCCTGAAGCCGAGCCGCGGCACCCACGTCGTCCTCCGCAAGGCTTCCCTTCCCGGCGTGCGCTGCGCGGTGATGGCACCCGTCCCGGGCAGTTCGAACAGGTTCGTGTTCGCCCTCCCCCAGCCCGACGACACCTTCTACGTCGGCCTGACCGACGACGAGGTCGACGAGATCCCGGACGTCGCGGCGGTGCCCGAGGAGGACGTGGACTTCCTGCTCGGCGTCATCTCCCGGGCGCTCGAGGTCCCCCTGACCCGCGAGCACGTGGTCGGCGCGTACGCCGGCCTGCGGCCGTTGCTCGCCAGCGGCGGGTCGACCGCGGACCTGTCCCGCAAGCACGCGGTGCTGACGTCGGAGACCGGCGTGATCACGATCGTCGGCGGCAAGCTGACCACCTACCGCCAGATGGCCGAGGACGCCGTCGACGCCGCGCTGGCACACGCGGGCATCGACGCGCGCGGCTGTATGACGACGAACCTCCCGCTCCTCGGGGCGGCCGACCGGCCGACCCTGGCGGGCCTGACGGCGCCGGCGCGGCTGGTCCGGCGGTTCGGCACCGAGGCAGGGCTGGTGCTGACGAACGCCCTCGGCTTCGGCCTGACCGAGGCCGAGGCGCTGACCCCGGTGAGCCCGACGATCCCGGCCACGCTGGCCGAGCTGATCTTCGGCATCACTCACGAGGGCGCGGCGGACGTCGACGACCTGCTCGACCGGCGCACCAAGATCGGCCTGATCCCCGAGGACCGTGCGATCGCCGAGGCGAGCGCGGTCGCGGCCTTCGAGATCGTGCGGAACCACGCTGGTTGAGGTGCAGTCGGCCTGCGACTGCCGCGTAACCGGCCGAACGCGTGTACGAGGTCACCGGGTTCGCGGCGGTTGCTGCGCGACCGCACCTCAACCACCGAGAGGGCGGACCAGTCCGTGGTCGTAGGCGTAGACGATCGCAGCCGGGCGGTCGCGAAGATCGAGCTTGGTGAAGATCCGGCCGATGTGGCTCTTCACGGTCAGTTCGGAGATGTAGAGGTCCGCGGCGATCTCTGCGTTCGACCGTCCGGCGCCCATCGCGCAGAGCACCTCGAGTTCGCGGCCGGTCAGGACGTCGTGCCGGGGCTCGGACACCCCGACGGCCGGCGTCTGCCGGTACCCGCTCAGCACCCGGCCGGTCACCGCCGGGTCGAGCCAGGAGTCTCCGGCGGCAACGGTCCGGACCGCGCGGATCAGGTCGTCGGCCGAGGAGTCCTTGAGCAGGAACCCGGCCGCTCCGGCCCGCAGCGCCCCGGAGAGCATCTCGTCGTCGTCGAACGTGGTGAGCACCAGCACCGGTGGAGCACCGGCGCGGTTGCCGAGGTCGCGGGTCGCAGTGATCCCGTCGACGCCGCGCATCCGCAGGTCCATCACCACGACGTCGACCCGCGTGTCCGCAGCGGCGGCTTCGTCGAGCGCCGCCGGGAGCTCGGCGCCGTCGCTGCACTCGGCGACGATCTCGAAGCCGTCGCGGCGGCGCAGGATGCGACGCAGGCCGGAGCGCACGAGCTCCTGGTCGTCGACGAGCACGACCCGGGTCTCGCCGTTCGTCACCACGCCAGCCGCCGCACCAGGCGCGGACACCAGAGCATGCCGTCGCGCTCACGGAGCTGGAGCTTGAGATCGACGAGCCAGTCACCGCCGTCCGGCCCGGCCTCCAACGAGGCTCCGAGCTGGTCGGCGCGGGCGCGCATCCCGGCCAGCCCGGAACCGCAGTCGCGATGGTCGATCGAGCCGGTGCCGGTCATCGGGTTGCGCACGATCAGTCGTGCCCACGTCGGAGTGACCGTGAACTGGACCTTGGCCACCCCGGTCGGCGCGTGCTTGGCGATGTTGGCCAGCGACTCCTGGGCGATCCGGTAGACGCCCAGCCCGGTGGTCTGGGCGAGCCTCCCGGGCTCGCCGACCTCGTCGTAGCTGACCGAGAGCCCGGCGCGCTCCATCTGCTCGACGAGGTCGCCGATGTCGGCCGCGGTCGGCAGGCTGTGGGTCTCGGCCGGCCCGTCGGCGAGCGTGCTCACCGTCTGCCGGATGTCCGCCATCGCCTGGCGGCCGACCCGTTCCGCGTCGGCCAGCGCGGCGTCGGCCTCGTCGATGTCGCCGGCGACGTCACCGCCTTCGCGTACGTCGCGCAGCGCGTGCCGGGCGCCGGTGATCTGGAGCAGCGTGACACTGAGCGAGTGCGCGACCAGGTCGTGGATCTCCCGGGCGATGCGCTGCCGTTCGGCGAGCGTCGCGCGGACCCGGTCACCCTCGCGGGCCGCGCGCTCGGCGACCAGCGCCCGCATCTGCCAGAGCAGCATGTAGCCGATGGCGAAGCCGAGCACGATGTCGACCAGGTGGACCGGCAGGCCGTGCACGCCGGGACCCGCGGCGGCGGTCAGCACCATCGCGACCGAGGCGCCGGCGACCAGCAGACCGTTGCGGACCCCGTCCCGGGCGACCACTTCCGCGGTCAGCAGAGCCAGCAGCGCAGGGGCGGGATCGATGACAGCAGTGCCCTCGACCGGGTTGGCGAGCAGCCATCCGGCGGCGCCCATGATCGCGACGGTCTCCAGGATGTGCGGGAAGTGCCGTCCGAAGACCAGTTGCAGGATCCCCGGCAGCATCACCAGGGCCAGCAGCACCAGCAGGGTCGCCGGCGGCCACAACAGGTCGCGCATCGCGAGGGAGACCACCGTGCCGGCGGTCAGGCCGAGCATGCTCAGCACCGGGATCCACCAGGGGTAGACCAGGCCGTGCTGGGCGATGTTGTCCTCGATCCGGGTACGCAGCCAGCGCGGCGCGGCCAGGACGAGACCGGCCGCCGAGTCCGGTCCCGGGGCGTACATGGTCACCAGGGTAGGCAGCCACGGCGTTCTCGGCATCCGCCCGGGGTGGCGCGCGGCGTCCTACCAGGGTCGCAGTCGCAGTGGGTACCTCAGCGCGATGGGGCGGCACGGCCGGATCCGTAGATTCGCACCATCGGACCGCCGACACCCCCAGACGGTTCGCGAGAGGTGAGAGAGATGACCTGGTCCGAGACTCATCGTCGCTGGCAGGCACTGGCCGAGATCGAGGCGCTCGTGAACGCGAGCGAGAGCGACGAACTGCCCTGGAACGCCGACTACGCCGCGATCTTCGGCGACCCTGACGGGCTCGCCGCCGCACTGCGCTACCGGTGGGACCTGAACCGCGACGCCCAGCTCGACTCGCACCTGTCCGAGGAGGTGCTCGAGGACCAGCGCCGACGGCTGATCGCCCGCAACGCCGGCGTTCTCCGGATCCTCGAACGGCACGCGCGTAGCGTCGGAGGCATGACCCCTGTCGTCCCCGCGCAGCGTCCCGGTGACGTCGACGCTCCCCGCAGCGCTCGTGTCCCGGCCTGAACGGCGCACCGAGGGCTCGGTGATCAGGTCGTTCACGACCTGGTCGCTGGCGCACGGTGTCCAGCGCAAGGCGCTTCAACTGGCAGCACGCCGCGGCGAGCTGACGGCGCTGCTGGCGATCGATCCGGTCACGGCGGCCGACCCGTTCGCCACCTACGAGAAGCTGCGCCCGGACGGACCGGTGGCCCGCGGCCCGGTGATCTGCTCGACCGTCGACCACGCCGCGGCCAACCAGATCCTGCGCAGCGACGACTTCGGCACCGCCGCCGGCCACGCGGAGCTGCCGCCGTTCCTGCGCCGGCTCTTCGAGCGGGTCGCCGACCCCTACGCGCTCAGCCCGGTCGACCCGCCGTCGCTGCTCGCCCTGGATCCGCCCGAGCACAACCGGCACCGCAAGCTGGTCTCGCGCGCCTTCACCGCGCGGCGGATCGCGAACCTCGAAGAACGGGTCCGGACGGTCTCCGACGACCTGCTGGACGCGATCGAGGCCGATCTCGACGCAGGAGGAGGCGGCTTCGACCTGGTCGAACGGTTCGCCGCCCGGCTGCCGGTCGCGGTGATCGCCGACCTGCTCGGCGTACCGGAGCACCAGCACGACTGGTTGCTCGACTGGGGCAACCGGGCGTCGATCACCCTCGACCCCGGCCTGACCTTCCGGCAGTTCCGGGACGCCGAGTCCGCGCTGCGCCGGATGCATCACTGGTTCGACGACCACGTCGCCCGGCTCCGCCGAGACCCGGGCGACGACCTGCTCAGCCAGCTCGCCCTGATCGAGGGGCCGGACGCCCTGACCCCGCTCGAGCTGCGCGCGATCGGCCTCCTCGTCCTCGGCGCCGGCTTCGAGACCACGGTGAACCTGATCGGCAACGCCGTCGTCCAGCTCGCCGCGCACCCCGAGCAGAAGGCCCTGGTGCTCGCCGAGCCCGAGCGCTGGACCGACGTGGTCGAGGAGGTCCTCCGGTTCGACGCTCCTGTGCAGCTGACGATGCGCTCGGCCCTGCGCGACACGGTCGTCGCGGGCACGCCGCTCCGCGCCGGCGACGCCGTCCTGGTCCTGCTCGGCGGAGCGAACCGGGACCCGCAGGTCTTCGCCGACCCGCAGTCCTTCGACATCACCCGCCCGAACGCGGACCAGCACCTGTCCTTCTCGGCCGGCATCCATTTCTGCCTCGGTGCGAGTCTGGCGCGGCTGGAGGCGGTCATCGCGCTCCGGGCGCTGTACAGCAGGTTCCCGGACCTGGCTCCGGACGGCACCCCGGTACGCCGGACCACCCGCGTCCTGCGCGGCTACGAGCACATCCCGGTCAGTGCGGCGGTCTCCCGAAGCACCTCCGTCGCCTGACCCTTCCCGCGGCCCGTTGCTTATTGCAAGCTGTTTGCAATAAGCAACGGGCCGGTTCTAGGGTTCAGGCGTGACCCAGCTCCTCGAACCCCCGGCTCCCGCCCCGTCCGGTGGCCTCAGGGGGATCGACCGGCAGCAGAAGGCAGCGCTGGCCCGTTGCCTGGCCTTCGTCGGACTCCTGCACCTGGTCGGCTGGGGACTGCTGATCGGCGTGGTCGCGCCGGAGCACTTCGAGGTCAGCGGCAAGATCCTCGGCGTCGGGCTCGGTCTCACGGCGTACACGCTCGGCATGCGGCACGCGTTCGACGCCGACCACATCGCCGCGATCGACAACACCACCCGCAAGCTGATGACCGACGGCCAACGGCCGATGAGCGTCGGCTTCTGGTTCAGCCTCGGTCACAGCTCCGTGGTCTTCGTGATGGTGATGGGCATCGCGCTCGGCGTGCGCGCGCTCACCGACGGCGTCGGCGACGAGAACTCCGCCCTCCAGCAGTTCGCCGGGGTGTGGGGCCCGCTGATCAGCGGCGTCTTCCTGGTCCTCATCGGGATGATCAACCTGATCGCGCTCAAGGGCATCCTGCGGGTCTTCCACAACATGCGCCGAGGCGAGTACGACGAGGCCGAGCTCGAGCGCCAGCTCGACAACCGCGGTTTCCTCAACCGCGTCCTCGGCAAGGTCAACAAGACCGTGCGCAAGCCCTGGCACATGTACCCGGTCGGCTTCCTGTTCGGGCTCGGCTTCGACACCGTCACCGAGATCGGCCTGCTCGTGATCGCCGGCGGTGCGGTCGCGGCCAACCTGCCGTGGTGGGCGGTGATCACCCTCCCGGTGCTGTTCGCGGCCGGGATGTCGCTGATGGACACGATCGACGGCGCGTTCATGAACGTCGCCTACGGCTGGGCCTTCGCGCGGCCGGTCCGCAAGATCTACTACAACATCACCGTGACCGCGCTCTCCGTCGCGGTCGCGATGATCATCGGCGTCGCCACCCTGGGCAGCATGCTCGCCGAGCAGCTGGGCCTGACCTCGGGTCCGCTGGCCTGGCTCGCCGACCTCGACCTCGAGTACGTCGGCTACGCCATCGTCGCGCTCTTCTTCCTGGCCTGGGCCGCGTCGGTCGCGATCTGGAAGCTCGGCCGCATCGAGGAACGCTGGTCGGCCGACCTCTCCTGAGGTCCCGCTCAGCCGCCGCTGTTCGCCGCCCGGAGGAACGCCTCCAGGATCGGACCGGCCGTCCTCGAACCGGACTGACCGGTCGCGACGAAGACCGCCACCGCCAGGTCTCCCTGCGCGCCGATCATCCAGGCGTGGGTCGGCAACGGTGGTGTCCGGCCGTACTCGGCGGTGCCGGTCTTGGCCAGCACGTCCGGTGGCTGCAACGCACGCAGGAACGAGCCCGAGCCCTCCTCGACCACGGCGTGCATCAGCCCGCGCAGCTGGCTCGCCTCGGCACCGGTCAACGGTTCGCGGGGCTGCGGACCCGCGGGTGCGGTGGCATCGGGCAGCAGCACCGGCAGCACGGTGGCGCCCCTGACCACGCTCGCCGCCACCGCGGCCATCGCCATCGGCGAGGCCAGGATCCTGCCCTGCCCGATCAGGTCCGCTGCCGCCTCGGTCTGCGACGCCGGGGGCTTGACCTGACCGAAGTAGGCCGGGAAGCCGAGGTCGTGGTCGATCCCGACGCCGAGGGCGGCAGCGGCGTCCGCGAGCGCAGTGCCCTTGATCCGGGCCCGCTGGCCGATGAACGCCGTGTTGCAGGAGTTCGCCACCGCCCGGGTCAGGGAGATCCGTCCACGCCCGGATGCGGGGTAGTCGGAGTAGTTGGTGAACCGCTTCCCGTTCACGATCACCTCAGCGGGACAGGTCACCGGAGCGGCCGGGGTCAGGCCGGAACGGAGCAGGGCCAGCGAGCTGATCACCTTGAACGTCGACCCGGGCGCGTACTGGCCGAAGGTGGCGGTGTTGTAGCCGTTCGATCCGGGCCCGCTCGCGGCGGCGACGATCTGCCCGGTCGAGGGCCGGATCGCGACCAGCGCACTGGCCGGCCCGACGGAGGCGAGCAGGTCCTGGGCCTTCTGCTCGAGCCGGGGGTCGAGCGTGGTGCGCAGGTCCTTGCCCTTCACGGCCGCCGCCTCGAAGACCACCCTCGGTTCGTTCTCCGGGCTGTCGGTCAGGTCGGAGGCCTCTTCCGGTGCGGGAGGCAGCACGCTGACCCGGACACCCCGGGTGCCGGACAGCTGCTCGTCGTACCGCTGCTGGAGCCCGGACAGGCCGGTGTCGTCACCGATCCGGAGCCGACCGCCGGCCTTCTTGATCGCCTCGGCGGTGGCCGGGCCGACGGTCCCGAGGATGGCCGCGGCGAAGTCCTTCGACGGCGCCAGCGGCAACTCGTCGGTGATCGCGCCTCCCCCGTTGATCCGGTCGACCCCGGCCAGGAGGCGCTGGGTCACCTCCGGACGGCGCAGGACGATCGCCTGGACGAACGCGCGCGGACCCGCGGTGCGAACCTGGCGGGCGAAGGGCCCCGGCTCGATGCCCACCAGTTCGGCGAGCCGGCGGGCGGACGCGACGGCCACGCCGTTGCTCCCGACAACCTGCTGCTTGTCGATCCCGAACCGCACCACCGGGCGCGGAGTCACGATCGGCTGGTCGTCGGCGCCGAGGATGTCGCCGCGCTCGGGCTGCACTCTGCTGATCCGGAGCCTGCGGCCCTCGGTCAGCGACTTCTCCACGATCGACGGCTTCCACACGACGGCCCAGTCGTCGCCCTGCTTGCGGAGGACGGCCTTGGTGGTGTGGGACCACGGATGCCCGTCGAGGTCGACCGTCCAGGCGATCCTGGCGGTCGCCTCGTCCCCGGACCGGGTGACCTGGTCCAGCGTGACCTCGGTCTCCGCGTCCTTCAACGGTGCGCGCAGCGTGACGTACTCCTTCTGCGCGCCGGCGGCGTCCTCGGTGAAGACGACCTTGCCCAGGTCGCCGGAGGCGAGCCCGTCGACCAGCGTCTCCGCCGCGTCCCGGGCATCCGCGCCCTTGTCGAACGGCCCGCAGCCGCCGACCCCCAGCGCCAGGACCAGCAGGACGGTGGACAGGACTGCTGGGCGCCGAGACATGGCTTGATCCGACCAGACCCGGTGCCGCCGTTCAAGCCGGATGCCGGCGGACGGCCGCCGGGGCGTAGCCTCCCCTGGTGCAGATCAGGCGCCACTTCGCGGACACCACCCCGCTGAAGGACTCGCACTTCCGGCGTCTGTGGACCGCGAACATCGTCACGGTCATCGGCGCCCAGCTCACCGTGGTCGCTGTCCCGGCGCAGATCTACCACCTCACCGGCTCCTCGGCGTACGTCGGGCTGACCGGCCTCTTCGGCCTGGTCCCGTTGATCGTCTTCGGCCTCTGGGGCGGTGCGCTGGCCGACGTGATGGACCGGCGCACGCTGCTGATCCTGACCACCGTCGGACTGATCGGGACCAGTGCCTGTTTCTGGTTGCAGGCGGCCCTCGGGCTCGGGAACGTCTGGCTGCTCCTCGGTCTGTTCGCGGTCCAGCAGGCGTTCTTCGCCATCAACCAGCCGACCCGGAGCGCGATCCTGCCCAAGCTGCTGCCGGCCGAACAGCTCCCGGCAGCCAACTCGCTGAACATGACGGTCTTCCAGGCCGGCGGCATCGCCGGTCCGCTGGTGGGTGGCGCGCTGATCCCGTTCATCGGCTTCTCCTGGCTCTACCTGTTCGACACGATCACGCTGCTGGCGACGCTGAGTGCGGTGGTCCGACTGCCCCGGCTGCCTGTCGAGGGGGCCGCCGGCACCCCGGGGCTGAAGGCGGTCATCGACGGGCTCAAGTACCTGCGTGGTCATCCGGTGCTGCTGACGTCGTTCCTGGTCGACCTGATCGCGATGATCTTCGGGATGCCGCGGGCGCTGTTCCCCGAGATCGCGCACGTGGACTTCGGCGGCCCGTCCGGCGGCGGACTGGTCTTCGCGCTGCTGTTCGCCGCGATCCCGCTGGGCGCGGTGATCGGCGGCGTCTTCTCCGGCTGGGTCTCCCGCGTCGAGCGACAGGGGCTCGCGGTGATCGTCTCGATCATCATCTGGGGTGTCGCGATCATCGGCTTCGGTGTGGCCGTCGCCTTCGCCGACGTCGCCCCGGTCCCGATGCTCGTCATCGCCGTCCTGATGCTCGTGATCGGCGGTGCCGCCGACATGGCCTCGGCCGCGTTCCGGATGAGCATGCTGCAGGCCTCAGCCACCGACGACGTGCGCGGTCGCCTCCAGGGCGTCTTCATCGTCGTCGTCGCCGGCGGCCCCCGGATCGCCGATGTCGCTCACGGTGCGGCCGCTGCGGCGGTCGGCACCGCTGCGGCCGCGGCAGGCGGCGGCGTCCTGGTGGTGATCGGCGTGGTGATCGCCGCCCTGGCGGTGCCGAGCTTCGTGAAGTACCGGTTGACTCGGCCGCCGGAGGTCGAACCGGTCAGCCGGTGATCGTGACGCTGCTGATCTGGCCGGCGCTGATCTCGGCGGCGGTGAACGGGAAGCTCACCCACTGCTTGTTCGAGAACAGCTGGGTCTGGTCCGAGCTCCACGGGGAGGTCGGATCGTCGGACTGGCCGTAGGTGAGGATCGTCTTCGCGTCGACCGCACCGCCGGGCAGGAACGAGATCGCCTGGATGTGGGACGACCCGTAGGTGATCGGCCGCAGGAACCCGCCGTTGGCGAGGATCCCGCGTGAGGCGAGCGCGTTCGCGTTGCCGGCCTGGTCACCGAGCCCGCCGCCGAGGGGGATCGGCGGGGCGCCGCGGTCGCCTGCGACCTGGAGCGAGCCCCAGGCCGCGTTCATCGGGATGTTCTTCGAACGCAGGTACGCGATCGCGCCGGCCATCGCCCGGATCACCTTCGGGTTGGTCTCGTCGATGTCGCGCGGCGTGTTCACCGGGTCGGCGGAGCTGAAGCCGACCTTGTAGACCCCGCCGACCAGCAGGCCGGGCTTCGGGATCCGCTTCACGAACTCCTCGAAGATGTGGTTGCCGACGCTCTCCTTGTCGGAGTGCAGGTCCCAGGCGGCGAGCACCGGACAGGCGTCGCCGCCCTGCGCGGCCTCGCAGATCTTGACCAGGTCACCGTTGGCGGCCATGACCTCGGCGCCCATCACCCGGTTCTGGTGCTCGAACCCGCGCAACTGGGCGGGGTCGATCTTGCCGACCGCGAGCGCGTCGATCACGTAGCGGTCGACCATCCGGGTGCGGAGGGTGCGGACGCACTTCTCGCAGCCGATGATCCGGGCGAAGCCCTCGAGCTTCTGGGCCGGGTTCGGCAGCCAGTAGGAGTCGTTGGCGTTCATCACCCAGTCGCGCCGTACCGCTGCAGGCAGGTTCTTCGGGCCGAGGATGCCGGGACGCTGGGCGTCGGCGTCGGTCCCCCACTTGCAGAGCGAGTCCGCGAAGGTGCCGTCCAGGGCCGGGAGCCCGGAGAGCTGCTGGAGCACGCGGCCGATCGGCGTCATGCAGGCGAGGGCGCGGTTGTTGGAGACGTTGGGCACCACCGAGTGGTCGGCGTACAGGACGTCGCCGGCGCGGTCGGCCGCCGTGGTGTTGACCCACGGCATCCCGCCGGCCGCGTCCTGGCGGGCGAGCAGGTCGCGGACGTCAGTGGCCTTGCCCATCTCGAGGAACGTGTCGATGGTGCGCAACTGCTCGCCGTTGGCGTCGCGGATCGCGAAGAAGCTGAGCGGGGTCCAGCCCATCAGCTGGTTCGGTGAGTCGATGACGTAGCCCTGGGGCGTCCGGTACATGTCCTCGGTCCGGGTGCCGAGCGACCCGTCCGGGTTCTTCACGGTCACCGTGACCACGCGCTTCTCGACCTGCTTGAGCAGGCCGTTCGCGGTCAGGTACAGGAACGGAGAGAGCACGGTGCGGTACTCGTACGGCGTGAACCGGTACGCCGTCGAGACGGTGTGGCTCCACGCGACGTCCTTGTTCCAGCCGATGTTGACGACCGGGGAGCCGATCAGGCTGCCGCCCGCCACGTCGTACTGGCCCGGGATGGTGAGCTGCTGCTGGCTGAACCGGAAGCGGCCGTTCCACGGGAAGTGCGGGTTGCCCAGGATCATGCCGGAGCCGGTGGTCGTCGCCGCGCCGCCGATGGCGGTCGCGTTCGAGCCGAAGTCCTCGTCCGGACGAAGCGACTCGGTCAGGTCCTCTGCACTCGGCAGCTCGGGCGGCACGATGCCGAACGTGGCCAGGCTGGGCAGGCCGGGGTCAGTCAGCGACGGCGGGGTCGCGCCGACGATCTCCTTCAGGAAGTTGCCGGTCGACGCGATGATGTTGGCCAGGTAGACGCCGTACCAGACGTCCAGCGGGGTGGCGTTCGGCTGGATGTACGCCGCGCCCTTGCACGCCGGGTCGGTGATGTTCGCCGACCCGCCGAGCGTGGTCAGGTACTTGTTCACCCCGGCGGCGTAGCCCGTGACCATCGCTCGTGCCTGGGCGCCCGGACCGGCCTTCGGGTCGGCGAGGATGCCCTCGACCACCTTCCGGTTGTGCAGGTCCGCGACGAGGGCGTCGATCTGGAGGTTGGTGCCGTTGATGGCGACCCCGTCGTCGAACGGCGCGTCCGGTCCGAGGTACTTCGACCGCTCACCACGGGCCGTCAGGACGATGTCGGCGAGGACGCAGGTCGAGGTCTGAGCGGCGGCGTAGCCGGAACCGAAGCCGAGCGAGGCCCAGTCGTTCGCGACGATGTGCGGGATCCCGTGATCGGTCCGCGTGATCGTCGCCGAGTACGTCGGCAGCGGATCGGCCGCCGTCGGGACCGCCGAGAGCGAGACGGTGATCAGGGTCGCGAAGAGCGCGGCGACGGCAGCGATGGCGGCTGCGCGTCGGCGGGGTGAGGTCGCCATGCAGTGCAAAACGGTCCGCCGGTGTTCCGGTTACGGCGCGCCCACTCTGGTCTGACGAGACGGTCCGTTTCGTCCTGACTTCAGCTGCTTGCTGGCGCCTACCTCCCGGTCAGCGGCCTTTCCAGACCGGAGCGCGCTTCTCGGCGAAGGCGATCGGGCCCTCCATGGCGTCCTCGCTGGAGAAGACCGCCATCATCGCCGCGTCGCTGGCCGCCCAGGCGGCGTCCTCGGCCGGGCAGTGCATACCTCGGGGGCCGGCCTCGATGCCCTGGGCCACCCGCTTGCTGTGCTGCACCGAGAGCGGGGCGTTCGCCGCGATCGTGCGGGCCAGGTCCAGCGCGGCCCCCAGGACGTCAACGGCCGGGACCACCTCGTTGACCAGACCCCAGCGGAGCGCACCGGCGGCGTCGATCGGCTCCCCGGTGAGGATCAGGCGCATCGCCACCTTCCGCGGCATCTGCTCCGGCAGCCGGAGGACGCCGCCGGCAGCGGCGATCAGACCGCGCTTCACCTCGGGGAGCCCGAAGGTCGCGTGCTCGGCGGCGACCGCGAGGTCCGAGGCAAGGACGAGTTCGGTGCCGCCACCCAGGGCGGTCCCGTTGACCGCCGCGATCACGGGCTTGGAGATCGGGTGCTGGACCATCCCGGCGAAGCCCCACGCCTCGGTCCCGGGCGGGTTCAGGCTCTCGCCGCGCGAGATGGCCTTGAGGTCGGCGCCGGCGCAGAAGGTCTGGTCGCCCGCGCCGGTGAGCACGACGGCCCTGATGTCGAGGTCCGCCTCTGCCTCGTCGAGGGCGGTGCCGAGCCCGAGGGTCAGGTCCGCGTTGACCGCGTTGCGCGCCTCGGGGCGGTTGAGGGTGACGACCAGGACGTGGCCGTCCCGTTCGGTCAGGACTGCCTCGGTCACTTGTCCAGCCTCTCCTCGATGACGACATGCACGGTCTCGCCGGCTTCCTTGCCGATCCTCACCCGGATCGCGGACTTCACCGGGAGCTTGTGGTTGCCGTCGCCGAGAGCCATGAACGACGACTCGAACGGTTCACCGTCGACGGTGCCGCGCACCTTGACCAGGCCGTGGGTCCCGAAGAACTCAGCCGACTCGGGCCAGACCACGTAGGACCAGCCACCCGGCTTGTCGCTCTTGACCACCTCGGCGTCGAACTCGACCAGCGGACTCATGCGTCTCATCCTGGCCGCGCTCACCCCGTTCGTCGAGCACGGGTTTCGACAGGCTCGACCAACGGAAGGGTCAGCCGGCGTTCGCGTCCACCTTCGCGATGAAGTCACCGGCCAGAGCGGCGAACTCGGCGGCCTTCTCGATCTGCGGCATGTGCCCGGTGTCGCGGAACAGATGGGTCTGCGCGTCCGGGAACGCCCGCTTCGCCGCCTCCAGGTGGTGCGGCGGCAGGACGGTGTCGGCGTCGCCCCAGACGACCAGCGTCGGGATGTCCGCCTCGGCGACGCGGGCCAGGAGAGCGCGACGCCACCCGGGGAAGACCCCGACCATCGGTACGCCGAGGGTGGCGGCGGTGCCGAAGAACGTGCGCCGGAAATCCGGCTGCCGGCCGACCTTCGCGTAGTGGCGCATGCTCTCCGGAGTCGCGAACGACGGGTCGAAGAACTGGTCCTGGGCGATCTTGATGCTCGCCGCCCGGGCGAGGGGCAGGAACCGCTTGCCCACGACGGGCAGTCCCGCGGCGGTCGCGTAGAGCATCGGGAGTGGCGAGATGTTCGCCTCGCTCCCGAAGCCGACGCTGTCCACCAGGACCAGGCTGGCGACCCGGCCGGGGTGTTCGACGCAGAGCGTCATCGCGATCCCGCCGCCGAGCGAGTTGCCCATCACGTGGGCCGGCCCGGTCACGTCGGCGGCGTCCAGCAGGCCGGCCATCGCGTCGGCGAAGGTCGCCAGCCCCGGCCGGCCGCGCTGGGCACGGGTGAAGCCGAATCCCGGGGTGTCCGCGCTGATCACCCGGTGGCCGCGAGCGGCGAGCAGGTCGTGTCCCTGGTGCCAGTCCTCGAGGCTGCGCGCGATCCCGTGCAGGAGCAGGACCGGAGTGCCGTCCTCCGGACCGCTGATCCGCACCCGGACGGGCCGGCCTGCGACTGCCAGCGTGGTGGTGTCGGTCGCGGTCACGCGCTGAACTCGAGGGTCTTGTCCAGGTCGCGACGCAGAGTGGTGGCCGCGTCGAGGAAGTAGTTCTGCCGGACCCGCCACGCTCCCCGGTGTCCCTGCTGCGGCAGTTCGTCCAGCGCCCTCTTGATGTAGCCCGAGGACAGGTCGAGCAGCGGGCGGCCCTCCAGCGGCCCGTCCGGGACCGGCACCACGGAGGTGGCGCCCTTCTTGTCCATCTCGTTGAGGACCTTGCAGACCAGCTGCGAGGTCAGGTCACCACGCAGGGTCCACGAAGCGTTGGTGTAGCCCACACACATCGCGGCGTTGGGCATCCCGGTCAGCATGCAGCCCTGCCAGACGAAGTTCTCGTGCATCGGGACCTTCATCCCGTCGACAGTCGGGGTGATGCCGCCGAAGAGCTGGATCTTCAGCCCGGTCGCCGGGATGACGATGTCGGCCTCGAGAACCTTGCCGCTGGTCAGCCGGATGCCTTCGGGGACGAACCGGTCGATGGTGTCGGTGACCACGCTCACCTCGCCGTGGCGGATCTTCTTGAACAGGTCGCCGTTCGGGATCGCGCACAGCCGCTGGTCCCAGGGGTTGTAGTCCGGCGTGAAGTGCTCGGCGACGAGCGCCTCGTCCTGGATCCCCTTGTTCGCCATGTCCAGGAGGATCTTGCGCATCACCTTCGGCTGCCGCTGGGAGAGTTCGTAGACGCCGATGCTGAACGCGGCGTTCTTGTTGCGGATGAGCTGGTGCGCCAACCCGGCGGGCAGGAGCTGGCGCAGCGTGTTGGCGAACTTGTCCTGCTTCGGCACGACACCCATCCAGGTGGGCGAGCGCTGCAGCATCGTCACGTGCTCGGCGTCGTCGGCCATCGACGGCACGAGGGTCACCGCGGTGGCGCCGCTGCCGATCACGACGACCTTCTTGCCCGTGTAGTCCAGGTCCTCGGGCCAGAATTGCGGGCGCACGATCCGACCGGCGAAGTCCTCCATGCCGTCCCACACCGGCTCGTGGCCCTGGGAGTAGTCGTAGTAGCCCGAGCAGCAGTAGAGGAACGAGCAGGTGAGCTCGGACGTCTTCCCGTCCTTCTCGACGGTGACCGTCCAGCGGCTGCGCTCCGCGGACCAGTCGGCAGCGACGACCCGGGTGCGGAAGCGGATCTTCTCGTCGATGCCGAACTCGGCAGCGGTGTCCTTGATGTACTGCAGGATCTCCGGACCGTCGGCGATGGAGTTCTTCGCCTTCCACGGCCGGAAAGGGAAGCTCAGCGTGAACATGTCCGAGTCCGAGCGGATCCCCGGGTAGCGGAACAGGTCCCAGGTGCCGCCGATGGACTCGCGCGCCTCGAGGATCGCGTAGGTCTTGTCCGGGCACTCGGTCTGCAGCCGGTAGCCCGCGCCGATGCCGGAGAG
>JAKFBZ010000102.1:0-102235 GCA_036676945.1 Marmoricola sp.
GGCGGAGACAGCAGCTACTTCCACCGTCGTGCCGACGGCACCGACGCGGGCACGATGGTCCGGACCGAGCTCGTCGCGGCCCTCCGGCGCCAGGTCGACGCGGACCGCATCGCCCTGCACGGCTGGTCGATGGGCGGCTTCGGCGCGTTGCTGCTCGCCGGAAGGGAGCGGATGCCGGTGCGGGCGGTCGCGGTGTCCAGTCCGGCACTTTTCACCTCCGCCGGCGTGACCTCGGCAGGTTCGTTCGACGACGCCGCGGACTTCGCACGCAACGACGTGTACGCGCACCCGGAGTGGCTCGACGGCGTCCCGCTGCGGGTCGACTGCGGAGACCGGGACCCGTTCTACGCCGCGACGAGGAACTACGTCGGGCGGTTGGAGTCGAAGCCGGAGGGGAGCTTCGGCCGGGGTGGTCACGACGCCGGTTACTGGCGCTCGGTGGCGGGGGCACAGTTCAGGTTCCTCGCCGAGCATCTGGCGACCTGAGGTCTGGACATTACCGCCGAGTAACGCTTGAGTGTGACCTGGGTCACGTGGGGTGACCCGCCCCTCCCACTCCAAGGAGCACCCGGATGACTCACCGCGTCCGTCTCACCCTCTCGGGCACCTTCGCCCTCGCACTCCTGCTCGCGACGCTCCTCGTCGCCCGGCCGGCCCAGGCGGCCGGGCCGTCGTACGTCGCCCTGGGCGACTCCTACGCGTCAGGCACCGGCACCCGGACCTACATCAGTGACGGGACCTCCTGCCAGCGCTCGACGTACGCCTATCCGTCGCTGATCGCCGCGGCCAAGGGCTACACGCTGAACTTCAAGGCGTGCTCGGGGGCGAAGATCCCCGAGGTCACCACGCAGGCGAACGCGCTGACCACGGGTACGGCGTTCGTGACGCTCTCTGTCGGCGGGAACGACGCCGGGTTCTCCGGAGTGATCACCGAGTGCGCCCAGCCGGGCTGGGCGAGCAACTGCAACGGCGCGATCGACACCGCTCAGGCCTACATCAACAACACACTGCCCGGGAAGCTCTCGACCCTGTACGCGACCATCAAGTCCAAGGCGCCGAACGCGAAGGTCGTCATCATCGGGTACCCGCGGATCTTCAACGGCGAGGACTGCAACGCGGGCACGTTCTTCAGCCCGGCGGAGGAGACCCGGCTCAACGCCACCGCCGACCTGATGAACTCGAAGATCTCGGCGCAGGCCGCGGCCAAGGGCTTCACCTTCGCCAACCCGACCAGCCGCTTCGTCGGCCACGCGGTCTGTGACGACGTCGAATGGCTGAACGGACTGTCGAACCCGATCGGCGAGAGCTACCACCCGAACAAGACCGGGCACTCCTCGGGCTACGTCCCGCTGGTGAGCCCGCTGCTCGTCTGAGCCGGCCGCCGGGCTGCTCGGCTAGATGATCTGGTCGAGCAGTCCGGTGTCGACGTCGTAGATGAAGCCGCCGACCTTGACGGTGTCCGGGATCAGCGGGTGCGAGCGCACCTTCGCGACATCGGCCCGCAGCGCCGACGGCTGGTCGCCGACCACGTGGAACGCGTGCCAGGAGGCGTCCTGCCCGGCTGAGGCGCTGATCCGCTCCTGGAGTTCGGCCTCAGTGGCCGACGCCATCGCGCAACGGGTGTGCGGCACGACCAGGATCCGCTCGACTCTGAGCAGGTGGACGCCCAGGACGAGCGCCTCCAGGGCGGCCTCGGTGACACGGCCGCCCGGGTTGCGGAAGATCTTCGCGTCGCCGGGCCTGAGCCCCAGCATCCCGAGCGGATCGATCCGCGAGTCCATGCAGGTGACCAGTGCGACACCGGCATGGGCGACGCCGTCGAAGCCGGACAGGTTGAAGTCGGCGGCGAATTCACGGTTCGCGGCCAGCAGGTCGTCGAAGTCTGCGCTCACGGAGGCGAGGCTAGTGCAGTCGGGGCGGTTGACGGGCGTGAGGTTCGGCACGTTCGCGCTAGCGTTGCGCCGTGCTCGAGTTCACGGACGGGGACGCCTGGGAATCCTGGCTCTCCGCGCACCACGACCGCGAGCCGGAAGCCTGGTTGCGGATCGGGAAGAAGAACGCCGAGGTGCCACTGCTCCGGATCGGGGACGCGCTCGACGGGGCGCTCTGCTTCGGCTGGATCGACGGTCAGCGCAAGGGTCTCGACGACGTCTCCTTCCTCCAGCGCTACTGTCCGCGGACCTCGCGGAGCACGTGGTCGCAGGTCAACGTCGGGAAGGCCGAGGCGCTGGTCTCCGCCGGCCGGATGCGGGCCGCGGGTCTCGCGGAGATCGAACGCGCCCGGGCGGACGGTCGCTGGGATGCGGCGTACGCGTCACAACGGACCGCGGAGCCGCCCCCCGAGCTTCTCGAAGCACTGGCCGCCGACGACGCTGCGCGCGCGGCGTTCGAGCGGCTCGGGCGCTCGGACAGGTACGGCCTGATCCTGCCGGTCCTCAAGGCGACCAGCCCGGAGGCCCGCGCCACGTCGGTCGCCCGGGCGGTGGCGAGCCTCAGCGAACGGTTCGGACGTCGTACCGGGTGACCGGCTTGGCCGGCTTGCCGCAGGATTCCGGCCGCTCGCCCGACTGAGTCGCCCGGACCGCGACCCACCAGCGGCGGCCGTCCCGGTGCAGCACCGACCAGGCGTCGATCTCGGGGACCACGTCGAGGTCGTCGATCCCCGTGATCGCCTCGGTGCGGCGGACGTGGTCCTCGGCCACCTGGGCGCCGCTGGACCACGTCGAGCGGCCGCGGTACCCGGGGAGCAGGAGTTCGCCGCGGTCGGCGGCGTCGAGGATGAGCGCACCGTCGAGCACCCGGCCGTGCAACGTCCCGGACGGCAGTGACACCGTCGTCGGTGCGAACCGGTGACCGGAGGTGTGGGTGACTTCCCAGACCCGGCCCGGACGTGCCGCTGCGGCGCCGAGGGCGACCGGGCGGCCGAGCCGCGCGCAGCAGGTGTCCCGGGTGCCGTTGGTGCAGACCAGGAGCTGGGCGTCGCCGGAGACCCGGAGCGACGGCGCCGATCGTCGTACGGCGTCCAGGTCACCCGCCGCCAGCGCGGCCCAGTCGAGCTCCAGGAGCGCCTCGGGCGAACTGACGGTCCCGGCCAGGAGCCAGGTCTGTCCGGGCCGGGTGTGCGCGATCAGGACTTGTCGCTCGGTCGGACCGGACCCGTCCTTCGCAGAGTCGGCATGCCGCCCGGGTCGGCGGATCAGGCTGGGCCGGACGCCGTGACGCCCGGCCAGCGCCTCGATCGAGGCCCCGAGCTCCGGGTCGAGATGGGAGTCGGTCCACGCCTTGGCGCCCCAGGGGCCGTTCTGCTCCAGGCAGACCCAGGCGACCGCGTCCGGCGCCGAACCGGCGAGTGGCTCGTCGACGTCCGCCGAGGCGGTGCTGCAGGCGGTCCCGACTTTGGTCTCGGTCATCAGGCGCCCATTCCTACCAGCAGCGACTGGTCGCTGCCTCGGGTGGCAGCGCCGCGGAAGAGGAACAGGGCAAGGAGACCGGCCAGCAGCGCGCACCCGGCGGCGCCCAGGAAGATCGCCTGCAACTGTTCGACCCCTGCCGCCTGCAGCAGATCCTCGAACGCGTCGCACCGGGTCTTGCCGCCACAGACCTCGGCGGGCTCGGGGAAGTCGGCCGAGACGGCGTAGTAGCGGCGGAGCCCGATCGTGGTCAGCGCCGAGATGCCGATCAGCATGCCGATCATCCGGCTCACCACGAGCAGCGCACTGGTCACGCCGTGCACGGCGGCCTCGGTGCTGGCCAGCAGAGCGGCGTTCACCGGGGCGAGCGCCAGGCCGAAACCGAAACCGGTCATGGCCAGCACGACGCTGGAGGTCAGGTGATGCAGGGCGTTCACGTCCCAGTTCGCCATCAGCACGAAGCCGACGGCCGCGGCGAGCATCCCGGATGCCGTCACCAGACCCGCCGCGAACGAGCGGGTCAGGTAGCCGCCCACGACCGCGCCGATCGGCAGTGCGATCAGGAACTCGACCAGGACCAGCGCTGCCTTGACCTGGGAGTCGCCGTAGATCGTCACCCGGGCGAAGACCGGGATGTCGACGAGCGCGGCGATCAACGCGGCACCGACGAAGAAGCTGACCGCGAGCGCGCCCCGCGCCGGCACCTGGGTGAAGGAACCGCGGGGGATGAGCGGTGACGCCGCCCGGCGCAGGTGCACCACCAGCAGGACGGCAGCCACTGCCGAGACGGCCAGCAGCCAGGGTCCGGCGGCCGAGAAGACCTGGACCTCGGGATCGGCCGAGGCGAAGGCGAGGATCACCCCGCCGAGCGCGACCGAGAGCAGGGCCGCCCCGAGAAGGTCCGCGCGGCGGACCGTCGCCCACCAGTCGGGTACGTCGAGGAAGGCGCGCGGCGAGAACACCAGCCAGAGCAGGAGCGCCACGCCGAGGCCGATGGTGATCAGCCCGATCTGGGACGCCCAGATCGATCCGGAGACGGAGCCTGCGTCCCCGAACGGGACGAACGGTCCGCCCCAGCGCACCGAGGTGACCAGGTCGGCCGGTTGTCGCATCACCAGGAGCAGCCCGGCGATCCAGAGCGCCAGGAGGGTCAGACCGACCGGGTCGAACCGGCGGCGGATACCGCTCGTCCCGGGGGAGACGGCAGCCGGTGCCGTTGCCGGGTTCGTCCTGCCCAGGGCGGTGATCCCCGCCGCGAGGACCAGTCCGACGGCGAGGTTGATCCAGAAGATGTCGCGCCAGGTGCCGAAGGCCAGCACGACGGCGCCGTACAGCGGCCCGATCACGCTGCCGAGCTCCTGGACCGCGCCGACGATGCCGAGCGGCACACTGCGCCGGTCGGCGGGGTAGATGTCGGCGACCAGAGCGAGCGTCACCGGCACCAGGCCGCCACCGCCGACCCCCTGGAGGAAACGTCCGACGACCAGACTGGGCAGGTCGTACGCCGCGGCGGTGAGCAGGGAGCCGAAGCCGAAGACGAGCAACGACGCGACCATCACCGGCAGCCGGCCGCGCAGGTCGGCGATCCGTCCGATCAGCGGGAGCATCGCCACGTAGCCGAGCAGGAAGCCGCTGATGATCGGCGCGGCGCGCTGCAGCTCCTGCCCGCTCAGACCCGCCGACGCCATCATGTCGGGCAGCGAGAGCACCACGACATAGGTGTCGGCCGCGGCGAAGGCCACGGCGACCGCGGCGAGGCCGAGCAAGGTGCTCGGGCCGAACCGGGACGCGCCCGAGCTGGTCACAGGGGTCGTCACATCCGGCGTCACGGCGCGGAGATCGTGACGTTCTTGTCGTAGTCGTCGAAGACCAGGTTGTAGGTGACGTCGCCCGAACCGGAGAAGAAGTCGCCGGTCACCTTCAGGGTCGCGATCCGGCCGTCGGAGTCGATGCCGATCACGGCCTCGTAGGTGCTGTCCTCGTCCGCGCTGGGGATGATCGGAGAGACCAGGTCCCCGCTCAACGTGCCGGTGTACGTGGTCAGCACCTGCTTGCCCTCGCGGACGGTGCCGGTCTCCTCGAGGTCGTCCATCTGGAGCAGGAGGCCGGAGAGGCCGGTCTCGGGGTCCGCGAAGTCGGACGGGTCCGGGGCGCCGTACTCACCGGGGTCGATCGTCGCGTAGGCGGGGCTCAGCGGCAGCTTCGCGTACACCTTGTCGTCGACCGCGATGATCGGGACGTCCGCGTTGAAGCCGCTGAGCAGCACCTTGACCTCGCCCTCGAAGGCGGGCTGGTGGGTCAGGGTGCCGTTCGCTCCGAGAACGGCATCGCCCGAGGTGGGCTCGGAGTCGGTCGCCATCGTGAAGTGCACGCTGGAGGCGTCGTCGAAGTGCTGCTTGGCTTCGGTCATCACGGCCTGGGGGTCGGCGCCGCTCTTGGCCGGCTCGTCGTCACCGCCGCACGCGGACAACGACAAGGTCAGCGTGACCAGGACACCGAGAGTGACGCCGAGACGGCGGTTCAGCTGCTTCATGTGCCTAGCGTCCCATGGTCCACCGGGCCGGCACAGGCAGCGATCGGCTGACTGCCGGGTGTCCCGGAGCCGTCGCGGCGGCCGTCCGCGGCCGGCAGGTCGATCGGAGCACCGCTGTCGGCGGCGGCGCGTGCCGGCGACGGGCCGGCCCAGGCGAAGACGATCGTGTCCTCGCCCTTCAGGAACCGGTGGCAGCGGACGCCACCGGTGGCCCGGCCCTTGCCCGGGTACTCGCTGAACGGGGTCACCTTGACCGAGCCGGCTTCGGTACCGGGCAGCGCCGTACTGGCGCCCGATGCGGTGACCACCACCGGTTCGGCGCCTTCGGTGGCCGAGGCGTCGAGCGCGCCGAACCAGCTGACCTTCGCACCGGCGCTGAGCTTGACCCCGGCGATGCCGCCGCCCGAACGACCCTGCGGGCGGACGTTGCCGGCGCCGAAGTGCAGGAGCTGGGCGTCGTCGGTGATGAAGCAGAGGGTCTCGTCACCGGTGGTCAGTTGCGCCGCCCCGACGACGACGTCGTCGTCCTTGAGTGCGATCACGTCCCAGTCGTCGCGGTTGCTCAGGTACTCCGGGTTGACCCGCTTGACCACGCCCTGGGCTGTGCCGAGTGCGAGCCCGGGGGAGTCGCCTCCTTGTGCCCCGGCGAAGTTGGTCAGAGCCAGTACCCGCTCCCCGGCCTCCAGGGTCAGGAACTCGCCGACCGGAGCGCCGCCCGAGAGGTTCGGGTGGTTCGCGGTCGCCGGGAGCGCCGGCAGGTCCAGCACGCCCAGCTTGAGCACCCGGCCCGCGCTGGTGACCACGCCCACCTCGCCGCGCGCGGTCGACCGGACCGCGGACACGATCACGTCGTGCTTGGCCCGGGCGCCTTCGCTGCCTGCCGGTTCGTCGCCGGTGCTGCGGGCGAGCAGCCCCGAGGAGGACAGGTAGACGTGGCACGGGTCGTCGGCGACCTCCAGCGGCGTCGCGGACGCTGCCGCGGCGACGCCCGAGCCTTCCAGGAGCACGGTGCGGCGCGGGGTGCCGTAGGTCTTCGCGACGTCGGCGAGCTCGTCGGAGACCACTTTCCGCAGCCGGGCCTCGTCGCCCAGGATCTCGTCGAGGGCGGCGATCGTCGTGGCGAGCTCGTCCCGCTCCTTGTCGAGTTCCAGTTTGGAGAAGCGGGTCAGCCGGCGAAGCGGCATGTCCAGGATGTAGTTGGCCTGGATCTCTGTGAGGTCGAAGACGGACATCAGTCGCTCGCGGGCGGCTTCGGAGTTGTCACTGGTGCGGATCAGCTGGATGACCTCGTCGATGTCGAGGATCGCCAGGATCAGGCCCTCGACGAGGTGCAGCCGGTCGGCTGCCTTCCCCCGCCGGAACGCCGAGCGCCGGCGGACCACGTCGAAACGGTGCCCGAGGAAGACCTCGAGCATCTCCTTGAGGCCGAGGGTGCGTGGCTGTCCGTCGACCAGCGCGACCGCGTTGATGCCGAAGGAGTCCTCCAGCGGGGTGCTCTTGAAGAGCTGGTCGAGGAGCGCCTCGGGGTGGAAGCCGTTCTTGACCTCGATGACCAGGCGCAGGCCCTTCTCGCGGTCGGTCAGATCCTTGACGTCGGCGATGCCCTGCAGCTTCTTGGTCTGGACGAGCTTCTTGATCGCCTCGATCACCCGCTCCGTGCCCACGCCGTACGGGAGCTCGGTGACGACGATGCCCTTGCGGCGCGCGGTGACGGTCTCGATCCGGGTGGTGGCGCGCATCTTGAACGAACCGCGCCCGGTCTCGTAGGCGTCCCGGATCCCGTCCAGGCCGATGATCTTGCCGCCGGTCGGCAGGTCCGGGCCGGGGATGAACCGCATCAGCGCGTCCAGGTCCGCCTTCGGGTGCGTGATCAGGTGGCGCAGCGCCTGGACGACCTCGATCAGGTTGTGCGGCGCCATGTTCGTGGCCATGCCGACCGCGATCCCGGTCGCGCCGTTGACCACCAGGTGCGGGATCGCTGCGGGAAGGACCGAGGGCTCGACCTCGCGCCCGTCGTAGTTCGGCCTGAAGTCGACGGTGTCCTCGTCGATCGTGGCGGTCATCGCGACGGCGGCGGGCGCCATCCGGCACTCGGTGTATCGCATGGCCGCGGGCGGGTCGTCCGGACTTCCGAAGTTTCCGTGGCCGTCGACGGTCGGCACCCGCAGCGACCACTGCTGGGCCTGGCGGACGAGCGCGTCGTAGATCGCGGTGTCGCCGTGCGGGTGGAAGCGGCCCATGACCTCACCGACGACACGGGAGGACTTCACGTGGCCGCGATCGGGGCGAAGACCCATGTCGTGCATGCCGTAGAGGATCCGGCGCTGCACCGGCTTCAGCCCGTCCCGGGCGTCGGGGAGTGCCCGGGCGTAGATCACCGAGTAGGCGTACTCGAGGAAGCTGGCCCTCATCTCGTCGCCGACGTCGATGTCGACGATGTGTTCTTCGAAGTCCTCGGGCGGTGCTGGGGTTCGGCGGGCCATGCGGCGCATTCTCCCAACACCACGGGCGGTTCGGGGACCGGGGCACGCCGCTGGTCGGTCGTCCCTGGTGATCGGCCGGAGATTCCCGGGATCCTCCGGGGGTGCGCGCGGACGCCTGCCGACATCGGGGCGTCATGGAAGCCCGGTACATTCCAGGTGTGACAACGGCCGATGACACCGGTGTGCAGGCGACCGCACCCGAGCGCACCGAGCGCGAGTACCCCGCGCACTGGGAGGCCGATGTCGTGCTCCGGGACGGTCGGACAGCGCACATGCGCCCGATCGCCCCGGCCGATTCCGAGGGCCTGGTCGAGTTCTACACCCAGGTCTCGGACCAGTCGAAGTACTTCCGGTTCTTCGCCCCGATGCCGACCCTGTCCGAGCGCGACGTGCGCCGGTTCACCCATGTCGACCACCAGAAGCGGGTCGCGTTCGTGCTCACGGTCGCGGAGAAGATCGTGGCGATCGCCAGCTACGAGCTCCTCGACTCCGGTGAGGCCGAGGTCGCGTTCCTGGTCCAGGACGCGCACCAGGGCCGGGGGATCGGGCAGCTGCTGCTGGAGCACCTGGCGCAGGCGGCACGTGAACGCGGTCTGCACCGGTTCGTCGCCGAGGTCCTGCCCGACAACCAGCGGATGCTCCAGGTGTTCTACGAACAGGGCTACCAGGTCGCCGGCGGCTGGGACGAGGGCGTGATGCACCTCGAGTTCGACATCGATCCCACCGATACCGCGATCGGAGTGATGTCGGCCCGCGAGCACCGGGCCGAAGCAGCCTCCATCGAGGCGTTCCTCAGCGCCCGCAGCGTCGCCGTGATCGGTGCCTCGCGACGCTCGGACACGATCGGTGCGGCGCTGGTCCGCAACCTGGTGCTCGGTGACTACGCCGGGCGGGTGTACGTGGTGAACCCGGCCGCCGACGCTGTCGCCGGGATGCCGGCGTACGCCCGGGTCGGGGACATCCCCGGCGACGTGGACGTGGCGATCGTCGCCGTTCCCGCCGACGCGGTCCAGGACGTCGTCCTGGACTGTGCCGCCAAGGGTGTGCACGGCCTGATCGTGATCTCCGCGGGCTTCGCGGAGACCGGCGAGGGGGGCCGGCAGCTTCAGCGCCGTCTCGTCGGCCTGGCCCGCTCCTACGGACTGCGGCTGATCGGCCCGAACGCCCTCGGCGTGATCAACACCGCCGCCGACGTCTCCTTGAACGCCTCCCTGTCGCCGGTGATGCCGCCGCGCGGCCGGGCGGGCTTCTTCTGCCAGTCCGGTGCGCTCGGGTCGGCGATCCTGGAGAAGGTCCGCGGCCGTGGCCTCGGTCTGTCCACGTTCGTCAGCGCCGGTAACCGCGCGGACGTCTCCGGCAACGACCTGCTCCAGTACTGGGAGGAGGACGACGCCACCGAGGTCGTCCTGCTGTACCTGGAGTCGATCGGTAACCCGCGCAAGTTCTCCCGGATCGCGCGCCGGGTCTCCCGGGTCAAGCCGGTGATCGCGGTGCGGTCCGGGCGGACCACCCAGGGTGTGCCGATGGGTCACGTCGTGCGCAGCATCGAGGCGCCGCAGGCCGCGGTCGACGCCATGTTCAAGCAGGCCGGCGTGATCCAGGTCGACACCCTCGACGAGATGTTCGACGTCGCCCAGCTGCTCGCCCACCAGCCGCTGCCGCGCGGGTCGCGGGTCGCGGTCGTCGGCAACTCCGACGCGCTCGGCCTGCTCGCCGCCGATGCCGCGGCCGCCAGCGGACTGGAGGTGACCAGGTCGGTCGCCCTGGGCGTCGAGGCCGGTGCCGAGGACTTCGAGGACGCACTCGACGAGGTGATCGACGACCCGGAGGTCGACGGCGTCGTCGCGATCTACATCCCGCCGTTGAACGCCGGCGGGGCGGAGGTCGCGAACGCACTGGCCGCAGTCGCCGAGCAGTCCGACAAGCCGATGGTCTCCACCTTCCTCGGCCGCGAGGGCGTGCCCGAGCTCCTCAGGGTCCCGGACCTGGCCGGCAACACCGCCGGCCGCGGCTCGGTGCCGTCCTACCCCGCGGTCGAGCAGGCCGTCCGCGCGTTGTCCCGGGTCGTCGAGTACGCCGCCTGGCGAGGTCGGCTGCCCGA
Organism: Marmoricola sp.; assembly: GCA_036676945.1. GTDB lineage: Bacteria > Actinomycetota > Actinomycetes > Propionibacteriales > Nocardioidaceae > Marmoricola. The sequence goes on from JAKFBZ010000102.1 coordinate 10,528, forward strand.
CGACGAGGATCCGATGGGCGAGATCGACCACGACGGCGCGGCCCGGATGCTGGCGCAACTGCTGATCGACAGCCCTGACGGCCGGGACCTCGACTTCGTGGAGTGCCAGGTCCTGCTCGGCCACTACGGCATCGACCTGTGGGACCGCGTCGAGATCAGCACTGCCGAGGACGCGATCGCGGCCGGTGAGCGCCTCGACTGGGACGTGGTGCTGAAGGCGACCGCGGACCCGCTCCGGCAGCGGCCCGACCTCGCTCACGTCTGGCGCAACATCGGCGACGCCGTGGAGATGCAGCACGCCTTCGAGGCGCTGACCCGCATCGTCCCGGTCGGGATGAAGCCGGGATTCGTCGTCCAGCGCACCGCACCCCCGGGAGTGCCGGTGCGACTCGACGGCCTCGAGGATCCGCTCTTCGGGCCGGCGGTCTCCTTCTCCATCTCAGGGGCGATCACCGAACTCGTCGGCGACAAGGCCTACCGGATCCCGCCGATCTCAGGACAGGACGCCGCCGAAGCGGTCCGTTCGATCAAGGCCGCGCCGTTGCTCTTCGGGCACCGGGGAAGCGACGAGGTCGACGTCGCCGCGGTGGAGGACCTGCTGCGCCGGGTCGCCTCCCTGAAGAACGATCTCCAGCAGGTCGCCGCGATCGACCTGAGCCTGGTGCACGCCACTCCGGAGGGCGTCGCGGTCCTCGATGCCTCCGTCCGGGTGCTCCCCGTCGCCGACCCGCGTTCGGACTGGTTCACCCGGCGGATGACCGTCCAGCCGGGCGACACTCTCCCGGACTGAGGCCCGGAAGGCGGTTGCCGCCCCGCGACCCGGAGCCGCCGGGCGCCCGTGTCAGACTGAGACCCATGTCCGTGACCGCCCACGACCAGTCCGCCGAGCTCGACGCCGCCATCGAGACCACCGGGTACTACCCGATCGTCGTCCGCTCGGGTGTCGCCGCTGCCGTCGCCGGCGAGCAGGTCGTCTCCTTCCTGGTCCATCACGAGCCGACGATCGATCGCGACGAGGTCCGGCGGCACATCACCGTGGTGGTGCTGACCCCGACCCGGCTGATCCTGTGCCACACCGACGAGCACGCCCCGGACGATCTGCTCCCGCAGCCGTACACCTCCACCTCGACCGAAGCGGTCAAGCTCGACCAGGTCAGGTCGGTGGTGGTGAACCGGATGGTCGCCAACCCCGAGCAGATCACCTCGACGGTGCCGGCGCCGGCCGAGGCGGTCCTCACGATCGGCTGGGGCGGGATCAACCGCGTCGACCTCGAACCGGCCACCTGCTCGGACCCGCAGTGCGAGGCCGACCACGGGTACACCGGCGTGGTCGCGTCGGACGACTTCTCGCTCCGGGTGAGCTCGGCAGCCGACGGACAGGCCGCGGTCGACCGCCTGCTGGTCTTCGCCGAGACGCTGTCGGCCAGCACCCAGGTCGCCTGAACCGCCGATGTCGCTCTCACCCGCAGCGGCGCAGCCTGCGTCGGCGTTCGTGGAGCCGGCCTACGGCGGCCGCAGCCTGGGGGATGTCCTGCCCGCGGTCGCCGCGGCGCTCGGTATCGACGTGGGCTTCCACGAGACGTCGCTCGTGCTGCCGCCGGCTCAGCGCTACGTCATCTTCCTGGTCGACGGGCTCGGCCACCGGCTGATCGAGACTCATGCCGAGCATGCGCCGTACCTGCACACCCTGCTCCGCGAACCGGGGGTCGCCGGGGTGCCGTCGACGACCGCGACCAGCCTGACCTCCCTCGGTACGGCGATGACCCCCGGCGAGCACGGCCTGGTCGGCTTCACCTCGCGTATCCCCGGCACCGAGAAGCTGCTCAACGCGCTGTTCTGGGACAAGCAGGTCGTCGACCCGGCCGAGTGGCAGCCGAACCCGACCGCGTTCGCGCGGCTACGGGCGGCCGGAGTCCACACCACCGTCGTCAGCAAGCGTGAGTTCGTCGATTCCGGTCTGACGCTGAGCGGCTTCCGCGGCGCGGAGTTCATCGGGGCCGACCGGATCGGCGAACGGATCGCCGGCGCGGTCGAGGCATCGGCGGAGACACCGAGCGTCACCTACGTGTACGACGGGGACCTCGACTGGACCGGGCACCGCTACGGCGTCGACTCGCCGCAGTGGCGGGCCCAGCTGGCAGCGGTCGACGCGAGCGTCGAGCAGCTGCGCGAGACCCTCGACCCGGGCGTGCGGCTGGTGGTCGTCGCCGACCACGGAATGGTCGACTGCCCGGCCGGTGCTCGGATCGACATCGACGAGTACCCCGAGCTGCGTTCCGGGGTGCATCTGCTCGGCGGCGAGGCCAGGTTCCGGCACCTGTACTGCCGCAGCGGTGCGATCGACGACGTCCTGGCCGCCTGGCGGGGTCTGCTCGGCGACCGTGCCGAGGTGCTCTCCCGCGACGCCGCCATCGACCGCGGCTGGTTCGGCACCGTGGTCCCGCAGGTGCGACCGAGGCTGGGCGACGTAGTCGTCGCCGCCCGCGGGGACACCGCGCTGATCAGCATGGCCGACTTCCCCTACGAGAACATGCTCGTCGGCTTCCACGGTTCGCTGACCGCGGTCGAGATGGAGATCCCGATCCTGGTCTGCTGAGCGGACCGGGCGGGACCTACTTCGACAGGTGCCGGGCCCGGGCCAGGCAGAACAGCCCGTAGCAGCCGAGCCCGAGCGCGATCACGGCCAGCAGGAACGGACCGAACGGCTGCTGGAGCACGGTGCGCAGCGCCTGGTCGAGACCACCGGACTTGTCCGGGTCGTGGCTGATCGCGGCATAGCCGAAGAGGCCGCCGACGATGCAGATCGCGACGCCCTTGGCCACGTAGCCGTACTTGCCCAGCCACAGGTACGCCGTTCCGCTCTCGCCGCTCTTCCCCTCGGCGCTCAGGTGCTCGCGGTACTTCTCGGTGAGCCCGCGGCGGATCTGGTTCGCGCCGTAGCCGGCGATCCCGAGCCCGACGAGCCCGACGATCCACGGACCTGCGGGAAGGTCCATCAGCTTCGCGGTCGCCGAGCGGCCCTGACCGCTCGAACCCGAGCCGAGCACCACTTTCAGGGCGCTCAGTCCCACGGCGGCGTACACCGCCGCCTTCCCCCACGAGCCTGCCCGCAACAGCCAGCGCTTCGGCTCGTCCTCGTCACGATGCCCGACCGCACCCTCGAGCAGCCGCCAGCAGACCAGGAAGAACATCCCGATCGCGATGCTCCAGATCAGCAGCTCGCCGAACGGTTTCCCGGCCAGATGGTGCATGGCGCCCTGGTCGGAGGCCTGTCCCTCGTTGTTGCCCAGCGCCAACTGGAAGGCCAGCCAGGCGATCAGCAGGTGCACGACGCCGTAGGCGACCAGTCCCAGACGGATCGCGACGTCCAGCACGTCGCTGCGGGCGGCCTGGTGGCCGAGCGAAGTCGCGTCCTGTCGGGTGGTCACCCTGACGCAGTACCCAGCACGGCGAGGCTCACCCGCTCAACGGAAAGGCAGCGGCTCCGACACCATCGAGACCGCCCTCGCGCGCGCCGCGGTCATCCGCCGGCGGTGGTGCTGGCGGCAGAGGACCTCGTAGGCGACCTCGGCCGGCTGCTGATCCTTGACCTCGACGTCCCCCACGACGATCACCTCGCCCTCGGTGACCATCTCGCCGTTCTCGGTGCGGGCGTTGTGCGTCGCGGTCTTCCCGCACCAGCACAGGGCCTCGACCTGGAGGCGGTGGGTCCGGTCGGCGAGTTCGACCAGCCGCCGGGAGCCGTCGAAGAGCTGGGTCCGGAAGTCGGAGAGGATCCCGAACGCGAACACGTCGATCTGGAGTTCGTCGACGATCCGGGCGAGCTGGTCGACCTGCCAGGGGACGTAGAACTGGGCCTCGTCGCAGATCAGGTAGTCGATCCGGGCGCCGTGGGTCAGCGCGTCGACGACGTACCGCCAGAAGTCGAAGTCGTCGGTCACCTCGATCGCCGCGTGCTCCAGCCCGAGACGCGAGGAGAGGATCGCCTCACCCGCGCGATCGTGGGTGGTGAAGATCCGGCCGACCCGTCCGCGCGCGGCGTGGTTGTGGTTCGTCTGCAGCGCGAGCGTGCTCTTCCCGGAATCCATCGTGCCGGTGAAGAATTGGAGTTCAGCCATCGGGGAGGATCATGCCATGAGCCCGCTCGTGTCAGCCGCCGAACTCGACGACCTCCTCGGGACAGTCACCCTCCTCGACGTCCGCTACCAGATGGGCGGCCCCGGCGGGCTCGAGGTGTACGTCGCGGGCCACCTGCCCTTCGCCCAGTACGTCGACATGGACTCCGCCCTGGCCGGGGAGCCGGGAATCCGTGGTCGGCACCCGCTGCCCGACCCGGAGGTGTTCGGCGCCGCCATGCGGCGGGCCGGGGTCACGGCGGGTCGACCGGTCGTGGTCTACGACGACTGGGAGGGCCGGGCCGCCGCGCGCTGCTGGTGGCTGCTGCGGCACCACGGTCACACCGATGTCCGTGTCCTCGACGGCGGCTGGAGAGCGTGGGTCGCAGCCGGGGGTGCGGTCGAGGACGGGTTCCGGCTGCCAGCCGGCGGGGACTTCGAACCCGGCCCCGGGGTGATGCCGGTGGTGACTGCCGAGGAGATCCCTGCGTTCGTGGAGCGAGCGGTGCTCGTCGACGCCCGGGCACCGGAGCGGTTCCGCGGCGACGTCGAGCCGGTCGATCCGGTCGCCGGCCGCATCCCCGGTGCGGTCAACGTGCCGACCGGGACCAACCTGCGGGTCGACGGCACCTTCCGGCCGCCGGCCGAGATCCGTGCGCTCTACGCGATCGAAGGAGTGACCGACGCTGCCGAGGTCGGCGTCTACTGCGGATCCGGGGTCACCGCGGCCCACAACATCCTCGCGCTCGCGACGGCCGGGATCGACGCGACGCTGTACCCGGGATCCTGGAGCGAGTGGGTCACGGATCCTGAGCGGCCGGTGGCCACCGGCGGGTAGCGACCTACCAGTGCACGCCCTTCAGCACGCGCGCCATCATCGCCTGCTCGCTGGTCGGGGCGGCTGCGGTCTCGCCGCGCGCCGCTGCCGAGTCCGGGAAGATCTGGTAGGCGAGGTGCAGCACCCGGAAGGCGGCCTTCGGTGCCAGCGTGTGCGCCAGCGCGCCCAGGTTGCCGGTGAGGGTGTTGATCTCGTGCGGCCGGTCGACCAACGCGGAGATGACCTTGCCCGCGGCCTGTCCGGGGCTGATCGTGGGGAACCGGTCGTACATCTTGGTCGGCGCGATCATCGGTGTCCGGACCAGCGGCATGTGGATGCTGGTGAAGGAGACGCCGTCGCCGACGAGCTCACTGGAGACGACGTTGCTCCAGGCGTCGAGGGCGGCCTTCGACGCGACGTACGCGCTGAACCGCGGCGGGTTGGTGAGTACGCCGATCGAGGAGATGTTCACGATGTGGCCGGATTTCTGCTCCCGCATCTTCGGCAGCAGCCCCATCACGAGCCGGATCGCGCCGAAGTAGTTGAGCTGCATGGTCCGCTCGAAGTCGTGGAACCGGTCCTCGGACAGCTTCAGTGATCTGCGGATCGAGCGACCGGCGTTGTTCACCACGAAGTCGATGTGCTCGAAGTCGCCGCTCAGCTGCTGGGTCAGCGCGTCGATGGCCTGGAGGTCGGAGAGATCGCAGCCGTAGGCGTAGGCCTTGCCGCCCTGGCTCTCGATCAGCGCCTTGGTGGCCTCGAGCTTGTCCTTGCCGCGAGCGACCAGGATCGGGACCGCGCCGGCCTTGGCGACCTGGACCGCGGTGACCAGGCCGATGCCGGAGGACGCGCCGGTGATGACGACCGTCTTGCCCTTGAGAGCGTTCACCGCCGACTTGTCGGTGCGGATCGAGTCGTCGAGCATCTCCTCCCAGTACGACCACAGCGTGCCGGCGTACGACTCCAGGTCGGGGACTGCGATGCCGGAGCCGGCGAGTGCCTTCTGGGTCGACTTCGAGGCGTAGACCGTCGGGAACGACACGTGCTCGAGGACCTCGGGCGGGATGCCGACGCGACCCATCGTCTGGCCGAGCGCGAAGTGCGCCGGAGAGGTGCGCAGAGCGGCGCCGAGCAGAGCGCCCGGCCGGTACTGACGGGGGAGCAGCGCCGTGGGCAGCCGGTTGGTCATGCTGCGGTCGATCGGCATCGCGAACTGCGGCGCCTTCGCGGCGCCCGCGAAAGTGTTCACCAGGTCGACGGTGTTCTGCGGCTCGGGGTTGACCAGGTGGAAGGCCTCGCCGTTGCGGTCCGGCACATGCGCGAGGAAGTCCATCGCCTTGGCGACGTAGTCGACCGGCACCACGTTGGTGTCGCCCAGGTCCACGCCGACCAGCGGGAGCCACGACGGGAGGCTGTCGCGCATCTGCTTGAACAGCGGGAAGAAGTAGTAGGGGCCGTCGATCTTGTCCATCGCGCCGGTCTCGGAGTGGCCGACGACCACGGCCGGACGGTAGACGCGCCAGGGGACCGGGCACTCCTCGCGGACGATCTTCTCGGACTCGAACTTCGTCCGGTGGTACGCCGAGGGAAGCTTCTGGCCCTCGTCGAACATGGTCTCGTCGAACAAGCCGTGGTAGTCGCCGGAGGCGGCGATCGAGGAGACCTGGTGGAAGACACCGGCGTCCAGCGCGCCGGCCAGCGAGAGGGCGGCGCGGGTGCCGCCGACGTTGAGCTCCTCGTTCATCTCCTCGGAGGCGGTCATGTCGTAGATCGCGGCCAGGTGGAAGAAGTGGTCGATCTTGCCGGCGTGCTCGGTGATCCAGTCCTCGTCGACTCCGAGGCGGTCGGCGCGCAGGTCGCCGATCACCGGCACCAGCCGGGAACTCCCGCCCCATTGCGTGATCAGCGCGTCCAGCCGGGCTCGTGAACCCGCTCTGCAGAGCAGGTAGATCTCGCCCTCGCGGTTCTCGAGCAGTTCGGTGACCAGGAAGCGACCGATGAATCCGGTCGCGCCGGTGACGAAGTAGGACATGGTGCCTCTTCCCGCTTGGCAGACGTTGGTTCATTCAACTCGCAACGCTGCGCCGCGTCACGTGGTTGCGACGATGTTACTGACGAGTAACGAAGCCGTCCAGCCCTCCACGCCAGAAGTGCGGGTTCACTCCCGCGTGCCACCGCCGCCGAACATGATCTCGTCCCAGCTCGGGACGGACGAGCGGCCCTTCTTGCGGCTCTTGGGCTCGTCCGCGGCGGACGGTTCGGGCTCAGGATCGGCAGCCGCGACCGGCTCCGGCTCGGTGACGTCCTCGTCGCTCGGCGGGGTAGCCGGTGCCTCGTCGACCGGTGCCTCGTCGATCGGCAGCTCGTCGACAGGCAGCTCGGCGATCCAGTCTGCGTCGGCGTGGTCGGCGGTGACGTCCTCGAACGACGGCATTTCCTCGGCGGTTTCGGGCTCCTCGACCGGCTGCGGCCCACGGACCAGTTCGATGGCGTCGTCACCCAGGGGGAGCTCGTCATCGGTGCCCGGGACCGAGGTCAACCGTCGTTCGGGCGAGGCGGTGCCCTCGGGGGCGGGGCTGGCCTCGCCGGTCAGCACCCGGGCGACCTCGTCCTCGGCGACCACGTAGCGGCCGGGCTGGTCGTAGGTGAAGACGGCTCGGAACTCGGTGCCGCGGACCACGTAGGTCCCGACCAGGGACCAGCGACCGTCGTCGCGTCGCCACGCGTCCCAGAGGACGTCGTCGGCGCGGACCCCGACCGAGGTCAGGTGCTGTCGCGAGGCCTCGTCGAGGGTGCGGGCCCCGGGGGTGGTCTCGTTGGTGCGCCGGCGGATCGACGCCTTCAGGGCGGTCTGGGCGACGTGGGCGCGCTCGGCGAGGACCGGACCGGCGTACGGCATGATCGCCTCGACGGTCGTCTGGGCAGCAGCAGCCACGTCCTCGGCGGACTCGCCGGCCCGGATGCGGGCCTGGATGTCGCGCGGACGGAGTGCGCTTTCCATCTTCATCTCCAACTGACCGAGTCGAGCATTGTCGCCCCGCAGGGCGGTGCGGAACTTCAGGTCGACGGTGACGACGTATTCCTCACCGGCGTCACTGACCAGGACGAGGCTCTTGCCGTCCTGGGTCAGCCCCACCGGGGTGAGGTGTTGCATCCGTGCCGACTCCTTCTTCCGCGTGGGGCGAGCCTACCTTTCATTAGGCTCCTGACATGGTCGACGACTCGCCGCTCTTGGTGGCTCTTGAGCTCGCCGGAATTTTCGTGTTCGCGATCTCCGGTGGTCTGGTCGCCGTCCGGAAGAACCTCGACGTCTTCGGAGTGATCGTGCTCGCCGGTGCCACCGGGCTCGGCGGTGGGTTCCTGCGCGACGTCCTGATCGACGCCACCCCGCCGGCCGCGCTGAACGACTGGCGTTACCTGGCCGTCCCGGTGGTCGCCGGGGTCATCACCTTCGTGTTCCACCCCGCCCTCGGCCGGATGGAACGGGTGGTGAGCGTCTTCGACGCCGCCGGGCTCGGGCTGTTCTGCGTGACCGGGGCGCTCAAGGCCGTCGACTACGGGCTCGACCCGGTCCCCGCGGCACTGATGGGCATGGTCACCGGCATCGGCGGCGGCATCGTCCGCGACATCCTCGCCGGCCGGGTGCCGGTGGTCTTCTCCAGCGAGTTGTACGCGACCCCGGCGCTCGCCGGCGGTGCCTGGGCGGTCTTCGCCGACGCCCAGGGCTGGTCGCTCGCCCTGGTCACCTTCCCCGGCGTCCTGCTCTGCTTCGGCTGGCGGGTGCTCGCGATCACGCGTCACTGGAAGGCCCCGATCCCGCGGGGTCCGGCGAGCGTGTAGCTCAGTCTCCGAGGACGCGTCGCAGGTACGTGTTGGTGAAGACGCGGTCCGGGTCGAGGCGGTCCCGGACAGCCTGGAACTCCGCCCAGCGCGGGTACGCCGGGGCCAGGTCATCGGCCGTGCGGGTGTTGAGCTTGCCCCAGTGCGGCCGGCCGTCGAAGGCCCGCAGGATGTCCTCGACGCCCTTGAAGTAGGCGGTGTGGTCGGTCTGCGCGTTCATGTGGAACGCCAGGTACATCGAGTCGCGACCCGAGCTGGTCGAGAGCGCCAGATCGTCGGCCGGGGTCGTCCGCACCTCGATCGGGAAGCTGATGTTGATCCCGGACGCGTCGATCCACCGCCGTACCTCGCGCAGCGCGTCCAGGCCGACCTCGCGCGGGACGGCGTACTCCATCTCCCGGAAGACGACGGCGCGCGGCGAGGTGAAGACCTTGTGAGGGACGTCGGAGTAGGTGCGCTCGGAGAGCAGCTGGCCGGAGAGGTTGTTGATCCGCGGGATCAGCGACGGGCGCCGGTTGCCGACCTTGTTGACCAGATCGAACATGGTGTTGGAGAGGAACTCGTCGTCGAGCCAGTGCCGGAACCTGCCGAGCGGTTCCGGGTCCTCGAGCGTACGGTTGTTCTCCTTGGCGAGGATCCGGTCGGTGTGCGGGAACCAGTAGAGCTCGAAGTGGTTGTTCGTCGCGGCCAGTTCGTCGAACCGAGCCAAGGCCTCGTCCCAGAGCATGGGGAACTCGTGGGCCTGCAGGGTGAAGGTCGGCTCCACCTTGAACGTGATCGCGGTGAGGATGCCGAGCGCCCCGAGTCCCAGCCGGGCGGAGTCGAGCAGATCGGCGTTCTCCTCACCGTCGATGCGCAGCACCTCGCCGGTGCCGCTGACCAGTTCCACCCCGGCGACCTGGGCGCTGAGCGAGGCCACCACACCACCGGTGCCGTGGGTGCCGGTCGAGGTGGCGCCGGCGATGGTCTGCTCCGCGATGTCGCCCATGTTGTGCAGTGACAGGTCGAGTCCCTCGAGGGTGCTGTTCAGCACGTGCAGGGGGGTGCCGGCCCGGGCGGTGACCGTGTACGCCGCGTGGTCCACCTCGAGGAGCCCGGAGAGCCCGGACGGCTCGAGCTGGATGCCCTCGGGCGCGGCGATGCCGGTGAACGAATGACCGGTCCCGGGCATCTTCACCGTGGTGCGTTCCTCGCGGGCCCGGTTGACCAGCTCGACGATGTCGGTGGCGCTGGTCGGACTGTGCACCTCGCGCGGGTGCGTGGTGGTCAGGCCGGACCAGTTCTGCCAGGTACTCATGCCCGCAGGTTAGTCAACGCTCACCGGGTCGGTGTCCACCCGGGTCGGTGCCGGCCGGCAGAGCAGCGCCGCGAGGACGGTCAGCGCACCGGCGCCGACGCACACCCAGTAGGTCCCGCTCCCGTGGACTTCGTCGGCGACGACCCCGGCGATGTAGGCGCCCGGTGCCAGCCCTGCCGAGATACCGGTCTGGAAGACGGCCATCGACTCGGTGAGCCGGGAGCGCGGGGTCGAGGCCTCCAGCAACGAGACGACCGCGATCAGGGTCGGGGCCAGGGCGGTGCCGATCACGAACAGCACCGCGCCGAGGACCACGAGCTGGTCCAGGAACGGCAGCACCAGCATCGCCACGGCCAGCACTCCGACGCCGACCTGCAGGCGGCGCAACGGGCTCGACTTCCAGTGCACGGCGCCGGCGATGACCCCGGCGATCAGGCTGCCCAGCGAGAAGACGCCGAGCAGCGCGCCCGACGTGCTCTTGTGCCCGGCGTCCTCGGCGACCGCGACGGTGGCCAGCTCCAGGGCGCCGAAGAGGATCCCGAGCGCGACGGCCGTGAAGGCGATCGGGACCAGCCGCGCCCAGGGCAGGGGCTCGACGCCGTGGTCGGGGTGAGCGGGATGGGCCGGGGGAGCGGTCCGCCGCTGCAAGGCGAGGACGAGGGTGCCGACGGTGCCGACACCGAGTGCGACGAGCAGTCCGGTCTGCGGTGCGTAGATCGTCGACAGGAAGGTGACCAGAGCCGGTCCGGTGACGAAGACGAGTTCGTCCCCGACCGCCTCGACCGCGAACGCGGTGTGCCTCTCGGACTCGTCGCCGACCAGGTGCGCCCACCGCGACCGGACCAGGGAGCCGATCTGCGGCATCGCAGCGCCCGAGAGGGCGGCGAACACGTGCGGCCACGGGTTCGCCCAGTCGTCGGTGACCGCGCGGATCAGCAGGCCGGTCGCGAGCGCGAACAGCACGGTGTCGACGTACAGCACGATCGTCTGCCCGAACCGGTCGGCGAGCCGGCCGTGCGGGATCGCCACCACCGCGTTTCCGATCACGTACGCCGCCGAGACCTGCCCGGCGAGCGCGTAGGAGCCCGAGAGCTCCTCGACCAGGATCACGATGCCCAGCGTCATCATCGAGATCGGCAGCCTCGCCACGATCCCGGTGGCGGAGAAGGCGAGGGATCCCCGGTGGGCGAAGACGCGGCGGTAGGACTCGAACATGGCTCGCCGACTGTAGGCCGTGCCGGCGTTCGTGGCCTACTCGGTTTGCCGCTCTCCTAGGATTCGGTCATGCCCTCCGCCATCGACCCGTACGACGCACTGCTGCTGGTCTCCTTCGGCGGTCCGGAGAAGCCGGAGGACGTGGTCCCGTTCCTGCGCAACGTGACAGCCGGGAGGAACATCCCGGACGAGCGGCTCGTCGAGGTCGGCGCCCACTACGCGCAGTTCGGCGGACGCAGCCCGATCAACGACCAGAACCGCGCCCTCCTGACGGCGATCCGCGAGGACTTCGCCGGCAACGGGATCGACCTCCCGGTCTACTGGGGCAACCGCAACTGGGACCCGTACCTGGCCGACACGGTCGCGCAGATGAAGGCGGACGGCGTCCGGCGGGCGGCGTGCATCGTCACCTCGGCGTACTCCTCCTACTCCGGCTGCCGCCAGTACCGCGAGGACCTGGCGGCCGCCTCGGCGCAGGTGCCGCAGGCGCCGCGGCTCGACCGGCTGCGCGCCTACTTCAACCACCCCGGCTTCGTCGAACCCAACGTCGACGCGACCCTGGGTGCGCTCGCACTGCTGCCCGAGGCGGTGCGCCGCGACGCGCACCTCGTCTTCGTGACGCACTCGATCCCGGAGTCGATGAACGCGAGCAGCGGACCGATCGGCGGCGCGTACGTCGCCCAGCACCGCAGCGTGATGGACGAGATCGGGGACCGGGTCCGGGAGGAGACCGGGCATCGCTACCCGGCCGCGCTCGTCTACTGCTCGCGGTCCGGTCCGCCGTCGGTCCCGTGGCTCGAGCCCGACGTCAACGACCACCTGGAGAAGCTGAACGCCCAGGGCGTGCCGGCTGTGGTCCTGATCCCGATCGGCTTCGTCTCCGACCACATGGAAGTCATCTACGACCTCGACACCGAGGCGGCCGCGACCGCCCAGCGTCTCGGGATGGCCTGCGAGCGGGCGGCCACAGCAGGGGTCGACCCGCGCTTCGTGGCGATGATCCGGGACCTGCTGCTCGAACGCGCCGCCGCTGAGCGCGGTGAGGACCCGGAGCGCAAGGCGCTGGGGTCGATCCCGCCGGCCTGGGACCTGTGCGTCGCCGGCTGTTGCCGCAACCAGCAGGGACCGAAGCCCGCGCTGTGCGGGTCGGACTAGGCGATGGGTGAGGCCGCCGACCCGGCGCAGTTGTTGACCCTCGCTCTGGAGATCGGGCGGGAGGCGGCCGCGCTGATCGCGGAGCGCCGGGCCGTCGGCGTGCACGTGGCCGACGTCAAGACCAGCGCGACCGACATCGTCACCGAGGCCGATCGTGCCAGCGAGGAACTCATCCGGGCGCGGATCCTGGCCGCAAGGCCGGGGGACGGCATCCTCGGTGAGGAGGAGTCCGAAGCCCTCGGGACCAGCGGCGTCCGCTGGGTGGTCGATCCGATCGACGGGACCGTCAATTACCTCTACGGCCTGCCGCAGTACGCCGTGTCGATCGGCGTCGAGGTCCACGGTGCGACGACGGTCGGCGTTGTCCTGAACGCGGCCACCGGTCAGGAGTACACCGCTCTGCGGGGCGGCGGCGCGTTCCGCGACGGTGTCGCGCTCCGGGTGCGGCCTCCGGTGGCCCTGGAGAAGAGCGTGATCGGCACCGGGTTCAACTACGAGCCCGAGGTCCGTGCCCGGCAGGCGGCCGCGGTCGCGAAGCTGGTCGTGGCGGTCGCCGACATCCGACGCTTCGGCTCCTGCGCGCTCGACCTCTGCGCGGTGGCTGCCGGCCTCTCCGACGGGTACGTCGAGGAGGGTTGCCAGCCCTGGGACTACTCGGCCGGCAGGCTGATCGCCGAGGAGGCCGGGGCCGTCGTCGAGACCCTGCCCGGTGCCTCCGGTCGCACCGTGGTGGTCGCGGCACCGGCGGCGTCGTACCGCGACTTCCGGGACCTGGCGTCTCACTGCGGGTTCCTGGCCGCCGACGCCTGAAATCACCCTTTCGCGCCCCGGGAACAACCGGGCCGTGTCCAGCGTTGAGCGATTCCGTCGGGACAGCAAACAGAAGAGATGTGCACTTTCGGCCCGCGTGGTGCACAATCGGCGCGCCGTCCCGCTCGGACGGCACCGGGGAGACCTGGACGCGAGTATCGCGGACGGGACAGGACGACGGGGGCAGGAGAGGGACGCATGGCAACTGATTACGATGCACCGCGCAAGACTGAGGAAGAGCAGAACGAGGACAGCCTCGAGGAGCTCAAGGCGCGCAGGCACGACAAGAACTCGGGCAAGGTCGACGAGGACGAGACGGAGGCCGCTGAGTCCTTCGAGCTGCCCGGCGCGGACCTGAGCCACGAAGAACTGGCCGTCGAGGTGATGCCCCGTCAGGACGACGAGTTCACCTGCATGAGCTGCTTCCTGGTGCACCACCGCAGCCAGCTCGCAGACGCCAAGAAGCTCATCTGCCGCGACTGCGCCTGAGACGGTCGTCTCGCTCGGGAGCGAACGCAGGACCAGGCGCGCCACGACGCACTGACGGCCGCCGACCCTCACGGGTCGGCGGCCGTCGTCGTTCGTGCCGGGTGCGCGCAGCGCCGCCGGACCAGGCCTGGCTCAGGCCTTCGGCGGGTCCGCGGTCAGGCCGGGCGGCAGGTGCCCGGTGGACTTCGCGTAGTAGTCCGCGGCCTTGCGGCCGGCGAGCATCCGGGCAACCGCTATCAAGGTGCCGCTGACGGCCGCCCAGGCGAGTGCCTCGGCGAGGCTGACGTCGGGGTCTGCCGGGTTGGCCGGTGGCTCCTTGCCGGTGGACGCCTTCCAGAAGGCGTTCAGGCCCTTGCGGGCCACGGCAGCGGCGAGCAGGGCGGCGACCAGCGAGAAGACACTCCAGATCTTGGAACTCTCCGGGACCTCGGGTGCAGCCTCGACCACGACGGGCGCGGTGTCCTGCTTGTTCTTACGACTCACGTCTGGTCTCACCTCTCAGTTCGCCCGTCACGGGCAGACCACTCACCCTAACGACTTCTGCGGATCACTTCCCGTGACACCGCCGCTGATCGCGGCCGCCAGCTGCCGCGGATGCCGGGTCGAGATCAGCCAGTACGGCGTGGGGTCGGCGGGATCCTCGATCCGCACCTTGACCGCGCGGGACACGTACGGGCGGGTGACCAGGAAGGCGCGCGCGTCGGCGTCGACGCCGTGCACCCTCCGGGTCTCTTCCTTGTCCAGGGGCTCGACCTCGCCGATCAACCCGACCGGGATGTGCGCCTTCCCTGCGTACAGGGTGCCGTCGGCGACCGCGACGCGCAGGGAACCGACCCAGACGAACACCCCGAAGACCGCGGCCAGCAGGACCCCGGCGCCGGTCCACGCGAGCCAGGACGGCAGAGCGACGATGAACGCGAGCCACACGGTGGCCAGGAACATGGTCGCCTGGACCCACCAGCGCAGCGGCACGTGCAGCCGCTCGTCGTATGCGGGTGGCATCGGTCTTCCTCGGGATCGGTCGTTCGGGGGTGTGTGCGCAAAGCCTGACATCTCGGTGTGCACGGTGCGCGGGTAGGGTCGCTCCCCGTGGTCGCCAACCAGATCCCCGAGAACATCCCCGTGAACATTCCCGTGCAGATCCTCAGACTCGATCCAGAGCTCCCGATGCCGTCGTACGCGCATCCCGGCGACGCCGGTGCTGATCTCTACGCCCGAGAGGACGTGACCCTGGCGCCGGGGGAGCGCCGGCTGGTCCCCACCGGGGTCGCGCTGGCCCTGCCCGAGGGGTACGTCGCGCTCGTCCATCCGCGTTCGGGCCTGGCCCACCGCAGCGGGCTCTCGATCGTCAATGCGCCCGGGACGGTCGACGCGGGTTACCGTGGCGAGATCCAGGTCTGCCTGATCAATCTCGATCCGGCCGTGCCGATCACGTTGCAGCGTGGGGACCGGATCGCCCAACTGGTGATCCAGCAGTTCACCTCGGCGCAGTTCGTCGAGGTCGGCGAGCTACCTGACTCGGCCCGCGGGGCCGGGGGCTACGGATCCACGGGAGGGTTCTGAGATGTGGAAGCGGAAGAAGGGCGACGACGACGGCGAGGCCGTCGCCGGCACAGCGACCCCTGGAAGCGCTGCGGAGGCGGAGATCGCCGAAGCACTGGGCGCCGCGCCGCTCGCGGCCGGCCCGATCGATGTCGCTGACCTGGACCCCGACGCCACGTACATCGACCTGGGCAGCATGCTGGTGCGGCCGCCCGAGGGCCTGGACCTGCGACTGCAGGTCGACGAGGAATCCGGCACGGTGATGACCGTGCTGCTCGTCGCCGAGGAGGGCGTCATCGAGATGCGCGCCTTCGCCTCCTCGCGCGGCGGTGACCTCTGGTCCGACGCGCGCCGGGAGATCGCAGCGGACACCGCCCGGCGCGGTGGGACCGCGACCGAGCAGGACGGACCGTTCGGGGTCGAACTGTCCTGCCAGGTCCCGGTCGAAGGACCGGACGGCGAGGGCATGGTGCAGCCTTCGCGGGTGATCGGGTGCACCGGGCCGCGCTGGTTCGTGCGCGCCACGATCGCCGGTCGCCCCGCCTTCGACGCCGAGTACGCCGCCCCGTTCGAGGCCGCGCTGCGGTCGCTCGCCGTACGGCGGGGCAACGAGGCGATGGCACCGGGGGAGCCGCTGCCGTTGCGCCTTCCGCCCGAAGCGCGCCCGGCAGACGCCGGCGAACTAGGCTGACCTCATGGGAAACAGTCCTGGACGCCTGCGCAGCGGGATCCGGCAGTGGGCGAGTCAGGCCCACGCCGAAGCCGTCGACCTGCAGCGCGACGTCGCCAAGGCCGGCTGCGAGTGCATCGACGACGTACCCGACCGCGAGATGGTCACCGTCCAGGGGACCCTGCGGACCGTGACGCTTCGCCCGCGCGGCGGCGTGCCGGCACTGGAGGCCGAGCTCTACGACGGGACCGGCACCATCACCGTCCTGTGGCTGGGTCGCCGGCGCATCGCCGGGATCTTCCCGGGTCGGGCGATCCGTGTCACCGGCCGGATCGGCGTCCACGGCGGCGTCCGGACGATCTACAACCCGCGTTACGACCTGCGGTACTGAACACGTGAGCGCCGAGCCGACCAACGCCGAGCAGACGGACGCCGAAGAGGTGAACGCCGCGCCCGCCCCCAGCACGGGGACCGTCGAGGAGGTCGTCCGCGCGCAGCTCGCAACGGCGCTCGGCGGACGACGCGGCATGATCGAGACGGCCGTCCCGACAGCGGCCTTCACCGTCCTGTTCCTGACCACCCACGACCTCAAGCTCGCGGTGATGGTCTCGGTCGGGTGCGCCCTGGTGCTCCTCGCGGTCCGGCTGGTGCAACGCTCGAGCCCGCAGTTCGTCCTGAACAGCCTGCTCGGGATCGGGATCGGAGCACTCTTCGCCCTGCGCGCGGCCAAAGGGGGCGGGGATGCGAACGACCAGGCGCTGGCCTACTTCCTCCCGGGACTGCTCTACAACGCCGGCTATGCCGTGGTGATCGGCTTCAGCATCCTGGTGCGCTGGCCGGTCGTGGGGTTCATGGTCGGCAGCGTGACCGGCGACGCGACCGCCTGGCACCAGGACAAGGCGGTCGTCCGGCTGTGCACCAAGCTGACCTGGCTGCTGGTGATCCCGTGCGTGCTGCGGGTGGCGGTCCAGGGACCGATCTACGTGGCCGGCAAGCAGGGCTGGTGGGACGAGGACTCCGCGGTCGCCGCCCTCGGCATCGCCAAGCTCGCGATGGGGTGGCCCTTGCAGGTGGCCTGCCTGACCGCGATGGTCTGGCTGCTCGGACGGAACCGGACGCCGATCGAGTCAGGCGTCAGCGGCCCGGCGGCCGAGCCGTCCTGAGGTTGCGCCGCGATCGGTTCAGGCGTGGTGTGAGCCGGGGTTGAGGAGCCGTTCGAGCTCCTCCTCGACGTCCGCCTGACAGACGAAGAGCAGTTCGTCGCCCGCCTCGACCGGCTGCTCCGCGGTCGGGGTGTAGACCTGACCGTCGCGCAGGATCGTGACCAGCGAGGCGTTCTCCGGGAACGGGATCAGCCCGCTCGGCTTGCCGACGAACGGCGAGCTCGGCGGCAGAGTCATCTCCACGAGGTTGGCGTTGCCCTGGCGGAACGTGAACAGGCGCACCAGGTCGCCGACGGTGACCGCCTCCTCGACCAGCGCGGACATGATCCGGGGTGTCGACACGTTCACGTCGACGCCCCACGCCTCGGTGAAGAGCCACTCGTTGTTCGGATGGTTGACGCGCCCGACCGTCCGCGGGACCCCGAACTCGGTCTTCGCCAGCAACGAGGTGACCAGGTTGGCCTTGTCGTCCCCGGTGGCCGCGATCACCACGTCGCAGTGCTCGAGCCTGGCCTCCTCGAGGGAGGAGAGCTCGCACGAGTCGGCGAGAAGCCACTCGGCGTCCGGGACCCGCTCCGGCTTGATCGAGTCGGCGTTCTTGTCGATCAGCAGGACCTGGTGTCCGTTGCCGATCAGTTCCCGGGCGATCGAGCGTCCGACGGCGCCCGCTCCGGCGATGGCTACCCGCATCGTCGTCTCACTCCTCTTCCGGGCCGTGCTCGATGACGGTGTAGGCGTGGGTCGCGTTCTCCTCGCGCAGGACCAGGTGCAGGATGTCACCCTCCTGGATCACCGAGTCCCGGGTCGGCAGCATGCCCTCGCCCAGGCGGTCGATCCAGGCGATCCGGCAGCGCGACTGCTCCTGGAAGAGCACCGTGCGCTCGCCGATCCACGCCTCGGTCGCCGGGACCTGGTCCAGCCGGATGGTGCCGGACGGGTCGCGGAAGTCCGGCTCGGCCCCGGCCGGCAGCAGCCGGCGCAGGACCTGGTCGGCGGTCCACTTGACCGTCGCGACGGTGGTGATGCCGAGGCGCTGGTAGACCTCGGCACGGCCCGGGTCGTAGATCCTGGCGACGACCTGCTGGATCCCGAACGTCTCGCGAGCCACCCGGGCCGCGATGATGTTGGAGTTGTCGCCGCTGCTGACCGCCGCGAAGGCGTCGGCCCGCTCGATGCCGGCATCGGTCAGCACCTGCTGGTCGAAGCCGTAGCCGGTGACCTTCAGCCCGTTGAAGGAGGGTCCGAGGCGACGGAACGAGTCGGGGTTGCTGTCGATGACGCTGACCGTGTGGTTCCGGTCCTCGAGGGAGCGCGCCAGGGTCGAACCGACCCGGCCGCATCCCATGATCACAACGTGCACAGCCGAAACGCTACTGCACTGGGTGCTGACGCGCGTCCTTGCTCTACCGTTGTCCCTCGTGGGTGTCGGTGGAGTTTCCAAGCGGATCATCCTCGGTCGCAAGCTCCGTAGCTCTCAGCTCGGCGAGACCTTGCTCCCGAAGCGCATCGCCCTACCCGTCTTCGCCAGCGACGCGCTCTCGTCGGTGGCCTACGCACCGGACGAAATCTTCATCATGCTCTCGGTCGCCGGCGTCTCGGCGTACGCGTTCAGCTGGAAGATCGGCCTGGCCGTCGCCATCGTGATGCTCACCGTGGTGGCGTCGTACCGGCAGAACGTGCACGCCTACCCGAGCGGCGGCGGCGACTACGAGGTCGCCACCGTCAACCTCGGCCGCACCGCGGGCGTGACCGTGGCGAGTGCGTTGCTCGTCGACTACGTGCTGACCGTGGCCGTGTCGATCTCCTCGGGTGTGCAGAACGGCGCCGCGGCGCTGCCGTTCGTCAACGGGCACGAGACCGAATGGGCCTGCATCCTGGTCGCGGTGCTGGCCGCGCTCAACCTGCGGGGCGTGCGCGAGTCCGGTGCCGCCTTCGCGATCCCGACCTACGGCTTCATGCTCGGGATCCTGGGGATGAGCGCCTACGCCGCGTACCTCGGCGCGACCGGTGACCTGCCGAAGGTGGAGAGCGCCGACCTGCACATCACACCGGCTCCCGGCTACGAGGGCGACATCACCCAGATCGCGATGGTCTTCCTGCTCGCCCGGGCGTTCTCCTCGGGTTGTGCGGCGCTGACCGGTGTCGAGGCGATCTCCAACGGCGTGCCCGCGTTCGAGAAGCCCAAGAGCAAGAACGCGGCGACCACGTTGCTGCTGCTCGGCGCGATCGCGATCACGATGCTGCTGAGCATCATCGTGCTGGCGAACCGGATGGCGATCAGGTACGTCGACCCGCACGACCTCGACCGACTCACCCAGGCCAACGGGGACCCGTTGCCCGAGGGGTACGACCAGCACACGGTGATCGCCCAGATCGCGAAGGCCGTGTTCATCGACTTCCCGCCAGGGTTCTACTTCGTGGTCGCGATGACCGGCATCATCCTGGTCCTGGCCGCGAACACGGCGTTCAACGGCTTCCCGGTGCTCGGCTCGATCCTGGCCCGCGACGGGTTCGCGCCGCGCCAGCTCGGGTCCCGCGGCGACCGGCTCGCCTACAGCAACGGCATCCTGTTCCTGGCCGCGCTGGCGATCGTGCTGATCGTCGCGTTCCGAGCCGAGCCGACCCGGCTGATCCAGCTCTACATCGTCGGAGTCTTCGTCTCCTTCAACCTCAGCCAGCTCGGGATGATCCGGCACTGGACCCGGCACCTGAAGACCGAGACCAATCCCTCGGAGCGTCGCCGGATGTTCCGGTCCCGGCTGATCAACACCTTCGGGCTCGCGATGACGGCCCTGGTCCTCGTCGTGGTGCTGCTGACCAAGTTCCTGGCCGGTGCCTGGATCGCGATCCTGGCGATGATCGTCTTCTTCGCGATCATGAAGGGCATCCGTGGTCACTACGACCGGGTCGAGGCCGAGCTCGTCGTGGGCGACGAGGACCCGATCATGCCGACGCGGGTGCACGCGATCGTGCTGGTCTCCAAGCTGCACAAGCCGACGATGCGGGCGCTCGCGTTCGCCAAGGCGACCAGGCCGAACATCCTCGAGGCGATCTACGTCGGCTTCGACCAGCAGACGACAGACAAGCTGATGGAGGACTGGGACCAGCGGCACATCGACATCCCGCTGAAGGTCCTCTACTCGCCGTACCGCGAGATCATCCGGCCGATCGTGCAGTACGCGGTCGAGATCCGCGAGGCCAACCCGAGGGGCGTCGTCGCGGTCTACATCCCGGAGTACGTGGTGGGTAAGTGGTGGGAGCAGTTGCTGCACAACCAGACCGCGCTGCGCCTCAAGGGCCGCCTGCTCTTCACACCCGGAGTCATGGTCACCTCGGTGCCGTACCAGCTGCGCGGTTCCGAGGTCGCGAAGGAACGTGAGGACTGGGAGCTCCAGCGCTCCCGTCCCGGTGACGTGCGCCGCGGACGCCCCGGCCGATGAGCAGGCAGAGTTACTCGTTCGTCGTCGGTGACCGGGTCGAGGCTGTCGCTGGTCCGATCGCTCATGGTGGGCACGTGGTCGCTCGGGTGCCCGACCCCCAGGCGCCACCGGACTCGCGCCCCGTGGTGGTCTTCGTCCGGCACGCGCTGCCGGGGGAGCGGGTGGTCGTCGAGATCACCGAGATCGACAAGAGCTTCCTGCGCGGTGACGCCGTCGAGATCCTGGAGCCCTCGCCCGACCGGGTGCCGGCGCCGTGTCCGGTCTCCGGGCCGGGCAGGTGTGGCGGCTGCGACTTCCAGCACGTGGCGCTCCCCGCGCAGCGCGCGCTGAAGGCGAGCGTCGTCGCCGAGCAGTTGCAACGACTCGCCGGCCTGAGCCACGACGTGGTCGTGGAGCCGGTGCCCGGCGACTCCGACGGTCTGCGCTGGCGTTCCCGGATGCAGTACGTCGCCCTGCCCGACGGCGGCGTCGGACTGCGCAAGCACCGGTCGCACGATGTCGTCCGGGTCGAGGACTGCCTGATCGCCGCCCCCGATGCCCGGATCGTCGTCGACCGGGCGGCTGCCGGGGCGACCGTCACCGAGACGGTGCGCGGCCGCGAGTTCGCGGTCGCGGCCGACGGGTTCTGGCAGGTGCACCCCGGCGCACCCGAGGCGCTCGTCGACGCCGTCCTGACGCTGCTCGCACCGCGTCGTGGTGATCGCGCATTGGACCTGTACTCCGGAGTCGGGCTGTTCTCCGCCTTCCTCGCCGAGGCGGTCGACGTGGTGGGAGCGGTGCTGAGTGTCGAGGGTGACCGCCGCGCCAGCGAACTCGCGGCCGACAACCTCGCCGACCTGGGGCAGGTCGAGGTCCGCCACGGACGCGTCGACCGCATCCTCGCCGAGGTCCAGGGCGGGGCTGACATCGTCGTGCTGGA
Source organism: Marmoricola sp. (assembly GCA_036676945.1). GTDB lineage: Bacteria > Actinomycetota > Actinomycetes > Propionibacteriales > Nocardioidaceae > Marmoricola. The sequence goes on from JAKFBZ010000102.1 coordinate 32,000, forward strand.
CCCGCCTCGGGAGGGAGCGAAGAAGGCCGTCGTCCAGGGGATCGCGGCTCTCCGCCCGAGAGCCGTCGCGTACGTCGCCTGCGACCCGGCCGCGCTCGCCCGCGACGTCGCCACGTTCGCCGAGAACGGCTACAAGCTCACGTCGGTCCGGGCCTTCGACCTGTTCCCGATGACACACCACGTCGAGTGCGTGGCGCTGCTGGTGGCGGACCACTGAGTCACCGGCCGGATCAACTGGTCGGGCGTCAGTCGCGTGTCCTGCGCATCGAGTTCAGGCTGACCAGCCGGGTGACCACCATCGCGATGTAGAAGAGGCCGGCCACCTGCTCGATCATCACCACGCTCCGCGCGTGGCCGGTGATCGGCACGACGTCGGACAGGCCGGTGCTCGACAGTGTCGTGAACGACAGGAAGAGCAGCTCGATCCAGGTCCGGTCAGCGGTGGGATCGACCGCGGCTGTGAACGCGCCCGGGTCGAGCGCCTGGACCACGACGTACAGATGGGCGAACGCCCAGGCGAGCAGCGTGAAGACGGCGCCGATCGCGAAGAGTTCGTCGGTCGTCACGTGCTCGTCGTCGAGCATGTAGGCCAGCATCGCGGCAGCGGCGTACGCGTAGAGCACCGCCTCGAACCCCGAGGCCCAGGGCGCGAGGCCCTCGTTGTTCGTCGCCACCTGGACGACGAGCAGGACGACTGCGGGCAGCGCGATCAGGCCGGCCACCCAGGCGAGCGCCGGTGTCGCTCGCACCGCGATGATCGTCAGCGCGAGCACCGCGAGGCCCAGCAGGGCGAAGAACTGCCGGCCCGCGAACGAGTCCTCGAGGAACGGGTACAGCAGCACACTGCCGAGCTGGGCTGCGAGCAGGACGGCACACGGCGTGCGGCGGACGAACCCGATCACCTTGTTCATGCGCCGAGGCTAGACGGCGACCGCACCGCCTCGCTGGCAGCTCACCGTGGAAGTTTGATATCGTGTATCTTGACGTCAAGATAGTTAAGTAAGGGCAGCCTTTCTTTCCCGGTGACGATCCGGGTGGGCAAGATGGCCCCTGGGCTGGTCGCAACCGGTTCCAGACCGTTTCGAACACGAGGAGACCGCCGATGGCGAGCGTCGACAGCTTCGGTGCCAAGGGCACGCTGGACGTGCAGGGCAAGAGCTACGAGATCTTCCGGCTCGATGCCGTGACGGGTGAGGGTGTCGACGTCGCGTCGCTGCCGTTCTCCTTGAAGGTGCTGCTGGAGAACCTGCTTCGTACCGAGGACGGCGCCGACATCACCGCCGACGACATCCGGTACCTCGGCGCCTGGGACGCGGACGCCCAGCCCGACAAGGAGATCCAGTTCACGCCGGCGCGCGTGATCATGCAGGACTTCACCGGTGTTCCGTGCGTCGTCGACCTCGCCACCATGCGTGAGGCGATGGCCGAGCTCGGCGGCGACCCCTCCAAGATCAACCCGCTCGCCCCGGCCGAGATGGTCATCGACCACTCGGTGATCGCCGACTTCTTCGGTACGCCGGAGTCTTTCGAACGCAACGTCGAGATCGAGTACGAGCGCAACCGTGAGCGGTACCAGTTCCTGCGCTGGGGCCAGGGCGCCTTCGACGACTTCAAGGTCGTCCCGCCGGGCACCGGCATCGTGCACCAGGTCAACATCGAGCACCTGGCCCGGACGATCTTCACCCGCGAGGTCGACGGCGAGCTGCAGGCCTACCCCGACACCTGCGTCGGCACCGACTCGCACACCACCATGGTCAACGGCATCGGCGTCGTCGGCTGGGGCGTCGGCGGTATCGAGGCCGAAGCGGCCATGCTCGGCCAGCCGGTGTCGATGCTGATCCCGCGCGTCGTGGGCTTCAAGCTCAACGGCGACCTGCCCGAGGGCGCCACCGCGACCGACCTGGTGCTCACGATCACCGAGATGCTGCGCAAGCACGGCGTCGTCGGCAAGTTCGTCGAGTTCTACGGCCCCGGCGTCTCGGCCCTGCCGCTGGCCAACCGCGCCACGATCGGCAACATGAGCCCGGAGTTCGGCTCCACGATCGCCGTGTTCCCGATCGACGAGGAGACCATCAAGTACCTCGCCCTGACCGGTCGCTCCGAGGAGCAGCTCGCGCTGGTCGAGGCCTACGCCAAGGAGCAGGGCCTCTGGCACGACCCGTCGGCCGAGCCGCGTTACTCCGAGAAGCTCGAGCTGGACGTCTCCACCGTGGTGCCCTCGCTGGCCGGCCCGAAGCGCCCGCAGGACCGGGTCTCGCTCTCGGTCGCCGCGCCGTCGTTCGCGACCGCGCTGGCCGACTACACCGAGAACCCGTCCGCGACCGCCGACGTCACCATCAACGGTGAGGACGTCACCATCGGTCACGGCGCGGTCGCAGTCGCTGCGATCACCAGCTGCACCAACACCTCGAACCCGTCGGTGATGATCGGTGCCGCGCTGCTCGCGAAGAAGGCCGTCGAGAAGGGCCTGACCCGCAAGCCGTGGGTCAAGACCACGCTGGCCCCGGGCTCGAAGGTCGTTTCCGACTACTACGAGCGCGCCGGGCTGACGCCGTACCTGGACAAGCTCGGCTTCAACCTCGTCGGCTACGGCTGCACCACCTGCATCGGCAACTCCGGTCCGCTCATCCCCGAGGTCAGCGCCGCGGTCAACGAGGCCGACCTCGCGGTCACCTCGGTGCTCTCGGGCAACCGCAACTTCGAGGGCCGGATCAACCCGGACGTGAAGATGAACTACCTGGCCTCGCCGCCGCTGGTGGTCGCCTACGCGCTGGCGGGCTCGATGACCGTCGACCTGTTCAACGACCCGCTGGGTCAGGACACCGACGGCAACGACGTCTACCTCAAGGACATCTGGCCCTCGCCGGCCGAGGTCGAGGAGACCATCGCCGGTGCGATCACCAAGGAGATGTTCACCACCGACTACGCCGACGTCTTCGCCGGTGACGAGCGCTGGCGTTCGCTGCCCACGCCGGAAGGCAACACCTTCGCCTGGGACCCGGACTCGACCTACGTCCGCCGGGCGCCGTACTTCGACGGCATGCCGGACAAGCCGACCCCGGTGACCGACATCGACGGTGCGCGGGTCCTGCTCAAGCTGGGCGACTCGGTGACCACCGACCACATCAGCCCGGCCGGTGCGATCAAGAAGGACTCGCCGGCGGGCCGTTACCTCTCCGAGCACGGCGTGGAGTCCCGGGACTTCAACTCCTACGGCTCCCGTCGCGGCAACCACGAGATCATGATCCGCGGCACCTTCGCCAACATCCGGCTGCGCAACCAGCTGGCACCGGGCACGGAGGGTGGCGTCACCCGTGACTTCACCGCCGGCGGGGAGGTCACCTCGGTGTTCGAGGCGTCCGAGAACTACATCGCCGCGGGCATCCCGCTGGTCGTCCTCGCAGGCAAGGAGTACGGCTCGGGCTCGTCGCGCGACTGGGCGGCCAAGGGCACCTCGCTGCTGGGCGTCAAGGCGGTCATCGCCGAGTCCTACGAGCGGATCCACCGCTCGAACCTGATCGGCATGGGCGTCATCCCGCTGCAGTTCCCCGAGGGCCAGAACGCCGAGTCGCTCGGCCTGACCGGCGAGGAGACCTTCTCGATCGCGGGCATCACCGAGCTCAACGAGGGCCGCACCCCGAAGACCGTCAAGGTCACCGCCGGGGACGTGACCTTCGACGCGGTCGTCCGGATCGACACCCCGGGCGAGGCGAACTACTACCGCAACGGCGGCATCATGCAGTACGTGCTGCGGAATCTACGCGCGCAGACTGCCTGAGCCTCGGCTCTGAGGACCGGCCCGTCACCGCGAGGTGGCGGGCCGGTCTGTTCTTTCGATCGGTACCGATTTTCCCTCCTCGCGACCTTCGAGGACCTCACCGAGGCCGAGACCGCGCGGGTGCTCGGTGTCTCGGTCGGGACGGTGACGTCACAGCACAGCGACGCCGTACGCCGGTTGCGCGGCCTGGTCGCCGACCTGGACGTCGAGGAGAGCACGCCCGCCCGTAGCGTGGCCCCATGATCGTCGCCATCAGCATCAGCCCCTCGGGAGTCGCCGACGAGAACGGCAGCGTCAGTGCCGCGGTCGCGGACGCCGTCCGGGTGATCAAGGACTCCGGCCTTCCTTACGAGCTCAACTCGATGTTCACCAACATCGAGGGGGAGTGGGACGAGGTGATGGCGGTCGTGAAGGAGGCGGTCTTCGCCGCCGGGGCGAACTCGCCCCGCGTCGGCCTGGTCCTCAAGGCCGACATCCGGCCCGGCTACGACACCGGCCAGCTGACCGCGAAAGTCGAACGGGTCGAGGCCCACCTGGCCGGCGAAAGCCAGGCGAACCTCGACCCGAACAGCCCGAGATGATTCCCGAGTTCGATCCCCCGGCCTCCCCCCACTAGGGCCGCGGGATCTGCACCGGACGCTGAGCCCCTCCCAGGTTCGCTCAGAGTCGGTGGATCATGAGGGACTCGGCGCTCAGGCCTCGTCCACGAGGAGCTTGTCGAGCCAGCTGTCGACGTCGACCTTCTCGGATCCCTGTGGCACTGCCTCCAGCGAGGCGTACACGAAGTCCTGGACCGCGCGGGTCGGGAACTGCAGCAGCGTCTCGCCGGCAGGGGAGTCGAGCTCGACGATCACGACCGCCTCACCGCACGGGCTCAGGCACGGCCAGACGTGGACGTCGCCCTCACCCACCGGCTCGTACTGGCCCTCGACGAGGAGGTTGCGGGCGAAGGTCCAGCAGACCTGGCCCGAGGCGGTCTCGAGGGTCATCGTGACGGCCCACGGGTCGGCGAGGTCGTAGGAGAACTCCGCAGAGAGGTCGTGGTCCTGCTCTGCGTTGACGGTCGCGATCTGCACAGCCGTGGTGCTGACGGTGGTGGTGAGGTTGCGTTCCATCGTGAGTTCTCGTTTCGCCGTTTTGGTTCGTGCGTTGCTCTTCGGCAGAGAAACGGCGGAGGTTGAGGCTCATGACGGGATTGCGCTGGACTGGTCCAGTTATCTGCGGCAACTGGTCTAATGTCGCGCCCGGTTCGCCCACGATGGTCCAGATATGCCCCGGCCCGATATGTCCGAACCACCGGATCGGGGGTCTGGCCAGGTCAGACGGCGAGGCCTTGCGGACGCGTTCCGAGCGTGATCGAGCCCAGGATCGGCTCGGATTCGACGATCCCCTCGTCGCTGGGGTGTGCACCTTCGCCGAAGACTTTCTCCGCCTGTCGGGCACGGAGCGCCTGGTGGGCGTCGGCCGGCTTGTCGTACCCGTACACGCCGCGGGCGTGCTCCGGAGTGACCACCACGGGGTTCGTCGGGGGGACCTCGAAGATGATCGGTGCGACCACCGAACGGGTCATCGGTGAGAGGAAGGTCAGCAGTTCGAGCTTGACCCTGCGGTTGAGGTTCGCGAGCCGGAACGCCACTTTCATCACCGGGACGACGGCGGTGTCGACGAGCCGGGACTGCCTCAGTCCGCTGAGCTCGCGCATCCACCGCGGCATCGTCGCGATCGTCGCCGCGCGCAGCACCCGGCCCACCACCCAGTTGGCCGGCGCGAAGATTCTCGGCATCTGCGGCAGCATCACCTGGGCGTTGAGCAGGTGGTTCATCGCGTTGCGGGCCATCGGAGAGCCGAGCAGTTGCGGGCGCATCTGCTCGAAGTACTGCTGGATGCCTTCCCGGGTGCGCGGGACGTCGTCGGGGGAGCAGGTCTGCAGCTCGGCGGCCACCGCGCACTCGTCCCAGTACTGCGCCTCTTCGGCGGCGGAGAGGCGTCCGGGGCCGTACTTCTCGTAGGCGTAGAGGATCGAGTGCCAGGCGGTCAGGTGGATCCACAGCTGCGAGTGCGGGTCGTTGGCGTCGTACCGGATGCCGGTGACCGGGTCGGTGCCGATCCCCTTGGAGTGGACCTTGACCAGGATGTCCGCGGCCTTCGACGTCGACCGGGAGTCACCGAAGGCGACCAGGGCGAAGTAGCGCAGCGTGCGGTCGTAGCGGGTGCGCGGCCGGTCGAAGATCGCGTGCGTCTCGTCGACCGACGCCACCAGAGCGGGGTCGAGTTCTTCGACGACGACGGCCCGCTGGAAGCCGACGGTCAGGGACGTCGGGTAGCTCCAGACCTTCCACGTGACCGAATCCGGTCCGAAGAAGCCGTAGTCCTCGTGCGGGGTGATCTCCGGCGTGCGGAGCAGGGAGGGGAGTGCCATGGGTCTATTACTACACCTGTGTAGCAAGAGAGTCCAGTGATCGACGCCACATGCCTGCGGCCCTCGGGTGCACGGCGTACGGTGGTGCCGTGGCCCCTCCCGCATCGACCACCGACAAGCCGCGCCGGCGCCGCCCGTACGCCGCCCGTGTGCCCGTCGAGGTCCGTCGTGAACAGCTGTTGGACGCTGCGCTGACGATCATCGTGCGCGACGGGTACGACGCGATCTCGATCGATGCGATCGCGCGCGAGGCAGGGGTCACCCGACCGGTGGTGTACGGCGTCTACGACGGCCTGCGTCCACTGCTGGAGGCGCTCCTGGACCGGCAGCAGGCCCGGGCGCTGGCACAGTTGTCCGAGGCACTCCCGGAGCGCCCCGACCTGACCGATCCCGACCAGTTGGTCCTCGACACCGCCCGCCGGCTGATCGACATCGTTCGCGCGGACCCGATGACCTGGCGGCCGATCCTGTTCGCGCCGATGGGGACGCCCGAACAGGCTCGATCCCGGATCGAGGCCGACCGGGAGAACTTCCTGACCCAGATCACCGGCCTGCTCGAAGTCGGCCTGGTGCTGCGCGGCGGCCCGAAGGTGGACGCGGAGGTGGTCGCGCACGCGATCCTCGCCGTTCTCGAGCACTTCGGCCGGCTGCTGCTCGCCGAACCGGACCGTTTCGACACCGATCGCCTGGTCGGCACCCTGGCGGGCCTGCTGAAGGCGCTTCGCTAGGTCCACGGCCGGACCCCCTGGCGTTCGTTCGAACACCTGTGCGAACATCGGAGGGTGTTCAACCCTCGTCCCGACCCGCGACCGGTGCCGCGCTCCGGTCCGGCCGAATCGACCGTCGCGCCCCCGGGCTGGCCCGACGCCGTCCGTCCTCCCGGCGTCCCGGACTGGGAGCGGAGCGCGGTGAACTGGCTGCTCGACATCTGTCCGCCGGAGTACCGCGGCTACCCCGGCCTGCGCCGCCATCCCGCGATCCTGGCCCGTTTCGCGGTGCTGCACACGGAGGGTTCGCAGGCCGCCGTCGACCGCGGTCTCAGTGAGGCCCGCGGGTTCCTGCGCGACGTCGCCGGGGAGTCCGAGATCGCTGCCGCGATCACGGTCTGGGAGCGGGAGAAGGCGCGGTTGATCGGCGTACGCCGCTCGGTGCGACTGCTCGAAGAGGCCCTGCGCGGACAGCGCTACGTGCAGCACATGACCTAGGGCGCCGAGCCCAGGACCGATCTGGAAGAGTTCCCGTCATGGCTCGTTCCGTGGACTCCCGACTCGCTGTGGTGCTGCTGGTGGACGAGCGCGGCTGGGTGCTCCTCCAGGAGCGCGACGAGCACGCTCCCCGCGCCGCGAACCAGTGGGGGATGGTCGGCGGCCACGTCGAGGACGGTGAGGAGTTCGCGACCGCGGTCTACCGCGAGGTGGCCGAGGAGACCGGGGTCGACCTTCCCGACGGGACGCTGACGCTGTGGCGCGACGCCGAGTACACCTATCCCGACGGGCACTACGGCCGCTACCAGATCTTCGCCGCCCGGGTGGACCTGACCGACGAGGACATCGTCGTCGGTGAGGGACGTCAGATCGTCTTCGTCGACCCCGAGTCTATCCTCGGGCTCGACCTGGCCGGATCCTCGCGGCACTTCCTGCCGGACTTCCTGGCGTCGGACCTCTACTCGACCTTGCGGAGCGCCCTGTGAGTGGGCCTGTGAGTGGGCCTGTGAGCCGGCCGCTGAAGCCGATCCGGATCCTGCCGGTGCCCAGCCGCGGCACCGAGGACGTGGTCGTCGCCGAGGACGGCACCGTCTACACCGGCACCGCTGACGGGAACCTGTACGCCGTCGACCCGACCGGAGCCGGGACCCGGCTGATCGGCAACACCGGCGGCCGGCCGCTCGGCCTCGAACTGCTTCACGACGGCCGCCTGCTGGTCTGCGACGCCCACCACGGACTGCTCGCGCTCGATCCGGCGGACGGCGAGATCGAGACCCTCGTCGATGCGGTCGAGGGGATGCCGATGGTCTTCTGCAACAACGCCGCCGTGGCCGGCAACGGGGACATCTGGTTCAGCGACTCCTCCACGAAGTTCGGCATCGAGGAATGGCGCCGCGACTTCGTGCAGAACACGCGCACCGGGCGGCTGGTCCGTCGTACCGCCGACGGGGAGGTGCAGGTCGAGCTCGACGGGCTCGCGTTCTCCAACGGGGTCGCGCTCGCGGCCGACGAGTCCTACGTCGCCGTCGCCGAGACGGCCGCGCGCACGGTCGTCCGCCTCTGGCTGACCGGTCCGCGCGCGATGGAGCGGGACCTGCTCTGCGCCGACCTGCCGGGCTACCCCGACAACATCTCCCGCGGTTCGGACGGCCTGATCTGGGTGACGCTGCCCTCGACGGTCGATCCGCTCGGCGAGCGGGTCCTCAAGATGCCCGCGGCCGTGCGGAGAGCCGCGTCGCGTGTCCCGGAGGCGCTGCAGCCGCGCCTGAAGCGGGTCGTCCGGGTGATGGCGTTCGACGACGACGGCGCCTGCGTCCACGACCTCGAGTCGGACGCGACCGACTTCCACATGGTGACCGGCGTCCGCGAGCACCACGGCGAGGTCTGGCTGGGCAGCCTCGAGGAGTCGTGCGTTGCCGTGATCTCACTCGACGCCGTCTAGACTTCCAGGATCGAACGAGCACCGATGGAGCACCGCGAGAGGCAGGGCATGAGTCACCTGGAGTCGATCACCGGACCGCAGGATCTGCGCCGGCTCGACGACCGTCAGCTCACCGAGCTCGCGGCCGAGATCCGTGACGAATTGATCCGAACCTGCGCTCCCCGGGGTGGCCACCTCGGTCCGAACCTCGGCGTCGTCGAGCTCACCCTCGCCATCCACCGGGTCTTCGAGTCCCCGCGGGACAAGGTGGTCTGGGACACCGGCCACCAGGCCTACGTCCACAAGATGCTGACCGGCCGCGCGGGCGACTTCGACTCGCTGCGCACCGAGGGCGGCCTCTCCGGCTACCCGAACCCGGCCGAGTCCGAGCACGACCTCGTCGAGAACTCACACGCCTCCACCGCGCTGTCCTACGCCGACGGGCTGGCCAAGGCCTACTCGATCCGCGGCGAGGCCCGGCACGTGGTCGCGGTCGTCGGCGACGGCGCGCTGACCGGGGGGATGTCCTGGGAGGCGCTCAACAACATCGCCGTCGGCAAGGACCGCAGCCTGGTGATGGTGGTCAACGACAACGGCCGGTCCTACCAGCCCACCGTCGGCGGACTGGCCAGCGCGCTCACCGCGCTGCGCACCAACCCGCGCTACGAACAGGTCCTGGACCAGGTCAAGCGCCGCCTGCAAGGGGTCCGCGGCGTCGGCCCGGCCGCGTACGACGCACTGCACGCGATGAAGAAGGGCATGAAGGACGCGCTTGCCCCGCAAGGCCTCTTCGAGGATCTCGGGCTCAAGTACGTCGGCCCGATCGACGGTCACGACCGGGTCGCCGTCGAGCAGGCGCTGACCCAGGCGAAGCGGTTCGGCGGGCCGGTGATCGTGCACGTGATCACCCAGAAGGGCTTCGGCTACCACCCGGCGGAGCAGCACGAGGCCGACCAGTTCCACCAGATCGGCCCGTTCGACACCGAGACCGGTGAGAGCCGTCCCAAGGGCCGGATCTGGACCGACTTCTTCACCGACGAGATCGTCGCCATCGGAGAGGAGCGGCAGGACATCGTCGCGATCACCGCCGCGATGCTCTACCCCGTCGGCCTGGACCGGTTCGCGGCGCGCTTCCCCGAGCGCACCTTCGATGTCGGCATCGCCGAGCAGCACGCGGTCACCAGCGCCGCGGGGCTCGCCATGGGCGGCATGCACCCGGTCGTCGCGATCTACGCGACCTTCATGAACCGGGCGTTCGACCAGGTGCTGATGGATGTCGCGCTGCACAAGTGCGGGGTCACCTTCGTCACCGACCGCGCCGGCGTCACCGGCGACGACGGCCCCAGCCACAACGGCATGTGGGACATGTCGATCTTCCAGGTCGTGCCCGGCCTGCGCCTCGCCGCTCCGCGTGACGGCGCGCGGGTGCGGGAACTGCTGCGCGAGGCGGTCGCCGTCGAGGACGCGCCCACGATCGTCCGGCTGCCGAAGGGCACCCCGCCCGAACACGACATCGACGCGGTCGACCGGCTCGGCGGCTGTGACGTCCTGGTCCGCCGCGGCGCGAAGGACGTGCTTCTGGTGGCGCCCGGGTCGATGGCGCAGACGGCCGTCGACGTGGCGGCCCGGCTGAGCGACCAGGGGATCGGCGTCACGGTGGTCGACCCGCGCTGGGTCAAGCCGATCGACCCGGCTCTCGTGGGTGCCGCGCGCGACCACCGGCTGGTGGTCAGCGTGGAGGACAACGGCAAGGTCGGCGGCTTCGGAGCGAACCTGCTGCACCTGCTCTCCGACGAAGGCGTCACCACCCCCTTCCGGCTGCACGGCATCCCCCAGGAGTTCCTCGGTCACGCCAAGCGCGAGGCGATCCTCGAGCGGATCGGCCTGACCGCCCAGGCTCTGGCCCGACGGGTCGTCGAGGACGTGACGGCACTGGACGCGGGCCACTCCCTGGTCGACATCGACTAGCGCGATGGGACTGTCGCGTCGCGGCACCCGGGCCGCGCTCCTCGTCGTCCTCCTGGTGCTCCTCGGATCGTTGCTCGCCGGGTGCTCCGACGACAAGGAGAACACTCCGCCGAGCGCCGGTTCCGGAGCCCGGGTCAGCTACGCGGAGGCCCAGCAGCTCCTCAGCCAGCGCGCCCGCGCCATCCGGAACGGCGACCGGGCGTTGTTCATGCGCGGGATCGACCGTACCGACCGCGCGCTGGTGACCCGGCAGCGCCGCTACTTCGACAACATGCAGGCGCTGCCGCTGGAGACGTTCCGGTTCCTGGTCCTCGAGTCGCAGTGGCCCTCGGTGCTGCGCTCGAAGTCCTGGGGCTCGGACGTGCTCGTCCCGCAGGTCCGGGTGGCGACGCAGTTGGGCGGCTTCGACGAGCTCCCGGTGCGCCGGGTCACCGGGTTCGCGATCGGACGTCGCGACGGACGACCCGTGGTCGTCTCCGAGGTGACCGGCTCCGGCCAGCAGTTCCCCGGGTCCAGTCCCGCTCCGTGGGACCTGGTCCGGGTCCATGTGCAGGTCAGCGAGGACACCCTGCAGATGTACGACGACGACACCTGGTCGCGCGCCCGCGAGATCGGCGACACGCTGCGCCGGGGGATCGACGACGTCAGCCAGGGGCTGCCGTTCTCCTGGGACCGCCGGGTCGTGGTGTACGTCTTCTCCCGCAAGGCCGTCCTGGACAGCTACGAAGGAGTGCCCGGCGGCAACATCCGGCACCTCGGTGCGATGACGTTCCCGATGTACTCGGTGATGGGTCAGCCGGAGGTCGCCGGCATCAGGTTCACCCTGCTGCCCAGTTCGCTGCGTGCCGGTCAGCCGTTCCTGGACCGGATCACCCGCCACGAGTTGACCCACGTCGCGGTCGGTGACCGCGACGACGGTGCACCGGTCTGGTTCGCCGAGGGGATCGCGGAGTACATGGGAGCCCGCAACATCCCCGAGGACGAGCGCCGGATCGCGACCGTCGCCCTGAGCCGGGCCCGGGCCGGGGCGGACGAGATGCCCGCGTCGTCCTCCTTCAACGGCGCTGACCAGCCGTGGAACTACGCCCTGTCCTGGATGGCGTGCGACTACATCGCGGCGAGTCAGGGCGAGGCCCGGCTGTGGCAGCTGATGGACGCGCTGCACGCCGGCGGCGAGGGCATCAGCGACGCCGATCAGGACCTGGTCCTGGAGTCCGTGCTCGGCTTCGACTCCCACCAGCTCGCGCGCCGGGCGGCGAACCGGATCCGCACCATCTACGGATGAGACCGGAACGGCTCGCTGCGTTCCGTAGGACGTGGATCACCAGCGACGCCGGGCATATCGCGCCACGATGCGGCGTTGCACCCCTCTAGGCTGGTCCCACAGCGACATCTCCGGAGGAGCACCCAGTGACCCAGGCACGGTTCGTGCACATCGTCGACGACGTCCCCGAGCTCGAAGGGCTCAGTGACGGTCCGGTGATGGTCGTCGCGCTGGAGGGGTTCCTCGACGCGGGGAGCGCCTCGGCGCTCGCGGTGGGACACCTCCAGGACGGCCGGGCGAGCAGTGTGGTGGCCAGCTTCGAGGTCGACGAGTTCTACGACTACCGCGCCCGCCGACCCCCGATGAGCTTCATCGAGGACCACTACTCCGACTACGACGCCCCGCGACTCGTGGTGCGGCTGCTGCACGACGACGCCAACGCGCCGTACCTGCTGTTGACCGGTCCGGAGCCGGACGCGCGCTGGGAGGGATTCGCCGATGCGGTCCGCAAGGTGGTCGAGCACTTCGACGTACGGCTCACCGTCTCGCTGGGGTCGGTGCCGATGGCGGTGCCGCACACCCGGCCGGTCCAGCTCACCAATCACGCCACGTCGAAGCGGCTGCTGATCTCCGAGAACGTCTGGTCCGGCGAGATCAGGATCCCGTCGAGTGCCCAGTCGCTCCTCGAGGTGCGGCTGGGGGAGTGGGGCCACGACGCGACCGGGTTCGTCGCGCACATCCCGCACTACGTCGCACAGTTCCCCTATCCCGAGGCCGCCTCGGCCATGCTCCGTCAGGTCGCCGCCGTCACCGGTCTCGCCTGGGACACCGAGGTCCTCGACCAGGCCGCCACCGAGCGCCAGGCCGAGATCGGCGCGCAGGTGGCGGACACCGACGAGGTGCGCGGGGTCGTCGAAGGTCTCGAGCAGCAGTACGACGCCTTCCACCGCGCAGCCGGCAGCAGCCTGCTCTCCGACGCGGACGACCTCGGTTCGGCGGACCTCCCCACCGGTGAGGAGCTCGGAGCGCAGTTCGAGCAGTTCCTCGCGGATCTCGACCCCAAGGGTGAAGGCACCGAGGACTGATGGCCGCCGACCTGACCGAGTTCCTGGACCTCCTCGACCTCGAGGCGATCGAGGACAACCTCTTCCGCGGCCGCCAGCCCGACACCGTGATGCAACGGGTCTTCGGCGGACAGGTGGCCGCGCACGCACTGGTCGCCGCCACCCGGACAGTCGATCCGGCGTACGTCGTGCACTCGCTGCACTCCTACTTCCTCCGCCCCGGCGACACCGCGGTCCCGATCGTGTACGACGTCGAAGCCGTCCGTGACGGCCGGTCGTTCGCGACCCGCCGCGTGCTGGCCCGTCAGCACGGCCGCCCGATCTTCGCCATGACGCTGAACTTCCAGATCCCTGAAGAGGGACTCGATCACCAGGACGAGATGCCCGAGGTCCCCGCGCCCGAGGACTGCCTCGATCTGGCCGAGCTGTTCCGGGCCCGGACCCCGGACGAGGAGTGGCCCACCGAATGGGATGCGCTCGAGGTCCGGTTCGCGGGCAACACCCGTCCGGGCGGTGAGTTCAACCACCCGACGAAACCGGCGAAGGCACGGCTCTGGGTCCGCGTCGCCGGCAAGCTCCCGGACGACGCTCTCTCGCACACGGCGGCGTTCACCTACGCCAGTGACATGACCCTCCTCGGCGCGGCGCTGGTCCCGCACGGCGTCTTCATCGCCTCACCGGGGATGCAGGCCGCGTCTCTCGACCACACGATCTGGTTCCACCGCCCGTTCAAGGCCGACGAGTGGTGGCTCTACGACCAGCACAGTCCGTCCGCCTCTGGCGGGCGCGGGCTCGCGATCGCGCGGATCTTCACCGCCGACGGCCGTCTGGTCGCCAGCGTCGCCCAGGAGGGCCTGATCAGGTACCACGGGTCGAAGGACTGACCCTCAGCCCGCGCGCCGGCGTCGTACGACGATCAGGCATGCCCCGAGCACGAGCCCTGCTCCGACAACGCCGCCCACGACCCACCGACCGTTGGCCGATTCGGTCAGTTCAGCGGGATCGCTCTTGGACGCGACCGCAGTCAGTTGCGGCGTCGGCAGGACGACGGGCCGCTGCTCGGCAACGCCGGGGTGGTCGAGCGTGTAGGCGGTGCAGGGATTGACGCTCATCGGTTGCTCGTCGCCGTCTGGGACGAAGAGCCAGGTCTGAGGGGACGAGTAGCCGTCGGGCACCCGGTCCTTGCCGCCGCTCCACGCAGACCAGCCCGCGAGCCCGACGTCGAGCAGGACCTGGGCGGCGACCGGACCGCCCTTCCAGACCTCTTCGACGGCGACCACCAGTCGGCCGTCCTCGGCGTCCACGATCTTGCCGGTGAAGGCGGTCCCGGCGTCCTTCACGACTCGCTCGGCGCCCACGCAGGAGAGCGCCTCGGCGGCGGGAGCGCTCAGGATCACCGCGCCACTGAGGACGACGACGGGCACGAGGGACCGCAGGAGAGTGCGCACGTCGTTGGGACGCGACGACGCCCGCACCGGTTCCAGCGGATGGTGCGGGCGACGACGAACGGGTGTCAGCGGGTGCGGCCGACCAGGTGCGGCGAGCCGTTCTTCGGGTTGGTCAGCGAGAAGTCGATCCCGTCGGGGACGATCCGGGACCCGAAGGCGACTGTCGTGGGGAGCAGGATCGGCTTCTTGAACTCGACCTCGACGGTGACCGCGTCCGGGAGCCGGTTCGCCATCGCCGCCACACAGCGGGCCTTGCTCCACATGCCGTGCGCGATGTGGCGCGGGAACCCGAACGCCTTGGCGGTCAGCGGGTAGAGGTGGATCGGGTTGTGGTCACCCGAGACCGCGGCGTACCGGCGTCCGAGGTTGCCTTCGAGACGCCACTTGGTGCCGGTGCCGGCGATCACGTCGAACGGAGCAGACCTATCGGCCTTGGCGTCCTTGTCACCCTTGCCGGGCCGCATGTAGTTCGACGTCGACTCCCACACCGTCTGGCCGTCGCTGGTGACGGTGGTGACCAGGTCGAAAACCTTGCCCTTCGGGTGAGCACGGAGGTTGGTCGCGATGGCGGTCACGTCGAGGCGCTCGGTCGGCGTGATCGGCCGGTGCTGGACGATGGTGTTGCCCAGGTGCACGCTGCCGATCGCGGCGTACGGGAACGAACTGTCGGTCATGATCCCCATGTGCAGGCTGAAGGCCAGCATGTGCGGGTAGGTCAGCGGCAGGGTCTGGCTCGGAGCGAACCCGCAGACGTCGGCGTACGCCTTGACGTGCTCGGGGTCGATCGATACGTCCTTGCGGGTGAGCCGCAGGTCGGGGAGGTCGCCGCCCTTCTTGGCCACTCCGGGGATCAGGTTGACCCCCGGGACCACCGGCAGCGCCGCCTTGAGCATCGTCGGCAGCGCCGACGGCTGCCCCTCGATGATGCGCTCGGTCCCGGCGTTCATCTCAGGCACCCAGCATCATCTGGCCGCAGACCCGGACCACGTTGCCGTTGACGGCCGACGAACCGGGGCTGGAGTACCAGGCGATCGCCTCGGCGACGTCGACCGGCAGACCGCCCTGGGCCATCGCGTTCATCCGCTGGCCGACCTCACGAGTGGCGAACGGAACGGCGGCGGTCATCGCGGTGATGATGAAGCCCGGTGCGACCGCGTTGATGGTGATGTCGTTCTTCAGGGTCGGGGCGATCGCGTCGACGAAGCCGATGACGCCGGCCTTGGACGCGGCGTAGTTGGTCTGTCCCACGTTGCCCGCGATGCCGGCGATCGAGGAGACGCCGATGATCCGGCCGTTCTTGTTGATCAGGCCCTGCTCGAGCAGCTCGGCGGTGATCCGCTCCGGAGCGGACAGGTTGACCGCGATCACCGAGGCCCAGCGGTCCTCGGCCATGTTCGCGAGCTTCTTGTCGCGGGTGATGCCGGCGTTGTGCACGACGATGTCGACGCCGCCGTGCTTCTCCTTCACGTGGTGCGCGATCCGCTGCGCCGCGTCCTTGCCGGTGATGTCCAGGGTGAGCTGGTCGCCGTCGAGCTCGCGCATCAGCGCCTGGAGCTCGCTGGCGGCCTGCGGTACGTCGATGCCCAGGATCGTCGCGCCGTCGCGGTGCAGAACGCGGGCGATCTGCTCGCCGATGCCGCGCGAGGCGCCGGTGACGATGGCGATCTTGCCGGCCAGCGGCTTGGCCTGGTCAGCAACCTTCGCGGCCTTCTTGGTGCCGGTCAGCCCGAGGCGGGCGACCTGGCCGGAGACGTAGGCGGACTTGGGGGAGAGGAAGAACGCCAGCGTGGACTCGATGGTGGCCTCGGCGCCCGGGGCGACGTAGACCAGGTTCACGGTGCTGCCCCGGCCGATCTCCTTGCCGAGCGAGCGGGTGAAGCCCTCGAGGGCGCGCTGGGCGATGCGCTCGTCGGTCGAGCCGGTCTGGGCCGGGTTGGTGCCCAGGACGACGACGCGGGCGCAGCCCTTGAGGCTGCGCATCAGCGGCGTGAAGAACTCCTGCAGCGCGATCAGCGCCTCGGGGCTGGTGATGCCGGTGGCGTCGAAGACGAGGCCCTTGTACTTCTCGCCCTCGGCGGCCGTGCGGGTGCTGGCGACCTGGAGGTTGTCGAGCGTGGTGGTGAGCACCTCGGTGAGCCGGCCTTCGCCGCCGACGACGACAGTGCCGTCGACCAGCGGAGCGCCTTCGGTGTAGCGGTCGAGCTTCTCCGGGCTGGGCAGGCCCAGGTTCTTCACGAACATCTGACCGATCGGGCTCGAACTGAAGGACTGGTAACGGTCGTTCATCGGGGTATTCCTCGCTTGAAATAGCTGGTGTGCTGGGGGTGTTCGGAAAGTCAGGGACGCCTGGGGGAGACAGGCCGCGCCACGAAATGTAACTTCATGTGTAACTCAGTGTCCAAGAATCGTGACGTGGCACTCACTCCGTTTCATTTCCCGATGTTACGCGTCAGTATTGTTCGTGGCGCACCGCGGGAGACCGCAGCGACCGACCGCACCTTCCGCAGATCAGGAGACACCCCTCATGCAGGCCACCACACGCCGCGTCGCCGTCCTCGGCGGCAACCGGATCCCGTTCGCGCGTTCCAACTCGGTCTACGCGACTGCCTCCAACCAGGAGATGCTCACCGCCACCCTCGACGGCCTGGTCGCCCGCTTCGGCCTGGAGGGCGAGGTCATCGGCGAGGTCGCCGCCGGCGCCGTCCTCAAGCACTCCCGTGACTTCAACCTGACCCGCGAGGCGGTGCTCGGCACCCGGCTGGCCCCGGAGACCCCGGCCGTCGACATCCAGCAGGCGTGTGGCACCGGCCTGCAGGCGATCATCTACGTCGCCAACAAGATCGCGCTCGGCCAGATCGAGTCCGGCATCGGCGGCGGCACCGACACCACCTCGGACGCGCCGATCGCCATCGGCGAGAAGCTGCGCAAGAAGCTGATCAAGCTCAACAACGCCAAGTCGAACAAGGACCGGCTCGCCGTCCTCGCCTCGATCCGCCCCGGCGACATCAGCCTCGCGATCCCGTCCAACGGCGAGCCGCGGACCGGATTGTCGATGGGCGAGCACCAGGCGATCACCGCGCTGGAGTGGCAGATCACCCGTGAGGCGCAGGACGAGCTCGCGGTGAACTCGCACCACAACCTGGCGGCGTCGTACGAGGCCGGCTGGCAGGACGACCTGATCACCCCGTTCAACGGCCTGGAGCGCGACAACAACATGCGCGCCGACTCCAAGCTGGAGAAGCTGGCGACCCTCAAGCCGGTCTTCGGCAAGGGTGAGGCCGCGACGATGACGGCCGCCAACTCCACGCCGCTGACCGACGGTGCCTCCGCGGTGCTGCTCGGCTCGGAGGACTGGGCCAAGGAGCACGGCCTGGAGCCGCTGGCCTACCTGGCCGAGTACGAGACCGCGGCGGTCGACTTCGTCCACGGTGGCGAGGGCCTGCTGATGGCGCCGGCGTACGCGGTGCCGCGGATGCTCGCCCGCGCCGGCCTGACCCTGCAGGACTTCGACTACTACGAGATCCACGAGGCGTTCGCCTCGCAGGTGCTCTCGACGCTCGCCGCCTGGGAGAGCCCGGTGTTCTGCAAGGAACGCCTGGGTCTCGACGGGCCGCTCGGCTCGATCGACCGCAGCAAGCTCAACGTCAAGGGCTCTTCGCTCGCGGCCGGGCACCCGTTCGCCGCGACCGGCGGCCGGATCGTCGCGAACGCCGCCAAGCTGCTTGCCGAGAAGGGGTCCGGCCGGGCGCTCATCTCGGTCTGCGCCGCCGGCGGCCAGGGCGTCGTCGCGATCCTCGAGCGCTGACTCGTCGCTCATCGAGCCTCTCGCGATGCGGTGAGGTAAGCAGGGCCTGAATCACCCGGAAGCGCCACGGACCCGAACGGGTCTGTGGCGCTTCTGCGTCAGCGGCCGACGGCCAGCGCGACCGCGGAGGTGACCAGGAACCCGCGCACCTGGTCTCCCGAGATCGGCGCGATCGTCGGGATTCCCGGGGCACTCTCCTTGACCAGGAGGCCGATCCGGGCGAGCTGGAGAGCGCCGAGCCCGGAGGCGTACATGTAGTTGGCGACCAGGGTGCTGTCCTCGACCTTGAAGTCGCCGGACCCGACTCCGGCGTCCAGGGTCTCGATGAGGGTGCGCAGGCAACCGGAGATCGCGCGGCCCAGCCGGAACAGCGCACCCTCGCTGACCTGCTCGAGTAGCTCCGGGCCGGGACGTCGCATCAGGGTCTGGGCGCAGTCGACGAAGGCCGGGTACTCGAGGCCGTAGTCCACGAAGGCGCCGACGACGGCCCGCAGCTTCGCGACCGGGTCATTGCTCTTGACCGAGGCGGCTGCCTCCTGGAGGCGCTGCTTCAGCTCCTCGAGGTAACTCTCGACGGCGAGCGCGAACAGCTCTTCCTTGCCGCTGAAGTGCCGGTAGATGATCGCCCGGTTGATACCGACGGCCTTGGCGATGTCGTCGATCTGGGCGTCGCGGACCCCGGACTCGTCGAAGAGCTGCCGGGTCGCGGCCAGGATCTGCTGCTCACGCGCCTTGCGCCGAGCAGCCGCTGCAGACTGCCGGCTGGGGGTGCTCATGTCCGAACTGTAGTGCAACTCTGGTTTACACACATGTTGCATCCGGAGCTTGCTGTTGGGTTGCGTAGCCGGTGAGCGATCGACCAGGTCCTGGGTCACATCACCGTGCGTGGCACGGTGCGCCCTGCCATGACGAATCCTTCGCATTCCGCGTGACCGGCAGCGCAGTTAGCGGTCTACATGGTGGAGGCCGCGAACATGTTCGTTCCTCCAGACCGATCTGACCTGATCCGCTGGAGGATGCCTTGAAGTCTCGGATTGTTTTCTCGCTCGTCGTCGGGTTCCTGACAATGGTCGCTGTACCGAGTCCGGCCAGCGCGGGATTGCCGTCGTGTTCGGGGTATGCCGGCGGTGGTCGCGACGTGAGCTTCAATGCGTTCGCCGGGCACAAGGTGCGGGCGACCTACCAGTGGTGTAACTACCGCAAATCTGGTTTTGTCGGCCCGATCTACAACCAACGCCTTCGCAAGGTCCACACGGTGAAGATCTCTTTCCCCAGCCGTTTCCCGGCTAGCTGGGGGGAAACGATCACGTTGACTCAGCGCCCATATCTTTATTCACACGCCTCGTCGTGGAAGTACCGCTTCTCCGTCGAGCAAGGCGTGACTGCCGTTCCGTGGAAGTCAAACTACGACTTCGAGCTGCAAGTACGCGGTGGAGAGGCGCCCGAGGCGCGCATTTGCTTCGTTGGGCGCTCGTGCTCCTCCTGGCAGCATTAGTAGGATTGACGACAATGAGAGGTCGATTCGGAGTAGTCGTAGTATTCGTCGTCGTGGTTGCAGTCGCATGCGTCACGGCGACTTTCTTTCCCGATGCGGCCATCACCTCCGTGATGCTGCTGAGCCTGACCCTCGCGGTCGCATTCGGTGCCCTGGCAGTCATGCGCACCGTGGAGTGGGCTTTGCGTGTTGGTAGGCACAAGTAGCCGTTTCAGCTATGTGAAGCGCTCGACGCCAGGCGGCGACTGCCAGCGATGAACCCAGACGAGCCCTTTGTTGAGTGGTCAGTGATGACTTCTCGCGTCTGCCCCCGTCATACCTGCAACAGGACACGATGAGGCGGAAGGATGACGCGATGAGTACGGATACGCGGCTGGAGGAGCTGGGCGTGAGCGAGCTGAGCGGACTGGGCGACGTCGACGGGCCGACGTTCACGGGGCTCGCCGAGCGGCACCGGCGGGAGCTGCACGTGCACTGCTACCGGATGCTGGGGTCGTTCGAGGACGCCGAGGACACCGTGCAGGAGACGTTCCTCAGGGCCTGGCGCCGACGGGAGACCTTCGAGGGGCGGTCGACGTTCCGGGCCTGGCTTTACCGGATCGCCACGAACGCCTGCTTGGACCTGCTGGCCAAACGCCGGCCGGAGCCTGCGACCGGTGGCGAGGTGCTGTGGCTGCAGCCCTACCCCGACCGGTTGCTCGACGAACTGCCCGCAGCCGACGCGGACGAGCCGGAGAGCCTCGCCGTCGCGCGGGAGACGATCGAACTGGCTTACCTGGTCGCAGTCCAGCACCTCGCACCGCGGCCGCGGGCCGTCCTGATCCTGCGGGACGTGCTCGGCTGGCCGGCGAAGGACGTAGCGGAGCTCCTCGGGGACTCCGTCAACTCGGTGAACAGTGCGCTGCAGCGAGCCCGTGCCGGCATGCGCGAGCACCTGCCGGCCGGGCGGCAGGACTGGACCGGCGGCGAGGAGGACGCCGAGACGCGTGAGCTCGTGCGCCGGTTCACCGACGCGACCGAGGCCACGGACGTCGGTGTTCTCGCCACGATGCTGCGCGACGACGTCCGATCCTCGATGCCGCCCACGCCCGGCGTGCACGTCGGCCGCGACGCGGTGGTGACCAGCTGGAGCGAGGACGGGTTCGAGGGCATGACGGGCCTGCGCGGTGTTCCCACGTCGGTGAACCGCCAGCCGGCCGTCGCCTTCTACGTGTGGCAGGAGGAGGCGAACGCCTACCTGCCGCTGACGATCGACGTCCTGCGCATCACCGACGGGAAGATCGCCGAGATCTTCACCTTCCACGACGACCAGTTCCCGCGGCTCGGACTGCCGGAGCACCTGCCGGCCGACGGCGCTGGAGTCGGCGCCGAGTAGTCCAGGTGCGGACGCTCGCGCTGCGCGGTGGCGCACGCGTCGCGGTCGTCGAGGCGGAATGGTCCGACGCGTTCGGCGTCGTCACCCGAGGGCGGGTACAGCTGGAGCTGCGCGACGGTGCGCCCGGGCCCGTCCTCGGACGGGACGCCGGGTTCTGGCTCCGCGGCACCGGCGTCCGCGCCCTGCGCAACCCCGGCCGTCGTACCGCGAGGGTGCGCGTCGTCACCAGAACGTCAGCTGTCGAATGATGGCGGAGCGACTTGCGGGGTCCTGGGTCATGCAGCTCCGGGATTGTGCCAAGGTCGTTTTCGTGAGTTCTGAAGGCGAGATGTCGCGTTACCTGCCCTTCCCGTTCGAAGGCGACCGATTCCCTGACGCGCTCGGTGCGGTGGTACAGAGGACCGTTCTGGAAGGTGAGCAGCCAGCACGTGAAGTAGTGCATTTCTCGGACGGTAGTTGGGCGGTCGGTGACGGCGTGAACGACCCGAACATCTCGGGCTCGTCGGTGGCGACCCACATTGCACATGCCATCGAGCGGAACAGTTCAATCGCGAGGCTTGCGACCATGCCGCCGGGACATGTCGCCGAACGGTCGGGCCCGGATGACGCCTGGACGATCAGCCTGCTCGACGAGTCGGACTGATCAGCCCGGGTCAGAGCAGGGACTGAACCGTCGCGATCGTGTCGGCCTCGGCCGCGGCCTTGTCGTCGCGGTAGCGCAGCACCCTCGCGAACCGGAGCGCCACACCGCCGGGGTAGCGCGTCGACCGCTGCAGACCGTCGAAGGCGATCTCGACGACCTGCTCGGGGCGCACGGTCACCACCCAGCCGTCGTCCTCGATCTGGAGGTCACGGAACCGCTCGGTCTGCCAGGCGAGCATCTCGTCGGTCATCCCCTTGAAGGTCTTGCCGAGCATCACGAAGCCACCGCCCTCGGGATCGCGGGCTCCGAGGTGGATGTTGGAGAGCCAGCCGCGTCGCCGGCCGCTGCCGTGCTCGACGGCGAGGACGACCAGGTCCAGGGTGTGCCGCGGCTTCACCTTGACCCAGGCGGCTCCGCGACGGCCGGCCTCGTACGGCGCATCACCACGCTTGAGGATCACGCCCTCCTGTCCGGCGGCGACGGCGGCGGTGAAGTACGCGCCCGCCTCGTCCGGGTCGGTCGTGACCAGCCTCTCGGTGCGCATCGACTGCGGCACCACGCGGTCGAGCACCTCCCAGCGTGCGGTGCCGGGGCGCTCGACGTACGACGTGCCCTCGTGGGCGAGCAGGTCGAAGAAGAACGGGTGCACGGCGGCCCCGGTCTCGCTGACCGTGCTGGAGGTCCGCGACGCCGTCTCCTGGAAGGGACGGGGACGGCCGTCCTCGGCGAGGGTCATCGCCTCGCCGTCCAGGATCAGACCGTCTGCAGGCAGGGCCCGGACCGCGTCGACCACATCGGGGAGTCGTTCGGAGATCTCGTCCAGGCTGCGCGTGAAGATCCGTACGTCGTCACCGCGCCGGTGCACCTGGATCCTGATGCCGTCCAGCTTGGTGTCGACCACGACCGGCCCGGCATCGGCGAGCGGGGCGAACCCGGCGGCGACGTCCGGCGCCGACGACGCGAGCATCGGCCGGATCGGACGGCCGACCTCGAGATCGAACGCCTCCAGCGCCGGGACACCGCCGGTCAGCGCAGCGACGGCCACGGGCCCCGTCGGACCGCTGAACATCGCCGCACGGCGGACGGATGCGACCGGAACGTCAGCCGCCGCCGCGATCGCGTCGAGCATCACCGAGTCCAGAGCGCCCTGACGGACCGCGCCGGTCATCACTGCGCGCAGGTACTCCTGTTCGTCCGCGGTCAGCGCGCCGAACAGGTCTGCGATCGCGGAACGCCGGGCCAGGCTCGAGCCGGTGCCGGCGAGTCCCGAGATCGCCTCCAGCAGCGCGTCGATCTCGGTCAGTGACCGCGAGGGCTTCGTGGCGGGCTCCGGCAACTCGGACAGGCCGCGCCAGCCGACCCCGGTACGCCGCTGCAGCAACGTGCCGGACAGGTACGCCGTCGCGATCTCGATCTCGTCGGTCGGCACGCGCCGGAGCAGGTCGGCGAGATGAGCGCGCTTCTCGGTGCGTGCCCGGGTGCCCGCAACCAAGGCGGAGGTGGCGACCAGATCGGCGAGGTGCATGTGTCCATCCTGCCGGGGGAGACCGACATCTCCGTCGGGGTCCGCGCATAGGTTGTCCAGGTGAGCGTGCAGACCCGTACTTGGCGACCGGACTGGCCGTGTCCGGTCGGGGCGGTCCTCGGCGTCCACCGTCGCGGGGCGGGCGATCCGACGTACCGGATCGCGTCCGACGGCAGTCATCTCCGCGCCCTCCGTACGCCGGCCGGTCCGGTCACGCTGCAGGTCGCGCCGCTCGACGCGAACGGCGACGTCCACGCGCGTGCCTGGGGCACCGGCGCCGACTGGGTACTCGATGCCCTCCCGGGGATGCTCGGTGCTGACGACGACCCGAGCGGTTTCGAGCCCCCTGAGGTGCTGGCACCTGCCTGGCGGCGGCTGCGCCACTGGCGCCTCGGCCGGACCGGGCTGGTCTGGGAGTCGCTGGCACCGACCGTGATCGAGCAGAAGGTCACCGGCCAGGAGGCGTTCACCGCGTTCCGGCGGATGGTGCGCCGGTTCGGCGAACCGGCTCCCGGCCCCGACGGTCTCTGGTTGCAGCCCACGCCTGACCAGGTCCGGACGATCCCCTCCTGGGAGTGGCTGAAGCTTCCGGTCGACGGAGGCCGCAACCGGCCGCTGATCGCGCTGGCGCGGGTCGCGGACTCACTCGAACGAGTCGCGGGGCAGGATCTGGAGACCTTCGACCGCAAGCTGCGCACCGTTCCCGGGGTCGGTGTCTGGACGAGCGCCGAGGTGCGGTCGCGGGCCCTCGGTGACGCGGATGCGGTCAGCTTCGGCGACTACCACGTGGCCAAGGACATCGGCTGGGCCCTGACCGGGGAGGCGGTCGACGACGACGCTCTCGCCGAACTCCTCGAGCCCTACCGTCCGCACCGGCACCGCGTGCAGCGACTGGTGGAGGCCGCAGGTCTCGGACCGGCACGCCGGGGTGCCCGGATGGCTCCGCGGCGGCACCTGCCGGGTCGCACGCACTGACCGGGGGACCCGTCGGAACGGTCAGGACAAGCGTCAGGGCCGGCCCCGAAGGACCGGCCCTGAACGAGGTGCTCTGGATCAGCTGGCAGCGGTGAAGGTGCTCGCCACACCCAGCTGGACATCGGCGCCGACCGGCAGGCCGAGGCCCTTGGCCGAGACGATCAGCCGGACGCCGACGATGACGCTGTAGCCCGGCTGGCTGTACTGCTGGTTGATGAAGACCGTGCCCACGCCGAGCAGGAAGATCTGCGTGTTCGGCTTCACGTTCAGCGGGATGACCTTGCCGGCGATCTTGAGGTTCACGAACTCGAGCGACTGCTCCTCGAGGTGCGAGGTCGGCGTCTTGGAGACGTGCGACTTCACCGTGATCGCGTCGGCCGTGATCAGGCCGTTCAGGACGTTGACCCGTGCGGTCTTGTTGGTCGCGAACGCGTCACTGGACCCGACCTGCGACAGACCGGAGATCTTGGACTCGATCGCACCGAGGTCGAGGACGCCGGGCACGTTCAGCTTCAGGGTGCTGTTCTCGTACAGCTTGCCGCCGGTACCGATCGACGGGATCTGCAGCAGCGCGGTCGGCGGGACGGCCGCACGGATGTCGGCGGCACCGACGACCACCGAGGTGCCGTAGGCGAAGCCACCGACCGGTACGGCGTTGAGCGCCGAGCCGTTCAGCATGTTGACCGTGCTCGGGGCCAGCAGGATGGTCGAGCCGATCTTGCCGCCGGCGACGTCCTTGAGGAGCGTCACCTCGAGGGCGGCCATCTTGGACTCGGCGCCGGAAGGCCCGGCGTTCCAGACCTGCTTGTTGATGGTCACCTCGGCCAGGCCCGGGATGGTGATCTTGGTGTTCGGCGAAACCGTGAGCGGGTAGGCCTTGCCACCGATCGTCAGCGTGAGCAGCTTGGAGTCGGGCGCACGGGTGAACCCGGCCGGGTTCGCACGGACGATGTTCGTCGTCTCGACCGCGTCGATCTTGATCGCGCCGCTGAGGATGTCGATCCCGGCGATCTTCGCCTTGGAGGTGACCTGGACGCCGTCGGTCCCGAACGGGGAGGCGACCTGCGAGGTGGTGACCGCGCCGACCTTGAGGATGCCGGGGATGTAGACGCTCGCGACGCCGTTGGTCCGCGAGTCCTCGAACGCGGTGCCACCGAGGTTGGAGGCGCCGGTCAGGTCCGTGCTCACCGTGGAACCGATGAGGTTCACCTGGGTGCCGCCGGACGTGGAGTAGTAGGTCCAGATCGGGGACGCGGCTCCGACCGGGGACAGGGCGCCAACCATCGCGAGCACGGTGGTCAGTGCTACAGCGAGGGACGCGGCGAGGGTGCGACGCATGGAATTCAGCTCCAAGATGCTGGGAGGGCGCGGGCTCCAGAAAGCCCGCGATCGGGAGGACTTGCAGTATGTCACCGTTCGCGCTCACGGACGCGTCCCCGCAGCGCGTTTCGAGTACCCCTGGCTTTCTGTAAACGGCTGTGACAGTCTGCGTTACACATTTTTGGTGACCCCGGCCACATTGCTGTCAGGAACGGAGGCGTGCTGCTCGTGACCCCCCGCGGATCCGTCGACGCGCCTGATCTGGGCGTGATCCTCGACCGTTGGGTCGCCGAGCCCGCCTCCCTTGACGGGTTCTCAGCCGTGGTCGAGGCGGCCGCCGGAGCGTCCGAGACCGATCTAAACCTCCTCGTCGCAAATGCCCCGGTCTGGTCTAGCGCGGTGGCCGCCCTGGCCGCTTCGACCGGGCCGATCGCGTGGTCGGGTCCCTACGGCGAGCTCCGGCTCGAGATCGTGCCGACCGACGCCGAGGGGCCACGCGTCGTCCGGATCGGGTTCGAACAGACCGGTGTCCGTGTCCTCGTCGACGGGGATGCCGTGAACCCTGCCGGGACCGAGGTGACCGTGCGCCTGGGTGTGCGCTCACTGGTCGACCTGGCGACCGGCCGGGCCGATGGCGCGCTCCTGTACCTGGCGGACCGACTGCAGGTGAACGGAGATGCCACGTTCCTGCTCGCCCTCGGTGCGACGTTGCGCGTGCCCGGCTCCGGGACAGCCCTCATCGATCCCGAGGCGCTGGCGCCAGAGGCGGTCTCGGCGGCGATCAAGGATGTCAGCACCGAGCACCTCGATGCGGTGATGGCGGGCGGCTTCCGGGACCTGATCCTCGACGAGGTGTTCCGGCGGCTGCCGGAGTTCCTGAATGCGGAGAAGGCCGCCCGGGTCAGGCTGACGGTCGGCTTCCTGGTCGAAGGTCCTGCCGGCGCGGGGGACCGCTACCTCGTCGACATCAGCGACGGCGCCTGTATCACCGGTCGGGATCCTGACGGAGAACGTCAGGCCGACGTCACCCTGGTGCTGACCGGCGCCCAGTTCCTGCGCCTGGTGCTCGGCCATCTCAACCCGGTCCGCGCGGTCCTCGGCGGTCAGGTCCGGGTGCAGGGCGAGCTGATGAAGGCGCTCGCGTTCAACTCGATCATGCGGATTCCCGGAATCTGAGACGGGCACCGTGATGACAAAGTTACTGGCACAGTTCCGCTGCGACCATGATGTGACCTGCGTAACTCGAAGTGCCCGCCGGCGTTTGCCAGGGTGCAGACGACACGGAGACGAGGGGAGGGACCGTTGAGTTCGTTGACCCTGGGCGGCAGTGCCCCCTCCGGTGTCCGGAAGACCGTCAGTGCGATGAAGGGGCGGACCCGCAAGGGCATCATCACGACCGGTGAACTGGTCGTGCTCGGCGTGGAGTCGATCGCCGCCGCTGCCTCCGACATCGTCTACCGACGGTTCTCCTGGCAGGAATTCATGCTCCAGGCCTGGTTCATGACCCGGGTCTCGCTCCTGCCGACGATCCTGGTCGCGATCCCGTTCGGCGTGATCACCTCCGTCCAGATCGGTGCCGTCGCCAACCAGATCGGCGCCACTTCGTTCAGCGGCGCGGTCAACGGCATCGGCGTGCTCCGGCAGGGTGCACCCCTGGTGACCTCGTTGATGATCGCCGGCGCCGTCGGCTCCGCGATCTGCTCGGACCTCGGGGCCCGCACCGTCCGCGAGGAGATCGATGCCCTCAAGGTGATGGGCATCTCGCCGGTCCAGCGACTGGTCGCTCCGCGCGTCCTGGCGGCGGTCGTGGTCGCGCTCCTGCTCACCGTCATCGTGGCGATGACCGCGATGGTCACCGCCTACATCATGAACGTCGGCGGCGGATCGATCAGCTCGGGTGCCTACCTGGAGTCGTTCGTCGCCTTCAGCATGCCGACCGACTTCGTCCTGGCCGAGTTCAAGGCGCTCGTCTTCGGCTTCCTGGCCACGATCGTCGCGGCGCACAAGGGTCTGCACGCCTCCGGAGGACCGAAGGGCGTGGCCGATGCCGTCAACGAGGCGGTCGTGCTCTCGGTGATCATCCTGGCGATGGCGAACGTGGCGATCACCCAGGCGTACGTGATGCTCTTCGGGGCCGCAGCATGAGCACTGCCGAAGAGCCGACACCCCGCCCGACACTGTCCGACGCGATCGTCCGCGTCGTCGACGCGGTGATGGTGGCGCTCGCGCAGATCGGTGACTTCGCGACGTTCTCCCTGAAGACGATCGGATCGGTCTTCGTCACTCTGAAGAAGTACCACCGTGAAGTGCTGCGCCAGCTCAAGGACATCGCCTGGGGAAGCGGCGCCCTCGTCGTCGGCGGCGGCACGGTCGGCGTGATGATCCTGCTGTCGCTCTCCGCGGGCACGTCGCTCGGCATCGAGGGCTTCAACGGCCTGGAGATCGTCGGGCTGGCGCCGCTGACCGGCTTCATCTCGGCGAGCGCGAACACCCGCGAGCTCGCGCCGATCATCGCCGCGCTCGCACTCGGCTCCCAGGTCGGCTGCCGGTTCACCGCGCAGCTCGGTTCGATGAAGATCGCCGAGGAGGTCGACGCCCTCGAGGTGATGGCCATCCCGCCCATCCGGTTCCTGGTGACCACCCGGGTGATCGCGACCGGTATCGCCATCCTGCCGCTCTACCTGATCGGCCTGATCGGCTCCTACATCGCGTCGATGCTCTCCGTCGTGGTCCTTTTCGGCCAGTCCGCCGGGCAGTACGACCACTACTTCTCGACCTTCATCCAGGGCAAGGACGTCTTCTACTCGGTGGTGAAGATCCTCGTGTTCGCGATCGCCATCGGGCTGATCCACTGCTGGTACGGGATGCGCGCCAGCGGCGGACCGCAGGCGGTGGGCGAGGCGACCGGCCGCGCGATCCGGGCGAGCATCGTGTCCGTCGTCCTCCTCGACATGGTGATGACGCTGCTCTTCTGGGGCAGCGACTCCGGATTCCGGGTCTCGGGGTGAACCGCGGATGAGCAAAGCAGTACGCAAGGAACTGACCCGCCGCGACCTCGCCCTGCGCGGACTCGTGACGGTCATGGCCGTCGCCCTGTTCCTCTCTGTGGTCTTCCTGCGCTCCACCGGGACCTTCGGTGGGCCCGAGCACGTCTCGGCACAGCTCAATGACGCGGGCGGCTCGCTCGGCAACGGGGCCGACGTCAAGGTCCGCGGCGTGATCGTCGGCCGGGTCGCCGAGATCGGCAGGGGACCCGAGGGCGGCGTCCGGGTAGAGCTCACGATCGGCGGCGACGAGCTGGCGATGGTGCCGGCAAACGTCGTCGCCCGGATCCTGCCGGCCACGGTGTTCGGCACGTCGTTCGTCGACCTGGTCCCGCAGGGACCGGCATCCGGCGAGTCGCTCCAGGCCGGTGCCGTGATCCCCGCGGACGAGACCCAGGGCACCCTCGAACTCCAGCAGGCGCTCGACGACATCGACGCGCTGGTCAAGGCAGTCGGCCCGGCCGACCTCGCGTCGGCGATCGGTTCCGCGGCACAGGCGCTGGACGGCCGCGGGCTCAAGATCGGCGACACCCTCGACCTGGCGAGCGCCTATCTCGCCAAGCTCAACCCGAAGATGCCGTTGGTGCGCGAGAACGTGCGCAAGCTCGCCGCGAACCTCGAGCTCGCCGAGCAGGTCGCGCCCGACCTGCTGCAGGCGACCAACGACGCCCTCGTGACGGCGCGCACGATCGTCAGTCAGAAGGCGTCGATCGCGACCCTGATCACCGGAGGCACCGCGTTGACCAGCCAGGCGGACAGCTTCCTGCGGGCCAACCAGGCGGCGCTGATCCGGTTCATCGACAACTCCGCGCTGCTCCTGAACGTCGTCTACACCAACCGTCACGCCGGCATCACCGAGTCGATCATGACCAACCGGATGCTCAACGCGAAGCTGAGCACGGTGATCAAGAACGGCTACATCAACTCGGCCACGACGTTCTCCTTCGATGTGCCGCCGTACTACACCCGCGCGGACTGCCCACGGTTCGGGAGCGCCCGCGGCGACAACTGCTCCGGGGCGAACAGGGTCGGCGTGAGTTCGATGCTGGGAGGTGCCCAGTGATCGCCGGGTTCCGATCCATCGTCGTCAAGTTCGCGATCTTCGCCGTCGTCGCCGGACTGCTCGGCTTCCTGCTGGTCAACACGATGCTCAACGGCCTCAACGGGAAGACCGACGGCTACACGGCGGAATTCACCGACGTCGCCGGGCTGCGGGTCGGCGACGACATCCGGGTGGCCGGCGTCCGGGTGGGCCGGGTCCAGGCGATCGCGATCACCGACCAGGGCGCCGACGTCGACTTCGATCTGATCGAGGACCAGCCGCTGCTGACGACGACGAAGCTGGTGATGCGCTACCAGAACCTGCTCGGCCAGCGGTACCTCGCGCTGGTCCAGGGCGAGGAGCGCGGCGCCGAGCTGGAGCCGGGTGCCACGGTCCCGTTGACACGGACCAGTCCGGGCTTCGATCTGACCGAGCTCCTCAACGGGTTCCGTCCTCTCTTCGAGGCGCTCCGCCCGGACGACGTGAACGCGCTCGCCAGCTCGGTCGTCAAGGTGCTCCAGGGCGAGGGCGGCACCGTGGAGACGCTGCTCACCGAGACCGGCAAGCTGACCAACTTCCTGGCCGACCGCGACCAGGTCGTCGGGCAGGTGCTGGACAACCTGACGCCGGTGCTGGTCGACATGGCCGGGCAGGGCACCGAACTGCGGTCCAGTGTCATCGAACTCAAGGCGCTGATGGTCGGCCTGGCGCGCGACCGCCAGTCCATCGGGGCCTCTGTCGACGGGATGAGCCAGTTGATCGGAGCGACCTCGGAGCTGCTGGCCGACGTGCGTGAACCCACGGTCGCCGCGGTCAAGCGCTTCCGCGCCGTGATGACGATGTTCCTGGCGAACAAGGAAGCGTTCGTGAAGGCGATCAGTTCCTTCGGCTCCACTCTCTCGGCGCTCGGCCGGGCCAGCTCGTACCAGAACGCCGTGAACATCTACCTCTGCTCGGTGATCGTCAACGCCGGCGGGATCAAGTTGAACCTCAACGGCAGTGACAACGGCCCGTGGTCGGAGGTGTGCCGGTGACGGCGAAGCCACGGGGGAGCGCAGCGACCGGCCGTAAACCGCTCGGTGCCCGTGACCCGTTCAAGATCGGCCTCGTCGCCATCGGCGTCGGCGCCCTGATCGGCCTGCTCGTCGTCGCCTGGACCTTCATCCCGTTCGGCTCCAAGACCTACACCGCGATGCTCGCCCAGACCGCCGGCCTGCGGGTGGGTGAGGACGTCGAGGTTCACGGCGTACCCGTCGGGCAGATCACCGGCATCGAGCTCGCCGGGGACAAGGTCCGGGTCAGCTTCACGGTCGACAAGTCCGTGGACGTCGGCAAGGACTCGAGCGCGGAGGTGAAGGTGGCCACGCTGCTCGGCACGCACTACCTGGCCGTCGAGCCGGCCGGGACCGGCGAGCTCGACGAGATCCCGCTGTCGCGGACCTCGGTGCCGTACAACCTCCAGGACGTCCTGGAGAAGGGGACCGGCAACCTGCAGAAGCTCGACCCGGCGCTGCTGGCGAAGGCGTTGACCGAGGCGAGCAAGACCCTGACCGCGACGAGCGCCAGCCTCGGGCCGGCGCTGGACGGTGTCGCCCGGCTCTCCGAGGTGGTCACCAAGCGCAGCGACCAGACGACCGCCCTGCTCACCGCGGCGCGCAGCGTCACCGACCAGCTGTCCGCGAGCAGCGCTGACATCGTCACGTTGATGCGCCAGTCGAACCTCGTGATCAGTGAGATCACCCGGCGCAGGGCGGCGATCCACTCGTTGCTGGTGGACACCACGACGCTCTCCCGCAACCTCAACGGCATCATCACCGAGACCCAGGCGGACCTCGGTCCGGCGTTCCGCCAGCTCAACGAGGTCCTGAAGACGCTCCGCGAGCAGGATGCGACGCTGAAGGGACTTCTCGAGCAGATGGCACCGACGGTCCGGTACCTCGCGAACGCCACCGGCAACGGTCCGTGGGGCGACCTGTGGCTCCAGGACCCGGCGATCCCGCCGGACGACCTGAGCTGCAAGCTGGGGGGCTGCTGATGCCGACCAAGCGACTTCTGAGCTGGTTCGCGATCGTCGCGATGCTGGTCGGGTTCACCGGCTGCACGACACCCTCGATCGGCGACAAGATGACCGTCACCGCGCTGATGAGCGACTCGGCCGGCCTCTTCGTCGGCAACGACGTCGGCATCCTCGGCGTCCCGGTCGGGACGGTCACGGCGATCAAGCCCGAGGGCACCCACGTCCGGGTCACCCTCACGATCGACGGCGACCAGGCGATCCCGGCGGACGCGGGCGCGGTCGTCGTGGCACGGTCCGTGGCGACCGACCGGTACGTCGAGATGACGCCGGTGTACCACTCCGGGGCGAAGATGCGGGACGGCGCCGTGATCGAGCAGTCCCGGACCAAGACACCGGTCGACTTCGACCAGGTGCTCGGAGCCCTGAACACGTTCGCGACCGGGATCGCCGGGAGCGGCGAGACCAAGGACGCGATCAAGAACATCCTGAAGGCCGGGTCCGCGGCGGTCGACGGTCGCGGCGAGGAGTTCAACCAGGCGATCACGACGCTCGGTGGAGCCGTGGACACGATCTCCGGGCAGCGCGAGAACATCACCGGCACCGTGCAGTCGCTGGACACGCTCACCTCGACGATCGCCGAGAACCAGCAGCTGGTGCGGACCTTCATCACCCAGGTCAGCCAGGCCAGCGACCTGCTCGCCGACGAGAGCGTGAACTTCCAGACCGCACTGCGCTCGTTGAGCCGGACCGTGACCCTGGTGGCCGCGTTCGCGCACGAGAACCGGCAGGCAGTGAGCACCTCGCTCGACCAGAGCACCGCGGTGATGAAGTCGCTGATGACCAGGCGCGGTCAGCTGGCGGAGACCCTGCGCGCGATGCCGGTCACGCTGCAGAACCTGGAGAGGATCCTGGTCGGGGACCGGTTGCTGGTCCGCGTCGACCCGACGGTGCTGCTGCCCATCGGCGGACTGGTCAACACGCTGTGCAAGGCCGGTCCGGTCGACCTGTGTGCCGCGTTCGGTCCGTCGCTGCTCAACCTGAACAACCTGCTCGCACTGCTGGGGCTGGCGTGATGACCGTCCGGCAGCGGCTGCTCGCCGCCCTCGCCGCAGCGACCGGACTCGGTCTGGTCACCGGGTGCGGACCGACCCTCGCCGACATGCCGCTGCCCGGCAACGGCGTCAGCGGCGACACGATCACCGTGAAGGTGCATTTCGACGAGGCGCTGAACCTGTCCAAGGGCGCCGCGGTGAAGGTCAACGGGGTGAACTCGGGCAAGGTCGAGTCGGTGAGCGCCAAGGACTTCAAGGCGATCGCCGTCCTCAAGGTGCGCACCTCGGCGGAGATGCGGTCGGCCGCGTCCGCCCGGCTGCGCTACACGACTCCGCTGGGCGAGCTCTTCGTCGACGTCACGAACCCGGCCAAGGGGCCGCTGGTCAAGGACGGCGGGTCCCTCGACCCTGACAAGTCGACCACGGCGCCGACCGTCGAGGACGCGCTCTCCTCGGCCTCCCTTCTGGTCAACGGCGGTGGCCTGAACCAGCTCCAGACAGTGACCGAGCAGCTCAACGACGCGATCGGTGGTCGTGAGGACACCGTGCGCCTGATGCTCACCCGGGCCAACACCTTCCTCGCCGAGGCCAACGCGACCACCGGCGACATCGACCGCGCGCTCCGTGCGCTGGCCGGGGTCTCGCGGATCCTCAACGCGAACCGGAGCACCATCACGGCGGCCCTGCGCGATCTCGGACCTGCTGCTCGGGTGCTGCGCGAGAACACCCCCGGCCTGACCCGGTTGCTGGCGAAGCTGACCGAGTTCTCCGGCACCGCCAACGACGTGGTCGGCAAGACCCGCGAACAGCTGCTGCAGATGATCCGGGAAGTGTCGCCGGTGCTCCAGGAGTTCCTGAACGTCCGCTCCGACTTCGGACCGTCGCTCAACGACCTGGTCCATGTCGGCAAGCTGCTGAACCAGGCTGTGCCAGGTGACTACGCCAACATGCGCCTGGAGCTCGTCCTCGCCGGGCTCAGGCCCCCGAACCTGACCGGTCCGCCCGGCGGCGGCAGCACCGGCGGAAACGGCAACGGCACCGGAGGCATCCTGCCGACCCTTCCCGGCCTGACCGGGGGGACCGGCACGGGCGGACTCGGGGACGTCATCGGCGATCTGCTGGGCGGTCTGCTCGGCACCGGGTCGAACGCCAAGGTGATCAACTCGCAGAACTCGACGTCCCCGTTGAGCCTGTCGGGACTGCTGGGAGGCGGCCGATGAGGAACGTCAAGGCGATGCTGACCGACCGGCTCTGGCTGAGCCTGATCGGTGTGGTGCTGGTCTTCCTGATCACCGTCGGCTACCTGTTCAACAACGTGCTCGACACCCCGCTCCTCGGCGGCACCAAGGTGATCAAGGTCGAGATGGTGGCGACCGGCGGGCTCTTCGAGGGTTCCGCGGTCACCTACCGAGGGGTGAAGGTCGGCAAGGTTCGCACGATCGAACTGGAGGACGAGGGCGTCGTCGCGACCGTGGCGATCACCTCGGGCGACGAGATCCCGGTGAAGTCGATCGCCAAGGTGCGCAGCCTGTCGCCGGTGGGCGAGCAGTACCTGGACTTCCAGCCGACGACGGACGAAGGCCCGTACCTCCAGGACGGCGCCGTCGTCCCGGCCGTCTCCACCGACCTGCCCAAGACCCTGGCCTCGACCGTGATCAGCGTGAACAAGCTCCTCGAGCAGGTCGACGCCGACCAGTTGCACACGCTGCTCACCGAGCTCAGCACCGGACTCGCCGGCACCGGCAAGGACCTGGGCCGGCTCGTCGACCAGGGCTCGGTCCTGCTCGCCGATCTGGACCGGCTCTGGCCGGAGACTGACCGGCTGCTGACCAACGGCAGCACCGTGCTCGACATCGGCACCGACCAGGCGGACGAGATCCGGACGCTGGCGACCTCGTCGAAGAAGTTCGCGGCGTTCCTCAAGAACTACGACCCCGAGCTGCGCCGGATGCTCAACCGGGCCCCGGGCCAGATCGACGAACTGCGCCTGTTGGTCGCCGACGCCCAGAAGGTCCTGCCGGCCTTCCTCGGCGAAGCGGTGATCGTCTCCGACCTGTTCCGTCTCTACGCGCCGCACCTGGGCGGGATCCTGGCCCACTACGCCACGGGCCTGGGCGTGCTCGGCAAGGCGATCAAGAACGGCATCCTGCAGATCGAGGGGATCCCGCAGCGCCCGACGTCGTGTGACTACGACACCCCGCGCCGCGACCCCAAGAACCCCGTACGGCGTCCGCTGGTGACCGACCAGCACTGCCCCGGCACGGCGCCGAACCTGCAGCGCGGCGCCGCCCACGCACCAGGGCCGGTCTCCGAATGACGGGCCCGATGACGGGCTCCGCTGCGGAGCGGCGTGACCGCGCCCAGGCGATCATCGTCGGACTCGCGTCCCTGCTCCTGCTCACCCTGGTCGCGCTCCTGGTCGTCACCCTGGCGTGGCGCAGCGATCGGGACACCGCCGAGGAGGGGGAGCGGGCCGTCGCCCTCGCTCAGGCCGGTGCCGATGCCCAGAAGGCGGCACGGTCCGCGGTCACCGAGATGACGACCTACGACCACGCGACGATCGACGAGGACTTCAGCTGGGTCGACGACGCCGGCACCGCGAAGTTCCGTGAGCACTACGCCGAGGTCAGCGCGCCGATCAAGAAACTGGTCGTCCAGATGAAGGCGAAGGCCGAAGGCACGGTGATCGCGTCCGCCGCCGACGTACGCGACGCCGACCACGTGACCGTGCTGCTCTTCGTCGACCAGACGCTCACCA
Organism: Marmoricola sp.; assembly: GCA_036676945.1. GTDB lineage: Bacteria > Actinomycetota > Actinomycetes > Propionibacteriales > Nocardioidaceae > Marmoricola. Next base: position 67,617 of record JAKFBZ010000102.1, read on the forward strand.
ACCCCGGTCAGGCACAGAAGGGTCTCGACCAGCCCCGGGTGACCATGTCGATGGTCCGCCAGGACGGCGAGTGGCTGGTCGACGACGTCGCCCTGAACAACATCACCGGCGAGTAGCGCCGAACGGCGTCAGCGAGGCGGGTCCGGCTGCACCCGCAGCGTCATCAGCGTGGTCGCGAGCATGTCGTAGTGCCCGACCAGGAGCAGCAGTTCGATCGTGGTGCGTTCGTCGTACGTCGAGCGCAGCGCGGTCCAGGTGTCCTCGCCGAGGTCCTTGGTCGCGATCAGCTCCTCGGCGGTGCGCAGCAGCAGTCGTTCCTCCGCCGTCCAGCCGTCGGCCGTCGACCCGATCCGCACCCGGTCGACGTCGGCCGTGGTGACACCGGCACGCCGGCCCAGTCGGACGTGGTGCTCGAACTCGTAGGCGCATTCGCGCAGGCTCGCCACCCGCAGGATCACCAGTTCCGTCTCCCGGCGCGGCAGCTTCCCGCCCGGCATCAGCTTGCCGGCGAAGTGCAGCCAGCCCCAGAACAGGCCACGGCCGCGGCCCAGGGTGGTGAAGATCGCCGGAGGTGCGGTGCGCGTGGCCCGGCCGGCGATGCGGGAGAAGGCCCAGATCACGGGGCCGAGTTCGCGGACGCCACCCGGGCCGATGCGTGCGCTCACAGGTCGTCCCGGACGGCGCGCCGGACCTGGGGGAGGGCCTTGTTGGCTCCCGCGTTCATCACCTTCATGGCGGCGACGTAGCCCGGCGGGAAGTAGCGCTGGGCGAAGTGGGCGAGCCGGATGTCGGGGGAGGTGTAGACCCAGTACTTGTTGCGGCGCACCCCGCGCAGGATCGCCTCGGCCGCAGCCTCCGGCGTCACCGCGCGCTTCTTGAAGTGCGCCTGGAGCTTGCGGAACTCATGGCTCGTGGTGTCGACCCCGGCGATGTCCACGGTCTCGGTCAGACCGGTGTCGACGCCCCCGGGGCAGACCAGGCTGACGCCGATCCGGTACGGCGCCAGGTCGAAGCGCAGTACCTCCGAGACGCCGCGCAGACCGAACTTGCTGGCCGAGTAAGCCGCATGCCAGGGCATCCCGATGATGCCCGCGGCGGACGACACGTTGACGACGTGGCCGCCGCGACGGGCCTCGATCATCGGCGGGACCAGGTACTCCAGGACGGCGATCGGGCCCATCAGGTTCACGTCGACGACCCGTTGCCAGGTCCGGTGCGGGAGGGCCTGGATCGTGCCCCAGGAGGCGATGCCGGCGATGTTCATCACCACGTCCATCGAGCCGTGCAGCTCGGTGATCTCGGCGGCCATCGCGCGGACGCCGTCGTGGTCGGAGATGTCCACGGGCGAGGCGAAAGCGACGTCACCTCCGGCCGTGGTGATCTCCTCGACGACGGCGACCAGGCCGTCGGTGTTCACGTCGGTGAGGAACAGGACTGCGCCCTCACGCGCACAGGCGAGCGCCGTGGCCCGACCGATGCCGCTGGCGGCGCCGGTGAGGAAGACGTTCTTGCCGCGGAGATCGCGCACGGGTGCTCTGAGCATGGGTCGAGCCTAGTGAACAGACGTCCACCGGGGATCACTCTGCGGTAGGAGTTGCGGCGTCCCGGCAGGCGGTCGGCGAAGGCGCCTCAGAGCAGGTGCCGCAGCGGGTTGAGGACCGCCTCGGTGAACCTCCGGTGGATGCCACGGGAGTTCCAGTCGCGCGGGGCCAGATGCGAGCACTGTTCGAGGTCGGAGGCGAAGATCGCCTCCATCACCGCGGCCATTCCCGGGTCGATGAACTCGACGTTGAGCTCGTAGTTCCCCGACATGCTCAGCCGGTCGATGTTGGCAGTGCCGACCGTCGACCACTTCCCGTCGATGGTGGCGGTCTTGGCGTGCACCATCGCCCCCTCGAACCGGTGGATCTGAACGCCGGACTCGAGCAACTGTCCGAAGTACCCGCGCGAGATCCAGTCGGCGACGACGTGGTTCGACGTGCGCGGGAGCAGGATCTTCACGTCGACGCCCCGGCGCGCGGCCGCGACGAGCGCCTCGACGAAGTCCGGGTCGGGGATGAAGTACGCGTGCGTCATCCAGATGTTGCGGCTGGCCCGGTTGATCGCCTCGAGGTACATCGCCCGGATCGGGAACATCCACTGCCGGGGCAGGTTGCGGTGCAGCCGGATCCGGGGCTCCCACTCGGCCTCGGCGGTCTCGAGGAACAACGGGCGACGGGTCCGGCGGTGGTCGTTCCAGAAGTCCGCGAACGACCGCTTCAGGTCCCAGACCGCCGGTCCGGTGATCCGGACGTGGGTGTCGCGCCACTCGGTCGCGAACGGCGTGCCGATGTTGAACCCGCCGACGAAGGCCACGTCGTCGTCGACGACGAGGACCTTGCGGTGGTCGCGCCCGTACCGGCGCAGGTCGAAGAAGCGCCAGCCGGCGTTGTAGATCGGGTACTTGAGCACCCGCAGCACCGCGGAGAACTTCTTGAACCGGGGATCCACCACGAGGTTCGCGAACGAGTCGTAGATCGCGTACACCTCGACGCCGCGGTTCGCCGCGTCGGTCAGGGCCTGCTTGAAGCGCTCCCCGGTCTCGTCGCCCTTCCAGATGTAGGTCTCGAACAGGACCATGTGCCGGGCGCCGTCGATCGCGGCCAGCATGTCGTCGTACAGGTCGGAGCCGAAGGTGTAGGTGGTGACCGTGCCGTCACCGATCGTGACGTGCTGGGGCGGCATCGTGGTGAACGGCTGCGGCTTCTTGCCGCGGCGGCGCCAGGAGTCGACCAGGGTCAGGCTGATCGCCAGGACGAGCTGGATCCCCAGGATCGCGAGCAGCGTCCGGCGCACCACGGGCCAGATCTCACGGCCCGCGAACTGCACGACGCGCGTCGGTCTGCTCACGAGAGAAAACTAGGGCATCGGCCGTGCGTCCGGGTCACGCCAGCTCCCAGCGGGTCGAGAGGCCGACCTCGACCCGGTTCTCGCCGCGTTCGGCCGCGAACGAGGAGTCGGCCTTGGCGGCCATCAGCCGCGGCACGCCACCCCCGAAGCCGGCTCCCTCGCTGACCCGGAGCAGGCGCCCGAGGTCGGCCCCGGCCAGGGCGGCGAGCTTGGCGGCCTTCGCCCGGGCATCGGCGAACGCGGCCTCCCGGGCGAGGTCGGTCAGGGCGCTCTCGTCGGCGACGGTCCAGGACAGGTGCCCGAGCCGGAAGTCGTTGCCGACCGCCGCGACGGCGGCGGCGACGACCGCGGAGGCGGCCTCCGGATCGCCCAGTCGCACCAGCAGGTCCTGCGAGGCGCGGAAGCCGGCCGGCACCGGCCTTCCGGTCGGGTCGCTGCCGGCGTACTCCTCCGAGAGGTTGCTGCTGGTGGTGCGCAGATCGGCGTCGGCCAGCCCCTCGGCACGCAGCGCGGCGCCGAGCGCGGTCACCTGGTGTGCGAGCCGGGTCAGGGCCGACCCGACGTCGGGTTCGACGAGGCTGACGGAGACGTGCAGGTCGAGCCGGTCCGGGGTCTGGGTCGCGGCCCCCTGGCCGACGACCTCGAGAAAGCGGCGCATGGAGCGACCGTACTCCGGGGAGCATTCGTGCGCCCGTCGGCTTGTCCGTGCCTCGCCGTAGGCTCGCTCCATGCGTCCTGTCACCGATCTCGAGCGCCGGGTGGCCCCGTTCCGGGTCATCTCGGACTACCAGCCGTCCGGCGACCAGCCGACCGCGATCGCGGAGATCGAGAAGCGGGTCATCGGGGGCGAGAAGGACATCGTCCTGCTGGGCGCCACCGGCACCGGCAAGACCGCCACCGTCGCATGGGCCGCGGAGCGGCTGCAGCGGCCGATGCTGGTCATGCAGCCGAACAAGACCCTCGCCGCCCAGTTCGCCAACGAGCTGCGGCAGCTGATGCCGGACAACGCGATCGAGTACTTCGTCTCCTACTACGACTATTACCAGCCCGAGGCCTACGTCCCGCAGACGGACACCTACATCGAGAAGGACTCCTCGATCAACGAGGAGGTCGAGCGGCTCCGGCACTCGGCGACGAACTCCCTGCTCACCCGCCGCGACGTGATCGTGGTCTCGACCGTCTCCTGCATCTACGGTCTCGGCACGCCCCAGGAGTACGTCGACCGGATGCTCCGGCTCAAGGTCGGCACCGAGATGGACCGGGACCAGGTCCTGCGCCGGCTGGTGGAGATCCAGTACACCCGCAACGACCTGTCCTTCACCCGCGGCACCTTCCGGGTCCGTGGCGACACCCTGGAGATCTTCCCGGTCTACGAGGAGCACGCCGTCCGGGTCGAGTTCTTCGGCGACGAGATCGAGCGCCTGATGACGCTGCACCCGGTCACCGGTGAGGTGATCACCGACGACAACGAGGTCTATGTCTTCCCGGCGACCCACTACGTCGCGGGGCCGGAGCGGATGGAGCGCGCGATCAGCGGCATCGAGGCCGAGCTCGAGGAGCAGGTCTCGCTCTTCGAGCGGCAGGGCAAGCTCCTCGAGGCGCAGCGGCTGCGGATGCGGACGTCGTACGACGTCGAGATGATGCGTCAGATCGGGTCCTGCTCGGGCATCGAGAACTACTCGATGCACATCGACGGCCGTCAGCGCGGCAGTGCGCCGAACTGCCTGCTCGACTACTTCCCCGAGGATTTCGTGCTGGTCGTCGACGAGTCGCACGTCGCGGTGCCGCAGATCGGCGGGATGTACGAGGGCGACATGTCCCGCAAGCGCAATCTGGTCGACCACGGCTTCCGGCTGCCCAGCGCGATGGACAACCGCCCGCTGCGCTGGGAGGAGTTCCTGGACCGGATCGGCCAGACCATCTACCTCTCCGCGACGCCGGGCGACTACGAGATCGCCAAGGGCGGCGGCATCGACAACGTGGTCGAGCAGATCATCCGCCCGACCGGGCTGATCGACCCGGAGGTGATCATCAGGCCGACGAAGGGCCAGATCGACGATCTGATCGGCGAGATCAACCTCCGCGTGGAGCGCAACGAGCGGGTCCTGGTCACCACGCTGACCAAGAAGATGTCCGAGGACCTGACCGACTACCTCCTGGAGAACGGGATCCGGACCCGGTACCTGCACTCCGAGGTCGACACTCTGCGACGGATCGAGTTGCTCCGGGAGCTGCGGATGGGGGAGTACGACGTACTCGTCGGCATCAACCTGCTCCGCGAGGGCCTCGACCTGCCGGAGGTCTCGCTCGTCACGATCCTGGACGCCGACAAGGAGGGCTTCCTGCGGTCCGACAAATCGCTGATCCAGACGATCGGCCGCGCGGCACGCAACGTCTCCGGCCAGGTCGTCATGTACGCCGACAAGATCACGCCCTCGATGGAGAAGGCGATCGACGAGACCAACCGGCGTCGCGCCAAGCAGGTCGCCTACAACACCGCACACGGGGTCGACCCGCAGCCGTTGCGCAAGAAGATCGCCGACATCACCGAAATGCTCGCCCGCGAGGACGAGAACACCCAGGAGTTGCTCGCCACCTGGCAGGGGACCGGCGCGCGCGGCGACCGCAGCAAGAAGGCGCCGGTGCCCGGGCTCTCCAAGCTGCACGAGGACCGGCAGCGGATGCCCGACCTGGCCGGACTTCCGTCGAGCGATCTGGCCGAGTTGGTGCAACAGTTGACCGAGCAGATGCACGCCGCCGCTGCCGAGCTCCAGTTCGAGGTCGCGGCCCGCCTGCGCGACGAGATCCGCGACCTGAAGAAGGAATTGCGACAGATGATCGAGGCAGGCGCCCGATGAACGCCCGGACACGCACGCTGGCGGCGTTGTCGTCGGTCGACGTCCGCTCCCCGCGCGGAGCAAAGAGGGACGTATTCCTCTTACCTTCCCTCCTCCGCCTTGCCATCGCACGCACCGGACGCCCATCGGTGGACCGATGAGCGACCAGGTGGACCGGATTCGCGACGTCGTGTTCACGTCGGTCAAGCTCGGCGAGGCCTACGACATGGACCAGATCGACTACCTGCTCGACCTGCTGCTCGCCGCCGCCGAACGAGGCGAGCCGCTCGCGCCGGTGCTCGACGGTGTCGAGCTCAACCAGGTCAGGCTGCGCGAGGGCTACTCGATCGAGGAGGTGGACGCCTTCTTCGCCGAGATCGTCCGGCCGGCCCCCGAGTCCGCCCCCGAGCCCGCTCCCGGCCCGTCGCCGGCACCCGTCAAGCCGGAGCCGGTCGCGCCGACGGTGATCGTGGCGCAACGCGGCATCCTCGCCCGCCTGTTCCGGCGCGGATGATGGACGTCCGGGCCCTGCTGGAGCTGACCCTCGGCTTCCCCGGGGCCTGGCCGGACAACCCCTGGGACCACGAGTACCCGGTGATCAAGGTCGGCGAGGCGCCGAAGGCCGGCAAGATCTTCGCCTTCCTCGGGGCCGACACCCTGGGTGTGAAGGCCGGACCGAACCGCGATGTCGCCGACGAGTGGCTCGACCGCTACCCCGACGACGCGACGGTGATGGCCTACATCGGCAGGTCCGGGTGGAACACCCTGCGCATCGACGGCGCGATCCCGTCCGAGGAGCTGGTCGAGGCGGTCGAGCAGTCCTACCGGCTGGTCGTCTCCGGGCTGCCCAAGAAGCACCGTCCGCCGGGCTGGGAGACCGTCGCAGGCGCCGGACACTGACTGGACACCCGTTCGGACATCTGGCCAGATTCCGAAGATTTATGAGGTTTGTCTGAGTTTCAGCCGTTTCATGCCGACTTGGCAGGGTGATCTGCGTAACTAATCCAGGACATTCTCGTTTATTTGGTACTCGCCCGGGTGATCCAGTTGCTCCAAATGAGAACGCGTTCTAGATTTGATTCTCGTACTCGCGCCCAGGCGAGTGACCAAGGGGAGTACAGGGGAGGTTAGGCGTGGCGATTTCGGTTGCCTCGATCGTTCGCGGTCCCGGTGAGATCGCCGCGATGGTCGTCGACGTCACCAAGGCCGTCTTCACCAGCAAGTTCCAGACCCGCGAGTTCATCGAGCAGGCCTGGTTCATCACCTCGGTCACCCTGATGCCGACCATCCTGGTCTCGATCCCGTTCGGTGCGGTGATCTCCCTCCAGGTCGGCAACCTCACCGGTCAGCTCGGGGCGCAGTCGTTCGCAGGCGCGAGCGCGGTCCTCGCCGTCGTACGCGAGGCGGCGCCGATCGCCGCGGCTCTGATCATCGCCGGCGCCGCGGGCTCGGCGATCTGCTCGGACATGGGCGCGCGCAAGATCCGTGAGGAGATCGACGCGATGGAGGTCCTCGGCGTCGATCCGATCGAGAGACTCGTCGTACCTCGCGTGCTGGCCACCGTCTTCGTCGCCGTGATGATCAACGGCATCGTCATCGCCGCAGGCATCGGCGGCGGCTACTTCTTCACCGTGATCGTGCAGGGTGGCTCCGCCGGCGCGTTCCTCTCCTCCTTCACCGCGCTCGCATCGCTGCCCGATCTGTACATCGCGATGATCAAGGCGATCATGTTCGGCTATCTCGCCGCCATCGTCGGTGCCTACAAGGGCCTCAATGCCGGCGGCGGACCGAGCGGCGTGGGTCGTGCGGTGAACGAGTCGGTGATCGTCGCGTTCATGGTCCTGTTCTTCCTCAACTCGATCATCACGGCCATCTACTTCCAAGTCGTCCCGCAGAACGGGTTGTGACGACGATGGCTACCTTCACCGAGACCGGCAGCGCACTGCTCCGGGAGCAGCGCGCCCGGATCGAGGAGCGCGGCGACCAGCTCATGTTCTACGTCAAGGCGCTCGCCTGGACGCCGCGAGCGATCCGCCGCTACCGCCGCGAGATCCTGACGACACTGGCCGAGGTCGCCTTCGGCGCCGGCGGTCTCACCCTGATCGCCGGATCGGCGGGCGTGATCGCCTTCCTGGCGTTCTTCGCGGGCACCGAGGTCGGCATCCAGGGTTACGCCTCGCTGAGCCAGATCGGCGTCGCCAAGTTCACGGCCTTCATCTCGGCCTACTTCAACACCCGCGAGGTCGCCCCGCTGGTCTCCTCGATCGCGCTCGCCGCGACCGTGGGCTGCGGTTACACCGCCCGGCTCGGCGCGATGCGGATCTCCGAGGAGATCGACGCGCTCGAGGTGATGGGCATCCCGTCGCTGCCGTTCCTGGTGACCACCCGGATGATCGCCGCGTTCATCGCGGTGATCCCGCTGTACATCGTCGCGTTGAGCGCGTCGTACCTCGCGCCACGACTGATCACGACGTTGATCTATCACCAGCCGGCCGGCACCTACGACCACTACTTCATCCAGTTCCTGCCACCGATCGACATGCTCTGGTCGTTCTTCAAACTGCTGGTCCTGGCCGTCGCGATCATCCTGATCCACTGCTACTACGGCTACACCGCGTCCGGCGGCCCGGCCGGCGTCGGCATGGCTGTGGGCAAGGCGATCCGGACCTCGCTGGTCACCGTCGTCATCGCCGATTTCTTCTTGAGCTTCGCGATCTGGGGCTCGACCACCACCGTGCGGATCACGGGGTAGGGGCGAGCCATGTTGATCAACGTCCACCACGACACCCCGGCGGAGCACCGGCGCCTCTTCATCGCCGGCCTGGCCTACATGACTGCCATCGCCGTGCTGATCACCCTCTCGATCGGCGTCTACCAGAAGTGGTTCACCCCGACCACGATGGTGACCGTCCAGGCCGAACGTGCCGGCCTGCAGCTGCCCATGTACGGCGACGTCCGCCTCCACGGCGTCCTCGTCGGCCAGGTCCGCGGGGTCAGCGAGAACGGCGAGGAGGCCGAGATCAAGCTCGGCCTGGAGCCGGCCGAGGCCGAGAAGATCCCGGACAACGTCACCGTGGAGATCCGCCCGACGACCCTGTTCGGGCAGAAGTACGTCGCGCTGGTCGACCCCGAGGATCCGTCGGACCGCTCGCTGCGGGACGGATCGGTGATCCCGTCGTCGCGGGTCACGACCAACGTCGAGCTCCAGCAGGTCCTGGCCGACCTGTTCCCGTTGCTGCGCTCGATCCGGCCGGGTGACATCAACACCACGCTCTACGCCCTCTCCACCGCGCTCTCCGGACGCGGCGAGCAACTCGGCCGGACGATCTCCGACCTGGACTCGTACCTCGGCGCGCTCAACGTGCACCTGCCGACGGTGCAGCGCGACCTGCAGCTGCTCTCCAGTGTCAGCAAGACCTATGCGATCGCAGCGCCCGACCTGGTCAGACTGCTCAAGAACGCCACCGTGACCGCCCGGTCGATCGCTGACCAGAAGGAAGAGCTGGCCGGGTTCATCTCCGCGACCACGAGCCTGGCGATCACCAGCACCGGGATCTTCAACGAGAACGGCTCCATGATCATCCGCGAGGGACAGCTGGCCCGGCCGCTGACCGCGCTCCTGGACACCTACTCGCCGGAGTACACCTGCCTGCTGCAGGGCATCGACAAGTACACCGATCGGCTCGCCCAGATCTTCAAGGGCAACCGGGTGCGCCAGAAGATGTCCTTCGACGCGGTCCAGCGACCCGCCTACACCGCCGCCGACAAGCCCGAGTACGCCGGCACCGGTCACGGCCCGTGGTGCCTGGGCCTGCCGAACCCGCCGGTCCCGTCCCCGCCGTACCTGCTTCCCGACGGCAGTGACCTCGACAACCCGGGGAGGCACTGAGATGAGCACGCGCAACACGGCGACCACCACCGCCGCGATCAAGCTCAGCATCTTCACCGCCATCTCGCTGGTCGTGACGACGGTGCTGGCGATGATCATGGGCAACTTCGGCTTCGGCTCGACCACCCAGTACAAGGCGATGTTCTCCAACGCCAGCCTGATCAGCGGCGGCGACGAGGTCCGGATCGCCGGGCTCATCGTCGGCAAGGTCAAGGACGTCGAGATCGTCGACCGCAGCAAGGCGCTGGTCACGTTCGAGGTCAAGAGCGACGTCCCGCTCACCAAGGCGAGTCACGCCGACATCCGCTTCCTCAACCTGGTGGGCGCCCGCTACATGTCGTTGTCGCAGGGGGACAGCGACGCGGGCCGGCTGCCCGAGGGCGGCACCATCCCGCTGACGCAGACCTCCCCGGCTCTGGACCTGACCGCGCTGTTCGCCGGGTTCCAGCCGCTGTTCACCGCACTGGACCCCGACCAGATCAACGAATTGTCGCTCAACCTGGTCAAGGTGCTCCAAGGTGAGGGCGGCACGATCGCCTCGCTGCTCTCCAAGACCGCGTCGCTGACCAACACCCTCGCCGACCGTGACGAGCTGATCGGCGACGTGATCGACAACCTCTCCGGGATGCTCACCACGGTGGACGCGCACCACCAGCAGCTCGACGACCTGGTCGTGCAGCTGAAGGGCTGGCTCGGCAACCTCTCGGCCGACCGGAAGACCATCGGCGCCTCGCTGCAGAGCGTGAGCGGCCTCTCCAAGGAGCTCGGTGACCTGCTGGTCTCGGGACGTCCGCTGCTGAAGGGCGACATCGCGCAGATCGGCCGGCTCAGCAAGATCCTGGCCAAGCCGCAGAACCAGACCCTGCTCAACGAGGCCCTCGACCGGCTCCCGGCGCTGTTCCACAACCAGGCCCGGATCGGCACCTACGGGTCCTGGTACAACTACTACCTCTGTGATTTCACCGGCCGGATCATCCTGCCGAAGCTGGATCTCTCCACGCTCGGCATCCCGAACCTGACCCAGCCGATCCTCGACCAGATCCAGAAGTCGCTGGACGGCGTCCTGAACTTCTACAGCACTGCGGACAGGTGCATGTGATGGCCCGGCACAGCGAGCGTTCGATCATGCGACTGGGGACGATCTCCGTCGTGGTGCTGCTGGTCGCGATGGCGGCGGCCTTCAACCTGCAGAAGTTCCCTGGCTTCCGCGGCACCAGCTACCACGCGGACTTCACCGACGCCTCCGGCCTCTCGCAGGGAGACATGGTGCAGATCGCCGGCGTCCGGGTCGGACGGGTGAACAGCATCGACATCCACGAGAACCACGTCCGGGTGAACTTCGACGTCCACGACGCCTCGTTCGGCAAGGACACCCGGGCCTCGGTCGAGGTGCTCAACCTGCTCGGCAGCAAGTACCTCAACATCACCCCGGCCGGCTCCGGGTCGATGGACGGCGGCAGCACCATCCCGGTGTCACGGACCAAGGCCTCCTACGACATCGTCCAGACGCTCAGCGAGCTGACCACGACGACCGAGCAGATCGACACCGAGCAGCTCGCGGGCGCGCTGAACACCCTGGCCGGCACGATCGACGCGGCTGCCCCCGAGGTGCACGAGAGCTTCACCGGCATCTCCCGGCTGTCCCAGACGATCGCGTCCCGCGACGAGGAGCTGGAGGCGCTGCTCCAGCACGCCGACAGCGTCACCGAACTGCTCGCGAAGCGACGGGGCGACCTGGTCGCGCTGATGAAGTCGGGGGACCAGGTCTTCACCGAGCTGCGCAACCGCAAGCAGGCGATCCACACCCTGCTCGTCAACGCCAACCGCCTGGCGGTGGCCCTGCGCGGGATCGTCCGTGACAACGAGGCCCAGATCGGACCTGTGCTGAAGGACCTGGAAGCGGTGACGACCCTGTTGCGCCAGCGCGAGAAGTCGGTCCAGGCGACCATCCACAACCTGGGTCCGTACGCCTCGATCCTGATCAACGTGATCGGCACCGGCCCGTGGTTCGACGCCTACGTCCCCAACCTCGTCGGGCTGGTCTCGGGCGAGTTCGTCCCCGGCCTGCGTCCGGAAGGGGGCCAGTGATGAGCAGGATGCACGCGGTCCTCGACCGGCTCAGCGGCCGGCTGCTCGCCGTGATCGTCGCCGCGCTCCTGGCGGCAGCGACGCTGATCGTCTTCGTGGGCGGTGGCGACGAACGGCACCTGACCGCGCACTTCTCCCGCGCCGTGGCCATCTACCCGGGTTCCGAGATGCGCTTGATGGGCGTCCGGATCGGCTCGGTCGACGCCGTGGTGCCCGAGGGCGACAGTGTCCGCGTCGAGATGACCTACGACAGCTCCTACAAGCTGCCCGCGGAGGCCAAGGCGGCGATCATGACGCCGACCCTGGTCGCCGACCGGTTCGTCCAGGTCGGCCCGGCGTACACGTCGGGGCCGGTGATGAAGGACGGCGCCGACATCCCGCTGCCCGACACCGGCACCCCGGTCGAGCTGGACCGGATCTACAAGTCGCTCGGTGACCTGTCGGTCGCCCTCGGGCCGAACGGCGCCAACAAGGACGGCGCTCTGGCGTCCGTCCTCGGCGCCGGCGCTGACGCGCTCCGCGGTCAGGGCGCGCTGGCCAACCAGACCCTGCTGAACATGTCGGCCGCCGTGCAGACCTTCGGCAACAACAGCGGTGCCCTGTTCAGCTCGGTGCGCCAGCTCGCCCAGCTGACCGAGACGCTGGCCGCCAACGACGCATTCGTGAACCAGTTCATCGGCGACCTGGCCGGCGTCTCAACGCAGCTGGCAGGGGAGCGGACCGAACTGCGCACCGCCCTCGCGTCGCTGGCCCGGGTGGTGGGCGTGGTCCAGACCTTCGTGCACGACAACAAGGCCTCCCTGACCGCCAATGTCAAGAACCTCTCCACCGTCCTGGGCGCGCTGGCCAAGGAGAAGGAGTCCCTCGGGACCGCGCTCCAGCTCGGACCGCTGGGCCTCGGCAACCTGACGCTGGCGTTCGACCAGAAGACCGGGTCGATCGGCTCCAGGGTCCAGTTCGGCCCGACGGTCCAGAGCCTGGGCAACGTGCTCTGCGACGTCGTGGTGAACTCGAAGATCCCGAACGCGCAGCTGGCCTGCCAGGTCCTCAAGGCCGTGACGGCCGGACTCGCGCAGCCGGGCAGCGACGTGGCGGCCGGGATCCAGTTGCCCGGCCTGACGCTTCCGAAGCCCGGCACCCCGACCGGCCTGCGCGGCCTGCTGGGAGGTGCCCAGTGAGGTACCCGGTGAAGACGTCGATGCTGATCCGGGTCGCCGCGCTGCTGGCGCTGGTCTTCGCGGTCTCCTCGTGCCGGTTCGACGGCGCCTACGACCTGCCGCTGCCCGGCGGCAAGGCGGTCAGTAAGGGCGACGCCATCGAGATCACGGCTGAGTTCACCGACGCGCTCAACGTCGTCCCGCGTACGGCCGTGATGGTCGACGACGTCCCGGTCGGCCAGGTCTCCGAGATCGAGCGGAAGGGCTGGCACGCCAAGATCACCATGCTCGTCCGCAAGGACCTCGACCTGCCGGCCAACACGATCGCCGACGTCCGCCAGACCAGCCTGCTCGGCGAGAAGTACATCGCTCTGCTCGAGCCGGAGACCGGTGCGACCGGGCGCCTCGCGAACGGCGACAACATCCCGCTCGAGCGCACCGGTCGCAACCCGGAGGTCGAAGAGGTCCTCGGCGCGCTCTCGTTCGTGCTCAGCGGCGGCGGCGTCGACCAGTTGCGCACGATCAGCGTCGAGATCAACAAGATGCTCGACGGCCGCACCGACGACGCCCGCAGCGCACTGACCAACATCACCCGGCTGGTCGGCACCCTGGACGACCAGAAGGCCTCGATCGTCTCCGCGATGGAGCAGGTCGATCGCCTCGCGGTGACCCTGAACAAGGAGAGCAAAGCGGTCGGCGCGGCGATCGACGCGATGGGACCGGCGCTCGAAGTGCTCAACGGGCAGCACGCGTCCCTGGTGAAGATGCTCCGCGAGCTCGACAAGCTCGGCGTCGTCGGCACCCGGGTGATCGGTGCCAGCAAGCAGGACCTGATCGCCGTGCTCCGTCACCTGCAGCCGACGCTGCGCGAGCTGGCCGACGCCGGTGACTCGCTGCCCCGTGGCGTGAGCCTGATGGCGAGCTTCCCGTTCCCCAAGGAAGCCGCGGAGCTGGCCAAGGGCGACTACGCCAACGCCCTGTTCAACCTCGACTTCGACCTCTCGAAGCTGTTCGGCAGCGGCGGTTTCGGTGACTCCTCGAACCTGCCGAGCCCGATCGAGATCTGCATGGCCACGCCGGCCAAGCCGATCTGTCAGACGCTGAGCGACTCGGTGCTCACCCAGCTCTGCTCGCTGATGCCGAGCAACCCGCTCTGCCCGGCGACCGGACCGGGCCCGAACGGCAACCCGAACAACCCGCTCACCGGCCTGCTCAACGGCCTGTTCGGCGGCAACCCGTCGTCGACGCCGAAGTCCGGCTCCTCCGGTTCCTCCGGCACGTCCGGCGGTGGCGGCCTGCTCGGCGGCCTCGCGGCGCTCCTGGGAGGTGGTTCGTCATGACCAGCGGAGTCAAGATCCGGCTGATCGCCTTCGTGCTGCTCAGCGCGATCGGCATCGTCTACGTCGGCGCCAGTTACCTCGGCATCATCGACCGTGTGACCGGGCGACGGCTGACCCTGCACGCGGATCTCCCGGCCTCGGGCGGGCTGTTCGTCGGCAGCGAGGTGACCTACCGCGGCGTCAAGGTCGGGCAGGTCTCGGACATGGACGTGATCCCGTCCGGCGTGAAGGTGACCGTCTCGCTCAAGGAGGACACCAAGATCCCGGTGGACTCGCCCGTCTACGTGCACAACCTCTCCGCGGTCGGCGAGCAGTACCTGGACTTCGAGCCGAAGGACCAGGACGGCCCGTACGCCGCCGACGGCACCACGTTCAAGGGCGGACCGGAGAGTCTCCCGCAGGCGACCGACGACCTGCTGGTCAAGATCAACGGCCTGGTCGGGTCGCTGGACGAGTCCGACCTCGCCACCGTCACGTCCGAGCTCGGGACGATGTTCCGCGGGACGGCGGACCCGCTGCGGCGGATGGTGGACTCGGGCTCCGCCCTGGTGGAGCAGGCCAAGCAGAACCAGGCCGAGACGATCTCGCTGATCGAGTCCGGCCAGACCGTGCTGGAGACCCAGCAGGCCAACGCCGCCAACATCGGCTCCATCGCCACCGACCTGGCTGATCTGACCGGCACCCTCAAGGACGCCGACAAGGACCTGCGCACCCTGTTGCAGGGCGGTGCGCCCGCGGTCCGCGAACTCAACTCGCTGCTGACCGGGCTCGCACCCACGCTCCCGGTCTTCATGAGCAACCTCGTCACCGTCAACCAGGTCATCACCGCGCGGCTCAACGCCGTGGAGCAGACCCTGGTCACGTTCCCGGCGGTGATCTCCTCCGGATTCACCGGCACGCCGGGGGACGGGTACGGACACATCAACCTGCAGATGAACTACGACGTGCCGGCGTGCACCCAGGGCTACAAGCCGCCGAGCGAATGGCGTCCGGGGACGGACACCAGCGACATGCCGGTCTACCCGGCCAGGTGCCTCTCGGGCGCGCCGTACAACATGCGCGGCTCCAAGTACGCGCCGGCGCCGTCCGGGCCGGTCTCAGCCGGTTCTGGGTCTCGGCTCAGGGTTGCCCCGTACGATGCACGCACCGGTCGGGTGAATCAGGACCTGACCATCGGGAGGCACACCGTGTTCGGCGACAACACCTGGCAGTGGATGCTGCTGGGTCCTACTGGGGCGCAATGATCAGCAAGCAGACGGCGACTCGGGGCAGAGGGGCCCGGAGCCGCGACGAATCGGGCATGTCCACGGTGCGGATCGCACTCACCGTGCTGGCCGGCGTACTCGCCCTCGCCTGCGTCGCGACCGTGACGGTGAAGTGGGTCGCACCGGGGATGCTCCCTGCCTCGTGGACGGCGGCCGACCGGGCCGACGACCGCAACACCGAGGTCCTGACCGCGACCCGGCGGGCGATGGCGGCCTTCCTCGACGTGGACTACGCGACGATCGACGACCAGATCGAAGACGTCCTCGCCGTGTCCACCGGCCAGTTCAAGAAGCAGTTCGGTGACGCCCGGGTCCAGTACGCCGCGCTCACACGACAGGGCAAGGCGGTCAGTGAGGGCCAGATCCGCGAGATCGGCATCACCCGCGCCAACGACCACGAGGCCCTGCTCTCGGTGGCCGCGGACAGCACCGTGTCGAACACGGCGACCGCGGAGGCTGAGAAGAAGGGCGAGAAGGTCGACAAGGTCCGCGTCTACTACTTCCAGGTCACGATGAACCGCGTCGGCGACGAATGGCTGATGAGCAACCTGGAGGTGATCGGATGAGCGAGTCCGAGACGCCGGTGGCCGGAGCCGACGAGAAGGTCTGCCCGTACTGCGCGGAGGTCATCAAGGCTGCGGCCATCAAGTGCCGTTACTGCCAGTCCGACCTGCCCGAACTGGTCGTCGAGCCCGGATCCGACGACGAATTCACGGACGAGGACCGGCTGGCCTCGCCGGTCGGCGCGCCGGGCATCGACGACACGTCCGACGCTGACACCTCCGACGACCCCGACGTGCCGGTCGCCCCGGCAGCACCTCGTGCTGCCGACCCGGTCGTGCGCCGGCTGGCCGTGCTGTGCGGCGTCCTCGCCGTGATCCTGGTCTCGGCGCTCGTCGTACTGACCGTCACGCAGCGGCCGTCCGACCCGGACACGGCTTCGAGCGGCCAGGTCACGGACGCCGATTTCCGGTCCGCGGCGATGAGCGCGGCCGCGGCGAACGCGACCACGGTCCTCTCCTACAGCTACAAGACGCTCGCGGAGAACCAGAAGGCCGCGCGTGACGTCCTCAGCCCGAAGTTCGCCGACGAGTACGACGCGGTGATGACCGACGCCGGGAAGAAGGCGACCGACGCGAAGCTGACCCAGAAGGCGACCGTCCTGACCTCCGCCCTGATGTCGATCACCGAATCCAAGGCCGTCGCGCTGCTGTCGGTCAACACGGTGACCACCGCCGAGGGATCCGAGCGCCAGCAACTGCTCCAAAACCGGGTGAAGATGACCCTGGAACGCAAGGATGGCGATTGGACCGTGTCGAACATGGTCCGGTTCTGATAAACTAGAACAGGTTCCAGTTCCCGGAAGGACAACGCGCGGTGCCTCAGACCCACGAGACGGATGTTCTGATCGTCGGTGCAGGCCCTGCGGGCCTCTTCGGCGCGTACTACGCAGGGTTCCGCGGGATGTCGGTGACGCTGGTCGACTCCCTCCCGGAGATCGGCGGCCAGGTCTCCGCGCTCTACCCGGAGAAGGCGATCCTCGATGTCGCCGGCTTCCCGACGATCAAGGGCCGCGAGCTGATCAATGCCCTCGTCGAGCAGGCGTCGAGCGCCAAGCCGACCTATCTGCTCGACCGGACCGCGAACGCGCTCGCCGTCGGCGAGGAGAGCGTCACGATGGGGCTCGACGACGGCACCGAAGTGGTCGCCAAGGTCGTCATCGTCACCGCGGGCATCGGCAAGTTCACGCCGCGCCCGCTGCCCGCCGGCGACGGCTGGGAGCACAAGGGCCTGGTGTTCTTCGTCCCGTCCTTCGACGAGTACGTCGGCAAGGACGTCGTCATCGTCGGCGGCGGCGACAGTGCCTTCGACTGGGCCCACCAGCTCGACGGCATCGCGAACTCGATCACCCTGGTGCACCGCCGCGACCAGTTCCGCGCCCACCAGGCCACTGTCGACGCGGTGCTCGCGAGCAAGGCCGACGTGATCACCAAGGCCCAGGTGACCGCTCTGGTCGGTGACGGCCACGTCGAGAAGGTCGAGATCACCAAGGACGACGGCGAGGTCGTCACCAAGCCGGCCCAGGCCGTGGTCGCCGCGCTCGGCTTCGTCGCGGACCTGACCGCGATGAAGGAGTGGGGCCTGGAGTTCGACAAGCGCCACATCAAGGTCGACTCCACGACCCGGACCAACCTTCCCCGTGTCTTCGCCGCCGGCGACATCACCGAGTACGACGGCAAGGTGCGCCTGATCGCCGTCGGGTTCGGCGAGGTCGCCACCGCGATCAACAACGCGGCGCCGTTGATCTTCCCGGACCAGGGTGTGTTCCCCGGCCACTCGAGCGAAGGTTCCTGAGCCACGTCTTCCGCCGAACCTGCGTGCCGGCCCCGATTCCGACCGACCTGACAACCCTTGTGCATCAAGCACAGCCCCTTGGAGGAGTACCGATGAAGATCAAGGTTGACTTCGACCTCTGCGAGTCGAACGCACTGTGCGAGGCACTCGCGCCGCAGAACTTCGAGATCGACGACGACGACTTCCTGCAGATCGTCGACGAGAACGTCACCGACGAGAACCGCGACGCCGTCCAGCAGGCCGTGGCCGCCTGCCCGAAGTCGGCGATCAGCCTCATCGAGGGCTGATTCCCGCTCCCTCCCTTCGTTTTTTCTTCCTTTCCCACCGCTCGAGGAGTAGTTGACCCATGCCTGAGAACCCTGACGCGCTGAGCCTGGACGGCCGGGTCGCGATCGTCACCGGCGCCGGAGCCGGCCTCGGCCGCGCCGAGGCGGTCGCCCTGGCCAAGGCCGGTGCCGCCGTCGTGATCAACGACCTGCCCGGTGCCGGCGACGACGCCGTCGACGAGATCCGTGCCCTGGGCGGCACGGCCACCGTGGTGGCCGGCGACGTGGGTGAGCGGTCGACCGCTGACGCGATGATCGAGGCCGCCGTCAAGCTCGGCGGTGTCGACGTGATCGTCAACAACGCGGGCGTCACCCGCGACAAGATGATCTTCAACATGACCGACGAGGACTTCGACCTCGTCACGAAGATCCACCTGCGCGGCCACTTCCTGCTCTCCCGCAACGCGGCGTCGTACTGGCGTGCGAAGCACAAGGAGACCGGAGAGCAGGTCTACGGCAGCATCATCAACACCGCGTCGGAGGCGTCGCTCAGCGGGTCGCCGGGGCAGCCGAACTACGCGGCGGCCAAGGCCGGCATCACCGCGCTCACCCTGTCGAGCGCGCGCAGCCTCGGCCGGATGGGTATCCGGGCGAACGCGATCGCGCCGCGGGCGCGCACCGCGATGACGGCCGCGGTGTTCGGTGAGGACACCTCGGGCAAGGCGATCGACCCGTACTCCGCGGAGCACGTCGCGCCGCTGGTGGCCTACCTGGCCTCGCCGGCCGCGGCGAACATCACCGGTCAGCTCTTCGTCGTGTACGGCGGCATGGTCGCCCTGATCGGGGCGCCGGTCGTGGAGCAGCGGTTCGACACCACGGGTGATGCCTTCGACCTCGCCGAGCTCGACAAGACCGTCGGCACCTACTTCGCAGACCGCGACCCGTCCGTCGGCTTCGCCGCCGACTCCGTCATGCAACTCAAGATCTGAGCAGGGGAACCATCATGAGCAACCGACTCGCAGGGAAGGTCGCCATCGTCACCGGTGGCGCCCAGGGCCAGGGCGCGGCGATCGCGCGCCACTTCGTCGCTGAAGGCGCGAAGGTGGTCATCGCCGACGTCGCCAAGGACCTGGGGGAGGAGCTGGCGGCCGAGCTCGGCGAGAACGCGCATTTCCGGCACCACGACGTCAGTGACGAATCGTCCTGGATCGCGCTGGTCGACGACGCCAACGAGCGGTTCGGTCCGGTCAACGTGCTGGCCAACAACGCCGGCATCCTGCGCTTCGCCGACCTCGAGAAGATGACCGTCGAGGAGTACATGCTCCTGGTCAGCGTCAACCAGCTCGGCACGTTCCTGGGGATGAAGTCCGTCTCCCGGACAATGCGCAAGAACGGCGGCGGCTCGATCATCAACGCCTCCTCGGTGGAGGGCCTGGCCGGTATGGCGTCGCTGACCGGGTACGTCGCCACCAAGTGGGCGATCCGGGGCATGACCAAGGCTGCGGCCATGGAGCTCGGCCCGAAGGGCATCCGGGTCAACTCGGTCCACCCGGGCATGATCGACACCCCGATGACCCGGCCGCACGGCGGCGACGCCGCGATGGAGTTCGGCGCCTCCCGGGTGCCGCTGCGCCGGGTCGGCTACCCGGAGGACATCGCGCCGCTCTACGTGTTCCTCGCCAGTGACGAGTCCGGCTACATCAACGGCGCCGAGATCGCGATCGACGGCGGCGTCACGGCGACGCACGCCTTCGGGGGATAGTCAGCGAAGAACGAGGCGGACCGCGGTCTCGATGTGCTCCGCGGTCTCCTCGGCGGTCGCCCGGCCGGTGACCCAGGAGACGAGCGCGGAGAGCCAGACGTCACTGATCACGCGGGCGATGGCGACGTCCTCGTCGGACGGCTGCTCGCCCTCGACGTAGGCCTCGCCCTTGATCGCCCGGGTGAGCATCGCGGTCATCTGCATGCCGACCACGTGGATCTCGGTCGCGACGGACGCGTCCGCGAACATGAACGCGCGGGTGAGCGCATCGGTCAGGTTCGCGTCGCCCTGCATGCCGCGGGTGGCGCGGCGCAGCACGTAGATCACCCGCTCCGAGGGAGTGTCACCCGGGACCGGCTTGCGGCTGACCATGCTCTGGGTGTCCTCGAACTGGCGGGCCAGCGCGGAGACGAGGAGGTGGATCTTGGACGGGAAGTACCGGTACAGCGTGCCGAGGGCGACATCCGCCTGCTCGGCGACGGCGCGCATCTGGACCGCGTCGAACCCGCCCTTGGAGGCGAGTGCGATGGTTGCATCCAGGATCCTGCGGCGGCGGTCCCGTTGTGCGGCCGATCCAAGGTCCTCGGCGGTCAGCGAGTTCGTGGTGGTCACGATCCCGGCCCCCTTCCGTCGATGTGAAGAATTCTTGGTCGACCCTGCACAATTGCCCCGGATGACCGGCCCTGAATGGCGCCAGTCCAAGGCTAGCAGCGTGATCAGTCATAATAGAAACACGTTGCAGTTCCGAAACACCGTAGAAACAGCCGGGTCCGCCCGGCGAAAACAGGGAAGGGCGGGCCTTTGCGCATCGCACTCGTGTCCTACCGCAGCAAGCCACATTGCGGAGGACAGGGCGTCTACGTCCGCCACCTCAGCCGTGAGCTCACGGCCCTCGGCCACACCGTCGAGGTGTTCTCCGGTCAGCCGTACCCCGAGCTCGACGAGGGCGTCGCCCTCACCAAGGTCCCGAGCCTGGACCTCTACCGCGACCCGGACCCGTTCCGGATGGTCTGGCCGTGGGAGTTCCGCGACCTGATCGACGCCCAGGAGTTCGCGATCATGTGCACCGCCGGCTTCCCGGAGCCGCGGACCTTCGGCAAGCGCGTTCTCAAGGTGCTGCGCGGCCGTCGGGACGAGTTCGACATCGTGCACGACAACCAGGTGCTCGCCCACGCCGTGATGGACATCGAGAAGGAACTCGACATCCCGGTGCTGACCACGGTGCACCACCCGATCACCTTCGACCGCCGCGTCGACATCGCAGCGGCGCCGCTGCGCAAGAAGCTCAGCCTGCGCCGGTGGTACGGCTTCCTGAGGATGCAGGGGGCGGTCGTACGCCGTGCCCGCTGGATCCTCCTTCCCTCGGAGTCGTCCAAGGTCGACGCCGCCAAGGACTTCGGCGCCGACCTGGCCAAGATGCAGGTCATCCCGCTCGGCGTCGACGACTGCTTCGTGCCGCCGACCCAGCCGCGGGTACCGGGCCGCCTGGTCGCGATGGCCAGCGCGGACGCCCCGATGAAGGGGATCGCGACCCTGCTCGAGGCGTTCGCCAAGCTGCGCACCGAGCGCGAGCTCGAGCTGCTGCTGGTCACCAAGCCGACCTCCGGCGGCCGGACCGAGAAGCTGATCGAGGAACTCGGCATCGGTGAGCACATCAAGTTCGTCAACGGGATCAGCGACACCGAGCTCGTCGAGGTGATGGGCTCCGCCGAGATCGCGGTGGTGCCGTCGCTGTACGAGGGCTTCTCGCTGCCGACCGCCGAGCTGATGGCGTGCGAGACCCCGCTGGTGGTCAGCCGCACCGGTGCCATCCCCGAGGTCGTCGGCCCCGACGGCCTCTGCGCCGAACTGGTCACCCCGGGCGACGTCGGCGAGCTCGCGACCACGATCGCCGCGCTGCTCGACGACCCGGAGCGCCGCGCGCGCCTCGGCAAGGCCGGGCGCGTCCGCGCCCAGGAGCTGTTCAGCTGGTCCGCGGTCGCCCGCAAGACGGCAGCCGCCTACGAGCACGTCCTGGCCGACTACGCGGCCGACCCGACTTCGACGCACAAGCGCGTCAAGAAGATCTCGAACTAGGACAAAGGGAACTGCCAGATGCTGACTGTTGACTTCGACCGTCTGGGCCTCATGCCCGGCGACCGCGTCATCGACATGGGATGCGGCGCCGGCCGGCACGCCTTCGAGATGTACCGCC
Source organism: Marmoricola sp. (assembly GCA_036676945.1). Lineage (GTDB taxonomy): Bacteria > Actinomycetota > Actinomycetes > Propionibacteriales > Nocardioidaceae > Marmoricola. The sequence continues at coordinate 89,659 of JAKFBZ010000102.1, forward strand.
GCGGCGCCGACGTGATCGCCTTCGACCAGGACGCGGACGAGCTCGCCGGCGTGCTGGAGCTCTTCGGCGCGATGAAGGAGGCCGGCGAGGTCCCCTTCGGTGCGGCCGCCGACATCAAGGAGGGCACGGCCCTCGACCTGCCGTTCGCGGACGGCGAGTTCGACCGGGTGGTCTGCTCGGAGGTCCTCGAGCACATCCACGACGACGTCACCGCCATCAAGGAGCTGATCCGGGTGCTGCGTCCCGGCGGCACGATGGCGATCACGGTGCCGCGCTGGCTGCCCGAGGTCATCAACTGGCGGCTCTCGCCGGAGTACCACAACGCCGAGGGCGGGCACATCCGCATCTACACCGACCACGAGCTGGTCGACAAGGTCACCAAGGGCGGCCGGGCCAACGACGGCACCCCGGGCGACGCGATGATCTTCGAGGGCAAGGACCACGCCCACGGCCTGCACGCGCCGTACTGGTGGATCAAGTCCGCCGTCGGCGTCGAGAACAACGACCACCCGCTGGTGAAGGCGTACCACCAGGTCCTGGTCTGGGACATCATGAAGACGCCGCGCTACAGCACGGTCACGCGACTGGCGGAGAAGGCGCTCAACCCGGTCATCGGCAAGAGCATGGTCCTGTACTTCCGCAAGCCGGAGTAGTCGTCTGATGCACCCGGCACGAACCTGGCAGATCCCCGCGGTCGACGGCGTCCTGACGTCGTCGCAGGTCGCGGCCACCGCCGGCTCCATCGCAGCGATGCAGGAGCCGAGCGGCGCCGTGCCCTGGACGCCCGGGGAGAAGACCGACGTCTGGAACCACGTCGAGGGCGCGATGGCGCTGCTCGTCGGCGGTGAGATCGAGGCCGCCGAACGCGCCTACGAGTGGTGCGCGCGCACCCAGCGTGCCGACGGCTCCTGGCCGATGGAGATCGTGGTCGGCGAGATCAAGGACGCCTCCGGCGAGACCAACATGTCGGCGTACCTCGCAGTCGGGGTGTGGCACCACTGGCTGCTGCGCCAGGACCGCGCGTTCGTGAACCGGATGTGGCCCGTCGTACGCCGCGGACTGGACTTCGTCGTCGGCCTGCAGCTCCAATGGGGCGGCATCGCGTGGTCCCAGGAGTGGGACACCGCTACGGACGGGACGGGCGGTCCGGCGAAGGTCAACGAGCAGGCGCTGCTCGCGGGGTCCTCCAGCATCTACCAGTCGCTGCGAGCGGGTGTCGCACTCAGTGAGCTCGTCGGTGATCCCCAGGTCGACTGGGAACTCGCCGGCGGCCGGCTCGGGCACGCGTTGCGGCACCACCGCGACCAGTTCCTCGACAAGGCCGAGTTCTCGATGGACTGGTACTACCCGGTCCTGGGCGGCGCGGTGCGCGGCAATGCGGCCGTCGAGCTGCTGGAGAGCCAGTGGGACACCTTCGTGATCCCCGGCAAGGGCATCAAGTGCGTGGTCCAGAACAACTGGGTCACCGGTGCGGAGACCTGCGAGCTGGCGATGTCACTGGACGCGATCGGCGACCACGACCGGGCGCTGGAGCAGTTCCGGAACATGCAGCACCTGCGTGAGGACGACGGCCGCTACTGGACCGGCTGGGTCTTCCCCGAGGACGTGAACTGGCCCGACGAGCAGACCACCTACACGGCAGCAGCCGTGGTGCTGGCGGCCGACGAGCTCTCCCGGACCACACCCGGTTCGGGGATCATGCGCGGCGACACCCTCGCCCCGCACTTCGAGGAGATCGCGCTCGAGTGCGGCTGCCCGGACCGGTCGTCCGACCGCGCCGCTATCCGACGCTAGTCCCCGCGTCGCCCGTGGAGCGCCGCAGGACCCGCATCGACCCGACCGTCCCGACCGGTTCGAAGCACCCCCCGGCGACCGCGCGCTGCCAGACGTGGAACGGGGCCTGGCCGCCGTCCTCGGGCCGCTCGAAGACGTCGTGGATGACCAGGACGCCACCGGGCTGCACCCAGGGCGCGAAGCCGGAGTAGTCGGCCTGGGCCGGCTCCTCGGAGTGCCCTCCGTCGATGAAGAGAAGCGCGACCGGCGTACGCCAGTGGCGCGCGACCGTGGGGGAGTCGCCGACGACCGCGACGACCCGGTGTTCCAGGCCTGCCCGCTGGACCGTACGGCGGAACGTCGGCAGCGTGTCCATCAGGCCGACCTCCGGGTCGACCACTGTCGGGTCGTGGTGCTCCCAGCCCGCCTGGTTCTCCTCGGAGCCGCGGTGGTGGTCGAGCGTGAAGACCGTGCTGTCGCACGTCTCGGCCGCCGCACCGAGGTAGATGGCCGATTTGCCGCAGTAGGTCCCGATCTCGAGCGCCGGGCCGTGTGCGAGGTGCTCGACGGCGGTGGCGTGGAGGAACTCACCCTCGTCCAGGGGCATGAAGCCCTTCGCGGCGAGTGCGTGCTCGAGCAGGGCGGGATCCATCGGGGTACTCACGCGCCGGAGCCTATCCGTGGCAGAATAGGAACCTGTTCTAGTTTGAAAACCAGCACAGCCAGGAGAAGGCATGCCGATCGGTATCAGTGACGAGCACACCGAGCTCGCGGCGTCGGTTCGCAAGTGGGCCGAGAGCCAGGGCGCGATCGCTGCTGTCCGTGCTGCCGAGACCGACCCGGACGCGCTGGCCCCCTGGGGGACCCTCCCCGCCGAGATGGGACTCTCCGCGATCGCCCTTCCGGAGTCGGCAGGCGGTGGCGGCGGAACGCTGCTGGACCAGGCGGTGGCCATCGAAGCTGCCGCCTACGCGCTCGTGCCGGGCCCGCTGCTGACCACGACGGTCGCCGGCCTGATGTACGACGACGCCGACCTGCGAGCCGGGATCGCCGAAGGCCGGATCACGGTCGGACTCGGCACCAGCCCGCTGGCCGTCCTGGACGCCGTGAGCACGACGCACGTCTCGGTCCCCGTCGACGCCGGTCACGTGCTGGTGCCGGTCGAGCAGGTACAGGTCAATCCGGGCGACTCCGTCGACCTGACCCGCGGCGTCGGCGAGGTCCTGATCGGGGATCTCGCGACGGACGGCCTCCCGAGGCACGACGGTCCAGGTGCGCCGTTGGAGCTGATCGTCCTCGCCGCGGCCGAAGCGTCCGGCATCGCGCGCTGGTGCCTGGACACCGCGGTCGACTACGCCAAGGTGCGCGAGCAGTTCGGTCAGAAGATCGGCGCGTTCCAGGCCGTCAAGCACCTCTGCGCCGAGATGCTGGAGATCAGCGAGAGCGTCACGGCCGCCGCCTGGGACGCGGCCGAGGCGGCCGAGCACGCCAGGCAGACCGGGAACGGGGACCAGGCGAGGTTCGCCGCCGGGGTCGCCGCCACGGTCTGCTTCGACGGAGCCGTCGAGGTGGCGAAGGCCTGCATCCAGGTCCTCGGCGGGATCGGCTTCACCTTCGAACACGACTCCCACCTCTACCTGCGCCGGGCGATCGCGCTGCGCGCCTTCGTGGGCGACACGGGTGAGTTCGCGGCCGCCCTCAGCGAATGCGCCCGGACCGGTGTGCGTCGCTCCGGCGACATCGACTTCGGGGGCCAGGACGAGGAGTTCCGGGACCCCGCCCGAGCCGAGGCCCAGCGGATCGGCGCCCTTCCGGCTGCCGAGCGGCGCGCGGCCCTCGCCGGCTCCGGATTCCTCACGCCGCACTGGCCGGAGCCGTACGGGCTCGGTGCCGGCCCGGTCCAGCAGCTGGTCATCGACCAGGAGCTGACGATCGCGGGCGTCGAACGACCCGACCTGGTCATCGGCGCGTGGGCGGCACCGACGATCCTCGAAGGCGGGACCGACGAGCAGCGCGAGCGCTTCGTGGGCCCGACCCTGACCGGCGACGTCACCTGGTGCCAGCTGTTCAGCGAGCCGGGCGCCGGTTCGGACCTGGCGTCACTGCGGATGAAGGCCGAGCGGACCGACGGCGGCTGGCTGCTGACCGGTCAGAAGGTCTGGAACTCGATCGCCGAGCGCGCCGACTGGGGTGTCTGCCTGGCGCGCACCGACGCGGAGGCCAAGCCCCACGCCGGGATCACCTATTTCGTCGTGGACATGAAGAGCCCCGGGATCGACGTCCGGCCGCTGCGCGAGCTCACCGGCGAGGCCCTGTTCAACGAGGTCTTCTTCGACAGCGTGTTCGTCCCCGACGACTGCGTCGTGGGCGAGATCAACGGTGGCTGGCGGTTGGCTGTGACCACGCTGGCCAACGAGCGCGTGGCGATGGCCGGGTCCAAGCTCGGGGACAGTGTCGAGCTCGCGATCACGCTTCTGGACGAGGTGCGCAGGCCGGGGGCCGCCGAGGACGTGGGTCGCGCGATCGCGCTCGCCCAGGTCGTCAAGCTGCTCGGCACGCGGTCGACCCTCCGCTCGATCGCCGGGCAGGGCCCCGGAGCCGAGTCCAGCGTCGCCAAGCTGGTCGGGGTCCGGAGTCGTCAGGACTCCGCCGAGCTGGCGATGGAGCTGCTGGGGGCCGAGATGTTCACGCGCACCGAGCGAGCCCTGGCCGCCAACGACCTGTTCCTGCGCAACCGCTGCCTCTCGATCGCGGGTGGCACGACGCAGATCCTCCGTAACGTCGTCGGCGAACGGATCCTCGGCCTGCCGCGCGGCTGAGGCTCAGGCGCTCGAGCCGACCGGCTCCTCGGAGGTCGCGACCCGCCGGTTGGCACGGTGCCACTCCAGCCACCGCTCGACGGAGCGGATCACGCGCTGGCTGCGGATCGAGCTGAAGACCTCGAACGCGTGCTGGGTGTCCGGAAGCTCCAGGTAGGTGACCAGGCCGCTGGACCGCTCGCGCAGCTTGGCGACGAACGCCCGCGCCTGCCGGATCGAGACCAGGCCGTCGTTGGTGCCGTGCAGGACGTAGAAGTCCGGTGCGTCCTCGGTGACGTGCGCGATCGGGGAGGCGAGCTCGAACTGCTCGAGCTCGGCCTTCGGGTCCATCTTGAACACCCGCGGCGCCAGGAACAGGTCCCGCATCGCCACGGCTGCCTTGTCGCCGGTGATCCCGCCGAGGTCGTAGACGCCGTAGAACGGCACACACGCCGCGACCCGGGTGTCGGCGTCCTCGAAGCCCGGCTGGTACTCCTTGACGTCGGGGGTCAGCGCTGCCAGCGAGGCGAGGTGCCCGCCGGCGGACCCGCCGGTGATCACCAGGTAGGAGGGATCGCCGCCGTAGTCGGCGATGTTCTCCCTGATCCAGGCCAGCGCACGCTTCACGTCGATGATCTGTGCCGGGAACGGGTGCTTGGGGGCGAGCCGGTAGTTGATCGCCACGCAGACCCAGCCGCGGGCGGCCATCCGGTTCATCAGCAGCAGGCCCTGCTGGCTCTTGTCGCCGATGGTCCAGCCGCCGCCGTGGACCTGGACGAGAACGGGGGCATCAGTGAGGTCCACGCCTTCGGGACGGTAGATGTCCAGGCGGGCCCGGCTGCCGCCCTCGCGGTAGTTGACGTCGCGGATGACCTCCACGCCGGGCTTCATCATGGTGAAGGGCCGGGCGAGGTCGCGCAGCGGCGTCTTCAGGTCGGCATCTTCGGGGCGGTCGGGAAGCTGGTCGAGGTAGTCGGCGCCGAGCGACTCGACCAGGGACGTCTCGGCAAGCGCGCCGGAGCCGTGCGAGGCCTTGATCAGGTACGCGAGGCCCGCGGCCGTCGCGCCCGCCAGGAACAGGCCGCTCCGGGTCGCCCTGCCGCGGTAGACCGCCTGGACGGTGTCGGCAGCGGTCAGCGCCAGCAGTTGCGGCGCGAGCTCACTGGTCGGCCAGCCGAGGGCGAAGCCCAGCGGCCCGGCGTTGCCTCCCAGCGGCTTCAGAGCGTTGGCGGTGAGCAGTGCGGTGGCGACCCGTCGGCGCATGAAACCCATGCCCCCAGCTTACCGGTCGGTAAGGAACCGGTTGGTGGACGCCCAGCGGGCAAAACGAGAACGTGTTTCAGTTTCGAATAGGATGCCCCCATGGACAAGTCGTGGGAACGCCTCAGCGGGCTCGACGCCAGCTTCCTCTACCTGGAGAGCTCGGCGCAGCTGCTGCACGTCTGCGGCGTGATCGTCCTCGACCCGTCCACGATGCCCGGCGGCTACTCGTTCGCCCGGCTGAAGGCCGACCTCGAACGCCGCGTCTCCGGGATCCCGATGTTCCGGCGCAAGCTCAAGCAGGTGCCGCTCGGCATCGACCATCCGGTCTGGGTGGATGACGCCGACTTCGACATCGACCGGCACGTGCACCGGCTCGGCGTACCGTCGCCCGGCGGTCCGGAGGAGCTCCGCGAGGTCTGTGGCCACATCGCCGGGATCCCGCTGGACCGGTCCCGCCCGCTCTGGGAGATGTGGGTGATCGAGGGGCTGGAGAGCGGCCAGGTCGCGGTCTTCACCAAGATGCACCACGCCAGCGTCGACGGCGTCTCCGGTGCGAACCTGGTCTCGTTCCTGTGCAGCCTGGAGCCGGATGCGCCACTCCTCGACCTCGCGCCGCTCGGTGCGCGCCTCGGCGCCGCTCCCGGTGAGTGGGAGCTCTTCGGGCGCGGCGTGCTGGCCAACCTGGCCAAGCCCGTCCAGGCGATGAAGCTGGTCGCCCCGACGACCTCCCTGGTCAGCAAGACGATCGGCCGGGCCCGCAGCGGTACGGCGATGGCGGCACCGCTCACCGCTCCGCGCACCTCGTTCAACGGCAACATCAGCGGCGGCCGCACGGTCGGGTACGCCGACATGTCCCTCGACGCGATCAAGGAGGTCAGGCACGCCGTCGACGGAGCGACCGTCAACGACGTCGTCCTTGCGATCAGCGGCGGCGCGCTGCGCCGCTACCTCGACGAGCGCGGTGAGCTCCCGGAGTCGTCGCTGCTGGCCAGCGTGCCGGTCTCGGTGCACCAGACCTCGACCCGGACAGGCGGCACCAACAAGGTCTCATCCCTGTTCGCCAGGCTCGGCACCGACATCGCCGACCCGGTCGAACGGCTGCGACAACTGGCAGCGGCCAACGCGAACGCCAAGGAGCACCACCAGGCGATCCCGGCCGACACGCTCCAGGAGTGGGCCGAGTTCGCCGGGCCGCGGATGCTCGGACTCGGCGTCAGGACCGTCGCCGGCTGGAAGCTCGCCGAGCGCGGGCCGGTGATCCACAACCTGGTCATCTCGAACGTCCCGGGACCGCCGGTGCCGCTGTACTTCCTGGGCGCGCGGATCGACGGCTTCTACCCGCTCGGTCCGGTGTTCCACGGTGCCGGCCTCAACGTCACGGTGATGAGCAACGCCGGCCGGATGCACGTCGGCCTGATCGCCTGCCGCGACGCCATGCCCGAGGTGCAGACGCTGGCCGACGATTTCCCGGCCGAGCTCGAGGCGCTGCACGCCGCCGCGGTGGGCTGAGCGCGCCCGGCACGCGGCCCCGCGCGGCTCAGTCGGCCGGGTCGGCCTCGGGGGTCTGGTCCTCGCGTTCGACCAGGACCTCCTCGCCGACCTCGACGAGGACGACGTCGTCGGCGACCTTCGCCTTCAGGCTGGTCACCGACTTCGTCCGCGGCGTCGTGGTCCACGGCGCGGGTGGGGCCTGGTCGATCACCCGGGCGACGGCGTACCGCTCGGCGACCAGGGTGACCCGGAGCAGCAGCTTGGGGACCAGGACGAAGCCGAGGAATTCCTTGGTGTCCGGGTCGGTGATCTCGAGGTTCTCGGTCAGCGTGACCAGGTCACCCGGGAGCACCCCGGTATCGGCGCCGCGGTTGAGGGCCACCTGATCGGCCGCGATCAGGCGGGCGACCTTGGCGGTCGTCACCGTCGTCAACGCCATCGCTGATCTCCTCGTCCGGGTGCGACCACGCTAGCCGGTTCAGCCTGCGGAGGCCTGCTTGCCGGCGCGCTTGCGCACCGGCTTGGCGGCCGGCTTCGTCCGGCTCGCCCGCCGCCCCATCGTGGTGTCGACCGCCTCGAGGAACGCCGGCACGAACGCCTTGGCGTCCAGGACGCAGCCGGCGTGCCCGCAGGGGGCTTCGTGCACGGTCGCGCCCGGGATGGTCGCCGCGATCTCACGCTGGCGGTCAGGGGAGAGGACCTTGTCCTTGGTGGTGACGACGACGGCGGTGGGGATGTCGATCTTGGCCAGCCAGGGCGTCGAGTGGTGTCGGCCCAGGGAGGCGACGGCCTGGGCGACCGCCCACGAACTCGTGCTGCGCCATTCCGCCAGCGCCCACTGATGGGTGTCGGTCGGGTCCAGGAGGACCTCGGCGGTCGCCTTCGTGGCCACCCTGACCGTCCGTGAGCGGGACAACTGGTGCAGAGCACCCATCCCGAGTTCCATGGTCTGGTGGAAGAACCGCTCCCGGCCGTTGGACCGGAAATGATCGGTGGTCGCCGCCAGGACCAGGCCGCCGAACCGCTGCGGGTGCTGGCGCCAGCAGCGCTGGGCGACGATCGAGCCCATCGAGTAGCCGGCGACGACCGGTTGCACCAGATCGAGCAGGTTCGCGATCGCCGCCACGTCGTCCGCGCAGTCCCGGATCGAGAAGTGCTCGGAGACGATCCCGCGGCCGTGCCAGCGCTGGTCGAAGATCACCACCCGGTATTTCGCGCTCAGCTTCTCGACCACCGGGAACCAGGTCAGCAGCCCGGTGCAGCCCACGGCGTGCAGCAGGATCACCGCCGGGGCGTCGGCGGTCGGCCCGGGGACGTCGGTGAGCCAGGTGCGGCCGCGACCGGGCACGTCGAGCCAGCGGCCCTTGGGCACCACCACTTCGGGCACGTCGACCATTTCGCGCAGCAGGGTGGGAAGCGTAGGAAGCGACAACGGGGCTCCTGTAACTCGTTCGGCGGGGCAGTGCTCGAACCGTGCCTCTCACGCTAGACTAGAACAGGTTCCATTTTTTGCCTTTGAAAGGAGCGCGTGTGCCAGCGTCGAATGAGTTGGACGAGGTCCGCGACGAAATCCGCTCTGTCATCACCACGGTGCTGGACAAGCAGGGCGGCACCTGGGATGCCTGTGCCGAGGCCGGGCTCCTCGGTCTCGCCGCCGCGCCCGAGTACGACGGTGAGGGCCTGGGCCTCGCCGAGCTCGGCGTGCTCCTGCACGAGACCGGCAAGCGCGCTCTGGACCTCCCGGTCTGGGAGACGCTCGTCTGCGGTCTGCTGACCCTGGAGAAGGCCGCGCCGGAGCAGGCTGCGGCGTACGTTCCGGACGTCGTCGCTGGCAAGCTCCTGTTCGCACCGGCGCTCAACGAGCCCGGCACGGCGCTGCCGACCGCGCCTGCCACGACGCTGCGCGACGGAGCCGTCACCGGCCACAAGATCGACGTCACCCTGCTCGACGGTGTCGACGGCGCCCGCAGCCTGCTGCTGGTCTCCACCGACGGCGGCGTCGCGCTGGTCGACCCCGCGGGCCCCGGCGTCACCGCCACCGCGAACTACGCCTCCCGCAGCATCCCGACCGCGACGGTCCAGGGACGCACCACCGGCTACCGCTTCGACGCAGCCCCTGCGGTCGCGGTCCTTCCGGAGGCGGCGAGCGCCGTCCTGCGCGAGCACGCGATCGCCGGCCTGCTCCTCTACGGCGACGGCCTCGTCGCCGGCGCGCTCGACCTGACCGCGAGCTACATCAAGGAGCGCGGCCAGTTCGGCCGCAAGCTCGCCGAGTTCCAGGCGGTCGCGGTGCAGATCGCGGACGTCTTCGTGGTGGCCCGGATGGTCGCGCTCGGCGCCGAGTCCGCCGCCTGGCGTGTCTCCGAGGGGCTGCCGGCCGCCGACGACCTCGCGGTCGCGTCGGCCTGGTTCGCCGACCGGGCACCGGCGGCGCTGCAGACCTGCCATCACCTGCACGGCGGCATGGGTGTCGACGAGACCTACCCGCTGCACCAGTACTTCTCCCGGGTCAAGGACGTCGCGCGGCTGCTGGGTGGACGCGCGGCCACGCTGGCCCAGGTCCCGATCGAGGAGGGCGACGGCAAGAACCTCGAGCTCACCGAGGCGCAGCGCGCGTTCAAGGACGAGGTGAGGCAGTACTTCTCGACCCTCGTCTCCGACGAGGACAAGCTCGAGATGATGGAGGACCGGCACGGTCCGGCGTACCACCGCAACATCAAGCAGATGGGCTCCGACGGCTGGATGGGCGTCGGCTGGCCGGTCGAGTACGGAGGCAAGGGGCTCGGCGAGATCGAGCAGCAGATCTTCGCCAACGAGGCGGCCCGCGGCGACATCCACCTGCCGTCGGTCACGCTGCAGACGGTCGGGCCGACGCTGCAGGCGTTCGGCACCCAGAAGCAGAAGGACATGTTCCTCGGGAAGATCCTGGCCGGCGACGTGCACTTCGCGATCGGCTACTCCGAGGCCGACGCGGGCACCGACCTGGCGTCGCTGCGGTGTTCGGCCAAGAAGGACGCGAACGGCGACTGGATCGTCAACGGGCAGAAGATGTGGACCACCGGCGGGCACGCGGCGGACTACATCTGGCTCGCGGTCCGGACCGACCCGGACGCCCCCAAGCACAAGGGCATCTCTGTTCTGATCCTGGACACCAAGGACCCCGGCTACTCGTGGACGCCGATCGTCACCTGCGACGGCTCGCACCACGTCAACGCGACGTACTACAACGACGTCCGGGTTCCCGCCGACATGCTGGTCGGCGAGGAGAACCAGGGCTGGCGGCTGATCACGACCCAGCTCAACCACGAGCGGATCATGCTCGGTCCGGCCGGCCGGCTCGAGGGCCTGCGCGACGAGGTGATCGCCTGGGCGCGCAACCGCACGGCGCCGGACGGCACTCCGTTGCTCGAGGTGCCCTCGGTGCGCGACACCCTGGCCCGGGTCACGGTCTCGTTCCGGGTCAACGAACTGCTCAACTGGCAGGTGGCGGGGGGCGGCGCGGACGCGAAGGCGGCTGTGGCCGACGCGTCCTCGTCGAAGGTCTTCGCCTCCGACGAGGTCCAGCGCCTCGGCCTCGACCTGGAGGAGATCGTCTCGGCGTACGGCGATCCGGCAGATCCCGAGACCGCGCACCTGCTGCACTTCCTGGACGCGACCTCCAAGCGCAACCTGGTGCTCACCTTCGGCGGTGGTGTCAACGAGGTGCAGCGCGAACTGATCGCGATGTTCGGCCTGGGCCTGCCGAAGGTGCCCCGGTGAGCGCGGCAGAGACGGGCGAGACCTGGGACCACGACCGGATCATGGCCGAGGTCGCCAAGATCGAGGCGCTCGGCGAGTCCGCACCGAAGCCCGCGCGCGACCCGATCAACCAGCCGATGATCAACAACTGGATCGAGGCGATGGGGGAGACCGACCCGCGCTTCACCAGCGGCGAGGCACCTCCGGCGATGGCCCAGGTCTGGACGATGGACGGCCTCGACCCGACGACCCGGTCGAACGCGCCGCTGCACTCCACGATGCAGATCTTCGACCAGGCGGGGTTCACCTCCGTCCTCGGCACCGACTGCAACCAGACCTACCTTCGCCCGGTGAAGGTCGGCGAGCACGTCACCCTCACCGCGAAGCTCGACTCCGTGGTCGGGCCGAAGAAGACCGGTGTCGGCGAGGGCTACTTCGTCAGCACCCAGAACACCTGGCGGGTCGGCGACGAGGTCGTCGCGACGATGCTGTTCCGGGTGCTCAAGTTCAAGCCCGGTCAGCGCAAGCCCGCGGTCGACAAGACGAAGCTGGTCCGCCCGCAGATGAACCAGGACACCCAGTACTTCTGGGAGGGCACCGCCTCCGGCGAGCTCCGGATCCAGAAGTGCAACGCCTGCGGCGAGCTCCGGCACCCGCCCGGCCCGATGTGCCCGACCTGCCACGCGGCCGACCGCGGCTACGTGGTCGCGAGCGGCAAGGGCACCGTGTTCTCGTTCCTGGTCCACCACGCCCCGCAACTGCCGGGCAAGGAACTGCCGATCACGCTCGCGCTCATCGAGCTGGAAGAGGGGCTCAGGATGGTCGGCGAGGTGCAAGCGAATCGGGAAGCGATCGCGATCGGCGCGCCGGTGCAGGTCGTCTTCGAGAAGATCGACGACGACCTGACCCTCGCTCAATGGGAGGTGACGGCATGACCACCACGACGATCGGCACCCAGCTCCCGGAGTGGGTGCTCCCGCTGACGCCGACGCTGATCGTCTCCACGGCGATCGCCACCCGGGACTTCCAGGACGTCCACCACGACCGCGACCTCGCCCAGAGCCACGGGTCGAAGGACATCTTCATGAACATCCTCACCACCACCGGGCTGGTGCAGAAGTTCGTCGGCGACTGGGCGCGCGAAGCGGTCGGTCCGGACTTCCGGATCACCTCCTGCGGGCTGCGGCTCGGGGCTCCGGCGTACCCGTACGACACGATGACGTTCTCCGGCACGGTCGTGGAAAATGCAGCGGACGCCGCCGGTTCTCTTCCGGGCACGATCACCATCGACGTGCTCGGACTCGTCTCGCTGGGCAACCACGTGAATGCCAAGGTGACGCTCGTGGGAGGCGCCGCATGACCCGCTCGTTCAAGGACCAGGCCGCCATTGCCGGGATCGGCGCGACCGAGTTCTCCAAGGAGTCCGGGCGCACGGAGCTCCAGCTCTCCTGCGAAGCGGTCCTGGACGCGCTCGCGGACTGCGGGCTGAGCACGTCCGACGTCGACGGCCTGGT
>JAKFBZ010000103.1:0-2556 GCA_036676945.1 Marmoricola sp.
GCGGTCGACAACTACGCGGTCAAGGTCGAACTGCTGCCGAACGGCTACTACGCAGCGCCGATCGAGACGGTCGCGGTGACCGTGGCGCTCCCGGGCACCGGTTTCACCACCGGCGGCGGCTGGCTGACCGAGCCGACCCTGGGGACGCGCAGCAACTTCGGCTTCACGGCGAAGGTCCTCAAGAAGGGCGTGCAGGGCAACAGCCTCTACATCTACCGGAAGACGCTGACCGCCAACCAGGTGGCGAACCCGGCGGGCGGCTACCTGCCGGCCGGTGAGTACAACTGGATCATCAAGTCCAACGTGATGGACCAGATCGCGATGGCCTGCACCGCGACCACCCCGAAGATCTGCACCGCGTCTTTCACCGGCAAGAGCAACGTGACCGCAGTGAACCGGCTGACCGGCGTGGCCTACAGCCTCGGCGGGAACCGGCAGTTCCAGGTGGACGTCACCGACAAGGGTGAGCCCGGCGCCTCGAGCTCGCTGACGCCGGACACGTACGCGATCAGGGTCTGGGACGGCTCCGGGACGTACTACCAGCTCGGAACGACCAACACCCAGATCGCGCTCAACGGAGGCAACATCCAGGTCAGGCCCTGACGATCACGTGACGACGATCGTCAGGACCAGGTCCGATCGGCTGTCCTCGAGCGTGTAGGTCCCGGCCTTCGTGAACCGGTAGGGGAAGGCGGCGCCCTTCCGGAGATCGACCTGCAGTTGTACCGGGGAGCTCTCGGTGGTCGTGAGGCTGTGCGCCTTGGTGTCGGCGTTCAGCAGGGTGAAGCTCCCGCCCTTGCCGACCTTCACGCACGCCGGCTCGATCCCGGACATGGAGATCTGTGCGCGGACCGTTGCCGTTGCCGTTGCCTCGGTGCACTCCGCCGCCGGGGACCCGGATGCCTCCGGGCCCGGTTCCTTGTCGTCGTCGGTCGGCGAGCAGGCCGAGCACCCCACAGCGAGAGCGAGCGCGAACGCTCCGGCGACCGCGGCTCGACTCATGGTCGGATCGTATGCGCCCGGGCCGGCACCACCGCGGCGCTGGGGCCGGCCGGCCGGCCGCCCGCACTCGCCCGCGCCCTAGACCACTTCGGCCTGCTCGAAACAGGTGAGTCGGGTGGTACGAGAGAGCAGTTCCGGGTCGTTCGCACCACCGGTCCCGCTCTAGACCAGTCGTGCTACGTCCCGATTCAGGCGGTTCGTTCGGGTGGTCCCGATCGCCCGAATCGGCACTTTCGGGCTATGCGGCACTAGTCCGTTCGGACAAATTGTCACCGCCCGAAGAGATGTCCGATTCGCACCAGTGACGGATCGTCGCCGGTGCGGTTTGTTCACCTAGTTCCTTCTCACAGGCTTTGGGGGCCCAATCCATGTCGTCAGCCCGATCTCTCCGCGCCCTCCGGCGATTCAGCACTGCTGTCGCCGCGACCGCGATCCTCGCGCTCAGCACCGCCGGACTCGCCAACGCGAGCTCCGTCGACGTCTCCGTCGTCGACGTGACCGCCCCGACCGGTGCCGTCACCCTGACCGCCGGCGGCGCTGGCGGCGCGATCACCATCAACCTGAGCGTGACCGGCAACCAGGTCGGCACCGCGACCTTCGAGGTCTACCGCGACTGGGACCTCGACAACGGCGTCTTCACCGGGAGCAACCCGCAGGAGTTCACCGTCGCACCGCGGTCTGCGGCGAGCCCTGCCACCACGTTCTCCACCACCGGCACCGTGACGGTCGATGACGACGAGACCGCGGGCGAGTACACCCTCTCCTTCGGCGCCTTCGACATCACCAACTCCAACCAGACCGGCGCCAAGCTCGCCGTCGGCGGCTCCTCCAGCTACGAGGTCACTGTCGAGGAGGCCGTGGTCACGCCGACCAACAACGCGCCGACCGTCGCCGTGACCGGCGTGGTCGACGGAGAGTCCTACGCCAAGGGCAGCGTGCCCACCGCGACGTGCCAGGTGAACGACATCGAGGACGGTCCGTCCTCGTTCCCGGCCACCCTCGGCCCGGTCGTCGGCACGCACTCCGCCGACGGGATCGGTTCGGTCACGGCGAGCTGCTCGTACACCGACGGCGGCGGCCTGACCGACACGGACTCGGTGACCTACTCGATCGCTGACCCGACGCCCCCCGCGATCAGCTACACCCTGACTCCGCCGACGCCGAACGGCGCCAACGGCTGGTACAACACCGACGTCACCCTCACCTGGCAGGTCACCGACCCGCAGTCGCCGGGCTCGGTCGTCAAGACCGGGTGCGTCGACCAGACCATCACTGCCGACCAGACCGAGGTGACCTACACCTGTTCCGCGACCAGCGCCGGCGGCAACGCCGACGAGGTCGAGGTCACGATCAAGCGCGACGCCACCAAGCCCGGCATCTTCGCCGTGGTCGACCCTGCCGCGGCCAACGTCAACGGTTGGTACAACGAGAACGTCACGGTCAGCTTCGAATGCTCGGACGGGACCTCGGGCGTGGACACCTGCTCCTCGCCGACGACTCTCAGCGGTGACGGTGCCGGTCAGAGCGTGACCGGCTCGGCGAGCGACGTCGCCG
>JAKFBZ010000104.1:0-14769 GCA_036676945.1 Marmoricola sp.
CGGAGACCCCGCCGGTCACCGCGGTGCCGTTGACGTAGACCGTCGGCGTGCCCTGGATCCCCTTCTCCTGCATGACCGCGTCCGCCGCTGTGAAGAAGGCGTCGTCCTGGGTCTTGAGCGCCGTGCTGACCGCGGAGTTCTCGCCACCGGCCTTCTTGACCAGCGCCGCGATGTCCGAGGCACTGACTCCGGCCGAGTCGCTCTCGTAGGGCTGGTTGTCGTAGAGCAGGTCGTGCAGTTTGAGCGCCGCCTGCGGCGTGCTGTGGGCGAGCACGGCGGCGAACGCATTCAGGCCGTTCGCGGAGTAGGCCAGGTCGGTGAGCAGGTTGACCGGCCGGTACTCGACCTGGACCTTGCCGGCGGCGGCGTTCTCACGCAGGAAGTCACGGGTCTGGTCCTCGAGCTGGCGGCAGTACGGGCACTGGAAGTCCTCGTAGATGACGACCTTCACCCGGGCTGTCGGCTCACCGACGACGACCGACCCCGCGCCGGCGCTCACCGCCACCGCCGGATCGGAGTCGCCTCCCGTCGAGCCTCCTGCGGTGTACCAGGCTCCGCCGGCGACGACGGCGCCCAGCACGACGACGATCGCGACGATCAGCCCGATCCGCCGGTTGCGCTCCTTGCGGTCCTGGGCGGCCCGGATCGCCGCCGCGCGTTCGGCGCGGTTCTGGTCACGGTGCTGTTTGGACATGGTCCACCTCTCGGGTGTTCGCGAGGCTCTCGGCGAAGAGCAGCCCGTCGACGGAGTACGGCGTCCGCGGCCGCCACACCAGGAAGAGTGAGAGCGCCAGCAGGCCGAGATCGCGGGCGATCTCCCAGGGGTACTGCGAGAACGCGTCCGGGTCAGGGCCGCCGTCCCCGAAGCATCCGCAGTCGATCGCGATCCCGCGCGCCCAGACCGAGGCGATCCCGACGATGAAGGCGACCTGGAGCAGCGCCGACAGCGCACCGCTGAACCGGGTGAGCAGCCCGGCGATCAGGCAGGCTCCGAGGACGACCTCGAGCATCGGCAGGATCCGCCCGACCGTCTCGGCGAGGTCGTAGGGAAGCAGTTGGTAGGCGCGGACCGCCGCGACGCTGGCGGCGGGATCGCCGACCTTGAGGAGCCCGGCGTACAGCCACACCCCACCTGTGATCAGGCGGGCGAGAAGGCCGAACCAACGCAGCATGATCGTGAATCTAAGGACCCGACCTGAGAGGCGCGGACGACCCGGCTGAGGAAGACCTGAGTAGGCTCACGCTTCGTGAACGACAGACTCGTGTGGATCGACTGTGAGATGACCGGCCTCGACCTGGGCGCTGACGCCCTGATCGAGGTGGCGGCGCTGGTGACCGACTTCGATCTGAACGTTCTCGGGGACGGCATCGACGTGGTGATCAAGCCACCCGCCGAGGCGCTGACGCAGATGGTCCCGTTCGTGCGCGACATGCACACCAAGTCCGGGCTGCTGACCGAGTTGGACGCCGGCATCACGATGGCCGATGCGGAGGCCCAGGTGCTCGCCTACATCAAGGAGCACTGCCCGGACGGGAGCCGACCGCCGCTCGCAGGCAACACCGTCGCCACGGACCGGTCCTTCCTGGCCCGCGACATGCCGGACCTGGAGGCCTTCCTGCACTACCGGATCGTCGACGTCTCCTCGATCAAGGAGCTCTCCCGGCGCTGGTTCCCGCGGGCGTACTTCAACGCACCGGCGAAGTCCGGTGGCCATCGCGCGCTCGCCGACATCCAGGAGAGCATCGAGGAGTTGCGCTTCTACCGTGACGCCGTCTTCGTGGCGCCGCCCGGCCCGGAGACCGAAGAGGCTCGCCGGCTGGCCGCGCTCCACCAGGGCGCCCTCACCGGCGCGACCGCCGAGGCCGAAGCGCCGAAGGAAGGCTGAGGAGGGCGGTCTGCGCCCGTCACGCCTTCCGCAGGAAGGTTGAGGAGGGCGGTCTGCGCCCGTCACGAAACCCTGATTCGGAGCACCCCACCTGATTCGGTATGCTCTTCCCTGCTCGCGCTGATGTGCGGGCGATGGTGGGTATAGCTCAGCTGGTAGAGCGCCGCCTTGTGGTGGCGGATGTCGCGGGTTCAAGTCCCGTTACTCACCCTGATGCAGAAGCCGCAGGTCATCGACCTGCGGCTTCTGCCGTTCAAGGAACAGGGAGGCGGCTACAGGCCCTTGAGCTCGTCTCCGTGCACCATCAGCGCCCAGATCACGAGGATCGAGATGGTGATCATCACCAGCGCCCATCCCGGCTCTGCCGCGAGGAAGCCGAAGCTGACCAGCAGGCTGATCATCGCCAGGAAGACGGCGAGGAAGCGCGCCCAGGTGCGGCCGGCCCAGAGCGAGAACGCGGCGGCCATGATGATCGCCCCGCCGATCAGGTGCGTCCAGCCCCACACGGTGTAGTCGACGTCGATGACGAGTCCGCCACGTGTCACGGCGTAGAACTCGTCGTTGAAGATCGCGACGAGGCCGTTCACGATGTGGAGCGCGCCGAGCATCATCATCATGACTGCGGCGAATGCGACCCATCCGGCCCAGCCGGTGACGGTTTGCCGCTCGAACTGTTTCCCGTAGTCGGGGTCCAACTGACTGCTCATGGCCTGGCTCCGTTTCGTTCGGTGAGAGCGAATTTCCGAGGGAGAACTACTGCTTGACCTGCGCTTTCACTCAAAAGAATACGCTGCGGAGCGGCCAGAAATCGGTATCTAATGCGCGCTTTCTGGTGCCGATAAATGCCGTGTCGAGCACCATTCCGGACCCCGTTTGTCGATCCCGTTTCCGCGAGGAGTGATCCAGGTCACTCTCCGGGTGCCGTCACGCGAACGCAGTTGGCAGGTCTTGGAGGCGAACCACCTCCTCTCCCCTCCCAGGAGCAACGTGTCCGATCACGACGACGGGTCACCCGTCCCGCGCCACCGCAAACCCGGCCGAGCCCGCAAACTGGGTTCCGCCCCGCCCGGCCGACACCTGAGCGCCGTCCCCGACCAGAAGGCCGGCACCTCGGGCTGCGACTGCCCGCCCGGATTCCACGAGTACGGGGCCCATGCACCCGGACACGGCCCGCTCGACCAGGAGGCCGACTCGACCCCGGGCGCGTACCCGGTCGAGGACTTCGCGTCGATGTCGTCGAGCGCGGCCGCGATGCTGCTGCACCGGGCGACGGCCGAGTCCGAGTCCGCCGTGGCCAAGTTCCCGCACATCGTGATCACCCACGACCTCGACACCGAGTCGGTCTCCTACAGCGGCCCGTTCGCCACCGGGCTGGAGGCGCTCACCGTCGCCCATCGGTTCGTCGAACAGAACCGCGCGGTCAACCCGCAATGGGAGTTCACCCTGACCGTCGCGCCGCTGCCCCCACTCTGATCGGAGGGGGTCAGCCCTCCTGCAGGGTCGTCGGCGCTCCGTGTACATCCAGGGGCGTGCTCGGGATCGTGCCGAGCCTGCCCTTCTGGAAGTCTTCGTAGGCCTGCATCACCTCGGCCTTGGTGTTCATCACGAACGGACCGGCCCAGGCGACCGGCTCACGGATCGGCTGCCCGCCGATGATCAGTACGTCGAACGCAGGGGTCCGGCTGTCGTGCTTGGTCGCGCCCTCGACGGTCACGAAGTCACCGGCTCCGAGGACCGCGAGGTTGCCCATCCGCAGCGGCTTCTGCTCGAGTCCGACCGACCCGTGGCCGGAGAGCACGTAGACCAGCGCGTTGTACGCGGCGTCCCAGGGCAGGTCCAGACGGGCGCCGGCCTCGACGGTGGCGTGCACCATCGTCATCGGGGTGTACGTCGACCCCGGACCCTCGGTCTCGCCGACGTGCCCTGCGATCACCCGGACCAGCGCACCGGCGTCGGCCGAGGTGGCCAGGCCGACCTGGGCGGAGCGGATGTCCTGGTAGTGCGGGGCGTTCCACTTGGCGTCCCTGGGCAGGTTCACCCAGAGCTGGATGCCGTGGAAGAGGCCGCCGGCCGCCACCAGCCACTCCGGCGGCGCCTCGATGTGCAACAGGCCGGAGCCGGCGGTCATCCACTGGGTGTCGCCGTTGGTGATGGTGCCCCCGCCGCCGTGGCTGTCGTGGTGGTCGAAGACCCCGTCGATGATGTAGGTGACCGTCTCGAACCCGCGGTGCGGGTGCCACGGCGTGCCCTTCGGCTCTCCGGGTGCGTACTCGACCTCGCCCATCTGGTCCATGTGGATGAACGGGTCGAGATCACGCAGGTCGACACCGGCGAAGGCCCGGCGCACCGGGAAGCCCTCACCCTCGTAGCCGGAGGGCGCGTCGATCACCTGCTTGACAGGGCGGACCGTGTCGCCGAGCCCGGGCACGGGCAGGCGCTTGAGAACGGTCAGGTCGTCAACGGTCATTGCTGGCATGTCGTCGACAATAGTTTAACTTTGAACTTCTTTCAAGGCCCCCGCAGAAACGGCGCCGCACGACTCAGGGGCAGACGCCGATCACCCAGACGTCGTCGGACTCGGACGCGTTGTGGTTCAGGGCCCAGGCGCGATCGAAGGCGAGCCGGCTCGCGGCGTCGTCGCGGAAGCTGAAGGCGACCACCTCATCGGCGAGCTTCCCCTCCGGCCAGGACGCCGTCGGGGTGCAGCCGGGGTGCGTCGCCGCATCGGCGACAGTCCAGGACGGGATCGTCGCCGGAACCTGGTCGAGCGGCGCGGCCAGCGGGTCGACCGCCATCGCGTTCCCGACGAGCAGGGCCGAGGCGAGCGAGAGGAACGCCAGCGCACGCGGGACCATCGTGCGCAGGACCAGGGAGGACAGCGAGCGCGGCTGCTGGAGGCGCCGTACGGCGCTCTCGAGTCGGACTCGCATCATCGTCGCCTCCCGGTGTCACTCGTGACCCCCTCAACGAGCCAGCAGCCGTGTCGGTTATGTCCGCACCCCAGGCAGGTGACCCAGACCACTCACGACCGACTACGGTTCTGGACATGCACGCGCGCCGGGAGACCTACGACGTCGTCGTGGTCGGGGGCGGGCACAACGGGCTCACCTCGGCCGCGTACCTGGCACGCGCCGGCCTGTCGGTCCTGGTGCTCGAACGCCTCGAGGTGACCGGCGGCGCGGCGATCAGCACCAGACCGTTCCCGGGATTCGACGCACGCCTGTCCCGGTACTCCTACCTGGTCTCGTTGATGCCGGAGAGCATCGCGCGCGACCTGGACCTCCGGGTCGAACTGCGCTCCCGGGCGACGGCGTCGTACTCCCCCGCCGTCCGCAACGGCCGGGAGACCGGCCTGTACGTCGAGCACGACGAAGGTCGTGCGACGCGCGAGTCGTTCTACGCCCTGACCGGGTCGGACGCCGAGTACGACGCGTGGCGACGTTTCTACGCCGACGTCAGCCAGGTCGCCGCCCGCATCGCCCCGACGCTGACCAGTCCGCTGATCAGCGCCCGTGAGATGGCCGCCGGTCTGGACCCGGCCGTCTGGAGCGCGCTGGTCGAGCGTCCGGTGGGCGAGGTGATCGAAAGCCGTTTCGCCGACGACCTCGTCCGCGGCGTGGTCGCGACCGACGCGCTGATCGGCACCTTCGCCGACCTGAACGACCCGTCGCTGGTGCAGAACCGGTGCTTCCTCTACCACCTGATCGGCAACGGAACCGGGGAGTGGCGGGTCCCGGTGCACGGGATGGGCGCGGTCACCGACGCGCTGGCCCGGAGTGCGATCGAGGCGGGCGCCGAGGTGCTCACCTCCGCCGGCGTGAGCCGGATCGACGCAGACTCCGACGGCGCCGAGGTGACCTGGCACGACGGCGAGCACGACCACAGCGTCCGGGCGCGCTTCGTCCTGGGCAACGTGGCACCGTGGGTGCTGGAGATCCTGCTCGGCGGCGTGGCGGACCCGGCCACCAAGCCGTCGGGCTCCCAGCTCAAGATCAACTTCCTCCTCTCCAAGCTGCCGCACCTCAAGAGCGGGGCCGACCCGGAGAAGGCCTTCGCTGGCACGTTCCACGTCGCCGAGGAGTACAGCGCACTGCAGACGGCGTACGCCGAAGCGAGCGCCGGGCAGATCCCGACCCGGCCTCCGGGCGAGCTCTACTGCCACTCACTGACCGACCCGTCGATCCTCGGCGACCTCGCCGACGACGGCGTGCACACGCTGACCTACTTCGGGCTGCACATGCCCGAGTCCCTGTTCACCGGCGATCCGGACGCCAAGCTGATCGCGACGCGCCGGGCCATCGAGGCGATCGACGAGCACCTGATCGAGCCGCTGCTGTCCTGCGTCCTCACGGACCCGGACGGGCGCCTCTGCATCGAGGCGAAGGCTCCCCAGGACGTCGAGGAGGACCTGGCCATGCCCGGCGGTCACATCTTCCACGGCGACCTGGCGTGGCCGTGGGCCTCGAACCGCGAGGCGCTGGTCACCCCGCAGCAGCAGTGGGGCGTGGCGACCGAGATCGACTCGGTCCTGCTCTGCGGATCCGGCGCGCGTCGTGGCGGCGCAGTCAGCGGACTCGGTGGCCACAACGCGGCCCAGGCCGTGCTCGCGCTGCGCTGAGAGAGGCGTTGGCGACCTCCCGATTTCAGGGGACGGGAGTCGGCTGGTAACGTTCTCCTCGCTCCAAGACACGCGCCACTAGCTCAATTGGCAGAGCAGCTGACTCTTAATCAGCGGGTTGTAGGTTCAAGTCCTACGTGGCGTACCGAAGCATCACGGCGAAGCCCTTCCGACCAGGTCGGAGGGGCTTTTCGCTTGCCTGACAGCCCACCCCGTTATCGATGGGTTTGTCTTGTTTGGACTAGACCAGCACGTCTTTCCCGTTTCGTCCCGTAACGCCCGATATCCGACTTCGTTGAAGTGGCTACTACCGGGGAGGGAACCCAACGGCGCCGCCGGACGGATCTTCGGTCACAGGTTTCGAACGAAAGAAGGACCACCATGTCTGGCACACGCTTCCTCACCGGCGGTCTCGCCACTCTCGCCGTCGCCTCCGCCTTCACCCTGGCCACGCCGACCGCCCACGCGGACGTGTCGACCGACGACCGCGGCTGCGGCCAGCCCGCCGTCGACGCCGTGTACACCACCGTCGTCACCGAGCCCCTGTTCCGGACCGTCCCCGCCGTGACCCACGAAGAATGGCGCTGGGAGCGCGACGTCGAGGTCACCGAGTCGGAGTTCGCGAAGGTCCTCTCCCCCGCATCGGTCGAGACGGACTGGCGCCGCGAGCTCAGCGGACCCCTCGAGCACCGCTACACCCGGACCGTCATCGACCGTGCGGCCGTCCCGGCCGACCCCGGCACCCCGGAGGAAGGCCATTTCCAGACCGTGGTGATCACCCCGGCCGTGGTCGGGACCGAGGCGGAGTACCAGCACGAGAACACCGGCAAGCTGCGCTGGGAGAGCCCGGAATGGGGCGCCCAGAACGGCGCGGGCAGCGGCTGGAAGCTGACCGGCAACACCCGCGAGACCGAGCTGACGCCGGCCGTCACCGAGCAGCGCTGGGTGATCGACGTCCCGGCCGTTCCTGGTACGCCGGCGGTGACCGAGATCTCCCACGTCGAATCGCAGTGGGCGGACACCACCCCTGGTGCCGAGTGGACCGAAACGGACGAGACCCGGCCCGGCCCGACCACCACCGAGAACGCGACCACCGACGGCGACGCTCCGGCCGGCGACGGCTGGGTCCTCCAGGCCACCCGGTTCCTCGCAGCGGTCGTCGACATGATCTGGGCGGCCGCGGCCCCCGACGGGTACGACGCCACCGGCGCGACCCGGGTCGCCGGCACCGAGCACGAGGAGACCGACCTCGCCTCGCCCGCAGCCCCCGCCGGCGACGGCTGGACCGCTGTCGACGGCTCACTGGTCACCGTGACCGACACCCCCGAGGGGCGGATCATCGTCTCCCCCGGCTCGACCGAGCAGGTCCTCGTCAGCCCGGCCCTGCCCGCCACCGACGCGTGCGAGGAGCCGAGCGTCGGCGGTCCGGTCGACGACGGTACCGACAACAGCACCGATGAGGTGTCCGGTCCCCAGGCAGGACCGGAGCCCGTCCAGACGGTCGCCCCCGCGGCCGCGGCGGTGCTGCCGAACACCGGCGGGGTCCCGAACTGGATGGCGCCGCTCGGACTGGCCACCATGCTGGCCGGAGCCGTCCTGGTCCGCGGCGCACGCCGCCGGGCCGACCTGATCTGAGCGCCTGCCCCTCAAGATGGGCGCTCACGCTGCGCGCGGCCGACCCGGACAATCGTCGGCCGTGCGCAGCATCTTTGTCGGCTTCAACGAGCGTGCTCGTGCTCGGACCGCTGGCCGCTCTTGAACGTGGGCGGACCTGCCCACGGCCAGGTCATCGCCGCCCAGATCAGCACCAGGATCGCCACCTCGGCGACGACGTACGCCGGCCACGGGCCGAGCAGGTCGAGCAGCGACGCCGACGACGGCTTGCGGTTGAGGTAGCCGTAGTTGGTGTCCGCGAGGGCGTTGAGGACCATCACCGCGGCCGCCCAGACAGCGGTGACCAGCACCGCGAACCGCCACCCGTCCCAGTCCGGGCCCCCCACGAGTGCGACCAGGTAGACCGCTGCCCAGACCGTGAGCAGATGCATCCCCCAGAACATGAACCAGCGGGGATCGGGGAAGTTCTCGCCCAGCGACGGCGTCACGATCGCCTGGACGGTGAGGGTCAGGCCCCAGAAGTAGAGCAGCGCGACGGCGCGCCGCCGACGGGTCACGAGCGCGTACACGGCGACCATCCAGGAGAGGTCGCAGATCTGGAGCGGCAGGGAGGTGCCCCGATCGAAGTCGTCCGGCAGCAGTTGCAGGATCTGGAACGGAACGGTGAAGGCCGGGATCACGCAGGCGAACACGATCGCGAACCTCTCCCCGCGGGGCTGCTCACGCCACCGGCGTCCCAAGACGGCCAGGATCACCGCCCCGGCGCAGAACACCCCGAGGATCACCAGGTGCGTCGTCGAGAACGCCTGGAATCCGTCGGAGACCAAACCCGTGGGCGCCATGACTGCCATGATCGCACCATGGACGTCCGGGCGACCCGGACCCGGCGCCGCGATCCCGGCCTGTCGGGCGGATCCGCCCGGGCGGACTGCCATAAGATTCGCCCACCATGGACGCAGGCGAACCGATGAGCAGGCGTCGGCTGGTGCGCATCGCACTGGTCCTGGCACTGATGTTCCTGTTCGGGCTCGCGTCGGCGGTGACCAGCCCTGACGGGAGCCACATCGGGTACATGTGGCCGGTCGGCCTCGCCTCGGGCGCCCTGATCATGTGCGACCGGCGGACGGTCGCCTACGTCGGTGCGGTGATGCCGGCGCTGGCGTTCGCGACGTTCGCACTCGCGGACTACCCGATCGGGGTCTCTGCCGGCTACGGCATCACGATCACGCTCGAGGCCCTCGTCGCCCGGCAGATCCTGACCGGCGGCAAGGAACAGCGGCTCCGGCTCAGCGACAGCAACGACCTCGGCCGGTTCGCCCTCGCCTGCCTGCTCAGCGCCCTCACCGGGGCGATCGGGTTCAGCGTCACTGCGGCGCTCGCCGACTACGGGGTGGCGTGGGAGATCGCGATCGCGGTCTTGGTGACGCACCTGGCCAGCCAGGCCGTCCTCCTCGGCCTGTTCCGCGAGACCGTCGGACCGCCGCAGACCGGCTACGGCCAGGTCGAGCGCTTCCTCGCCTGGACGCTGACCATCGCGGCCACGGTGATCGCCTTCACGACGACCGACATCCCGAGCCTGGCGTTCGCGGTGATCCCACTGCTGGGATGGATGGCGTTCCGGGCCCCGATGCGCGAGGCGATGGCACAACTGGTGGTGGTCAGCGTCATCTCGAGCACGCTGAGCAACGAGGGGCTGGGCCCGTTCTCGGACCCGTACTTGATGCAGCTCAGTCCCGAGTTCCAGCATCTCCCACAACAGGCCTTCCTGCTGGCGTGCGCGATGGTGACGATTCCGTTCTCGATGGCGGTCGCAATGCAGCGCCGCAGCGCCGACCTGGCGTTGCGCGAACGGGCCCGCAGCGAGCGCCTGGTGCAGAGCGCCCGCGGCATCGCGATCATCGGCACCGACAGCCTCGGCCGGATCAACCTGTTCAGCCCGGCGGCGCAGTCGATCCTCGGGTACACCCCTGAGGAGGTGTACGGCCAGTCGACGCGGATGTTCCACACCGACGCCGAGCTCGCCCGGCACGCCGCCGAGCTCGAGGTGGATCCGACGTACGTCTCGATCGTGCGGGCAACCGGCAACCTGCCGCCCGGCACAGCGCGGCTGTGGCAGTTCGTGCGCAAGGACGGGATCGCGCGGACCTTGTCGACGATCCTGAGCCCGATCACCGACGACCTCGGCCGCTTCGTCGGGTACGTCGCCACCGCCGACGACATCACCGACCGGATCGAGGCGCAGGAAGCCCTGGAGAAGGCACTGATGACCGAGCGGCGCGCGGTCCGCCGGCTGATCGAGATCGACCAGGTCAAGGACGCGTTCGTCTCGTCGGTCAGCCACGAACTGCGCACCCCGATCACCAACATCGTCGGCTACGTGGAACTGCTCCAGGACGGCGTGTACGGCGAACAGACCCGCCCGCAGGCCGACGCGATGAACCGGATCGACCAGAACAGCCGGCGCCTGCTCACCCTGATCGACGATCTGCTCACCCTCTCCAGCCTCGAACACGTCGACCAGCGCCGTCGTACCGGCACCGTCGACCTGGCCGAGGTGGTCCAGCGCGCGCTGGAGATCGTGCGGCCGGCGCTGATGCGCCGCGACCTGACCCTGGACGTCGAGGTGCCGGACGCTCCGGTGGAGATGGTCGGCGACGCCAGCGAGCTCGAGCGCCTGGTGATCAACCTGGCCACGAACGCGGTCAAGTTCACGCCCGACGGCGGCCGGATCACGGTCGCCCTGAGTCCCGGCGGCAAACACGCCGGCCCCGTGATCGAGGTGTCGGACACCGGCATCGGCATCCCGGACGCGGACCAGGCGCAGCTCTTCGAACGGTTCTTCCGCACCGACGAGGCGCACACCAACGCGGTCCAGGGCAGCGGGCTCGGCCTGTCGATCGCGAAGGCGATCACGGACCTGCACGGTGGCCGGATCACCGCGACGTCGGTGCACGGCGAGGGCTCGTCGTTCCGGGTGACCTTCCCGGTCCCACCGCCCGTGACCGTGGCCACGACGGACGAGCGATGATCAAGTACATCGGCTCGAAGCGACTCCTGGTCGGCGTCCTGGGTGAGATCGCCGAGGCGGTCGAGGCGCGCACGGCGCTCGACCTGTTCACCGGTACCACCCGCGTCGCCCAGGAGCTCAAGTCGCGCGGCCTGCAGGTCACGGCCGCCGACGTCGCGTCGTACTCGGCGGTGTTCAGCGACTGCTTCATCGCCACCGACGCGCGCGACGTCGACCTCGAGGCGCTGGACGCGGCGCTGGCCGGGCTCGACGCCCTTCCCGGCACGGACGGTTACGTCACCGAGACGTTCTGCCGGCGCTCGCGCTACTTCCAGCCGCACAACGGGCGCCGGATCGACGCGATCCGCGACGCGATCGACGAGCGGTACGCCGCGGACCCGCTGCGTCCGGTCCTGCTGGCCTCACTGCTCACCGCGGCGGACCGGGTGGACTCGACGACCGGCCTGCAGATGGCCTACCTCAAGGGCTGGTCGGCGCGCTCCCACGACGACCTGGTGCTGCGGCGCCCGGCGCTGCTGGACGGGCCCGGCAGGACCGTGGTCGGGGACGCCCGGGAGGTGGCTCCGGCGCTCCCCCGCGTCGATCTGGCCTACCTGGACCCGCCGTACAACCAGCACCGGTACTACACGAACTACCACGTCTGGGAGACCCTGGTCCGCTGGGACGCCCCGGAGCACTACGGCATCGCGTGCAAACGGGTCGATGCCCGCGAGGACGAGACCAAGAGCGTCTTCAACCGCAAGCGGGAGATGCCCCGTGCGCTCGAGCAGGTGATCGGCGCCGTCGACGCGGAGGTCGTGGTGGTCTCCTACAACGACGAGTCCTGGGTCAGCGCTGAGCAGATGACCGGATGGCTGAGCGACGCCGGCCACGAGTCGGTCGGCGTCCTGGCGTTCGAGTCCCGGCGGTACGTCGGCGCGCGGATCGGGATCTTCAACGGCGCCGGCGAGAAGGTCGGCAAGGTCGGGAAGCTCCGCAACAACGAACTGGTGTTCGTCGCGGGGCCGGCCGCGAAGGTCGACGCGGCGCTCAGGGCCGCGGAGACGGCCCGCCAGCCGGCCTAGAGGTAGAGGCCGGTCGGGCTGTCGCCGAGGCGGTCGGCCGCGACCGCGTGGATGTCCCGCTCGCGGACCACGATGTACAGCTCGCCGTGCACCTCGACCTCGGCCTTGTCCTCGGGGTCGAACAGCACCCGGTCGTCGACCTCGACGGCTCGGACCAGGTTGCCGATGGCGACGACGCGGCACCAGGACAGGCGCTTGCCGCCCATCGCCGCAGTGGCCGGGATCAGGATGCCGCCGCTGGACTTCCGCTCACCGGCTTCCTTGTCGAGGGCGACCAGGATCCGGTCGTGCAACATCCGGATCGGGGTCTTCTCCCCCGATGCGTCAGGAGCGGACGCGGTGCTGCGCTTGGGCACGGCTCAGATCACTTGACGATCTTGCGGAGCAGCACGAACACGACCACGGCGCCGGCGACACCGGCCGCGACCTTGGCGATGTTGTCGGTGCGCGGGGAACCGTCGGCAGCCACGAAGTAGCCCTTGAACTGGTTGACCTCGCGCTTCGCGATGGTCTTCGGGCTGCTGCGGTAGACGAGCTCGTCGATGGTCGATGCCAGCCGCGCGCGGGTGACCTCGATCTCGTGTTCGAGCGAGTTCTGCCTCTGGTCTGCCACAACGCACTCCTTGTCTTACGGTCGGTGGCTCGGCCACCGGTGCTGACCGGCTGAACGTTACCGTGTCGCCCATGACCGAACGACTCGCGCCCGGCGACGCCGCCCCCGACTTCGACCTGCCCACCGACGACGGCGCCTCCGCCCGGCTCTCCGACCTGCGCGGCGGGAAGGTGATCGTGTACTTCTACCCGGCCGCGATGACCCCCGGCTGCACCAAGCAGGCCTGCGACTTCACCGACAACATCGCCTCGCTCAAGTCAGCCGGCTACACGGTGATCGGGATCTCGCCGGACAAGCCCGAGAAGCTCGCGAAGTTCCGCGAGCGCGACGGCCTCACGATCACGCTCGCCTCGGACGCGGACAGGTCCGTGATGACGTCGTACGGCGCATTCGGCGAGAAGAAGCTCTACGGCAAGCTCGTCCAGGGCGTCATCCGGTCCACCTTCGTCGTCGACGAGGACGGCAAGATCGAGATGGCCCAGTACAACGTGAAGGCCACCGGCCACGTTTCTAAGCTGAGGCGGGATCTGGGATTGGATGCCTGACCCCTTGAGGGTCGACAGCATCGACATCAGACTCGAACCCGGCACTGATGTAAACAGCGGTCGCGCCGGCCGCGAGCACATCAACGAACGCGACTGCGGCGATCGCGACAACAAGACTCTTTGCGCTCAGGCGGCCTAGCAGGACGACACAGACCGCGGTGCCGACCACAACAACCGTCGCCAGCAGATACTCGTCCACGGCCCATGCCAGAAGGGCGAAAGCTGATGCGGCAAGAACTCCGACCGCCACAGCCAAGACGAAGCAGGCACCAACCAAGTCGTTTCCGAAGCGGCCGAGCCGACTCTCATCCGAGTTCATGACTCTGATGGTGGCACCGAAGCTCATGCCGTGCTTGAGCATCGTTACTCATTCATCCGAGGAACGTGCTCTTCGCAGACTCAGTGCACTGTGAAGGCGACGAATTTTCGCCAGGCTGAAGCGTGGCCTGGATCGCGCTGACGTTGTCGGCGTACGACGCTTCTCGTCGCACTACTCCTCTGGTCGAGGTCCGATTGGCCAAGAGAAGAAGGTGAATATCGCTGAAGGAACTTACTCAAATTGTGAGCCGCAACCTTGTCGGTGGTGGCGAATAGCGTTGCTCCATGGGAGTAACTCGAAGGAAATATACGAAGGAGTTGCTTGAGGATGTCGTCGCTCGATCGTCTTCCGTCGCGGATGTTCTGAGACGACTCGGACTGAATCAGGCTGGCGGCACCCATGCTCACATCAGCCGCACCATCAAGGCCTTCGGCATCGACACGTCGCACTTCGGGCGCGGGCCGTACCGCAACGGTTCCGAGAAGCGGCGCCGCAAGCCTGAGGAAGTACTTGTCCGACTGACTCCTGGGTCGCCACGGCGGAAGCCACATCTGTTGCACCGCGCTCTCCTTGAGATCGGGCGCCCGTATCGATGTGCGTTCTGTGACCTGGACGGCGCATGGAGGGGTGCTCCGTTGCGCCTTGAGGTCGATCACATTGACGGCGACTACCACAACAACGAGGAGTGGAACCTTCGCTTCCTCTGCCCGAACTGCCACACGCAGACCGACACATTTGCCGGACGTACGCGCGGCAAATACGTGTGCCAGACCGGGCAGCTCGCCTTGTTCAATACCCTCAAACCCACCGACGGGAACGCCGCCTAGAATCTGGCAAGAGCCGAAGTGGTGGAACGGTATACACGCCAGTCTTAGGAACTGGTGCCTTCGGGTATAGGGGTTCGACTCCCCTCTTCGGCACTCACCGGATTTCGCGGCTCGCTGGCGCTCGCACCTCACTCACCGGAGGGCGCGCACCTCAATCACCGGAGGGCGGCGGCGACCTTCGGGGCCAGCTCGCGCAGGGCTTTGCCGCGGTGCGAGATGGCGTCCTTGTCATCCTTCGACAGCTCGGCGGTAGTG
>JAKFBZ010000105.1:0-52707 GCA_036676945.1 Marmoricola sp.
TACCGCCGAGAGGGGCGTACGTCACATCGCCGTACCCTGGCGCCCGGATGCTGACAGTAATACTGTCACGGTGGGCCAGTCGGGCCCCAGACTCCCGAACCACAGAAGGCGCGAAGATGAAGCTCTCGACGATGCTCATGTACGACGGCAACCCCCGCAGCGCGGCCGACCAGGTCGTCGAGCTGGAGAAGGCCGGACTGGACACGGTCTGGGTCGCCGAGGCCTACGGCTTCGACTCGCCCACGCTGATGGGCTACCTGGCCGCGAAGACCGAGACCGTCGAGATCGGCTCCGCGATCCTGAACATCTACTCGCGCACCCCCGGCGCACTGCTGCAGACGGCGGCCGGCCTGGACAACGTCTCCGGCGGTCGCGCCATCCTCGGCCTCGGCGCCTCCGGCCCGCAGGTGATCGAGGGCTTCCACGGCGTGCCCTACGAGAAGCCGCTGGCCCGCACCCGGGAGATCATCGAGATCATCCGTTCCGGCATGAAGCGCGAGCCGTTGTCCGCCGACGGGCAGTTCAAGCTGCCGCTGAGCAAGGAGCAGGGCGCCGTGACCGGCCTCGGCAAGCCGCTGAAGCTGCTCACCAAGCCGGAGCGCGACACCGTTCCGATCTACGTCGCCGCCCTCGGCCCCAAGAACGTCGAACTGGCCGCCGAGATCGCCGACGGCCTGCTGCCGCACCTGTTCTACCCGGAGAAGGTCGACCTGGTGATGGGTGACCCGATCAAGGCCGGCACCGCCAAGCGCGACCCCTCCCTCGGCGGACTGAACATCGTCGCCGGCGGCATGCTCGCGATCGGCGAGGGCCCGGAGACGAAGGCGCTGCTCGACTTCGCGCGCCCGATCTTCGCCCTCTACATCGGCGGGATGGGCGCGAAGGGCAAGAACTTCTACAACGACCTGGCCTGCGCCTACGGATACGAGAAGGAAGCGACCGAGATCCAGGAGCTCTACCTCTCGGGCAAGAAGAAGGAGGCCGAGGCGCTGGTTCCGACCGAGTGGCTCGAGGCCGCCAACTTCGTCGGTCCGACCTCCTACATCAAGGAGCGCGTTGCCGCGTTCGAAGAGGCCGGCGTGACCAGCCTCAACGTCACCCCGGTCGCCACCGACGGCAACGCCGCCGGCGTCCTGGCTCAGCTCAAAGAGATCGTCGGCTGACGGGCTTCGACAGGCTCAACCACCGGTGGTTGAGCCTGTCGGAACCCCGTCCCGGGAATACCCCGCCGCAGTTCTCGTTGACCACTCTATGAGTCCTGCCCCCGCCACCGACCTGCGCTGGATAACCTGTCCCCGATGACCGCCGCCCCCGCCGCTCCGACACCCCAGCAGTTGCGCCGCGCCCTGGCGCGGGCCGAGCGGGGCGCCGCGCTGGACCTGGACGAGGCGGCCACTCTGCTCAGCGCCCGCGGCGAGGACCTGGCCCGGCTCTGCACCGCGGCTGCCCGGGTCCGTGACGCCGGGCTGGAGAACGCCGGTCGCCCCGGCGTGATCACGTACTCCCCCAAGGTCTTCATCCCGGTCACCAAGCTGTGCCGCGACCGGTGCCACTACTGCACCTTCGTCGAGACGCCCGCCCAGGCAGAACGCGAGGGCCGGGCGCCGTACCTGTCGCCCGACGAGATCGTCGCGATCGCGGCGGAGGGCGCGAAGCTCGGCTGCACCGAGGCGCTGTTCACCCTCGGCGACCGTCCCGAGGACCGGTGGCCCGAGGCCCAGGCCTGGCTCGACGAGCAGGGCTACGACTCGACGCTCGCCTACGTGCGCGCGATGGCGATCCGGGTGCTCGAGGAGACCGGCCTGCTGCCGCACCTCAACCCCGGCGTGATGTCGTGGGAGGAGATGAACCGGCTCAAGCCGGTCTCCCCCTCGATGGGGATGATGCTCGAGACCACCTCGCGTCGGCTCTTCGAGACCAAGGGCGAGGCGCACTACGGCTCGCCGGACAAGGACCCCGAGGTCCGGCTCCGGGTGCTCGAGGACGCCGGCCGGCTCGGGGTCCCGTTCACCACCGGGCTGCTGATCGGCATCGGCGAGGACCTCGAAGAGCGCGCTGAGTCGCTGTTCGCGCTGCGCCGGATCGCCCGTCAGTACGGCAACATCCAGGAAGTCATCATCCAGAACTTCCGCGCCAAGCCGGACACTGCGATGCGGCACACCGACGACCTGGCGCTGGACGAGTACCTGGCCGCGATCGCGACCGCCCGGATCCTGCTGGGTCCGAAGGTCCGCATCCAGGCCCCGCCGAACCTGGTCGACAGCTCCGCGGGATCCGCGGAGTGCGCGGCGCTCCTCGGCGCCGGTGTCGACGACTGGGGTGGCGTCTCCCCGCTGACCCCGGACCACGTGAATCCCGAGCGCCCCTGGCCCTCCCTGGACCGGCTGCGGGAGATCACCGCGAGCGCCGGCTTCACCCTCAAGGCCCGGCTCACCGCGCACCCCGAGTACGTGCTGGCCGGCGAGCCGTGGATCGACCCGCGGGTCTCCGGCCATGTGGCCGCGCTCGCCGACGACAACGGCCTGGTCCGTGACGACGTCCGCCCGGCGGGCCTGCCCTGGCAGGAGCCTGACGGCGGGTTCGCGTCCGTGGGCCGCACCGACCTGCACACCGCGGTCGACACCGAGGGCCGCAGCGCGGACCGGCGCAGCGACTTCGAGAACGTGTACGGCGACTGGGACGAACTCAAGGACTCGATCGCCGAGGGCGACCACCCGCTGGTTGAGCCTGTCGCAACCCGGATCTCGACAGGCTCGGCGTCCGGGGACGGTCTGGCCGCCTTGAAGGCCGCGGAGAAGGACCCCGGCAACCTCTCCGACGAGCACGCGCTCACCCTGATCACCGCCGAGGGCGGTTTGCTCCGTCAGGTCATCCGGCTCGCCGACGACCTGCGCAAGGACGTCGTCGGCGACGAGGTCACCTACGTGGTGAACCGGAACATCAACTTCACCAACGTCTGTTACGTCGGCTGCCGCTTCTGCGCGTTCGCCCAGCGGCGTACCGACGCGGACGCGTACTCCCTCTCGCTGGACCAGGTCGCCGACCGCGCCGAGGAGGCCTGGGCCCTCGGTGCCTCCGAGGTCTGCATGCAGGGCGGCATCGACCCGGAGCTTCCCGGCACCGCCTACTTCGACCTCGCCGCCGCGGTGAAGGCCCGGGTGCCGGGGATGCACGTGCACGCGTTCAGCCCGATGGAGATCGTCAACGGCTCCAGCCGGACCGGGCTGAGCTTCGAGGACTTCCTGATCAAGGCCCGCGAGTCCGGTCTCGACACGATCCCGGGCACCGCCGCGGAGATCCTCGACGACGAGGTCCGCTGGGTGCTCACCAAGGGCAAGCTGCCGACGAAGACCTGGGTCGAGATCGTCTCCACCGCCCACAAGGTCGGGATCCGGTCGAGCTCGACGATGATGTACGGCCATGTCGACCACCCGCGGCACTGGGTGCAGCACTTCAACGTGCTCAAGAGCATCCAGGACACTGCGTTGAATCGAGGGGGCGGCGGCTTCACCGAGTTCGTGCCGCTGCCGTTCGTGCACACCTCGGCGCCGATCTATCTCGCCGGCGTCGCCCGCCCCGGTCCGACCCTGCGCGACAACCTCGCCGTGCACGCGATGGCCCGCATCCTGCTGCACGGCCGGATCGACAACATCCAGACCAGCTGGGTCAAGCTCGGCGTCGACGGCACCCGCGCGATGCTCAACGCCGGCGCCAACGACGTCGGCGGCACCCTGATGGAGGAGACCATCTCCCGGATGGCCGGCTCCGAGCACGGCTCCGCGAAGACGGTGGCCGAACTCGCCGAGATCGGTGCCGGCATCGGCCGCCCGGTCGTCGAACGCACCACGACGTACGGTCGTCCGGTCCGGCGCTAGGCAGCGGACAGCTCTGGTCCGTCGAGCTGCGTCGTAATCAGCTCGACGGACCAGAGGTCTGGGATCAGCCGCGCCCCGACGACGACCGGGCCCGGCGGGCGACGGAGTCGATCGCGACGGCCAGCAGCAGCACGCCGCCGGTGACCATGAAGCGCACTGACGAGTCCACGCCGACCAGGTTGAGTCCGGTCTGGATGGCCTGGAGCACGACGATGCCGAGCAGCGCCGAGTACGCCGACCCGCGGCCGCCGAACAGGGAGGTGCCCCCGATCACCGCAGCGGCGATCGCGGTGAGGTTGGTGTCGGTGGTGCCGGACGCCTGCGAGACCGAGGTCTGCTGACCGGCCGCCAGCAGGCCGCCGAGCGAGGCCAGCACCGAGCAGAGGACGAAGACCGACAGGTAGATCCGGCCGACCTTGATGCCCGAGCGCCGGGCGGCCTCCTCGTTGCCGCCGACCGCGAACACGTGCCGACCCCAGCCCGTCTTGCGCAGTGCCAGGTCCATCAGGACCACCAGCAGCACGAAGAACAGCCAGAGGTAGCCCCAGCCGCGGTCGACGTTCAGGTACGACGTCAGCCACAGCAGTCCGGCGAGCAGCAGACCGGACCTGACCAGCAGGCCCGTGGTCGACGGCGCACTCAACCCGGCCTTGCGGCGGCGGTGACCGCCGTACAGGTTGAGCAGCAGGTAGATCAGCACCACCACGACCATCAGCACGTACGCCGGAGCGCCGGAGACGAACTTGTACCGGGCGAACTGCACCAGCCCCGAGTCGTCCGGCAGGTTGATGGTGCCCTGGTCGCCGAGGACGTAGAGCAGCAGTCCCTGCAACCCGAGCAGACCGGCCAGGGTGATCACGAAGCTGGGCACCCCGATCCGGACGTAGAGGAAGGCGTAGA
The DNA here is from genome assembly GCA_036676945.1 of Marmoricola sp. Classification (GTDB taxonomy): domain Bacteria; phylum Actinomycetota; class Actinomycetes; order Propionibacteriales; family Nocardioidaceae; genus Marmoricola. The sequence goes on from JAKFBZ010000105.1 coordinate 4,776, forward strand.
GCACGCCCACCGCCACTCCGGTGAGGATCCCGGCTGCCATCCCGAAGAAAAGCGAATGGCTGTGGTTGACCGTCTGGACGGCCATGACCGCCGCGGCCAGACCGCTCATCGAGCCGACCGACAGGTCGATCTCGCCGAGCAGCAGCACCAGCACGATGCCCAGGGAGATCACGCCGACCGGTGCGGCGAACTGCGTGATCGAGACCAGCGAGCGCGACGAGAGGAACGCCGGCTCCTGGACGTAGAAGACGATCGAGATGATGATCAGCCCGACGATGACCGGCAGGCTGCCCAGGTCGCCGCCCTTCAGCCGGTGCCCCATCGTCGCCAGCGCGCCCGACAGGCCGGAACCCCCGACCAGGCGTTCGTCGGCCAGATCGGTCGGCAGCGGTACGGCGGGGCCGGGCTCGTCCGCGGCGCGGAGGTCAGTCATCGCGACCCTCCTCGACAGGCGGGGTCCGCTCGGCGACGTGGTCGCCGAACTGGCGCCGCTGGGCCCGCTCGGCGACGACGTTGTCGCTGGCGCCGGTGATGGCCGCGACGAGCTGCTCGGTCGAGGCCTCCTCGACCTTGAACTCGGCGGTGTTGCGTCCCAGCCGGAGTACGACGATCCGGTCGGCGACGGCTTGGACGTCGGCCATGTTGTGGCTGATCAGGATGACGCCGAGACCCTGGTCCCGGAGCCGCTCGATCAGGTTGAGCACCTCCGCGGTCTGGGCGACGCCGAGAGCGGCGGTCGGCTCGTCGAGCATGACCACCTTCGGAGCGCCCACCAGGCTGCGCGCGATCGCGACCGTCTGGCGCTGTCCGCCGGAGAGCGCGGCGATCGGGATCCGCACCGACGGGATCTTCGCGGAGAGCGAGCGCAGCAGCCGCCACGCCTCCTGCTCCATCGAGACCTCGTCGAGCACCGGACCGAGCTTGTGCTCCTGACCGAGGAAGAGGTTCGCGACCACATCGAGGTTGTCGCAGAGGGCGAGGTCCTGGAACACGGTCGCGATGCCGAGTGCCTGGGCCTGGGAGGGACCCCGCGGGGTGACCTCTTTGCCGTCGAAGGTGATCTGTCCGGAGTCCGGGGTGTAGACCCCGGAGATGACCTTGACGAGGGTCGACTTGCCGGCGCCGTTGTCGCCGACCAGGGCCACGACCTCACCGGCGCCCACCTGGAGGTGGACGTCGGTGAGGGCCTGGACCGCGCCGAACCGCTTGTTGACGCCGGTCAGGGACAGGACTGCATCCCTGACCGGCGCCTCCATGCTCGGAGCAGCGACCATCAGGAGAGGCCGGCTGCCTTGCAGGCGTCGGCGTAGTCCGCGGTGCAGACCTCGTCGACGGTGTACAGGCCGGTGTCGATGATGTTGGCCTTCACGTTGTCCTTCGTCACGACCACCGGGTCGAAGATGAACGCCGCGACGCCCTCGAACTCCGAGGTCTCACCGGCTGCTTCCTTGTTGACCAGACGGACCGCGACCTCGGCGGCCGTGTTGGCCTCGATGAAGTACGACTTGAAGACCGTCATGTACTGCTCACCGGCGAGGATCCGCTGGATCGCGGCGAGCTCGGCGTCCTGACCGGTGACCGGGGGCAGCGCGTTCGCAGCGACACCGGCACCCTTGAGCGCGGCGATCACGCCGCCGGCCTGGCCGTCGTTGGCGGCGTACACGCCCTTGATCTGGTCAGGGCTGAACTTGCTCAGCTGGTCGGTGACGTACTGCTGGGCGTTCTCCGGCGACCAGTCGGGGTTGTCGTAGGAGTTCGCCGTCAGCAGCTTGAGCCCGCTGGCCTTCAGCACGCTCTCGGCACCTGCCTTGAACTGCGCGGCGTTCGGGTCGGTCGGCGCGCCGTTCAGCTGGAGGTAGCCGCCCTTGTCGCCCATCGCCTTGACCAGCTCCGTGGCCTGCAGCTTGCCGACGGTGTTGTTGTCGAAGGACATGTAGAAGTCGGCTTCCTTGATGAACCGGTCGTACGCGATCACCTGCGCACCGGCGTCCTGCGCGGACTTCACCATGCCGCCGGCGCCGGGACCGTTGACCGGGTCGAGCACGACGACCTTGGCGCCCGCGCTGATCGCGGTGTCCATCTGCTGCGTCTGCTTCGCCTCGTCCTGGTCGGCGTTGTAGTACTTCACCGTGCAGTCGTCGCAGAGTTCGGCGACCTTCTTCTCGAAGATCGGGCGGTCGAAGGCCTCGTAGCGCGTGGTCTTCGACTCCGGGAGGAGCAGTGCGATGACCTTGGAGTCGTCGTTGGATTCAGCGGAGTCGTTCGGGCTGCCGCAGGCGGCGAGCCCGACGCTGCTGAGCACGATCGCGGCGCCGGCGACGGCGACGCGGCGGATGAGAGATGACACGGGTTCCTCCTGGAAGGGTGAAGGGCTCGGCAGGAAGCCTGTTGCCCGTACAGCTTCTCCGAGTGTGCTGCGTCACAGGTTAGCCGTCAATACTTGAACATAACTTTCCGGAATCAAGTCGTGTGACCGAGTTAGCGCGCATCTCTTGACGGCAAGATGATTCTTGACGCACAGTTCACCCATGCCCCCGGACCCCGACGAGCAAACGCGGACGGCGCCCGGCTCCGCGGCTTCGTTGCGGATCGCCAACCAGCGCCGGGTCCTCTCCCTGCTGCTCGAGCGCGGTCCCGAGGCCGCCAGTCAGGCGGACATCGCGCGGGAGACCGGGCTCGCCGCCGGCACCGTCTCCACGATCGTCCGTGAGCTCGCCGCCGCCGATGTCGTCACCACCGTGGCCGGATCGGGGCGCCGGGGGACGTCGGTCCGGCTGGCCCGCGGCGCCGGCCTGGTCGCCGGCGTCGACTTCGGCCACAGCCACGTGGCGGTGGCGATCAGCGAGATGTCCGGCGAGGTCCTCGCCGAGACCCGCCGCCCGCTCTCGAACGGGCACCTGCACGGCGAAGGCCTGCGGGTCGCGCACGCGATGCTGACCGAGCTCCTCGACAAGCTCGGAGCTGCTCACTCCGACCTGCGCAACATCGGCATGGGCCTGCCCGCGCCGCTGTCGGACAACGTCGTGATGAGCTCGGCGATCCTTCCCGGCTGGGTGGGCGTCAACGCACGCGACAAGGCCTCCGAGGCCTTCGGGGTCGACGTGCTCATCGAGAACGACGCGAACCTCGGCGCCCTCGCCGAGCACCGGCACGGCCACGGACGCGGGCACGCCAACGTGGTCTTCGTGAAAGTGTCCTCGGGTGTGGGCGCCGGTCTGATCCTGGACAACAAGCTCTTCCGCGGCACCTCGGGCACCTCCGGCGAGATCGGCCACCTGACCCTCGACGACCAGGGCCCGCTGTGCCGCTGCGGCAGCCGCGGCTGCCTCGAGGCCTATACCGCCACCGGGACGGCGCTCTCGATGATGGGCGACCAGATGCCGGGCGCCGACGTCGACGCGATCATCGAAGCCGCCAAGCAGGGCAACGTGTCGGCGCTGCGGGTCTTCGAGGACGCCGGACTGCACCTCGGCTGGGGGCTGGCCACCGTCACCAACCTGCTCAATCCAGGGGTGATCCTGGTCGGAGGCGACATGTCCCACGCCGGGGAGCTGCTGCTCGAGTCGGCCCGCCTCGGCCTGCGCCGGCACGTCCTCGCCGGGACCTCGGGCACCCCGGTCCTGGTGGCCGAGCTCGGCGATCGCGCGTCGATGATCGGCGCCCTGGTGCTGGCGATCGAAGCCACCGACCTGCTACCGACTGCCTGACCCGGGTTCCGGGCGTCCGAGCGCCGAACGGGACAGCTCCTGGGCGGCCACGACCGACCGGCTGGAGGTCCGGTAGAGTTAGGACAGCATTACCTGACTTCGGAAGGTCTTCCCCGTGCCTCGCTCGCTCCTGACCCGCCTCGCTCTCGGCCTCGGCGCCGCCGTGATCGCCCTGCCCGCCCTCGCGGCCTGCGGTGGTGGCGGCGACGACAAGGACGCCGTCGTCGTCTACAACGCACAGCACGAGGAACTGATCGACGCGGTCGCCAAGGCCTTCACCAAGGAGACCGGGATCGAGGTCGAACTCCGTAACGGCTCCGACCTGGAACTCGCCAACACGCTGGTCGCCGAGGGCGACCGCTCCCCGGCCGACGTGTTCCTCACCGAGAACTCCCCCGCGATGGCGCTGGTCGACAACGCCGGCCTCTTCAAGACGCTCGACGCCGCGACCCTGGGCCGGATCCCGGCGCAGTTCCGCCCGACCAACGGTCACTGGACCGGGTTCGCCGGACGCGAGACGGTCCTGGTCTACAACAAGGACCAGGTCAAGCCGGCCGACCTGCCGGCGTCGCTGATGGACCTCGCGGACCCCGAGTGGAAGGGCAAGGTCTCCTTCTCCCCCACCGGTGCCGACTTCCAGGCGATCGTCGCGGGCGTCCTCGCGCTCAAGGGCGAGGCCGCGACCGAGGACTGGCTCGCCGGCCTGAAGGCCAACGGGACCGTGTACGACGGCAACAACGTGGTGCTCAAGTCGGTCAACGCCGGCGACGTCGCGACCGGGATCATCTACCACTACTACTGGTACCGCGACCAGGAGGAGTCCGGCGAGAACAGCGACGACAGCGCGCTGCACTACTTCGGCAACCAGGACCCGGGCGCCTTCCTGAGCACCTCGGGCGCCGGCGTGCTGGCCGGCGGCGACCACACCGCCAACGCGGAGAAGTTCGTCGACTACCTGACCAGTGAGGCCGGCCAGCAGATCATCGCCGACAGCTACGCCCTGGAGTACACGCTGAACCCGGCGGTCCCGCTCGGCCGCGACGTGCCGCCGCTGGCCTCGCTCCAGGTCCCTCCGGTCGGCGTCTCCGACCTGGACAGCCAGAAGGTGATCGACATGATGCAGGACGCCGGCTTCCTGTGACCGCCACGTCGACCGGGACTGCGCCGACCGAGCCCGGGTCGGCCGGGACCGGTTCGGTCAGGAACGGATCGACCGGGACCGGGCTCTCCCCCGCCTACGTCGCGGGCATCGTCGTGGTCGGACTCACCCTGATCCCGCTCGGCTACATCGTGGTCGCGATGATCACGATGGGCCCCGCTGAACTCGTCGAGCTGTTGTGGCGTCCGCGGGTCGGCGAGCTCATGGTCAACACGTTGAAGCTGCTCGTCGCCACGGTCGCGGTCACCACCGTCATCGGCGTCGCCTGCGCGGTCGCCGTCGTGCGCACCGACCTCGGCGCGCGCGGTTGGTGGCACGCGGTCCTCGCGGCGCCGCTCGCGGTGCCCGCGTTCGTGAACTCCTACGGCTGGGTCTCCCTGACCAGTTCGGTGCAGTCGTACAGCGGCGCGGTCCTGGTCGTCTCGCTGTCCTACTACCCGCTCGTCTACCTCCCGGTCGTGGCCGTGCTGTCGAGTCTCGACGCCGCGCCCGAGGAGGTCGCCCGGTCACTGGGCCGAAGTCGCCTCCGGGCGTTCCTCGGCGCCGGCCTCCCCCGGCTGATGCCCGCCGTCCTCGGCGGGGCGCTCCTGGTCGGCCTGCACGTGCTCGCCGAGTTCGGCGCGCTGCAGCTACTTGCCTTCCCGACCTTCACCACGGCGATCTACGGCCAGTACCGGTCCGCCTTCTCCAGCGACGCCGGCACCGTCCTGGCCGCGGTCCTGGTCGCGCTGTGCGTGATGCTGCTGTTCATCGAACTGGTGCTCCGCGGCCGGCGTCGCTACGACCGCGTCGGCAGCAGTGCCGGACGCCCCGTCGAGCCGGTCACGCTCGGCCGGTGGCGCCCGCTGGTCCTGCTCGCGCTGGTCGGGCTGGCCGCCCTGGCGCTCGGCGTCCCGCTGTACTCACTCGGCCACTGGCTCGCGGTCGGCTCGTCGACGGCTTTCCCGGTCGGTGAGCTCACCAGCGCGCTGTTCAGCACCCTCGGACTGGCGGCCGCGGGCGCGGCGCTGACCGTGCTCATGTCACTGCCGCTGGCCTGGCTCGCCGTACGCCGCCGCGGTCCGGCCAGCACAGCGCTCGAACGCGCGGCGTACCTCGCGAACGCGCTGCCCGGCATCGTGGTCGCGCTGGCGCTGATCACCGTGTCGATCCGGGTCGTCCCCTCGCTGTACCAGACGCTGCCGGTGCTGCTGCTGGCCTACGCGATCCTCTTCCTGCCCCGGGCGCTGGTCAGCGTGCGCAGTTCCCTGGAGCACGCGCCACCGGTCCTCGAGGACGTGTCGCGCTCCTTGGGGACCTCGGCGTGGGCCACCCTCCGACGGGTGACCCTTCCGCTGGTCGCGCCCGGCATCGGCGCCGGCGCGGCTCTGGTCTTCATCGCGATCAGCACCGAACTGACCGCGACGCTGCTGCTGTCCCCGATCGGCACGACCACGCTGGCCACCGAGTTCTGGTCGAACTCCGCGTCGGTCCGGTACGGCGCCGCGGCGCCGTACGCGCTGCTGCTGATCCTGGCCGCCGTACCGGCGACGGTGATGCTGTCGGTCCAGGCACGACCCGGGCGGGTGCGGTCATGAGTGCGGTCACGATCAAGGGCGTCACGAAGGCGTTCGGCGACCACTCCGTCCTGAACGGCGTCGACCTGCACGTCCCCGACGGCGGTCTCACCGCCGTGCTCGGCTCGTCGGGCTGCGGCAAGACCACCCTGCTCCGGATCGTCGCCGGGTTCGTCCGCGCCGACGGCGGCAGGGTCACCCTGGGCGACCGGGTCGTCGAGGACGGCCGGACGGCCATCGCGCCGGAGCGCCGCGGTGTCGGCTACGTGCCCCAGGAGGGGGCGCTCTTCCCGCACCTGGACGTCGCCGCCAACATCCTGTTCGGACTCCCGCGCGGTGAGCGCTCCGAGCACCGTCTCCACGAGCTCCTCGACCTCGCCGAGCTCCCGCACGACCTCGCACACCGCCCGCCGCACGAACTCTCCGGAGGTCAGCAGCAGCGCGTCGCCCTCGCCCGGGCGCTGGCACCGCGGCCGCGGGTGATCCTGCTCGACGAGCCGTTCTCCTCCCTCGACGCCGGCCTGCGGGTCAGCGCCGGACGATCCGTGCGACGGGTGCTGAAGCACGCCGGCGCGACAGCCCTCCTGGTCACCCACGACCAGGGCGAGGCGCTCTCCCTGGCCGACGAGGTCGCGGTGATGCGCGCCGGGCACGTCGTCCAGGTCGACACCCCAGCCGGGCTCTACGAACGGCCCGTCGACGCGGAGACAGCGCGCTTCGTCGGCGGCGCGAGCGTCCTGCCGGCCCAGGTGCTCGGCGGCCTCGCGCGCACCGCGCTCGGTGACCTGGAGACGGCCGCGCCCGACGGCACCGTCGAGGTCCTGCTGCGCCCCGAGCAGCTGGTCCTCGATGTCACCGGGAACGGCACCCCCGCAGTCGTCACCGAGGTGAGCTTCTACGGCGCCCACGTCATCGTCCACCTCGAGCTGGCGGACGGGACCGCCCTCACCGCCCGCGGCCCGTCGAGCAGGACCCCGGCTCCGGGCGACCGCGTCGGCATCGTCGTCGAGGGCCGGGTCGTGGCGTTCGCACCCGGGGGCACGCGATGACGATCGCCGGGAACCGACCGGCCCGGCCGCGCATCGAGGACCTCGCCCGCCACGGCGACGCTCCCGCGGTGATCCACGGCGGACGGACCCTCAGCCACCGGGAGCTCGACGACCTCGTCGAGGCGCGCACGGAGCTGCTCGGCAGCACCCGCCGGCTGGTGATGCTCGAGTGCGCCAACGACCTGGAGCCGCTGGTCACCTACCTGGCCGCGCTCCGCGGCGGGCACCCGGTGCTGCTGATGCCGGCCCAGGCCTCGGCGCCCGCCCGCCGGCACGCCGAGCGCGTGGTGCAGGCCTACCGGCCCGACGTCGTCCTGCGCCGTACCGGACCGAACTGGGCCCTGGAGGAGTCCTGGCCCGGGACGGTCCACGACCTCCATCCCGATCTGGCGGTCCTGCTGGGCACGTCCGGCTCGACCGGGACCCCGAAGCTGGTCCGCCTCTCCCACGAGAACCTGCGCTCGAACGCGGAGGCGATCGCCGGCTACCTGGGCCTCGGTCCCGACAGCCGCGCGGCGACGACCCTGCCGATGCAGTACTGCTACGGGCTCTCGGTGATCAACAGTCACCTGTTCGCCGGCGGCAGCGTCTGGCTCACCGGGTCGTCCGTGGTCGACCCCGGGTTCTGGTCGGAGTTCACCGCCGCCGGGGCCACCTCGTTCGCCGGGGTGCCGTACACGTTCGACCTGCTCGAGCAGTCCGGCGCCGACTGGACCCGCACCCACGGCCTGCGACACGTCACCCAGGCCGGCGGCAGGATGCCGGTCGACCGGGTCCGGCGGGTCGCGACCGCGACACTGGACGCCGGCGTCGACTTCTTCGTCATGTACGGGCAGACCGAGGCGACGGCCCGGATGGCCTACCTGCCTCCCCGGCTGGCGTTCGACCGGCCCGACTGCATCGGCATCCCGATCGAGGGCGGAGAGTTCCGCATCGACGACGGCGAACTCGTCTACTCCGGACCGAACGTGATGATGGGGTACGCCGAGGCTCCCGCCGACCTGGCACGCGCAGGAGAGCTCTCCGAACTCCGCACCGGCGACCTGGCCGTGCAGCACGACGACGGGCTCTACGAGATCGTCGGCCGCCGCAACCGGATGGCCAAGCTCTTCGGGACCCGGCTCGACCTCGACCTCGCCGAGCGCCTGCTCGCCGACCGCGGCATCGCGGCACGTCTCGTCGCCGCGGACGAGCGGCTCCGGGTCTTCGTCGACGTACCCGCCGACAGCGGGCGGGCGGTCGACCTCGTCCGGGCCGACCACTGCCTCCCGGCCCACGCCGTCCTCGTCCAGCAGGTCGAGTCGTTCCCGACGACCTCGACGGGCAAACCCGACTACGCCGCGCTGAGCCGGCTGCCGGTCCCGTGCACGGCCGAGCCGGCGCCCGATGTCCGGTCGGCGTACGCCGGGGTCTTCGGCCGCACGATCGCCGACGCAGACTCGTTCCTCTCGCTCGGCGGGGACTCGTTGTCCTACGTCGAGTCCTACGTCCGCTTGGAACGGCTCCTCGGCAAGGTGCCGGCGGACTGGCCGCAGCTCACCGTCGGGCAGCTCTCGGCGCTGACCCCGCAGCCCCGGCGCCGCTGGGTCTCGCTCGAGACGCCGCTCTTCCTCCGCGCGAGCGCGATCCTGCTGATCGTCGGCTCCCACGTCGGGCTCTGGACCGTGCTGGGCGGCGCGCACACTCTGCTCGCCATCTTCGGTTTCAACCTGGCGCGGTTCGCGTTGGCGCAGCCGACGATCGGGTCCCGGGTCAGAGCCGTCGGCCGGTCCCTGGCAGCGATGATGGTCCCGGCTGCGCTCTGGATCACCGGCGTCATCCTGATCACCGGCGAGTACGGCTGGCAGGCGCCGTTCGGGCTGACCAACTGGCTCGGTTCGAACCGCTGGAACGACGACTGGGCCTTCTGGTTCCTCGAGTCGGCCGTCTGGACGACTGTCGCAGTCACGGTGCTGCTGGCCGTGCCGGCCGTCTCCCGCGCCTACCGCCGGAAGCCGTTCGCCGTCGCGACAGCGGTGCTGCTCGCAGCGATGCTGGTCCGCGAGCTCACCAGCGACACATCAGGGAACCTGGGCATCTACACGATCGAGGCGACCGCCTGGTGCCTGGTCATCGGCTGGGTGATCGCCGTCGCGACCACCACCCGGACCCGGATGATCGCCTCGGTCCTGATCGTCGCCTGCATGCACGACTTCTTCACCGACCAGACCTCGCGCGAGATCCTGGTGATGGTGCTGCTGCTCGCGCTGACCTGGGTGCCGACGATCCGGGTGCCGCGGCCGCTGGACCGGATGCTCGCGGTGATCGCGTCGGCGTCGCTGTTCGTCTACGTCACCCACTGGCAGATCTACCCGCCGCTGGAGGACGCCGGACACTCGTTCCTCGCCCTGGTGGCCTCGATCGGGCTCGGCGTCGCCGTGTGGGCCGGCTATGTCGCGATCAGGAGCCGTGCCACGCGGTGGCTGCGCAGTCCGGTCAGGACAGTCGTACCGGCAGTGCTTCGAGTCCGTAGACGATCGACTTCGCGTGGTACTGCAGGTCTTCCGGCTCGACCGCGAGCCGCATCCCCGGGAAACGCTTCGCGAGAGCCGGGTACGCCGCCCGCAGCTCCATCCGCGCCAGTTCCGCACCGACGCAACGGTGCAGACCGTGGCCGAATGCGAGGTGGTTGGAGGACTCCTTCATGGGACACAGCCCCTCACCGGGTGTCGAGCGCGGGTCGCGGCTCGCTGCCGGCAGATGCACCAGCATCACCGACCCCTTCTTGATGAGCTTGCCGCCGACGACGACGTCCTCCTTGGCGAAGCGCGGGAACGCGACCTGGACGACGGCCAGCTGACGCAGCAGCTCCTCGACGATGTCGTCGACGCTGTCCGGGTCCTCGGCGAGCGACTTCCAGAGCTCGGGGTTCTGCAACAGCACCACCGTGCCGAGGGCCAGCATCGAAGCGCTGGTCTCCAGGCCGCCGGTGAACGCACCGTCGGCGAGACCGCCGAGGTCGAAGTCGTTGATCTCGTGACCGTGCTCGCGGACGATCTGACCGATCAGGCCCGGGCCGGGGTCGTGCCGCTGGCGCGCGGTCTCGGCGAGCAGGAAGTCACGTGAGCCACCGATCGCACCGATCGAGCCGGCGCCGCCCTCGGTGACGTCGAAGCGGGCGGTCCCGAGCTGGCGGAAGGTCTCGCGGTGCTCGTCGTCGAGACCCAGCAGGTCGCAGATGACCCGGAACGGGACCGGGAACGCGAACGTCTGCACCAGGTCGACCACACCGTCACCGGCCTCGGCGGCCGCCTCGGTGTCGTCGAGCTGCTTGGTGATGATCTCCTCGATGCCCGGCTTCAGTCGCTCGAGCCGGCGCATCGTGAACTCCGGCGTGAGCAGCTTGCGCTGCCGGGTGTGCTCGGGCGGGTCGGTGAAGCCGAGGCCGCCGATGTCGCCCTTCTCGACGTCACCGCTGACGCCCATGAAGGGCCGGATGTCGGTCGAGTGGTTGACGTTGCCGAGGACCTCGCGACCCTCCTCGTACCCGGTGATCAGCCAGATCTCCAGCCCCATCAGCGACGTGAGCCGCTGGACGGGATCCTTCCCCCGGTAGGCGGTCAGCCTCGCCGTCGGGTCGACGCCGTTGCGGACCAGCGGCCAGGCCAGCCGGTTCGGGACCTTGTCGAGCTTGGTGAGGTCCAGGCCTCCGGTGCGCGCGAGGACACGCTTCATCACGGAGGCCTTGACGGCGGAGAGGAGACTCATGGGTCGGAGGGGCCCTTCAGGGGATCAGCTCGGCTCGCCGATCCTACCGGCGCGCCGGGGCGAACCCGGTGTCGGCTCAGTGCGGGCGCCGGGCCGGCCGGTCGGCCGGATGATCAGGAGAACCAGCGCGTGATCCGGCTGGCGCCGAACTCGCTCTTCTCCGCGCGCTGCTCCGGGGACGGGGGCTCGAAGGCTCCCACCGGGGTGGCGCCGGGAGTGAAGGTGACGTCGACCGTGGCGACCCGGTCCGCGCCGAACTCGAGGTAGCAGATCCCGCGGCCGCCGTACGTCGTCGCAGGCGCTCCCCCGCGGACCCGCTCGGCGATCCGCTCGGCGACCACGGCGGCCTGCCCTTCGGCGAAGACGCCGGCCTTCGGCGTACCGATGCTGGTCACGTCACCGACCGCGTAGACGTCGGTGAACCGGGTCTCGAGCGTCGCCGGGTCGACCGGCACCCAGCCGTCCTCGGCGAGCCCGGACGCCAGGACGACGTCGGGGACCTGGTGCTTCGGCACACCGAGGAAGAGGTCGTAGCCGATCTCCTCCCCGTCGGAGAACATCGCGACGTGCCGCTCGGGATCGAGGGCACGGATCAGCCGCTCCGGGTGCCAGCCGATGCCGCGGGCCGCGAACTCCTCGAGCAGGAAGTCCGACGCCTCGGGTGAGGGCGGGATCGGCCGCGGCAGCGGCATCACCAGATCGATCGTCGACTTCTCGCGCAGGCCGCGCTCGGTGAGCAGGTCGTGCATCAGCAGTGCGCACTCGCTCGGCGCGGGCGGGCACTTGAACGGCGACGACGTGACCGCGACGACCACCCGGCCGCCGTCGAAGCCGGCGAGGACGTCGCGCAGCGCGAAGGCGCCGGCCACGGTGTAGAACTCGTGCCCGTCCTCGACGAGTCCGGGCGTCGACTCCGGCACCAGATCGGCACCGAGGGCGACGACCACGATGTCGCCCTCGAAGACGCCGGCGTCGGTCTCGACCCGTCTGCCTGCGGGGTCGATCGCCCGGATCGTCGTGGACACGAACCGCACCCCGGGTTTGGCGAAGCCGGCGTACGGGTTGACCACCTGCTCGGCGCTCGCCCGCCCGAACATCACGTCGAACTTCGCGAAACCGAACACGAACCCGGGTCCCTGGTCGATGAGCACGACCTCGATGCCGGTGCCGAACTCGTCCGACAGCCGGGTGCTCAGTTCCAGGCCGCCGAATCCCGCACCGAGGACCAGGACACGCACTTCGCGATCAGCCCTGCGGCATCGGGACGACGCGGATGTACGGCTTGGGCTCGTCCCACGTACCGAAGATCTCCTTGGCCTCGTCGTTGGAGACCGAACCCGCGATCACGACGTCCTCGCCGACCTTCCAGTCGGCAGGCGTCGCGACCCGGTGCTTCGCGGTCAGCTGGAGCGAGTCGATGGTGCGCAGTACCTCGTCGAAGTTGCGGCCGGAGGTCATCGGGTAGACCAGGACGAGCTTGATCTTCTTGTCCGGCCCGACCACGAACACGTTGCGGACGGTCTGGTTGTCCATCGGCGTACGTCCGTCGCAGCCGCCCTCGGTGTCCGCCGGGAGCATCTCGTAGAGCTTGGAGACGTTCAGGTCGGTGTCGGCGATCATCGGGAAGTTGGGCCGGGCGCCCTGGGTCTCCTCGATGTCGTCGGACCACGACGAGTGCGCGTCGAGCGCGTCCACCGACAGGCCGAGGAGCTTCACCCCCCGGTTGTCGAACTCCGGCTTGAGGTGCGCGAGCCGCCCGAGCTCGGTGGTGCAGATCGGGGTGAAGTCCTTCGGGTGCGAGAAGAGCATCGCCCAGGAGTCCCCCATCCAGTCGTGGAAGGAGATCTGGCCCTCGGTGGTGCTGGCGGTGAAGTCGGGCGCGGTCGCGCCGAGGCTGAGTGTCATGTCAGTGCTCCTGTACGTCGGTCGCCACAAGCCACCAACGACCGTAGACCTGATCGGGCCGGCGGGGAATGGTCAGGCGCTCTTCGCGGCGGTCCCGACGATCAGCGGCTCGACGATCGGCACCGCCTTGAGCAGACGGTCGTGTTCGACCTCGACCACCGAGAAGCCGGCGTGCTCGATGTTGTCCAGCGTCGCCCGGTTGCAGTGACAGCCGTGGCCTAGCCGCACCCAGACACCGTGGAGGCGGTCCTGCCAGCGCGCGAGCTTCGTATCGTCGGACCGGACGTGTTCGAGGAAGACGAGCCGGCCGCCCGGCTTCAGCACCCGGTGGGCCTCCGCGAGCGCCCGTCCGGGATCGTCGACGGTGCACAGGACGAGGGTCGAGACGACGAAGTCGAAGCTCTCGTCGTCGAACGGAAGCGCTTCTGCCGGCGCTCGCACGACCCGCGCAGGAAGCGGGTGACCCCCGAGGTTGGCTTCGAGCCTGCGCGCCATCGGTTCCTCGGGCTCGGTGACCACCAACTCGGTGACGGCCGGCCCGTAGAACGGCAGGTTGGCACCGGTCCCGCCGCCGAGCTCCAGGACCGAGCCCTGCACCCGCCCGGCCAGCTGCTTGCGGTGCCCACGAAGGACAGCCTTCTCCGGCGCGGCCATCATCCGGTCGTAGCCGGCCGCGAAAACCTTGCCCCACAGACTCATGCCTGAAAATAACCCATCCCGGCACCGGCGTCCCGGGCCGGCGTGCGGGGCGCCGATCCGGCTCGTCTAGACCCTTCCGCGTCGGTCCTGTCCGGAACCGGACGGGTCCGCCAAGGTGGACCCGGCGGCACCGCCGCGTGCTGCGGCTGAACTGACGAGGAGACGTCCATGGTGTGGGTGCGCGGTTGCGTGGTGGCAGTACTCGTCGCTGCGGGGTTGTCGGTGGCGACGGCGAATCCGGCGGCCGCCGCTTCGACGGCACACCTGGGCGAGGTGACCTGCTCCGAGGAGCAGGGTCGGGTCGACCTGACCGTCACCGCGGATCCGGCCGCTCCCGGTGACGTCCATGTCCTCTTCATCCTCGGCAGCACCAGTAACGAGGAGCACCCGCTGGAGCTCGTTCCCGGTGATTCGGTGGTGATCCCGCTGACCGACCTCGACGACGACCAGTACACGCTCGAGGTCTTGGCCCGTGTCGAGGGCTTGGAGGAGGACTTCGCCACGGTCCTGAACGAGGAGTTCGAGGTCGTCTGCGACGCGGCACCGGAAGGCCCGTACACCAACCCGAAGGCCGAGATCCACGACTACTGCGGGCATCAGGTCGACGTGTTCGCGACCAACCGGCCGATCGGCGGCAACACCGCCGACCTGCAGCCGGTCACCTTCAGGTTCACCGCGACCAAGGACGGCGTGACCGACACCCTGGCTGAGTTCGTGCTCCCGGACACCACCGACGACCCGTACACGCACACCGCGGTCGCCGACCTGAGCTCGTACTACCCGGACGCGGAGGGCTCGGGCGGCGAGGACCCGAGCGGCGACAACCCGAGCGAGCCGACCGACTCCGAGGGCTCCGAGGGCTCCGAGGGCTCCGAGGACCCGGTGGTGTCGATCGAGCTGTCGATCACCGCGGACGGCACCGAGCTCGCCGCCACCGAGCACTACGGCGACTGCGTGGCGGTCGCCATCCCGTCCAGTGGTGAGGGCGGACCGGCCGTGGTGAACTCCGGTGCCTGACCGCGACCCGGCTGTCGAACCGGCGCCGAGCGTCTAGTCTCAGCTCGTGGCGACGACTCCTGATCACGACGCCGAGCCGTTCGACCTCGTCGTCCTCGGCTCCGGCCCGGCCGGCGAGAAGGCAGCGGCCAAGGCGGCGTACTTCGGCAAGCGCGTGGCGATCGTCGAACGCTCCGGACTCTCTGTCGGCGGGGTGGCCGTCACCCAGCTGGGGATGATCCCGACGAAGACGCTGCGCGAGGCCGCGCTCTACCTCACCGGCTTCCGCAAGCGCGATATCTACGGCGCATCCGTCGAGATCGAGCCCTCTGTGCTGCACTCCCAGTTGCGCGCTCGCACGGACGAGGTGAGTTCGGCGATGAGCCGGGCGGTCCAGGGCAACCTCGACCGGCACAACATCGAACTCGTCGAAGGCGTCGCCTCCCTGCTGCCCGACCGGCGGGTCGTCGTACGGAACGGGGACGCGGTGCGGACCTTCCAGGCCGAGGCCGTGCTGGTCGCGACCGGCTCACGCCCGTACCACCCACCCGGCATCCCGTTCGACGACCCGGACGTGCTCGACGCCGAGCAGGTGCTCGAGATCTCCACGACGCCGGCGAGTGTCGTGGTCGTCGGAGCCGGCGCCATCGGGACCGAGCACGCCTCGATCTTCCAGGCGCTCGGCTCGTCGGTCACGCTCGTCGACGGGGCGGAACGCATCCTGGGGTACGTCGACGCCGAACTGTCCGCGGAGCTGCGCCGGATCCTCGAGGCAGCCGGCATGGACATCCGGTTGGGCGTTCGCATCACCGACGCACGGCGTGCGCCGGACGGCCTCGTGATCACCTTGGACGACGGCACGGAGCTCAGGCCGGAGAAGCTCCTCTTCGCCTCCGGCCGCAGCGGCAACACCGAAGGACTCGGGCTGGCCGAGGTCGGCGTCGAGGTGGACGGCCGTGGCCGGATCGTGGTGAACGACCGCTACCGCACGACGGCGCCGGGCATCTACGCCGCCGGGGACGTGATCGGCCCGCCGGCGCTCGCCTCCGCCGCGATGGACCAGGGCCGGATCGCCGTCTGTGACGCGTTCGGCCTGCCGGGCATCGATGCGATCGACGCGGCCGTGCCGACCGGGGTCTACTCGATCCCGGAGGTGGCCGGCGTCGGCCTCACCGAGCAGGAGGCGAAGGACCGTGACATCGACGTCGTGGTCGGACGCGGCTGGTTCACGACCAATGCGCGCGGCAACATCTCCGGCGCCACCGAGGGCATGGTGAAGCTGGTCTTCCGCCGCGAGGACCGGGCCCTCGTCGGCGCGCACGTCCTCGGCGAGATCGCCAGCGAGCTGATCCACATCGGGCAGGCCGCCCTGCACCACGGCGACACCATCGCCTACTTCCTGGACACGACGTTCAACGTGCCGACGTACGCCGAGGCCTACAAGTACGCCGCGTACGACGCGTTGCACGACCTCGAGTCCGACTGAGACACAGATCGGGGCCGGCGGGACGTCGTCCCGCCGGCCCCACCCCTGTCCTGCGGTCAGTCGTCGTTGACGATCGTGCCCACCGCGGAGGGGTCGAGGAGGCCCAGGTCGACCCGGCTCAGGTTCACCTTGAGCGTCTCGTTCGCTTCCGCGGTCGCGTCTCCGACGATGCTGACCGTGACGGTCTTGGTGGTCTCACCGTCGGCGAACGTGACCTGCGTCGCCGGGACCGCAACGAAGTCCGTGGCGTTCGCCGTACCGACGGCCGTGCTCCACTTCACCTTGGCGTACCCGTTGGCCGGCCCGCGCCGGACGATGGTGAACGTCATCGTGGTGTTCCCCGAGTTGCCCTCGACCAGCACAGCGTCACCGATGTCGAACCCGGCCTGCTGCGTCGTCCGGCTCACGATCATCCCGGTGGCGGCGTCGAAGTCGGGGTCGATCGCGGCTCCGACCGGGCTGGAGAGCGTGAGATCGAACGTCTCGTCCCCTTCGAGGTTGGAATCGCTGAGGATCGTCACCGGCACCGTCGCGAGGGCCTGGCCGGCGGCGAAGCTGACGACCGTCGGCATGATCGGCTTGTAGTCGCAAGCCGGGTCGCCTGCGCACCCGACGGCCGTGACATCGACCGACTGGACAGTGACCGACGCTGAGGCCGTCGTCGCGCCGTACCGGAAGATCGGGATGTTCACCGTGCCGCTGGTCTCGCCGACCGAGAAGTCACGGATGGCGAAGCCGTCCAGGGCCGCGCCCTCGTCGTCATTGGGGATGGTGATGGTGCCGACCCCGTCCGCGATCGGCGATCCGACGGGCGCGGACAGCGTCGTGAAGATCGTCTCGTCCGTCTCGGTCAGCGTGTCGCCGTAGATGCGGACGGTCGTGGTCGCGGAGGCCACGTTCGCGGCGAACGCGACCGACACACCGGTCACGGCAACGTAGTCGGCGCCGGTCGCCGGCGTGCCCGCCGACTTCGCGGTCCCGTCGAGCGTGGACAGCTTCACCGATCCGGCCGTCGAGATCGTCCCGGTCCTGTTGATCCTGACCGTGACGTTCCGGAACGACTGGTTCTCCTCGACGACGGTCAGGTCGGCAACCGAGTAGCCGGTCGTGGTGGTTTCTCCGATCGCGGCCTTGCGATCCTGCCCGTCATCACTGCCACTGAGGGCGAAGACGACTCCGCCCCCGATGATGACGAGGGCGGCAACGACGGCGATGGTGGTGCGGGTTTTCGCCTTGCTCATGTCAATGCTCCTTTGGAGGGGTGCTTGCTCCGGCCAGGGGCTGGCTCGCGGTCCGAAGGTAGGAGGAGGGGTGCGGGGGCGTCTGTCGGCCAGCTGACAGAGCGATCTGTCAGTTCACGTGCACGGCGAATCCTGCCCGGATCGCGGCCGGCGCGGAGGCGACTGCGGCAACCTGTCCGACTCGTCCCGTCTGTCCTGTCGCGTTGCGCGCGACATGCGCACTTGATCCCGAATGCGTGACCGGCAGGGTCCGGTCCTGAGGGTCGATGGCGTGGATGATCAGGGCATGACCGACGACCTGCTCGACCGGATCGCGACCTTCGACCGCTGCGTGCTCGACCGAGAGCGTGACCTGGAGTTGATCGAGGGCCTGTTGCATCCGGAGTTCGCGCTGGTGCTGGTCGTGCCGCAACCGGCGGTCGTGCCCCGCACCCGGTGGCTGGAGATGCTCCCGGACTACCGGGTCGACTCGTGGGATGTCCAGGAGCAGTACGTCGACCAGGCCGGACCGACTGCGGCAGCCCTGCGCACGGTGCGCCTGAACGCCACCGTCGTGGGCGAGGACCGCTCAGGAATCTTCGTCATCTCCGACATCTGGCTGGCCTCGTCCGCCGGATGGCAGATCTGGCGCCGCCACTCGACACCGCTGAGTGCGGGCCGGCTGCCGGGTACAACGCCTCAGGCCTAGCTGCGAGCATCGAGTCAGGTCACGAGCGGTCGAGGGCGTCGAGCCAGAGACGCGCCCCGATCTGCTCGTAGACCTCGCGTGCACGCGCGAGGAGGGGGGCCGCTTCGTCCCCGCGGCCCTGCCGCTCCAGCCAGCGGCCGTAGTCGACACAGGTGTGGGCCTCGAACACGGTCGAGCCCCAGGTCCGCATCCCGGCGAGCCCGTCGGCGTACTTCTGCTCGATCTCGTCGTCGGACATCGGGCCGTGCTCACCGAGGGCGGCCTCCAGGCGGTTGCGCTGGGCGACGACACCGGCCGGTAAGGGACCTCTCCGCACGTCGACATAGCTGAGTATCTCGGCGAGCGCATCGCGCTCCCGCTGCTCGCAGACGATCTCGGACGCGTAGAGCCAGGTCGGCCAGAAGTCCGAGACGACGACCGCAGCCGCGCTGGACAGACGCGCCGCTTCGAGGGCGAGGGTGGTGGCCTCGGGCACTCCGGCGACGGCCGCGTCGAGGGCTCGGTCCAAGGAGTACAGACCGGGCCACGCCGGGTCCTCGGTCGATTCGGGGTCGTCCTGGAACTTCTCCTCGGCCGAGGTCAGCGCCTCGCCGCGAGCACTCATCAACGTGCGCAGACGGACGTCGCCGGCAAGGCCGGTGAACCGGAGCACGTCCTCGAGGCGGGCGAGCTCGAGAGCCTCGTCCCACGCGCCGACCAGTTGGAGGGCGAACGAGAGGTTCATCTGGGCGAAGGTGAGCACGGCCGGCTCGCCGAGCGCGGTCGATGCCTCGACGGCGTCGCGCCCGTGCCGGATCGCGGCGGCGACGTCCTGGAACGAAACCAGGTCGGTCAGGTTCAGCAGGGCCAGCCCGCGTGGTCGCAGCGCCCGGTGCTGGGCCGCCAGCTCGGCGGTGTGCTGGAGGAGGACGGTGCCGAGGTACGGCATCGTGGTCGTGGTCGCGATAGCGACCGCGCCCATTGTCTCGGCGATCAGCCGGGGGTCACCGATGAGCTCGGCGAGCGCCATGCTCTGCCAGGAGAGCCGGGAGCACTCCTCTGCATCGCCGGACACCAGGGCAACCGTGAAGGCGGCATTCAGCAGGGCGACGCGGGCGCGCAGAGTCTCGGGCTCATCGGGGATCCGGTCCAGCAGGTCGCTGATCACGGTCGTGGCGCGGCTGCGGTCGGTGCCTTCGCCGTACGCGATCGCGCGTGCCAGGTCCTCGGCCGGACCCGCGGCAGCGACCACGTCGCCGATCGCGTCGAAGCCCTTGAGCGCCTCGGTCGCGTGCTCGATCGCGCCGTCGTGGTCCCCCGCCAGCCGGAGCTGCCGGGACAGCTTGCTCTGGATCGCCAGCCGACGCTCCGGTGCGGAACGGGCCAGGGCCTTGGCCAGGTGGCCGGCCGCCTCCCGCGGTGCGCCCAGCGAAGCAGCCCGTTCGGCCGCCCGCTCCAGGTGGTCCGAGGCGGCCTGGGCGAGGTCCGGTACGTCGGCATCGGCCGGCACCGCGTCGATGGCGTCCAGGTAGTGCTGAGCGATGATCGGGGCCAGCTCGTAGGCGTCGCTGCGTCCCTCGAACTCGTCCTCCAGCGACCGGGCCACCGTCAGGTGGGTGGCCTTCCGGTCCCGCCGGGAGAGCATGCCGTACGCGACCTGCCGGACGGCTCCCTGGACGAAGCGGTAGTCGCCGTAGTCGGCGCTCAGCCGGTCGGTGTCGCGGCGGATCACCTCGCGCCGGACCAGCCCGGAGACAGCCTGCTCCAGATCCGGTACGTCGGCGCACAAGGCAGCCAACCCCTCGGCCGAGAAGGCGACACCGAGGACACTCGCCCGGTCGACGAGTTTGCGTTCGTCGGCCGGCAGCGTGTCCAGACGGGCAGCGATCAGCGCCTGCAGGCTGGCCGGCGCCGTCAGCGCCCCGAGGTCGACAGCGTCGGGATCGGTGAGCACGTAGTGACCCTCACGCGCTTCGACCAGGTTCAGGTCGGCGAGCGCACGCACCGTCTCGATGGCGTACAGCGGGATGCCCTCCGACCGGGCAACGAGCTCGTCGCGGATCGGTTGCGGCACCCCGACGATCATCGCGTCGAGCAGCTTGGTCATCTCCGCGGACGTCAGCGGCTCCAGGTGGACCGCGGTCAGGCGTCGGTTGCTGACCAGCGCAGGGTGGTCCGCGAGTAGCTCCGGGCGGGCCAGGGCGAGCACGAAGACCGGGAAGTCCGCCGCGGCGAGCAGGTGCTCGAGGAAGGCGAGCAGTCCGTCATCGGCGTACTGGGCGTCGTCGATGACGAGCGCGATCGGCTGTGGCTCGTCCGCCTGCCAGAGCCCGACGTACTTGAAGAACGTCGTCCAGGCCGCGAACAGGTCCTCCCGGGGGAACGCTGCCCCGGGGTCCAGCCCCAGCAGGACCGCGAGCCTGGGCTGGAGCCAGTCCCGCTCGGTCTGGTCGGGCACGCACGCCGTCAGGCCTCGCTGCAGCAGCTGCCGGTTGTCCACCGCCGCCTCGCCGACGTCATCGAGCGAACCGGCGAGCACCGCCAGCCGACCGCGGACGGCTTCGGCCAGCGCGTAGTAGGCGACGCCCTCGCCGTAGGAGAGGCACCTCCCGCGGTGCCACAGCACACTGGCCTGGAACCCGTCGACGTACTTCTCGAACTCCCAGCCGAGCCGGGTCTTGCCAACCCCGGCCTCCCCGTCCACGACGAGCAGACCCGGACGAAGCGTCTCCTGGACCCGGTGGAAGAACTCCTTGACCAGTCGCAACTCACCGTCGCGGCCGACCAGCTGGGCTTCGAGAGCGTCGTCGCGGCGGTCGCCGCCGACGCCGGCCACCACCGCGCGCACCTTCCACAGCGGGACCGGCTCGGCCTTGCCCTTCATCGCGTGCGAGCCGGCGTCCTCGTAGCTGATCGACGAGGACGAGAACGCCCGGGTCGTCTCGTCGACCCAGACCTCACCCGGCGAGGCCGTCGACTGGATCCTGGCCGCGGTGTTCACCGGGTCACCGGCCACCATCCCCTGACCGGTGGCACCGAGCGTGACCGCCACCTCGGCCGTCGTGATCCCGACTCGCAGCGCCAGGCCGTGCATCCCGATCCGGTCGCCCAACGCGGTGACCCGCTCGACCAGCTCCAAGCCGGCACGGACGGCCCGCTCCGCGTCGTCCTCGCGGGTCACCGGGATGCCCCAGACCGCCATCACCGCATCGCCGATGAACTTCTCCAGCTCACCGCCGTACCGGTTGATGACTGCTCGGCACTCGTCGAAGTACTCGGTCAGCAGCTCGCGGACCTCTTCGGCGTCCCGGCTCTCCGACAGCGTGGTGAACCCGACGAGATCCCCGAAGAGAACGCTGGTGATCTTGCGCGCCGATCCCTTCGGCGCGACCACCTCCGCGACCGGCGCCGGAGCCGCGGCTTGGCTCCCGGCGCGCGGCGTGCCGCAGCGGGGGCAGAAGCGCGCGTCCGGCGCGAGCTCCTTGCCGCACGACCCGCAGGTGGGGTCGGCGACGGCCAGCGAACTGCCGCAGCCGAAGCAGAAGCTCGCGTCGTCGTCCTGCCCGGACGTGCCACAGGCACCGCAGGTCTTCAACCGTGCCTCCACTCACGCGCAGGACCCCGAGCGCCACGACCTCGCGATCGCGCCCTCCGGCTCTGCCGAGAGTATCGGCTGCGGCGTGAATTCAGCCCCGATCCGACTGGACCGGTGAGCGGGGCCTCTCAGTGACGGACGACGGGATGATCCGAGGCCGTGGCGTGGGCCCCGAGGAGCCGGACGGCGATGTAGGCGACCGCCGGGGCGACCGCGATGACGAGGATGAAGATGATCGCGAAGGAATCTGAGTGCATCGAGTCCATGACGGACCTCCTGGCTGGCGAGCCGGACGGCTCTACCTGGGATTCGTCACCGGACCCGGATCGGATCGGGTCAGGCGCCGGCAGATGCGCCCGGTCGAGCCCGCCCGCTCACTCCCACTCGATGGTGCCCGGTGGCTTGCTGGTGATGTCCAGCACGACCCGGTTGACGTCTTTGACCTCGTTGGTGATCCGGGTGGAGATCTTCTCCAGCACCTCGTACGGCAACCGGCTCCAGTCGGCGGTCATCGCGTCCTCGCTGGAGACCGGACGGAGCACGATCGGGTGGCCGTAGGTGCGGCCGTCGCCCTGGACGCCGACCGACCGTACGTCGGCCAGCAGCACCACCGGGAACTGCCAGATGTCGCCGTCGAGGCCGGCCTTGGTGGTCTCCTCGCGGACGATCGCATCGGCATCGCGGAGGATCTCCAGGCGCTCGGCGTCGATCGCGCCGACGATCCGGATCGCCAGACCCGGACCCGGGAACGGGTGCCGCCAGACCATGGCGTGCGGCAGGCCGAGCTGCTCGCCGACCTGGCGGACCTCGTCCTTGAACAAGGTACGCAGCGGCTCGATCAGGCTGAACTCGAGGTCTTCCGGCAGGCCGCCGACGTTGTGGTGCGACTTGATGTTGGCCGCGCCCTCGCCGCCACCGGATTCGACGACATCCGGGTAGAGGGTGCCCTGGACCAGGAACTTCACCGGCGGGCCGGGGGTGGCGAGCACTTCGCGCTCGGCCTGCTCGAAGACCCGGATGAACTCGCGGCCGATGATCTTCCGCTTCTCCTCCGGGTCGGTGACACCAGCGAGGAAGCCCAGGAACTGGTCGCTGCACTCGACGACCTTGAGGTCCACGCCGGTGGCCTTCACGTAGTCGGTCTCGACCTGCTCGGCCTCCCCCTTGCGGAGCAGGCCGTGGTCGACGAAGACACAGGTGAGCTGGTCGCCGATGGCGCGCTGCACGATCGCGGCCGCGACCGCCGAGTCGACGCCGCCGGAGAGACCGCAGATCACCCGGGCGTCACCGACCTCCGCGCGGATCCGTTCGATCTGCTCCTCGACGATGTTGACGCTCGTCCAGGTCGGCCGACACCCGGCGATGTCGAAGAGGAAGTGCTCCAGGATCTTCTGGCCGTGCTCACTGTGCAGCACCTCCGGGTGCCACTGGACTCCGGCGAGCTTGCGCTCGGTGCTCTCGAACGCCGCCACCGTGGCTCGCGGCGAGCGGGCGTTGACGGTGAAGCCGGCGGGCGCGGCGACGACCTCGTCACCGTGCGACATCCAGGACGTCAGCGCGGCGGGGAGGCCGGCGAGCAAAGTGCCGGCTTCGAGGACCGAGACCTCGGTGCGGCCGTACTCCCGCTGACCGGTGTGCGCGACCTCGCCACCGAGCGCCTGGGCCATCGCCATGAAGCCGTAGCAGATGCCGAAGACCGGGACGGTGCCGTCGACCAGGGCTCCCTCGAGCTGCGGCGCGCCTTCCTCGTACACCGAGGACGGCCCGCCGGACAGGACGATCGCGGTCGGGTTCTTCGCCAGCATCTCCGCGGCCGACATGGTGTGCGGAACGATCTCCGAGTACACCTTGGCCTCGCGGACGCGGCGGGCGATCAGCTGGGCGTACTGGGCCCCGAAGTCGACGACGAGGACAAGGTCGTGGTCGGTCAAGACGGGCCTTCCGGTGGCGGGACGGGGGATGCGCGGATTCTAACCGCGCCGGAACAGGCCGCCGCACCGCCGTCTCGGGCCGGACTCGACCGACCCCAGACCGGACTCGACCGACCCCAGACGTGACTCAGGGCCAGACCGGGGAGGGAGGGAGGTCTGGCCCTGATTGTCCACGTGGTGTGAACCGTGTCGAGATCGGGCCTGGGAGGGAGCGATGCACCCGATCTGTAGTGGTAAACGAAGCTGTTACAACGGGGTTATGCGCGTTCCGAAAGTTTTTTCGGCCGAGCAAACGGCCACCGACGAGCGTCCGCGATGTCCCGGTATGTCCCCTCAGCTCACCGCGACGATCGGCAGGTGCAGTGCGCCCGGCGCCGACTCCGGGACAGCCGGCGAGAGCGGCGCGACCGGAGCCAGCCGCTCGTACGCCGAGCCGAGCTCCGGCCTCGGGTCCGCCTCGCCCTTGTTGGGCCAGAAGGACATCGCCCGCTCGGCCTGGGCGGTGATCGTCAACGACGGGTTGACGCCCAGGTTCGCGGAGATCGCCGAGCCGTCCGCGATGTGCAGACCGGGGTGGCCGTAGACCCGCTGGTACGGGTCGATGACGCCGTGCTCCGGGGAGTCGCCGATCGTGCAGCCGCCGATGAAGTGGGCCGTCAACGGACGGTTGAACGGTTCGCCGATGGATCCGCCCGCGGTGCCGTCGACGATCTCGGCCATCTTGGTGACGGCCTCGTTGGCGACCGGGATCCAGGTCGGGTTCGGGGTGCCATGACCCTGGCGGGACGACATGTAGCTGATGTTCGTGCCCGGAATCTTCTTGTTGAAGGTGGTGATCGAGTTGTCGACCGTCTGCATCACCAGGGCGATCACGGTCCTCTCGGACCAGTGCTTGAAGTCGTAGAGCTCGCGCACCTCGCGACGCTTGCTCCACATCTCCTTGAGCCACTTCTGCCAGCGCGGCTCCGGACCGGAGTCGTCGGTGAGCACGGTCTGCATCAATGACATGAAGTTGGAGCCCTTGCCGTAGCGGACCGGCTCGATGTGGGTGTGCTCATCGGGGTGGAACGACGAGGTGATCGCGATGCCGCGGGAGTAGTCGATCTTGCTGCCCGCAGGGGCGATCGCACCGAGGATGGATTCGGAGTTGGTCCGGGACAGGTACCCGAGACGATCGGAGAGCCCGGGGAGGTGCCCCTCGTCCTTCATCTTGTGCAGCAGCCGCTGGGTCCCGAGGGACGCCGCCGCGACGATCACCTGCTCGGCGGTCAGGGTCCGCGTCGATCGCGCCGTGGCCCTCTTGGCCTTGGTGAACTTGATCTTCACCTCGTAGCCGCCGTTCGCGGCCCCGTCCCCGAGCGGCCGTATCCGGGTGACCGTGGTCAGCGGCATGACGCGCACACCCTTGGCCTCGGCCAGATAGAGGTAGTTCTTCACCAGGGTGTTCTTGGAGTTGTGCCGGCACCCGGTCATGCACTCGCCGCACGCCTTGCACGGCACCCGGTCAGGACCGGCGCCGCCGAAGAACGGGTCCTTGATCGTGTCGTGGTGGGTCTCCCCCGGACCTCCGAAGAACACGCCGACCGGAGTCGGGTGGTACGTGTCCTCGACGCCCATGTCCTCGGCGACCTTGTACATCACGTCGTCGGCCGCGGTCCGCAACGGGTTCTCGACCACGCCGAGCATCCGCTTCGCCTGGTCGTAGTACGGCGCCAGCTCGGCCTTCCAGTCGGTGATGTGCGCCCACGACGGGTCGGAGTAGAACGGGTCCAGCGGTTCGTAGAGCGTGTTCGCGTAGACCAGGGACCCGCCGCCGACACCGGCGCCGGAGACGATCATGCAGTCCTTGATCGCGTCGATGCGCTGGATGCCGTAGCAACCGACCTCGGGACGGAACAGGTAGCGCTTGACGTCCCAGGAGGTGGCCGCGAAGTCCTCGTCACGGAAGCGCGCACCGGCCTCGAGCACGGCGACCTTGTAGCCCTTCTCGGCCAGGCGCAGCGCACTGACCGAGCCGCCGAACCCCGATCCGATGACGATCACATCGAAGTCGAATTCCCCCATCAGGCGCGTCCCATCTTCTTCATCAGGCGGAGGCTCATGGTCATGACCTTCGCGTACTGCTCGTCGTTCATGCCGAACTGCGGCGAGAACCGGAGCAGAGCCTGCGATGCCACGGCCTGCGTCTCGGTGTACCGGTGGATGCCCTCGGCACCCTGACGGCGGCCCATGCCGGACTCGCGCATGCCGCCCATCGGGGCATCGATGCTGGCGAAGGTCGCACCGAAGGGCTCGTTGATGTTGACCGTGCCGCACTTGACCTGGCGCGCGATGATCCGGGCTCGCTTGGTGTCGCGGCTGTAGATCGACGCGTTCAGGCCGTACTCACCGTCGTTGGCGCGGGCGATGGCGTCGGCCTCGTCGTTGAAGCGGTAGAGGCTGATCACCGGGCCGAACGTCTCGTTGCCGAAGCAGGTCATCTCCGGGGTGACGCCTTCGAGGATCGTCGGCTCGAAGAAGAACGGGCCGAGGTCCGGGCGCGGCTTGCCGCCGGCCAGGACCGTCGCACCCTTGGCCACGGCGTCCTCGACGTGAGCGGTGACCGTGTCGAGCTGGTCCTGGCTGATCAGCGAACCCATGTCGCTGCCCCACTCCAGGCCGGCGGACAGGTTCATCGCGTTGGTCGCGGCGACGAACTTCTCCTTGAACCGGTCGTACACCTGGTCGGCGACGAACATCCGCTCGGTGGAGACGCAGAGCTGTCCTGCGTTGGAGAAGCAGGCACGGACGGCGCCCTCGGCAGCCTTGTCGAGGTCGGCGTCGCGCAGGATCAGGATCGGGTTCTTGCCACCGAGCTCCAGCGAGCAGCCGATCAGCCGGTCAGCGCACTGCTTCGCGATCAGCTTTCCGGTGGCGGTCGAGCCGGTGAAGCAGATGTAGTCCGAGCGGTCGATGATCGGCGTACCGAGCTCGCGACCCGGGCCGGCCACGACGTTCCACAGGTCCTTGGGGAAGCCGGCCTCCTCGAGGAGCTGAGCGCCGAGCAGCGCCGAGAGCATCGTCTGCGCATCGGGCTTGGTGACCACCGCGTTGCCGGCCAGCAGGGCCGGGATGCCGTCGCAGAGCGCCATCGTGAACGGGTAGTTCCACGGCGAGATGATTCCGACGACGCCCTTGGGCAGGAAGTTGACCTCGGCCCGGGTCAGACCCGGGATGACGCCGAGACGGCGCTCGGTGTCGAGGTGGTCGTGCGCCGTACGGCCGTAGTAGCGGGCGGTCAGCGCGATGTGGATCGGCTCGTCGAAGGCGTGCTTGCGAGCCTTGCCGGACTCCCAGCAGATCAGGTCGATGATCTCGTCCTGCCGGTCCAGGACGATGTCGTGCAGCCGCAGCAGCAGCTCGGCGCGGTGGTCGAGCGAGGTCCGCGCCCACGCCTGCTGGGCACGACGGGCACGGGCGAACGCCTCCTTCACGTCGGCCTCGCTGGACTGCGGGATGACAGCGAGCGGCTTGCCGGTCGCGGGCGCGTACGACGTCACGCCGGTGCCGGTGGTGGCGATGATCCGGTTGGTCAACGCGGCGACGTACTCCGGCTCGAACGCGTACGACGCGCGCGGGTCGTGTTCGGGGTCAGCCGGGAGCTGCGTGGAAGGGTTCAGGCTCATGACGGGAGCCTAAACCCGAGGGTAACTTTACACAACGGATGATCTGTAAAGTGGACAACGTTCCGCGAACAGGGGCCGGTCGGCGCGCCTATCGTCTGCTTTCGGGCATGCAAGGGGGCGGGATGTCGGCACAGGGATCGACGGGGACCACCGCCGCGCGGGGAACCGTCCTGCTCTTCTCCGCGACTGCCTTCATCGGAGCGGCCCTGCTCTTCGTGGTCCAGCCACTGGTCGCCAAACTGCTGCTCCCGTCGTACGGCGGCAGCGCCACTGTCTGGAGCACCAGCTCGCTGTTCTTCCAGCTGTTGCTGCTGGGGTCCTACCTCTACGTGCACCTGAGCGCGACCGCGCTCGGTGCGCGCTGGCAGCCGCGCCTGCACCTGCCGCTGATCTTCCTCCCGGCACTGGTGCTCCCGCTGGCACTCCCCGCCGACAGCGCACCGGCGGCGGACGCCTCGCCCGCGCTGTGGCTGCTGCGGACCCTGACCCTGATGATCGGACTGCCGTTCGCGGTCCTGGCGACGACCGGACCGGTGCTGCAGAAGTGGTTCTCCTGGTCGAGCAGCGAACGAGCCGAGGATCCCTACTTCCTCTTCGCCGCGAGCAACCTGGGCAGCTTCGGCGGACTGCTCGCCTATCCGCTGCTCATCGAGCCGACGATGAGCCTGGACCAGCAACGTGTCGCCTGGTCGGTCGGATTCCTGGTCTTCGGCCTGCTGAGCACCGCCTGCGTCCTGGTGGTGAGTCGTGCGCATCCGGAGCCGGGACGCCGGGCCGGCCTACCTGCCGAGCGGATCGGCCGGCGGCGGCTGCTCGTGTGGACGGGGCTGGCCGCGCTCCCGGCGTCGATGAGCCTGGCGGTCACCGCCCACATCTCCACCGACGTCGCCGCGATCCCGCTGCTGTGGGTGGTGCCGTTGGCGATCTACCTGGCGACCTTCGTGCTCGCGTTCGCCCGCCGTTCGCGGAAGCCTCCCCGGCGGGTCCTCGCGGCGGCGTGCGCGGTCACGCTCGCCACGGTGGTCCTGGTCCCGGTCCCCAACTCGCCGGTGCTGCTCTCGATGGCGCTGAGCCTGACGATGCTCGCGCTGGTGGGCTACGCCGCGCACGCACGCCTGGCTGCCGAC
Organism: Marmoricola sp.; assembly: GCA_036676945.1. Classification (GTDB taxonomy): domain Bacteria; phylum Actinomycetota; class Actinomycetes; order Propionibacteriales; family Nocardioidaceae; genus Marmoricola. Next base: position 33,306 of record JAKFBZ010000105.1, read on the forward strand.
CGGCCGCCGGCTGCGAACCTGACGCTGTACTACCTGGTCATCGCGGCGGGAGGTGCGCTCGGCGGCGTGCTCAACGGTTTCGTGGCCCCGCAACTCTTCGACCGGGTGTGGGAGTTCCCGCTCTCGGTCGTGCTGGTGCCCCTCCTCCTGGTCGGCGTGCCGCGACGGAGCTTCGACCTACGGCGGGCCCTGGTGACGATCGTGCTGGTCAGCGTCGGCATCATGGCCGCGGGGCTCGTCCTGCGCGGTGACGGTGAGTTCGTCCTGCTCTGTGCGGTGATGATGCTCGGCGGCTGGGCGCTGAGCCGGTTCCCCGTCCTGCTGGTCGTGGCGCTGATCGTCCCGTTCGCTCTCGACGAGATGAACAACGGCGAGGTGATCGAACGCAGCCGCTCGTTCTTCGGATCGTCCCGGGTGGAGTCGGCGGACGGCGAGCACCGCCTGGTGCACGGGACCACGCAGCACGGGATGCAGTTCGACGATCCCTACCGCCGGCGCCTCGGTACGACGTACTACGCCTCGCCAGGATCGGTGGCCGACGTCTTCTCCGGCTTCGACGGTCGGTTCGAGGAGGTCGGCGCGATCGGACTCGGAGCCGGAACGATCGCGACCTACGGAGCCCCGGGGCAGCGGATGACCTTCTTCGAGATCGACGCGGACATGGTGCGCATCGCGCGCGATCCTGCCCTGTTCACGTTCCTCACCGACTCCGCGGCGCGGATCGAGACCGTCGTCGGGGACGGCCGGCTCATGCTCGCCAAGCTCCCGCCGGCCAGCTTCGACCTCCTGGTCCTCGACGCGTTCAGCAGCGACTCCATCCCGGCGCACCTGCTCACCCGCGAAGCCCTGCGGATGTACGCCGACCGGCTGAGAACGGGCGGCGTTCTCGCGGTGCACATCTCCAACCGGGTCTTCGACCTGCGGCCGGTCCTCGCCGGCGCGGCAGAGGATCTGGACTGGCAGGCGACTGTCGGGAGGAGCAGGGGCACCAGCCCCGGGTCGCTCGCGAGCACCTGGGTCGTGCTCAGCAGCGACCCGTCGGTGCGGACGACGCTGATGGGTGGCGAACGCTGGGCTCCGCTCGAGACGGACCGGGCCGTGCACTGGACCGACTCGTACTCCTCGCTCCTCCCCCTGCTGCGCTGAACGAAGCGCGCCGGAGGCCGGCGGTCAGCGGAACCGGAAGTACGTCCACCGGCCCGGGCCGGCGACGTTGTGGGAGCCGCCGGGGAATGTGCCGACGATCGGGTCACCGGGGAACGTGGCCCGGACCCGGAACGAGACCAGGCGCGGATGGCCGCCCTGCCACGTCCAGGTGACCGTGCCCTTGTCGCCCTCGACCCGGCACCCGGAGAGGACCACCGTGCGCCAGACACCGGACCGCAACCGCTGGACCTCGTGCCGCAGGCACATCTGACCGGGGCGAGCCGGGTAGGACTTGCTGGTGAACCTGGGCGCGGTGCCGCGGGGCATCACGGCGTACCGGCCGACGGTCGAGTGGCTCGTCTTCACGGCCGTCCCGATCCGTGGCCTGACCCGGAGATCGCGCACCGCCTTGGTCACACCGTCGAGCGTCACGAAGAGCCGGGTGTTGTAGACCATGTAGACCTCGCAGTCGAAGTCGTCATCGGTGACGACGAACCCGCCGCAGCCCAACCAGATGGTCTGGCCGTTGAGGTTGGCGCCGAGCCGGAACTCGGCGTTGTTCGCGTCACGGACGCTGATGCGCACCAGCGCGTTGACCCCGGCGACGTAGGTCGTCTGCGCGGACGTGATGGTCACGGTCGCCGGCGGCGGGTCCTCGGCACTGGCCGCAAGGGTCGGCCAGGCGAGCAAGGCAACCGCCAGCACAGGGACAAGGAACCGCAGACGTCGCATCACGCCCTGTTCAACGCAAAAGGGGCGTTCGGGTCACGTCTCGGGCTCTTCCTCCCCGTCCCGCTCCGCCCACTCCAGCAGCGGGGCGAGGTCGAAGACGTGGTCGTCGATGTCGTGGTGCAGGTCGCCGATCGCGGCGTACCGCTCCGGCACCGTCGCGATCGTGAAGTCACCGGGCACGACCGAGTCGACCTCGTCCCAGCGGATCGGCGTGCTGACGGTGCCGTCGGCGTTGCCGCGGACCGAGTACGCCGCGGCGATGGTGTGGTCGCGTGCGTTCTGGTTGTAGTCCACGAACAGGTCGGCCGGGTCGCGGTCCTTGCGCCACCAGGCAGTGGTGACCTTGTCGCAGCGGCGTTCGACCTCGCGGGCGAAGGCGAGCGCCGCGCGGCGTACGCCCTGGTGGTCCCGCTCGGGCGCGATCCGGACGTAGATGTGCATCCCGGAGCCACCGCTCGTCTTCGGGTAGCCGACGGCGCCGAGGTCGTCGAGGACCTCGCGGGCGACATGGGTGACCTCGCGCACCGTCTCCCAGCCGCACTCCGGGCCGGGGTCGAGGTCGATACGCCACTCGTCGGGCTTCTCCACGTCCGCCCGGCGGCTGTTCCAGGGGTGGAACTCGACGGTGCTCATCTGCACCGCCCAGACCACTTGCGCGATCTCGGTGACGCAGAGCTCGTCGGCGGTCCGCTTCCAACGCGGGAAGAAGACCTGGACCGTCTCCATCCACGGCGGCGCGCCCGACGGGAGCCGCTTCTGGTGCACCTTGTCGCCGGTCACGCCCTTCGGGAACCGGTGCAGCATGCACGGCCGCTCCCGCAGCGCGTTGACGACCCCGTCCCCGACGGCGAGGTAGTACTCGACCAGATCCAGCTTGGTCTCCCCGCGCGCCGGGAAGTAGACCCGATCAGGATTGGAGATCCGCACGACCTTGTCGTCGACCTCCAGCTCGATCGCCTCGCTCATGAGGCGATCGTGCCAGAGACGACCCCCATCACTTCGCGTAGTTCGACGCACCCCACCAGTCGACGACCACGGCCGGCTCGTCGCCGACGACCCAGGCGTCATGGCCCTGCGGGAGCGCGGTCACGTCACCGGCGACGGCGTCGAACTCGGTCCCGTCGGCCATCTGCACCCTCAGCGTGCCGGACACGTGGTACTGGAAGTGCGGGGCCTCGCACAGGTCGGTGCCGGCGATGGGCTTCACGTGGTCCGACCAGCGCCACCCCGGTTGCAGGGTGAGGCGTCCGATCTCGCTGCCGCCGATCGACACCAGCTCCACGCTCCCGTTCTCGAAAGTCCGGACCTCGTCCGGCTGCCCGAAGTTCTTCTGCTCCGCGGCCCTGTGCTCCGTCGTCGCGCTCATCACGCACTCCTTCTCGCTCGATCGTCACGGCTCGATCGGCCGCTCGCCCAGCGTCGTACGCGCTCCTTGCAGAGACCTTGCAGCCCGGTTGCGGACGCCGGTTGCGGACCCCCGGTGGGCAGTACGATTCCCGCGTGGGGCCCCCGTCGGTGCGCGTACTCGGTGAGCTCTGGATCGACGGCGTGGACGCCCGGTCGCTGGCCGACCGGAAAGCCCGCCTGGTCCTGCGACTGCTCGCGCTCGCCCGCGGCCGCAGCATCGCCGCACCAGCCCTCGCCGACGCGCTCTGGGGCGACGCCGCACCGAGCCGGCCCGCGGACCAGATCTCCGTGCTGGTCAGCCGGTTGCGCCGCGCACTCGGCCGGGACGCGATCGAGTACGGCGACAACGGCTACCGCCTGGTCTACGGGTGGCTCGACCTGGACGAGCTCGCCGACGTCACCGCCGAGGCCGAACGCCGTCACGAACTCGGCAACGTCAGCGGCGCGGTCGCAGCCGCCCGGGTCGCCCTCACCCTGGTGCGCGGCCCGGTGCCGGAGCCACCGATCGAGGTCGACTGGGCGCGCGCCGACGCCGACGCAGCGCACCGCCTCGTCCAGCGGGCCCGACGGGTCGCCGCGGCGGCGATGCTGGAGGCCGGAGAGTGGCCCGACGCACTCGACCTCGGCACCGCCGACCTACAGGCCGACCCGTACGACGAGCACGCCGCCCGGCTGGTGATGCGGGCCCAGGTCCTGGCCGCCCGGCCGAGCGCGGCGCTCGCGACGTACGCCGCTCTCCGGGCCGTCCTGGCCGACGAGCTCGGTGCCGACCCCGCGCCCGAGACGACAGAGCTGAACGCGGCGATCCTGCGCGGCGACGACGTCACGACCCCGGCACGGACGGAGCCGGAACCCGGCCTCGTCGGGCGCCGGGCCGAGCTCGAGCGACTGGACACCCTCGCCGACGGGCTCGGCGGTTCGCAGGTGCAGCTGGTCTCGGTCGTCGGCGAGGCCGGGATCGGCAAGACGACGTTGCTCTCGTCGTGGGCGCACGGCCGCGAACAGCGCGGAGCTACCGTGCTCTTCGCCGCCTGCGGGACCCTGGACCGCTCGGCCCCGCTGGATGTCCTGCTCGGCGCGATTGCGCACCATCTCCGGCGAGCGCCGGATCCCGACGCGCTCCTCGGCGAGGACCGGGCGCTGCTCGGCCCGCTGCTCGGCGCCGCTCTCGGCGAGTACGCGATGCCGGACAACGCACCGGACCCTGTCCTCGGGCCGGCCACCCTGTACGCCGCCGTCACCGCCGTGCTCGACCGGATCGCCGGTGACGCCGGCGCGATCCTGGTCATCGACGACGCACACCTGGCCGGGCCGGCGCTCGCCGACTGGGCCGCGTTCGCGGTACGCCGGCCGGTGCGCCTGCTCGTGGTCGTCGCTGCTCGCCCGGCCGAGGGGACGCCGTTCCCCGCGACGACCACGATCACACTCGGTCCGCTCGACCAGGGCGAGACCGCCGAGCTCGTCGGGGAGCGACGCGCCGCCGACCTGTTCGCCCGCTCCGGCGGCAACCCGCTGTTCCTCTCGGAGCTGGCGACCAGTGCCGCCGAACAGCCCGAGGACGCGGTGCCGCTCTCGCTGGTCTCCGTCATCGACCAGCGCTGCGACCAGCTCGGGCCGGCTGCCGCCGAGGTCGTCCGTGCCGCGGCCGTCCTCGGTGCCGAGCTCGACATCGACCTGCTGGCCTCGGTGCTCGGCCGCTCCGCGCTCGACGTCCTCGCGGCCGTCGAGCTCGCCGAGGACCGCGGCCTGCTCGTCGAGCACGCGGGCCGGCACACCTTCCGCCACGAGCTGGTCCGCGACGCGCTCTCCTCGGGCACCCGGGCTGGGCGGGCCGCGCTGCTGCACCGGGAGGCGAGCCGCGTGCTGGCCCGGCGTCCGGCCTCGGACCCGGTCGCCGTCGCCGAGCACGCCCGCCTCGGCGGCGACCTGGAACAGGCCGCCCGTTCGCTGCGCACGGCCGCCGCGAGGGCGGCCGAGCGCTTCGACCACGACACCGCCGAGTCACTGCTCGACCAGTCGCTGACGCTGCATCCGAAGGATGCGACGTTGCTCGACCGGGCCCGGGTGCGGGTCCGGCGAGGCCGGTACCGGGCCGCCCAGGAGGACGTCGACGCGGCCACGGAGAGCGGCGCCGAGGGGTGGGAGGTGGCGGCCTGGGCGTCGTACTTCGACCGGCGCTTCGACGACGCGATCAGGTTCGCCCGCGACGGCGAGCTCGGCGCCGAGGAGGGCGAGATCCGGACCCGCTGCCTGATGGTCGGCGGGCGCACCCTGCATGCGCGCGGAGACCTGGCCGGCGCCGAGGAACGGCTGAGCGCGGCGGTGGCGGCGGCCTCGGGACCGGACCGGTTGACCGCTGCAGCCTGGCTCGGCGTCCTCCGGGCACATCGCAGCCAGACCGACGAGGCACTGGATCTCCTGGGGCCGATCACGCACCCGGGTGCCGGGGCGGACCTGACCTCGGCGACCCTGCACGCGCTGCTCTTCACCGGCCACGCGCAGGCGCTGGCCGGACGACCGGAGGCCGCGCTGCGAGCGCTGCAGACCTACACCACCGAGGTCGAGCACCGGCAGGTCCCTCGCTTCGCGGGCCGCGGCGTCAACATGTCGGGGTGGGTGCTGCGCAACATCGGCGCGCACGCCCGTGCCGTCGACGCGCACGCGGAGGCTCTCGACCTGGCGAGCGGCAAGGGCCAGGCCGAGATGCACATCGCCGCCCTGGAGGACCTGGCCGAGGAGGCGCTCCGGGTCGAGGACACCGACACCGCCGGCCGCCGGCTCGACCAGGCCGCCCGTCTGTTCGAAGGGGACCTGGTCTTCGGCTGGCGCCTGGCCCTCAAGCTGGCGCTGCTCCGCGCCCGGCTCTCCCTGCTCTCGGGCGATGCCGAACGAGCGCTCACCGAAGCCGACACCCTGTACAAGACGGCGATCGACCTGGGCGTGCCGCGGTACAGCTCCATCGGCCGCCTCCTGGTCCACCAGGCGCACGCGGCGCTCGGCCAGCGGGTCGACCCGGTCACCGCGCGGCGCGACCTCGAGACGGTCGAGTCGGCGATCCGCCTCGAAGCCTGGTGGTGGGCCGGTGAGACCGGCGCCGCTCTGGGCGCTGACGACCTGGTGGACCGGGCCGAGAGCCTCGCCGACCACCTCGCCCGGGCGAGCGGATCGCACGGAGACGAACTCCGCGCCGAGGCCGACCGGCGACTCGCCGCGTGGCGGGTCAGGACGCGCTGAGCGCCAGGATCGGGATGACCACCGGGTCGGAGTCGCCGACCGCCGCCTCCGCCGCGGCCCGCGCCTCGACCTGGACGTCGGCGGGCAGGCCCTGGAAGAACGCCGCCAGGTGCGCCATGCCCAGACGCCAGTCGACGATGTCCGCCGCCGAGGAGAGGCCGGTGTCCACCTCCAGCCTGACCACGCGAACGTCGGAGAACCCGGCGCCGCGCGCGAGCCGCTCCAGCGCGTCGGGATCGTTCACCGCCGCCTCGCGTCCCTCCTTCAGCTCGCGGTACCAGATCGGGATCGCGAAGCCGAAGCCTGCCATCGCCTCGTCAACCGCGGCCTTGACCGGATGGGTCCAGTCGGGCGTGAACGCCGAGGCAGACAGAGCCGTCGACACCCGGCGGATCTCCTCGACGGCACGCGCCGGTTCGGGGAGATGCCCGAGGCAGAACGAGGCGGTGACCAGGTCGAACGTCCCGGACCCGAACGGGAGCCTGGCCGCGTCGGCGCAGACCGCGTCGATCCCGGGTCCCCGGTAGCGGAGCATGCCGGTGGCGATGTCGGCCGCCACCACCGAGGCCGCGCCGGCAGCCAGCGCCGCCCGTCCGGCGACCGCAGTCCCGGCTCCGACATCGAGGACCCGCGCTCCGGCCAGCGGTACCGGCGCGGTCGCGACCAGCGCCTCGGCCATCCGGGCGTACGCCGCTTCGGGCCCCCGTTTCCACGCCGCGGCGGCGTTGTCGTAGGCGGCGGCGACGTCGACGTCCCTCATGACAGCAACGGCGCCGCGTCCAGCACCCGCTCCTCCCACCAGGCGAGCTCGTCGTCGAACCCGCCGAGCGCCTTCTCCCAGCCGAAGTTGACCAGGGCGCCGAGCAACGAGAGCCGGAGCTGCCGGTCCCACCAGCCGTCGGTCGCGATCCCGTGCCGCTCGAGGGCGCCGCGGTACAGGTCGATGCTGGTCTCCTTGCTCACCGGCAGCCTGCGGCAGTTGATCGCCAGGTACCAGGCCACGTCGAACGCCGGAGCGCCGCGGCCGGAGAGTTCCCAGTCGAAGAGCACGGTCCGACCGGAGTCGTCGGTGCCGAGGTTGTCGAACTTCCAGTTGCCGTGCAGGAACGTCTGCGGAGTGCTCGCCAGCGCGTCGACCAACCGGGACGGATCATGCGCCAGCGGCAGCACGACCGACGCCGCGCGCGGCGCGACCTGCTCCAGCTTCGGCCAGCCTTCGCGGACCAGCTTCGGCACCAGGTCCTCCGAGCCGCGCGCCAGCTCGGCGGCGCCCATCGACGGCGAGAGCTCCAGGTACCGGTTCGTCACCGGGACCACGTCGATCGGCAGGTCGGTGTCCCAGAACGCGGCGTGCCCGGCGGCCATGTGATCGAGGAAGGTCGCATTCTGCTCTTCCGGGATCGGGTCGTCCGCGACCGGGACCAGCCAGGGCGACACGTCCTCCATCAACAACGCCGTCGTCCCGCCCGGGCCGTTCTCCTGGGCGATCGCCACGATCGGCTGGCGGATGCAGCCGGGGAGCGCCGCGAGGATGCCGCGGCGCCACAGCGCCACCGGGACGACCTCGTCGATCCGCGCCGCCCGCATCGTCCAGTCGGTCTCGGCGTCCAGGTACTTCACGACGTACGGCGTGCCCTCGATCCAGACCCGCTCCAGCGCGGCGCCGGACTTGCCGACGCTGACGATCTGCTCGCGGGCCTCGACGTCGGCGAGGAGGTCCGCGACCGAGTCGAGCACCGTCACGGCGTCAGCTTGCATCCGCTGCCTCCATCTCCGCCATGAGCGCGGCCGGCCACCGGCCCCCGCACATTACGACGTCCGAGACGATCGCATCCCCGTCGACGCTGATCAGGTGCACGTGATGCGCCGTGTGCGGGACGCCGTTCTCGGTCCAGGCGAGCAGGTAGCGGACGATCTCTCCCCCGTCGACCGGGGTCCGGTCCAGCTCGTCGAACCCGCCTGGGTCGGCGAACCAGCGGGCATAAGTCTCCCGGATCCGGTCCGCACCGGTGCGGTGGAAGCGCCAGTTCGGCACCGTCGCGTCCAGGGTGGCTCCGGGCGCCCACGCGTCACACTCTTTGATCGCGGCGGTCCTGACCGCCTCCAGGAACCGGTCCACCGGCCCGGTCTGCTGCTTGTTCATGGCGTCTCCTCGGTAGGAACATCGTGGACAGTTCCCACGGTGAGCGCCAGCCCTTGCAGGGAGGTTGCAACCAGCTGCTAGTCGGTGCCGTGCTTCCGGATGAAGTCCAGGATCTGCTCGGCCAGCTCTGGGCGGCAGACGATGAGGTCCGGAAGCCGGACCTCGTCCTGGTTGTAGAGCAACGGGGAGCCGTCGACGCGGCTGGTGAACAGTCCCGCGCTGCGGGCCACAGCGACCGGCGCCGCCGAGTCCCACTCGTACTGCCCGCCGGCGTGCACGTAGGCGTCGGTGACGTCGCGGGCCACGGAGATGACCTTGGCACCCGCAGAACCCATCGGCACCAGTTCGGCGCCGATCTCCAGGGCGAGTTCCTGGACGAACGCCGGCGGCCGGGTGCGGGAGACCGCGATCCGCGGCTTGGGCGCGGTGCGCGCCGGGATCACGGGCGGCCGCCCGGTGTGGAAGGTGCGGCCCAGGCCGGGCTGCGCGACCGCGCCGGCGACCAGGTCGCCCTCCTCCCAGAGGGCGACGTGCACGGCCCAGTCGTCGCGCGGCGGCTCGGAGTACTCCCGGGTGCCGTCGACCGGGTCGATGATCCAGACCCGCTTCGCCGTACGACGGTCGTGGGCTCCCGAGGTCCCGCGGTGCTCTTCCTCGGAGAGGACGGCGTCGTCCGGCTTGTGCTCGGCGAAGAGGCCCATCAGCAGCTCGTGGGAGGCCATGTCGCCGGCATCCTTGAGCGCCTTGCCCTCCAGGCCGCTCTCGCGGACCTGCATCAGCAGGGTGCCGGCCACGGTCGCGGTCCAGGCAGCGAACAAGTGGTCGTCGGCCAGGGCCTCGGGCGGCGGCACACCGGGATCGAAGTCAGTCACCCGACGAACCCTATCGACCCCTAGCGGTTGAACCGCTGCTGCGTCTCCTCGAGACCCTTCTCGATGAGGCACTCGATCGCGTCCGCGGCGGCGTCGACCTGGAACGGGAGTTCCTTGCGCTCGGTGCTCGAGTAGTTGCCGAGCACGAAGTCCGCGGGGTCCTGACGGCCGGGGGGACGGCCGATGCCGACGCGCACCCGGTAGAAGTCGCCGGTGCCGAGCGAGGCACGCATCGACTTGAGCCCGTTGTGGCCGTTGTCGCCGCCACCGAGCTTGGTCCGCAGGGTGCCGAAGTCGATGTCGAGCTCGTCATGGATCGCGATGATGTGCGCGGGGTCCGCGCCGTAGAACTTCGCCAGTGTCGAGACCGGTCCCCCGGACTCGTTCATGTAGCCCCGGGCACGACCCAGCACGACCTTGGGCGCGGGAGCACCGGGGGGTGCAAGGCGCCCTTCGAGTACCTGCGCCCGTCCTGACTTGTGTGACTTCAGGCTGCCGCCCATCCGGCGGGCGAGCTCGTCGACCACGAGGTAGCCGACGTTGTGACGCGTGCCGGCGTACGTCGGGCCGGGATTGCCCAGCCCGACGACCAGCCAGACGTCAGCCCCGTCGTGGGGCACAGCGCTCACTTACCGCAGCGCTCGACTACTGAGGGGCGGACGACTCACTCGGAGTCGTCGTCGCCCTCAGCGTCCTGGATCGGCGCCTCGGCCGGCGGGCCGGCGTTCTCGGCGGTGGCCTCGGCCAGCTCGGCCTCGGCAGCCTCGGTCGACTTCGCCTGGGTGATGTTGACGATCAGCAGCTCGCCGTCGGTGATCAGCACCGAACCCTTGGGCAGCTCGAGCTCCGAGGCGAAGATCTGGGTGCCGGGCTCGGCGCCTTCGACCGAGACCTCGATCTGCTCGGGGATGTGCGTGGCCTCGGCCTCGACCGTGACGACGGTGTTCTCGAGCTGGACGAACGACTCCTTGTGCGCGTCGCCGACCAGGTGCACCGGAACCTCGACGGTGACCTTCTCGCCCTTCTTCACCGCGACGAAGTCGACGTGCTCGAGGAAGCCCTTGATCGGGTCGGCCTGGACCTGCTTGGTCAGCGCGAGCTGGACCTTGCCGTCGACCTCGATGTTGAGGACGGCGTTGGCGCCACCGTGGCGCAGGGCCATCAGGGTGTCGTGGCTGGGCAGGGTCACGTGGACCGGGACCTCGCCGTGGCCGTAGATGACCGCGGGAACCTTGTTGTCACGGCGGATCCGGCGGGCAGCGCCCTTGCCGAACTCGGTACGGGCCTCGGCCTTGATCAGGTCTTCAGACATGGTTGCGCTCCTCGAACATGGGTCATTGGTCTTCAAGTCGGTGGCTGCCCGGGTACGAGGTCGGCCGGAGACACGACATGCACCGCGCACGACGGGCACGGTGCATGCAGATTCACGAACCGACCGCGTCGATCACGGAACATCCCTGTCAGGGGCGCTCCCTCGCCGAGGCAACCTGGAAATACTAGCCATTCAGCACGGACAAGGCGAATCGGCGAGCGCGTACGGCGGCGCTGACTACGCGTGGCCGTCGAACATGGACGTGACAGACCCGTCCTCGAAGACTTCCTTGATCGCCCGGGAGATCAGCGGGGCGATCGAGAGGCAGGTGAGCTTGTCGAACTCGTTCTCCGGGGCGAGCGGCAGCGTGTTGGTGACCACGACCTCGACGGCGGGCGAGTTCTTCAGCCGGTCGACCGCCGGGTCGGAGAGGATCGCGTGCGTGGCGGCGATGATCACGCCGGCCGCGCCGTCGTTCATGAGTGCCTCGGCGGCCTTCACGATGGTGCCGCCGGTGTCGATGATGTCGTCGGTCAGGACGCACATCCGGCCCTTGACGTCACCGACGACCCGGTTCGCGACGACCTCGTTGGCGACATCGGTACGGCGGGTCTTGTGGATGAACGCGAGCGGGACGCCGCCGAGACGGGCGGACCAGCGCTCGGCGACCTTGATCCGGCCGGCGTCCGGCGAGACCACGGCGAGCTGCTGGTCGCCGTACTTGTCCTTGATGTAGTCGGCCAGGATCGGCAGGGCCATCAGGTGGTCGACCGGGCCGTCGAAGAAGCCCTGGAGCTGGTCGGCGTGCAGGTCGACGGTGATGATCCGGTCGGCGCCCGCGGTCTTGAACAGGTCGGCCATCAGGCGGGCCGAGATCGGCTCGCGGCCGCGGTGCTTCTTGTCCTGGCGGCTGTAGCCCCAGAACGGCATCACGACGGTGATCCGCTTGGCCGAAGCGCGCTTCAGCGCGTCGACCATGATCAGGTGCTCCATGATCCATTCGTTGACCGGAGCGGTGTGGCTCTGGATCACGAAGGCGTCGCAGCCGCGGACGGACTCCTCGTAGCGGACGTAGATCTCCGAGTTCGCGAACTCGTAGGCGGAGGTGGGGACCAGCGGCGTGCCGAGCGCCTCGGCCACCTCGGCGGCGAGGCCCGGGTGGGCTCGGCCGCTGAAGACCATCAGGTTCTTCTCGGTGGTTTTCTTCATTCCGCTCACGCTGGCTACTCCTCGCGGACCCTCGACGTTTGCTTGTCGTCGGTCAGATTGTCACTCACCGGCGGGCGTGTCCCCAACACCACGCGGCGGGATGCCACCATCTGGACTCTCATCGGTCCGCGACCGGGCCTTCGCGGCGTCCGCGGCGGCCTTCGCCTGGGCCGTCCCGGCGCGCTTGTGCTGGGCCCACTCGTCGAAATGTCGCTGCGGCCCGCTGGTCACCGCGAGCGCTCCGGGGGGCACGTCGCGGCGGATCACGCTGCCGGCCCCGGTAGCGGCGCCGTCGCCGATCGTGACCGGCGCGACGAAGGTGTTGTTGCTCGCCGTCTTGGCGTGCGCCCCGATCACGGTGCGGTTCTTGGTGACGCCGTCGTAGTTGGCGAAGATCGTGCCGGCTCCGATGTTGGCGCCCTCGCCGATGGTGGCGTCACCGACGTAAGACAGGTGCGGCACCTTGGCGCCGGTTCCGATCTGGGCGTTCTTGGTCTCCACGAACGCGCCGATCTTGCCGTCGGCGCCGAGGTCGGTCCCCGGCCGCAGGTAGGAGAACGGACCGACGGTGGCGCCGGCGCGGATGACGGCCAGCTCCCCGTGGGTACGGACGACCCGGGCACCGGCGCCGACCTCCATGTCCTTCAGGGTGCTGTCCGGGCCGATCACCGCGTCCTCCTCGACGACCGTGGTGCCGAGGAGCTGGACGCCGGGCAGGATCGTCACGTCGGCGGCGAGCTTCACGTCGGCGTCGATCCAGGTGCTGGTCGGGTCGACGATGGTGACCCCGTCCTTCATCCAGCGGTCCAGGATCCGCCGGTTCATCTCGGCGGCGAGACCGGCGAGCTGGGCCCGGTCGTTGGCGCCCTCGGTCTGCATCACGTCATCGATCGCGAACGCTCCGACGGAGAGGCCGTCCTCCCGGGCGATCTGGACGGTGTCGGTCAGGTAGTACTCGCCCTTGGAGTTGGCGTTGCCGATCCGGGGCAGCGCCGCGTCGAGGAAGCCGGCGTCGAAGGCGAGGATGCCGCTGTTGATCTCGTTGATCGCGGCCTGGGCCTCGTCGGCGTCCTTCTGCTCGACGATCGCGGCCACGCTCCCGTCGGCGTCGCGGACGATCCGGCCGTAGCCGAAGGGGTCGGCGACGACTCCGGTCAGGATGCTGATCGCACCGCCGGAGGTCCGGTGGAACTCCACGAAGGACCGCAGGGTCTCCCCCTGCAGCAGCGGGGTGTCGCCGGCCGCGATCAGCACGGTGCCGGTGCGCGCGTCCGCCGGCATCGCTTCCCAGGCCATCCGGACTGCGTGCCCGGTGCCCTCCTGGGTCTCCTGGACGGCCAGGACCGCGCCGGGGACGATGCCGGTGATGTGCGGGCCGACCTGCTCGCGCTGGTGCCCGACCACGGCCACGATCCGCGTGGGTTCGAGCACAGTGGCGGCGGTCAGGACGTGGCCGACCATGCTGCGACCGGCGAGCGGGTGCAGCACCTTCATCGTCTTGGACTTCATCCGGGTGCCACCCCCGGCGGCCAGCACGATGACCGTGATCTCCTGCGACACGTCGCCCTCCTCAACGGGGTGCGGGACCGCGAAAACCCGCGGTCCCCAACGTTTCCCCACCCTACCCAGCCGCACCGGGACAGCGTCCAAGGCATGGCTGCGGCACGGCGCCGGGTCGCCGGATGCCTACGCTGCCGTCATGCCCGACGACTCCCTGGCCGACCGCCTCCTCGACGCCCAGGTGGCCTGGCTGCTCGGCCGGCTGACCGGCCCGGAGCTCCCGGACCTGATCGCCCAGGACGTCACGGACCTGCTCGCCGCGGGCAAGCGGATCAACGTCGGGGACCTCGTCGACGCGGCCGAGATCAAGGCTGTGGCACGGCTTCTCGTCGTCACGGTCCCGCCGAGCACGGCCGCCAGCACCTTGGTCGAGACGGCCGCGGACGTCGCCTGGGAAGGACCGGCCGAGCGGTTCGCGCTCGCCGACCTGATCGACCGCGAGAACGTCGAGCGCCTCGTCGACGAGGGCCTGGCCCTCACCGACGTCGTCGAGGCCGTCCTGGACCGCGTCGCCGAGAGCCCGTTGGTGGCCGGTCTGGCGGCGCGCTTCGTCGGCCGGATCGTCAACGACGTCGTCCAGGCGAACCGCGCCGTGGCCGAGAAGATCCCGGGAGTGGGCTCGCTCGTCTCCTTCGGCGCCAACGCCGCCGGCAAGGTCATCGGCGCCGCGGACAAGCAGTTCGAGCAGCTCCTCGGGGACACCGCCGGCAAGGGCGCGACCTTCGCCGTACGACGGTTGAACAAGATCGTCGTCGAGACCCTCAAGGACCCGGCGGCACGCGAGGCGGCTCTCCAGGTCTTCGACCTCTACGCCGACGAACCGCTCCCGCGCCTGAAGCAGATCGGCGACCGGGAGGACGTCGGCCGGGTTGCCGGACTGCTCCAGGACATCGTGATCGCCGGCGCCCCGACGGATCCCGTGCTCGCCCTGATCGACGCCCTGGTCGACGGCTTCTTCGGCGTGTACGGCGACCAGCCGGTGACGAGCCTGATCGAGGACCTCGGCCTGACCCGCGACGACCTGGTCGAGCAGGCGACCGCGATCGTGCCGCGTGCCCTGGAGGCCGCCCATCGCTCGGGCGAGCTCGAACCGCTCCTGCGCAGCAGGCTGGAACCCTTCTTCGCCTCCGCCGAGGTGCTGGCGATCCTCGACGGACGGTGATTGATCAGACGAGACTGCCGGCGACGATGCCGGCCATCGTCTGTCCCATCAGCGCGTGGCCGGCCGGCTTCAGGTGGCCGTAGGCGTCGCCGGTCAGCCCGGCCGCTTTCAGCGCCTCGTACCCGCCCAGGAAGTGCTCCAGGTCCCACAACGGCCAGTTGTTGTCGTAGCAGAGCTGGTAGAGCATTCCGAGGAGCGGCTTGATGTCGACCTTGCTGAAGGTCTGCGACCCGTGGGACTCGGCGATGATGACGATGTCGGAGTTCGCCTTGTAGTAGCCGGCGGTCTCGAGGATCCCGTCCCGGATCGCACCGAGGTTGGTCTTGTTCGAGTTCAGGTCGTTGCCGCCCAGACAGATGAACACCGTGCTCGGGGTCTTGGCGTAGCCGGTGAAACCGCTGAAGCACTTCGACATCGACGTGGCCGCGGTGCCGGTCGCCGGATAGGACCAGTCCTTCTGGACGTTGCCGGTCACGCCGGACCCGCCCTGGGCGACGTTGTGCGCGCTGATCCCGCGCTGCTGATAGACCTCCGCCCCGATGATCCTGCCGGTGACGCCGAGCCCGGTCTTGATCCTGATCTTGTGCGTGGTCCTGGCCAGGCCGGTGACCTGGTACCTCCGTACCGCGCCGGTGTTGCCGCCGGGGACGACGACGAAGGGTTGCGCGTCGACGCTGACCTGGATCGACCCGGCGTCGATGTACATCACCGCAACGGCATCGCCCGTGACCGGCGTGAAGCCGGCCTTCGCGCTGTCGAAGGTCAGGGTCGTGTTCACGACCTGCACGAAGTGGCCCTTGGGCTGCACCGAGATGCCGTTCGGACCTGGCGACCAGCGTGCGTCGAAGTACGAGGCGGTCGCCCCGTTGAGGTCGAAAGTACGGACCATGCCGGTGCCGCCCTCGGGCAGCCCGAGACGGGAGGTCAGCGAACGGCGGTAGTAGTAGGGCCACGACTTGTCCCGGTCGATGCTCCCCGTGAAGGTCGGGCTCAGCGAGTTCCACCCCGCGGTGACCGAGTCACCGATGAACAGGTGGTGCTGGTCCGCGCCGAACGCATCGGTCAGCGACGACCGGGTCCGGGCGACGTTCTCGCCTGCACCAGACGGACGCCAGTTGAAGATTCCGGTCGCCGGATCGAACGGCCCGGCCACTCCCGGTGCGTACTGGCGCGCCCAGGCCGGCAGGACGACGGCTGCGGGCTCGTCGGTGGCGAACGCGGCCTGGCCGAGCGACGGGCCGAGCGCCGCCACTCCTGATGCGGCGATCGTCGTACGCAGGAAGTTGCGTCTGTTCAGGCGCCGGAACGACGTGTGCTCGTATGACGGCGTGTGCTGGTATCTCGCAGGCTCGGCCATTCTCATCCCCCGGTTTGTCGATGCGTTGCGACGCCCGAGCGATGGAGAGATCGACGTTACGAACTCCTGCCGTTAGACGACTGTTTGCCGTGCGCTGACGGCCGCGCGACACGAACACCGCCTAGACCACGGGTTTGTCCGCCGTCGCGGAGCCTGTGCTCCGAACGTTTGGGGACGGCTCGCAAACACGCCACACAGGTCCCGATCACACGCGGATCCGCAGTGCGGTCGACGGGCCCCGGGTCCCCACCCCGAGGCACGCAAACATCAATGACCTGATGTGGTGGTTCGGCACCACCCGCGCGGGTGGTGAGGAATCAGGTCAGGCTGCCGGCCACGATGCCGGCCATCGTCTGCCCCATCAGCGCGTAGCCGGCAGGCGTCAGATGGCCGTAGGCGTCGCCGGTCAGACCGGCCGCCTTCATCGCCTCGAAGCCGCCGGTGAAGTGCTCGAGGTCCCACAACGGCCAGTTGTTGTCGTAGCAGAGCTGGTAGAGCATTCCGAGGAGCGGCTTGATGTCGACCTTGCTGAAGGTCTGCGATCCGTGGGCCTCGGCGATGATGACGATGTCGGAGTTCGCTCGGTAGTAGTTCGCGGTCTCGAGGATCCCGTCGCGGATCGCGCCGAGGTTGGTCTTGTTCGAGTTCAGGTCGTTGCCGCCCAGGCAGACGAACACCGTGCTCGGGGGCTTGCAGTACCCGCTGCAGTTGCTGAAGCACCTGGACATCGACCCCGCCGCAGTGCCGTCCGCGGAATAGGACCAGTCCTTCTGGGTGTTCCCGGTGACTCCGGAACCTCCCTGGGCGACGTTGTGCGCACTGATCCCCCGTTGCTGGTAGACCTCGGCACCGACGATCTTCGCGCTCACCCCGAGCCCGGTCCTGATCGCGACCTTGTGCGGGGTGTTCGCCAACCCGGCGACGGCGTACCGCTTCACGACCCCGGTCTTGCCGCCCGGGACCGTGACGAACGCCTTTCCGTCGATGCTGACGGCGAAGTTGCCCGCGTCGATGTACATCACCGCGACGGTGTCGCCGGAGACCGGAGTGAACTTCGCCGCGGCGCTGTTGAACGTCAAGGTGGCGTTGCTGACCTGGACGAAGTGCCCCTTGGCCTGGACCCCGATGCCGTTCGGGGCCGGCGACCAGCGTCCGTCGACGTACGGCGTGGTCATGCCGTTGAGCTCGAAGGTCCGGACCATGCCGGTGCCGCCCTCGGGCAGCCCGAGCCGCGTGGTGAGCGCCCGGCGGTAGTAGTACGGCCACGACTTGTCGCGATCGATCGTGCCGGAGAAGGTGAGGCTCAGCGAGTTCCACCCGGCAGTGACCGAGTCACCGACGAAGAGGTGGTGCTGGTCGCTGGAGAAGGCGCCGGTCAGCGACGACCGGGTCCGGGCGACGTTCTCGCCCGCACCCGACGTACGCCAGTTGAACATCCCGGTCGTCGGATCGAACGGCCCGCTGACTCCCGGCGCGTACTGGCGCGCCCAGGCCGGCAGGAAGCCGTCGGTGGACTCGGCGGCGGCAGCAAAGGCTGCTTGGCCCAGGACTGGGCTGGTGGCGACGACTCCCGAGACGGCCGCCGTCGTGCGGAGGAGTGCGCGTCGGCTGACGCTCCTCCGCACCACAAGGGGCGTTGGTGCCCCGGCCATCTGTTGTTGGTTCATACCAACGAAGGGGTCGTCGCCGGACCGCCGGATACGCGACCAGGAGCACGTCACAAACATGTATCTGGGGTTGTTTGCTCAGCCCAGACTGCTCGCGACGACGCCGGCCATCGCCTTGCCCATCAGCGCGTACCCCTCGGGTTTGAAGTGCCCCGTCGCATCGCCGATGAGCCCGGCGGCCAGGAGCTTCTCGTACCCGCCGGTGAAGTGCTCCAGGTCCCACAACGGCCAGTTGTTGTCGTAGCAGAGCTGGTAGAGCATCCCCAGGAGCGGCTTGATGTCCACGGTCGAGAAGGTGGGCGAGAAGTGCGGCTCGGCGATCATGACGATGTCCGAGTTCGCCTTGTAGTACGCGGCTGTCTGCGCGATGCCGTCCCTGATCGCGCCGAGGTTCGACCTGTTCGCGTTCAGGTCATTGGCGCCGAGGCAGATGAACACCGTGCTCGGGGTCTTGGCATAGCCGCCGAAACTGCTGAAGCACTTCGACATCGACAGAGCCGCGGTGCCGTTCGCCGGATAGGACCAGTCCTTCTGGACGTCACCGGTCACGCCGGACCCGCCCTGGGCGACGTTGTGCGCGCTGATCCCGCGCTGCTGGTAGACCTCGGCGCCGACGACCTTGCCGGTGGCGCCGAACCCTGCCTTGACCACGACCTTGTGGGGCGTGCGCGGCAGACCGCTGACGACATACCGCTTCACCGCTCCGCTGTTGCCGCCGATGAGCTTCACCGCCGGCCGGGCGTCCACGATCACCTGGATCGTGCCGGCGTCGAGGTACGTCACCGCGACGGTGTCGCCCGCAACCGGCGTGAACCCGGTCCTCGCGCTGTCGAAGGTGAGGGTGGCGTTGCTGATCTGGACGTAGTGCCCCTTGGCGATGACGCTGACGTTGTTGGGACCCGGTGACCAGCGCGCGTCACGGTAGGAGGCGAAGGTCCCGATGGTCTCCATCGCCCGGACGACGCCGGTGCCGCCCTCGGGCAGGCCGAGAGTGGACGTCAGTGCTCGCCGGTAGACGTACGGCCAGGACTTGTCCCGGTCGGCCCCCTGGGCGTTCCCGCTGCTGTCGTTCCAGCCGGCGGTCAGTGAATCCCCGACGAAGAGGTGGTGCTGGTCGCTCACGAAGGAGTCGACGAGTGACTGCTTCGTCCGGAGCACGTTCGCCTCGGCGCCGACGGCCTTCCAGTTGAACATGCCGGTACCCGGATCGAACGGGCCGGAGACTGCCGGCGCGTACTCACGCGCCCAGGCCGGCAGCACGCCGGTCGTGGTTTCACCCGTGGCGAAGGCGGTCCGGCTGAACGCCGGGCCGAATGTTGCGATCCCTGACACGGCGACCGTCGTGCGCAGGAAGTTGCGCCTGGTCATGGTCCTGCTGGCTGAACTCTCGCTGGCCATGATGGCCCCCCGTTGTCCAGGGGGTCGGCTTTCACGACCAGAAAGGGGGCTCTACGCCTCGGCCTCGATCCGCGGTTCCCGTGGCCGCCTGACCAACCCCGGTTGGTGTCTGATGCGTCCCGGGCCCGCTTTTCCATTGAAGGGCCTCGACACGGCGTCGGGATACGCCCTGCCGCCGTGGCGCTCGTCACCAAACACACGGC
>JAKFBZ010000106.1:0-6227 GCA_036676945.1 Marmoricola sp.
GCTGTTCGCCGAAGCCTGCCGGCGTCAGACGCAGTACCCGGGTGCCGAGCCACGACGGCGGGACGGTTCCGGCCCGGGGAGCCGGTGACGTCGTCGGGGTCGACGTCGTGACCGTTGGTGCCGCGACAGGAGCGGAGGGTTTGCTCGTCGGTTCGGTGGTCGACGTACAGCCGGCCACCAGCAGAGCGCCGATCAGGACCGCCGTCGTACGTCGCACCCTCCGACCCTACGACCGTGACCGAACTCTCCTTACCGACCAGTAGCAATGCGCTCTACGATGGCTCCCATGGAGCGCACCATCTTTGAAGAGGACCACGAGGCCTTCCGTGCCTCGGTCAAGGAATGGCTCGACCGCGAGGTCGTCGCCGACGTCGAGGAGCACGCCGAGTCGCACCGGATCCCGCGCGACTTCTGGCTCGCCGCCGGCAAGCAGGGCTTCCTCGGCCTCGAGATCCCCGAGGAGTACGGCGGCGCCGAGGCCGGCGACTACCGGTTCAACGCGGTCCTGACCGAGGAGATGGCGAAGGTCAACATGGCGCTCGCCAGTTGCGTCGGCATCCACGCCGACATCGTCGCTCCGTACCTGGTGCACCTGACCAACGACGAGCAGCGCAAGCGCTGGCTGCCGCAGTACGCGACCGGCGAACTCCTCGGCGCGATCGGGATGACCGAGCCCAGTGTCGGCTCGGACCTCGCGAACCTGAAGACCACGGCCGTCCGCGACGGCGACGACTGGGTCATCAACGGCTCGAAGACCTTCATCACCAACGGCTTCAGCGCCGACCTCGTGGTGGTCGCAGCGCGCACCGCGCCGGAGAAGAAGGCCAAGGGCATCTCGCTCTTCGGTGTCGAGACCAGCAAGGAGGGTTTCTCCCTGGGTCGCAAGCTCGACAAGGTCGGCCAGCCGGAGTCCGACACCGCCGAGCTCTCCTTCGTCGATGTCCGGGTCAGCAACGACGACCTGATCGGTCCTCTCGACACCGGCTTCATCTCGATGATGCAGTTCCTCCCGCAGGAGCGGCTCAACTGCGCGATCGCCAATGTGGCGCACGCCAAGCAGATCCTGGCCGAGACGATCCAGTACGCCCACGACCGCAAGGCCTTCGGCCAGTCGATCGGCAACTTCCAGTACAACAAGTTCCTCATCGCCGAGCTGGTCACCAAGATCGAGGTCACCGAGGCGTTCAACGACCAGTGCGTGCTCGCGCACACCAAGGGCGAGCTGACCCCGGTCGACGCCGCGAAGGCGAAGTGGTGGACCTCGCAGGTGCAGAACGAGGTCATCGACCACTGCGTCCAGCTGCACGGCGGCTACGGCTACATGAACGAGTACCGCGTCGCCCGTGCCTGGCGCGATGCCCGCGTCACCAAGATCTGGGCGGGTTCCAACGAGATCATGAAGGAACTCATCGGGCGCGACCTCGGCTTCTGAGCCGCGTTCGGGCCGAACACGCATGACTCAGCGCATGTTCGTGGCGGTGATACCGCCGGAGGAGGCCGTCGAGGATCTCGATGCCTTCTTGGAGGTGCGCCGCGACGCGACCGAACTGCGCTGGACGCTTCCTGACCAGTGGCACCTGACGCTGGCGTTCCTGGCGGAGGTTCCGGACCGTGCCGTCGACGACCTGGTCGCCCGGCTCACCCGGGCGGCCGCCAAGAGGTCGGCACAGGAGGCGTGCCTGACCGGCGGCGGCGCGTTCCCGCACCCGGACCGGGCGAAGGTGCTCTGGGCCGGGGTCGAGCTCGCCGACCCGGTCGGACTCGGCCAGCTCGCGACCGGCTGCCGGGCGGCCGCGGCGAAGGCCGGGATCGCGGTGGCCGGGGAACGGTTCCGGCCGCACCTGACTCTGGCCCGCACCCGTCGGCCGGTCTCCGCGACCAGGTGGATCCGCATCCTCGAGGCTTACCGCGGTCCGCGGTTCACGATCGCCGAGACTGCGCTGGTGGCCTCGCACCTCGGAGAGGGGCCGCGCAAGCGACCGCGGTACGAAGTCCTCGAACGGTTCGCGCTTCAGTCCGCCTGAACCCGCGCCTGATAGCGCGCCAGCGCCACCCGTCGCTCGACGTCGTGCTCGACGATCGGCCGCGGGTAGTCGCCCTCGTAGCCCAGGTCGTGCTTCCACGGCTCGTGCACGGCCGCTCCCGGGAGATGGGCGAGCTCAGGGATCCAACGGCGCACGTACTCACCGTCCGGGTCGAACCGCCGTCCCTGGGTGATCGGGTTGAAGACCCGGAAGTACGGCGAGGCATCGGTGCCCGTCCCGGCGACCCACTGCCAGCCGTGGTTGTTGGAGGCCACGTCGCCGTCGATGAGCAGGTCCAGGAAGTGACGCGCTCCGGCCGGCCACCAGGCATGCAGGTCCTTGGTGAGGAAGCTCGCCGTGATCATCCGGACCCGGTTGTGCATCCACCCCTGGTGGAGCAGCTGCCTCATCCCGGCGTCGACGATCGGGTAGCCGGTGCGGCCTTCGCGCCACGCGTCGAGCCCGTCGCCGGGATCGTCGTACTCGATCTCCAGCCGGCGCAGGTCGGCCCAGGCGGACGCCGGTCGGTGCCACAGGACATCGGCATAGAAGTCCCGCCAGGCGAGCTCGGAGGCGTACCGGGCGGTGCCTTCGCCTGGTGGGAGCTCGGCGAGCAGTTGCCGCGGATGGACCGCGCCGACCTTGAGGTAGGGCGACATCCGCGAGGTCCGGTCCGCGTCAGGCCGGTCGCGCGCAGTGTCGTAGTCGGCCAGATCGTCGGCGATGAAGCGGCGCCACCGCTCCATCGCGGCGGTCTCCCCGGCCGGGGGGAGCAGAGTCGGCGCGACGGCTTCCCGGATCAGTGAGTCGTCCCCGGCTGCCTGCTCCCAGACGACCGGGGGGACTTCCAGCGGTGCCTCCCCGCCGTGCTCGCGCCAGGCCCGGGCGAAGGGGGTGAAGACCTGGAACGGGGTCCCTTGCCGGGTCAGCAGCGTGCCGGGATCCACGGCGTACGGCGTCCCCGTCGGACGGCCGGTTGCGCCGACCGTGGCGAGCGCGGTGGCCACCCGCGCGTCCCGCCGCCGGCCGTACGGCGTGGTCTCGGCGGTGACGTGCACCGTCCCGGCCCCGACCTCGGCAGCGACCGACGGGACGACGACGGCCGGGTCGCCGACCCGGACCACCAGCGCCCCTCCGGTGGACTCCTGCAGCGCGCGCACCGATGCCGCCACCCAGGCCCGGCGCACCGCTCCGGCCCCGGACCACAGCGCCGGGTCGATCACGAACAGGCCCAGCACGGGTCCCTCAGCCGCGGCCGCTGTGAGCGCCGGGTGGTCCGCCAACCGCAGGTCGCGACGAAACCAGAGGATCGACGTCATGGGGGGAGCCTAGGCATACGCTCCGAGCATGAGGATCGCAGTCATCGGCACCGGCCCGGCCGGACGGACCCTGGCGGACGGGTTCCGCAGGATCGGGCACGACGTGGTCACCGGGACGCGCGATCCCGATGAGACAGGGCGGCGCGAGGAATGGGCCGGCACCGGGCACGCGCTGGCGGCGTACGCCGACGCGACGACCGGGGCCGACCTGGTCGTCAACGCGACCGGCGGCATGGTCAGCCTGGACGCGCTCGCGCAGGTCGACCTCACTGGCAAGGTCCTGCTCGACGTCTCCAACCCGCTCGACTTCTCCGCGGGCTTCCCTCCCACA
Source organism: Marmoricola sp. (assembly GCA_036676945.1). GTDB lineage: Bacteria > Actinomycetota > Actinomycetes > Propionibacteriales > Nocardioidaceae > Marmoricola. Next base: position 3,675 of record JAKFBZ010000106.1, read on the forward strand.
CTGAGCGTCAAGGACACCGACAGCCTGGCCGAGCAGATCCAGCGCGCCCACCCCGAGGCGGTGGTGGTGAAGGCACTGAACACGGTCAACTCGGCGGTGATGGTCGACCCGGCGCGGCTCGGTGCGGAGACCACCATCTTCCTGGCTTCAGACGATCCCGGGGGCCGGGCGCGGGTGCGGGCGCTGCTCACCGAACTAGGCTGGACCGACATCGTCGAGTTCCCCGCGCTCGAGGCCGCCCGCGGCCTGGAGATGTGGCTGCCGTTGTGGGTTCGCCTGATGGGGAACCTGGGTACTGCCGATTTCAACCTCAAGCTCGTCCGCTGACGAGCGCCGAAATCCTCAGGTAACCAGCGTTCGTTAGGGTCGAATCCATGTCGTACCTCCTGCGGGTCGAACTCCCCGACGTTCCTGGTTCCCTGGGGCGCCTGGCGAGTGCCATCGGCGCGTCGGGCGCCAACATCGAAGCGATCGAGATCGTCGGCAAGGATCCGGCCGACGGGTACGCGATCGACGATGTCTTCCTGACCCCGGAACCCGGGGTGATGCCGGACAGCATCGTCTCGGCGTGCACCGCGCTCGACGGCGTCCGGGTGCTCTGGATCTCCCGCTACGCGGCCGGCGGCAACCTCTTCCTCGACCTCGAAGCGGTCGAGTCGATGACACAGGACCCGGCGGGTGCGATCGCGAAGCTCGTCGACGCCGTGCCCGAGGTCTTCCGCGTCGACTGGGGCGTGCACCTGCGCCGCAAGGGCGACGGCGCTGTCATCGAGTACGGCACCACGGCCGCGCCGACCGACGTCCCCGACGGCATCCCGTGGCCGAAGAACCTGGAGAAGGCTCAGCGGATCGAGGTCCCCGAGGCGTGGTCCGAGCTCGTCGTGGCCGGCTCCCCGCTGAACGCGGACGAACTGGTGGTCGTCGGCCGCCGCGGTGGTCCCGAGTTCCTCGACTCGGAGATCGCCCGCCTCGCGCACCTGGTCGCGATGGCGGCGTCCCTGCGCCGCAACGCCTGAGGGTCAGTCGATCGGCTCGAGCAGGAACACCGGGATCTCGCGCTCGGTCTTCTTCGCGTACGTCGCGTAGGTCGACCAGGTCTTCACCGCGTGCTCCCACCAGTCGGCACGCTCGGCGCCGTCGAGCAGGCGCACCCGGTACGTCTTGCGGACCGGACCGTCCTGCAGCTCCACCTCGGGATGGGCGAGGAAGTTGAAGTACCACTCGGGCTGGTTCGGACCGCCGCCGTACGACGCGATGGCGACGTACTTGCCGTCGCGCTCCACCCGCATCACCGGGTTCTTGCGCAGGTTGCCGGACTTGGCGCCCACCGAGGTGACCACCACGATCCGGTGCTTGGAGCCGCGCAGGGTGTTGGCCTCGGCGCCGTCGGACGCCTCGAACGCGGCGACCTGGTCGCGGACCCAACCCGCCTTGCTGGGGACGTACTCGCCTACAAGTGTCATACCCGCTCAACACCGGGAAGGGTGCACAGATTCCGCGACGCGCTGCCCCGATAGCCTGCGCACCATGAGCGCACTCGACGGAGTCTCGGACATCTTCGACCCGGCCGACTGGGACGACGTCCCGGGTTTCGACGACCTGACCGACCTCACCTACCACCGCGCCAAGGCGCACGGCACCGTCCGGATCGCCTTCGACCGACCCGATGTGCTGAACGCGTTCCGCCCCCACACCGTCGACGAACTCCTCCGCACCCTGGAGCACGCGCGCACCTGGGGCGATGTCGGCTGCGTGCTCCTCACCGGCAACGGCCCGAGCGTCAAGAACGGCAAGCACGCCTTTTGCACCGGCGGGGACCAGCGGATCCGCGGCAAGGCCGGCTACCAGTACGAGACCGAGGGCCACACGGACGCGGGCGCCCCGCCCAACCCGATCGACCAGGCCAAGATGGCCCGGCTGCACATCCTCGAGTGCCAGCGGATCATCCGGTTCATGCCCAAGGTGGTGATCAGCCTGGTCAACGGCTGGGCCGCGGGCGGCGGGCACTCGCTGCACGTGGTCAGCGACCTGACGCTGGCGAGCATCGAGCACGGCCGCTTCAAGCAGACCGACGCCGACGTGGGCTCCTTCGACGGCGGCTTCGGGTCGGCGTACCTGGCCCGTCAGGTCGGGCAGAAGATCGCCCGCGAGATCTTCTTCCTCGGCCAGGAGTACTCGGCCGAGGAAGGCGTCCGGATGGGCACCGTCAACCGTGCCGTCCCGCACGCCGAGCTCGAGAAGACCGGTCTGGAGTGGGGTCGGCTGATCAACGGCAAGAGCCCGACCGCGCAGCGGATGCTGAAGTACTCGTTCAACCTGATCGACGACGGACTCGTCGGCCAGCAGCTCTTCGCCGGCGAGACCACCCGGTTGGCGTACATGACCGATGAGGCCCAGGAGGGTCGCGACCAGTTCCTGGAGAAGCGCGAGCCGGACTGGTCGCCGTACCCCTGGTACTACTGAGCTCGCACCTCTGCACAGGACCAGTCCTCGCTACGACCGCACGTCGACGTGCCCGACCCGGATCGACGAGTACTTGCGATTCGCGCTCCA
>JAKFBZ010000107.1:0-9020 GCA_036676945.1 Marmoricola sp.
GGAGGCCGAGGCGTACCGGGAGTTGGCCGACGGGGTGCTGGCCCACGTCTGGTCTTTGATGACGCCCGCGAGAGTGGTGCCGATCGCGATCTGCCGCAGGATCTCGGTCATGATGCCACCGGCGATCAGGAACCAGCCGAGCACCCAGATCCGGCGTGCGATCACTTCTGAGAACAGACCGGACTTTCGCGCCGCGATGCCCGCGCTGTGGATGATCCAGAGCACGACGAAGAGGAACAACGGCCAGGCGAGTGCAGCGAAACTGGCAGTGAGCCGGTCGCGCATCGCGGGGTGTTCGTTGCACACCTCATAGGTTGCCGGTCTCACCGACGCACCGGGTCGCATCCCGATGGTTTGACCGGTCTCCGAGCGCCAGGGGATGTCCGTGTCGCCCTGCGGGAACGTTTCGACCGACGTCGTCACACAGGCGTTGTCGGTGCCGAGGTACGCGAACGACCAGTCGTCGTTGATGATCGACATCGGAACGAAGACGACCGTGAACAGGACGAAGAGCGCCATCACGGACGAGACCACCCGCTCGATCGGCAACAGCGGGTCTCGGGTGGTGGGACTGGGTAGACGCAACCTGACGACCTATCGTTTATCGTTAATATCGATAAACGATAAACCTGCGCACCAGTTCTGTCCATCCCGTTCACGCAGCCGTAACCCGCGCTCTGGCGTGTCGGCCCGAATCGCGAGGTTTCGAGACGTACTTTTCTTGCATCGGCCCGCAACGGTTGCGGGTCGTGCCGGGAGGCAGCTTCGTGAGAGATCACGGTGTACGGGGTCAGCACTCAGACCCCTGCCTGTCCTGGTCCGAGCACTACTGCTGAGGACCGGGACGCCGAGTGCGTGTGCCGGTCCCTGAGGGGAATTTCCGTGGCCACAGCCAAGCGTGCCTCCAGCAAGACCCCCGGTAAGACCGCCGCAGGGACGGAGTCGGCTACCCGCCGTACCTACGTCCTCGACACCTCCGTACTGCTCGCCGACCCGGGCGCGCTGAAGAGGTTCGACGAGCACGAAGTCGTGCTGCCGGTCGTGGTGATCACCGAGCTGGAAGGCAAACGGCACCATCCCGAGCTGGGTTACTTCGCCCGCTCGGCGCTGCGGATGCTGGACGAGCTGCGGGTCGAGGCCGGGCGCCTCGACCAGCCGATCCCCATCGGTGAGCACGGTGGCACGATCCGCGTCGAGCTCAACCACACCGACGCGGAGTCGCTCCCCTCGGGGTTCCGCCTCGGCGACAACGACACCCGGATCCTCGCGGTCGCGAACAATCTCGCCAATGAAGGACACCAGGTCACCCTGGTCTCCAAGGACCTGCCGCTGCGGATCAAGGCCTCCGCGGTCGGCCTGGACGCCGAGGAGTACCTCGGCGAGCAGATCCACGAGTCCGACGCCGGCTGGACCGGCATGGCAGAGGTGGACGTCACCGCCGCCGACCTCGACGAGCTGTACGACGACAACGTGATCGACCTCGACGACGCCCGCGACATGCCGTGCCACACCGGCCTGGTGCTGATGTCCGAGCGCGGCAGCGCGCTCGGCCGGGTCGGCCCCGACAAGCGCGTCCACCTGGTGCGCGGTGACCGGGAGGCCTTCGGCATCCACGGCCGCTCCGCCGAGCAGCGGGTCGCGCTCGACCTGCTGCTCGACCCCGAGGTCGGCATCGTGTCGCTGGGAGGGCGAGCAGGGACGGGGAAGTCCGCGCTCGCGCTCTGCGCCGGCCTGGAGACGGTGATGGAGCGCCGCCAGCACAAGAAGGTCGTCGTCTTCCGGCCGCTCTTCGCCGTGGGTGGCCAGGAGCTCGGCTACCTGCCCGGCAGTGAGTCGGAGAAGATGTCGCCCTGGGGCCAGGCCGTCTTCGACACTCTGGGCGCGATCACCACCCCTGAGGTGGTCGACGAGATCCTCGACCGCGGCATGCTCGAGGTGATGCCGCTGACCCACATCCGGGGGCGCTCGCTGCACGACGCCTTCGTGATCGTCGACGAGGCCCAGTCGCTGGAGCGCAACGTGCTCCTCACGGTGCTGTCCCGGATGGGCGCCAATTCCAAGGTCGTGCTGACCCACGACGTCGCCCAGCGCGACAACCTGCGGGTGGGACGCCACGACGGCGTCGTCGCCGTGGTCGACCGGCTGAAGGGCCACCCGCTGTTCGCCCACGTCACCCTGACCCGGTCCGAGCGGTCCCCGATCGCGGCCCTGGTCACCGAAATGCTGGAACACGTCTCGATGTGAGCTGTTTCGACAGGCTCGATCCCAGTGGTCGAGCCTGTCGAAGCCAGACCAGTTCGCCACATCAGTCACATGCGTCCCCGAGTCCCGGGACTTCTTCGGGACATGGCGCGTTCAGCTTGATTCGACCTCCGTCGTGGGAGAGGGTGAAGCCTCTTCCCCGTGCGCTACTCCCCGGCGCTGTATGACGGTCCCTTTGCCGCCAACCCGAGAGTTCCGCCTTGCCTGACAAGTACGTTCCGAAGCACCGGAACGCACCGCCCCGCCGCGTCCGTGCGGGAGCCAAGAACGCTGTGTACGCATCCGGTTTGGCGTTCTTCGCCACGGGCCTGTCCGTGTCTGCCGGTCTCGCCACTCACGGGCCGGACCTGGACGGTGCCCTGGTCAATCTCGCCGCCGGGAAGGCCCAGATCTCCGATTCGGACCTGGCTGCCCGGGAGCAGTCGGCCTCGCGATCCACCGCCGATCGCCGTACCTCGACGAACTCGATCAAGGCTGCCGCCTTCACCGACCGCGCCGGTGTCGCGGTGACCAAGTCGGAGGACCTGTCCGACGCCGACCCGCAGACGCTGACCCGGGTGCTGATGCCTGAGTACGGCCTGTCGTCCTCGGAGTTCGACTGCGTCGACCGGATCTGGACCCAGGAGTCCAACTGGAACGTGCACGCCGACAACCCGAGCTCGTCGGCGTACGGGATCCCGCAGGCGCTTCCCGGCTCGAAGATGTCGTCGGCCGGTCCGGACTGGCAGGACAGCGCCGAGACCCAGATCCGCTGGGGCCTGGGTTACATCAAGAACCGCTACGGCACCGCCTGCTCGGCCTGGTCGTTCAAGCAGTCACACGGCTGGTACTGAGCCCGTCCTGAGTCGGCCTAGAGGCCGACCAGTTCCCGGCTGACCGTCATCAACCGGTCCCGGACCGCCACGTCCGTGGCGAGCTTCGACGGATCCTTGATCCGGTCCTTCTCGTAGTAGCCGCCGCTGGCGCCCTCGACCGCGGGGTCGGTGGCCAGGAACGTGATCCGGGCGCCGCCCTCGGCCGGGGAGATCATCGCCACCCTCTTGGCCAGGCTCAGGATCGGCTTGGCCCAGCCCGGCGCGCCGCTCCAGATGCTGGTCGCGACCGAGCCCGGATGCAGGCAGGTGGCGGTGACGCCGGTGCCGGCCAGCCTGTCGGCCAGGTCCCGGGTGAAGAGGACATTGGCGAGCTTCGAGCGGCCGTAGGCCTTCAGGATCTGGTACCCGCGCTCGTACTCGAGGTCGTCGAAGTCCATCGAGCCCCGGTAGTGGCCGACGCTCGAGGTGGTGACGATCCGGGCCGAGCCGGTCTCCGCGGCCGTGGCCGTGATCCGGTCGAGCAGCAGCTCGGTGAGCAGGTACGACGCCAGGTGGTTGACCGCGAACGTCGCCTCGATGCCGTCGGCGCTCAGGGTCCGCTTGTCGTGGACGGTGCCGGCGTTGTTCACCAGCACGTCGATCCGCGGGTACGCCGCGAGCAGGGACTCGGCGAGGGCGCGTACGTCGGCCAGCGAGGAGAAGTCGCAGACGAAAGACTCGACCGGGACCTGCGGAGACTCCGAGCGGATCCGTTGAGCGGCCGCCTCCAGCTTCGCCGGGGTGCGCCCGACCAGGACGAGATGGTGGCCCTGGGCGGCGAGCTGGCTGGCGGACTCGAGCCCGATCCCGTCGCTGGCTCCGGTGACGACGATGGTCTTCACGGGTGGGTCATCCCTTCCACGTCGAGCGCGGCGTCGAGTTGCTCCAGGGTGAGCACGCCGCGGTCGACGTACCCCATCTCCAGCACCTGCTCGCGGATGGTGCGTCCGGCCTTGAGCGACTCCTTGGCGACCTTGGCGGCCTCCTCGTAGCCGAGGTACTTGTTCAGCGGGGTGACCACGGACGGTGAGGACTCGGCGTACCGGCGCATCCGGTCGGCGTCCGCGGTGATCCCGTCGACGCACCGCTCGGCGAGCAGCCGGGTCGAGGTGGAGAGGATCCGGATCGACTCCAGGACCGCACGCGCCATCACCGGCATCATCACGTTGAGCTCGAAGGATCCGCTGGCGCCGGCCACCGTGACGGTGCCGTCGTTGCCGATCACCTGGGCGCAGACCATCAGCGTCGCCTCGGGGAGCACCGGGTTCACCTTGCCGGGCATGATGCTCGAGCCCGGCTGGAGGTCGGGCAGGTGGATCTCGGCCAGGCCGGTCGTGGGCCCCGACGACATCCAGCGCAGGTCGTTGCAGATCTTGGTCAGCCCCACGGCGATCGTCTTCAGGACGCCACTGAGCTCCACCAGCGAGTCCCGGGTCCCCTGGGCCTCGAAGTGGTCGCGTGCCTCGGTGAACTGCTGCCCGGTGAGCGCGGAGAGCTCCTCGATCACCTTCTCGGCGAACCCGTCCGGCGTGTTGATCCCGGTGCCCACGGCGGTGCCGCCGAGTGGCAGTTCCCGGACCCGGGGCAGGACGCTCTCCAGCCGCTCGACGCCGAGCCGGATGGTTGCCGCGTAGCCGCCGAACTCCTGGCCGAGCATCACCGGCGTGGCATCCATCAGGTGGGTCCGTCCCGACTTCACCAGTCCGGCGAACTCCGCGGCCTTGCCTTCGAGGGAGGAGGCGAGCTGCTCCAGGGCGGGTTGCAGGTCCTCGACGACGGCGGTCGCCGCCGCGACGTGGATCGACGTCGGGAAGGTGTCGTTGCTCGACTGGCTGGCGTTGACGTGATCGTTGGGGTGCACCTCGGAGCCGCTGCGCGCGGCGAGCGAGGCGATCACCTCGTTCGCGTTCATGTTCGAACTGGTGCCCGACCCGGTCTGGAAGACGTCGAGCGGGAACTGGTCGTCGTACGAGCCCGCCATCACGGCTTCGGCCGCACCGCGGATCGCGGCCGCCTGGTCGACGTCGATCACGCCGAGGCGGGCGTTGACGGTCGCCGCGGCGGCCTTGATCGCGCCGAGGGCGCTGATGTGCCGGGGCTCGAGCCGCGTGCCCGAGATCGGGAAGTTCTCGATCGCGCGCTGGGTCTGCGCCCGCCAGAGGGCATCGGCCGGGACCCGCACCTCGCCCATGGAGTCGTGCTCGATCCGGAAGTCGTCGGATGCCATGTGTTCGAGGCTACTGGCCGCTCAGAGCGAGGACATCCTCCTGGAGGAGTACAGCCAGTACTGCTCCTCGCGCTCGCCCAGCATCACGTCGTACGGCGTGGCGGTGACGTTGCCGAAGACCGCCTCCATCGAGGCGCCCAGTTGCGGCGCCTCCGCGGCCGACCAGATCACCAGCAGGCCGGCGGTCGCGCGTCGTGCGGCGGTCAGGAGCGGTTGCGCGTACAGCGCCGCGTTCGCGTCGTGCACGAGGTAGCCGGGCCCGTTGTCGACGTCGAGCAGGACCAGGTCGTACGACGCCTCCTCCGCCTCCTGCAGCGCGACCGCCACGTCCTGGACGACGACAGTGACCCGCTGGTCGGCCAGGTACGCCGGGCCGTGCGCGATGGTGCCGTCGCGCATCCAGTCGACGATCGACTGTTCGAGCTCGACCACGGCGCAGGACTCGACGCGGGGGTCGGCCAGCACCTCATTGAGGGTGAAACCGAGGCCCAGGCCGCCGACCAGGACCCGCCGGGGTGCGTCGACCAGACCCAGGGCGGCCCGTGCGAGGGTGCGTTCGGTCGACGTCTCCAGGGTGTCCATCACGAAGACGCCGTTGACCCGGAGCTCCAGGACGGTCTGCTGGTGCTCCGCACGCCGCTCGCGCAGCACGACCTCACCGCGAGGGGTTTCGGCACGGGCGATCTCGACGTAGTCCACGTCGGCCGACGCTAGCCGGTCAGCCGAGGACGTAGTAACGCAGGACGAGCGTGAAGTTCTTGACGTCGTACCGGTTGCCGAAGCCGGTCAGGAAGCCCCAGGCGAAGGAGCGGTCGCCGAACACGACGCCGGTGGTGCTGCGGGTGACACCGCGATGGGTGCCGAGCGTGCGGGAGACGGTCTTCTCGTTCACCCAGTTCCCGCCCGTGTTCAGGTAGCGAATGACGGCGCGGCTCGACGGCTTGCTCCTCGCGGCGCCACCGTAGGCCTCCACCCGGATGTCGACGTAGCGCTCCGCCTTGGGGAGGAAGACCGCGTGCGCCGTCGAGACGCCGCTGGCACGGAACGTCTGCCTGGCGCACTTCGTGTTCGCGTAGTAGCCGAACGAGCCGACCCAACCGCGCAGGGACGGCCGGCGCAGCGTCGAGCAGCGGCCGACGTACTGATCGACCTTGGTGGCCCGTGGGGTCGTGGTCCTGCGCAGCGTCTTGAGGATCATCTTCTGCGCGGACAGGACCACCACCGCGGACTGGGTCGATGCGTTGCCCGCCGCGTCGACGGCTCTGGCCGTGTAGGTGCCGGCAGGGGCCAGGGCGCCGGTGCTCGCACCCGACGGGCGGCCGTACCAGGTGATCTGTCCGGCGGCGAGGGTCAGGTTGATCGTGGTCGTGCCGCGACGCAGTTGCAGCCCGGCCACGTCGACGAGGCTGCCGGTCACTGTCAGCACGGTGCTGCCCGGGTACTTCGCACTGTTGACCAAGGGCCAGATGGCGGTCCTCGAGGAGCTGACCGAGGTGACCGCCGGGCCCACGCGGTCGACCGCCAGCGTGCCGGTGAACCCGGCTGCGGGGAACACCCCGAACGACGGGTCGGTCACGGTGATCGTCCCGACGACGCTGAAGGTGCCGTCGCTGGGCGGAGCCGGGATCGTGAACGCCGGGGTGACGCCGGAGGTCAGCGCGCCGGAGGCGGTGCCGTCAGTGCCGGGGACCTCATTCCCGTTCTGTTCCAGGTGCCAGGCCAGCGTGTAGGTCCCGGCCCGGTTGGTGGTCACCACGCCGCTGCTGGTCGGGTGCGGGGTGTTGATCGCCGCGAGCGTGCCGAGGCTGGCTGTCGCTGTCGTGCGAACGGTCAGCGGGCTCGTGATCGCCGGGGTGAAGCCAGTGCACATAAGAGTGTTGACCGTCGAGCAGCGCTGGATCGAGACGATGCCAGTGCCGTCCACCAGGGTCAGCGCCGTGCCGACACCGACGGTGAGGACCGTGACCGGATCCGCGCCCTCGGTGTTGGTCCACACTGCGCGCAGGGTGCCGCCGCCGGCGTCGGAGTTGACGGTGACGATCGCGTCCTGGCCCGGGCCTACGGTCGAATCGGTGAAGAAGGTGACGTCCGGTGCGACGTCGGTGACGGTGAACGGGGCGGTCTGTGCCGCCGAGCAGGTCTCGTCCACGGTCGTCGTCGGGCAGGCGATCGCGTTCAGGGTCTGGGAGCCGCTGTAGCCCCAGGTCGGCAGGTCGAAGGTCGCGCTTCCGTCGACCAGGGTGCTCATGGTCTTGGCGACGCTGCCGTCGAACCACACGAAGACGTACGGGCGCAGGCTCGACACGGTCCCGGTGACGTGGCCGGCGGTGTCGTCGTTGACGCCCGTCACCTGCGGCGCACCGGTGGAGTCGACGGAGACAGTGCCGCTGAAAGCCGCTGCCGGGAACTCACCGAAGTCAGGGTCGGTGACGGTGATGGTGCCCTCGACGTCGTAGTCCCCGTCGTCGAGACCGCCGCCCGGGATCGTGAACGGTTCGGCGGCACCGCTGCCGTCGAGGCTGCCGCTGTCGGTGCCGTCATGGCCGACGACGGGGTTACCGCCCTGTTCGAGATGCCAGGCCAGCGTGTAGGTGCCGGCCCGGTCAGTGTCGACGGTCGCTGACGTGTTCGGGCTCGCGGTGGTGATCGGCGCGATCGCACCGACGGTGGCCGATGCGCTGGTCCGCACCGTCAAGATGTGCTGGACAGGCGGAGTGAAGCCGGTGCAGACGGCCGGATCGTCGGTCGAGCAGCGTTCCACCCGCACCGTGCCGGTGCCGTCCACCAAGGTCAGGTTGGTGTTGCCGTTGCGGTCCAGGGTGGTCGTCTGGTCGTCACCGTCGGTGTTGTTCCAGACGGCTTGCAGCGTGCCGCCGCCGGTCGGGTCGGAGACGGTGACCTCAGCGTCCTCGCCGGGTCCGACAGTGCTGTCGGTGAACCAGGTGACGTCCGGGGCGACGTCGGTCGCGGAGAACCCGACACCTGCGGTCTGTTCGGCCGAGCACGCTTCGGCGTCGAACGTGTCGGTCGGGCAGGCGACCGCGTGGACGGTCTCGTTCGCGCCGAAGCCCCAGGTCTCGAGGTCGAAGTTCGCGGTGCTGCTCGCCAGGGTCAGGGGCACCCACGGGGCGCCGGAGCTCAGCCGGACGAGGACGAACGGCTGGTCACTGGTGACCGTGCCGGTGACGTGTCCGGGCGTGCTGGAGTCGAGCGCCGTCACGGTTGGCGCGTCCGGAACGACCGCCTGCGCCGGGCTGAGCCCGAGAACAGAGAGGGTCACTGCCAGGATCGCCGCCAGAACCGCCGTACGTCGCTTCATCGTTCACTCCCCGTAGACACGCCCCACTGGCGTCCTTTTGGATGCTAACGCTCGTGGGCGTGACGGTGGGGGGAGTTGGGAGGTTGGACAGCCTCAGTCGAACAGCTCGGAGAGCCACGACTCCTTGCGCTTGGGCTTGTAGTAGCCCTGCTGCGGACGCTGCTGGTACTGCTGCTGGTGTTGCTGCGGGGGCGGCGGCGGAGCCTGCGCCGCGACCGGGGCCTGGGTCAGGGACCGGTCGATGATCTTGTCGAGCTCACCACGGTCGAGCCAGACGCCGCGGCAGGTCGGGCAGTAGTCGATCTCGATCCCGCTGCGCTCGCTCATGACCAGGGTTGCGCCGTCGGTGGGGCACTGC
>JAKFBZ010000108.1:0-2580 GCA_036676945.1 Marmoricola sp.
GAGTTCCGTCCGGGCAATGCCCTGCGCTACGTCTTCGGAACCCTGTTCACAGCGTTCTCGGTCAGTGCCGTCATCGCGATCTTCTGGGCCGTCTCGTCCGGCGAGTCCACCGCGCTCATGGCTGCTACCGGCCTCACCGTGCTCGCCATGGGCTGCTGGTGGGCGCTGCTGAACTGGACGCCCGCGATCGTCTCGATCAGCAACGGCACTCTGGAGATCTCCAAGGGTTCCGGAGCCGACAGCTGGGACCTCCGCGACCCCGAGACGCAGCTCAGCTACAGCGGCAAGCCGAGCTCACGCGGGTGGAAGGCGACCGTCATCGGCAACGACGGCAAGAAGCACACCGTCAGCAAGGCGACCGTCGACCCCGAGCAGTTCACCCAGATCGTCGAGCACTACCGCTCCCAGGCCGCCTGAGTCGCTCAACCGAGAGCAAAATCGAGGGCGGCTGCGACGTGCAAAGAGGTCGTGGGCAGCACCGGGACCGGACTGTCCTCGGCCCCGATCAGCATCTCGATCTCAGTGCATCCCAGGATGATCGCATCGCAGCCCGTCTCCACCAGCCGACCGATCACCTCGACATACACCGCCCGTGACTCGCAGTGGATCAGCCCCACACAGAGCTCGTCGTAGATGATCCGGTGCACCTCGGCACGGTCCTCAGCATCCGGGACGACGACCTCGAGGCCGTGCCCGCCGAGCCGGTCACGATAGAAGTCCTGCTCCATCGTGAAGGCGGTCCCGAGCAGACCGAGTCGTCGATGCCCGTCGCGGAGCGCGGCGGCGGCGGTCGCATCGGCCAGGTGCAACAGCGGTACGCCGACCGCGGACTCGATCGAGTCGGCCACCTTGTGCATCGTGTTCGTGCAGAGCAGGAGCACGTCCGCACCGGCGGCCTCGAGCTCGCGAGCCATCTGCGCGAGTTCCCGGCCTGCGTCGTCCCAGCGTCCCTCTGCCTGCATCGCCTCCATCCCGGCGAAGTCGAGGGACCGAAGGACCAGGTCGGCGGAGTGCAGCCCGCCGAGCCGGTCGCGGACACCCTCGTTGAGGAGCCGGTAGTACTCGGCCGTGCTCTCCCAGCTCATGCCGCCGAGCAGGCCGATGCGCTTCATGTCAGGCAGCTTCTCACTCCGCGTCGGGCTGCGAACGGTCCGCACCCAGCTGCGCCTGCACGGCCCGGTACACACTGCCGTGCACGTTGTCGTGACCGAGCTGCTCGAGGACCCCGTCCTTCTCCAGCGTCGCCCGGACGCCCTTCTTCACCCGCGCCAGCCGAAGCGTGACCGCGGACGCGTCGGCGAGCTCGACCATCTCGGCCAGCTTGGCCGACCCCTGGGAGTCGACGAAGTTGACGCCGCCGCAGTCCAGGACGATCGAGGCGAGGTCCGGCGTCGTGTGGATGACCTCCCGGATCCTGTCCTCCAGGGTGTCCGAGGTGGCGAAGAAGAGTCCGCCGTCCAGCCGGATCGGCACCACGCCGGTGTGACGCTCGTCGGTCGGGTGCTCGGCGAGATCGCGGAAGACCTGAGTCCCGGGCTGCTGACCGAGCTCGGGGATCTCGGGATGGGTGGCCACCCAGACCAGCCACAGCAGGGACAGGCCGATCCCGATCACGACGCCGGCCAGGACGCCGAATGCCAACGTGCAGACGATCGCCACCACCGCGACCCAGAAGTCGAACTGCTTCACCCGGTAGAGGCGGCGCATCTCGCGCACGTCCATCATCCCCATCACGACCGCCTCGATGATCAGCGCACCGAGCACCGCCGTCGGAAGGTCTGAGAACACCGGGGCGAGGAACAGCAGCGTCGCCACGACCGTCAGTCCAGAGGTGAGCGAGGCAAGGCTGGTCCGGGCGCCGGCACGATCGTTGAGCGAGCTCGCCGAGAGGCTGGTGGAGACCGGCATGCCCTGGAGCAGCCCGGCGCCGGTGTTCGCCACCGCCTGCGCGACCGACTCCTGGTTGATGTCGATCTGGTAGCGGTGCTTGGTGGCGAACGCCCGGGCGTCGCCAGCGGTCTGGGAGAACCCGATCAGCACCAGCGCCACCGCGGCGAGCGCGGTCGGCAGCACGTGGTCCCACATCAGCTGGAGCTCGGGCACCTCGAACGACGGCAGCCCGCGCGGGACGGTCCCGACCAGCGCCACCCCCCGCTCCTCGAGATCCAGGGCCCAGCTCGCGACCAGGCCGCCGACGACCAGGACCAGCGCGCCCGGGACTCTCGGTGCGACCGCTCTCAACCCGAACACCACGATCAGGGCGGCGGAACCGACGACCAGCGTCGCCGAGTCGGTCCCGGACAGATTGCCGATCCACGAGCGCAGTTCCTGGAAGGCGTTGTCACCGTCCGCCTCGCTGCCGGTCAGTTTCGGCAGCTCGCCGATCACCACGTCGATGGCAGCGCCGAAGAGGAAGCCGGTGACCACCGCCCGGGAGAGGAACTGGGCGATCCAGCCCATCCGGAACACGGCCAGCAGCACGAACAGGATCCCCGAGGCCAGCGTGATGCCGGCGACGAACGAGGCCACCTCGTCGGGGTCGGTCAGGCCGGCGGCCAGGACGGCACTGGCGGCGACCGC
>JAKFBZ010000109.1:0-37744 GCA_036676945.1 Marmoricola sp.
TCCTATCAGCCACATCAGCCCGGCAATGCGCAGCACCACGGCGAGCCAGAAGACGCGCGCCTCGCCGCCGCCGGAAGGCGCCAGGATGCCGCCGAGGTAGAAGCCCAGCAGCGCCCAGTGGCCGACCTCGCAGACCTGCCACACCAGCAGGTGGCGCCACTCGCGCACCGCCACCACGGCGAGCGGCAGCAGCACCAGCGCGAAGGACGGCGCCGCCGCGGGACTGACGATGAGCGCCTCGGCCACCAACAGCGTGGCGAGGCTCGCGAACGACCACCGGGTGCGCCACGCAAGCGCCACGACCACCGCGGAGATGAGCGCCAGCAGCATCGCCGTACAGATGAGGACGACCGTCGTGGACGGATTGACGTTGGAGACCTGGGTGGCGAGCAGCCACGCGGAGCCGATGTCGGGGCCGTGGAAGTAGGTCTGCCACGACGTCCGCCACACCGATGGCGAGCTCGCCACGGCCGGCATCATCAGCGCGATCCAGACGGCCACGGACGTGGAGGCGAGGACACCCGCCTCGGGCAGCCGCCGGTCGCGCGCCAGCATCGCGATTGCGGGCACCAGCAGCAGCGCGGCGAACGGAGACGCGGCCGCGCCGACCCCGATGGCGACGCCCATCAGGCCGGTCCTGCCACGGGACCACGCCCAGAGGGCGGCAGCCACGGCCGCGGCCGGCAGCAGGTCCCACGTGATGGGGAAGAACAGCACCAGCACCGGGGCGACGGCGAAGGCCGCGGCGTCCCACGGTCGCCGTCGGCGTACGCCCGTCAGGAGGCCTGCGGCCAGCAGACCGACGCCCGCGAGCAGGACGGCGTTGACCAGCGTGAAGATCCGGGCCTCGCGCAGGACGTCGGGGTCCGCGGCCACGTCGGCGGTCGTCACCTGCGAGCGGGCCGCGAGGTCGGGGCTGCCGGCGAGGAGCCAGGTCACCCGCTCGGCGGCGAAACCCACATAGGCGGGCAGCGGCGGCACCCACGCCGGGGCGTATCGGGCCCGCACCTGCGGGTCGTCGGTGAACGGCCAGACGCCCTCGGCGTAGCCGTTGGCGACGTACGCCGTGGACACGTCGGACCAGCACAGGTTGGTGTAGCGCCCGGTCCTGTCGGCCTCCCCGGCGATGTCGAGGCAGGGCGCCTTGGCCGCGATGCCGAGGGACATGGCGAGGGCGGCCAGCAGCAGCACCACGCGCAGCGGCGTCCACCAGGGGTGCTGACCCGCGTGGTCGCCCACCGGCCCGCCGATCGCCTCGCTGACGGAGCGGACGACGGTGTCCTCACGGCTGGGCGAGACCCGGTCGCGAGAAGTGTCACTCACCGCGCGGCGGTCCGCGACGGTGCCACGGTGGGCGGCGGGACGGTCTCCGAGGGCGGCGGGGTGGTCGGCGTCGGGATCGGCACGGTCTCCGTCGGCACCGTCTCGGTCGGCACGGGGGTCGTCGGCGTGGGAATCGGCGTCTCCGTCGGCGTCTCCGTCGGCTGCGGCTTGATCGTCGCCGTCTTCGTGGGCTTCTTCGTGGGCTTCGGCTGCGGGTTGGACGTGGGCGGCGGGACGTAGGGCTCGTGGCCCTCGTCGGGCGCGTCGCCGTCGACGTAGGCCGGCTCCGGGAACTCCTCGACCTCGAGGCCCTCCATGATCGAGGTCATGATCGCGGTCCACGTCTCGGCCGGGTAGGCGCCACCGAAGTAGGACGGCAGCCAGCCCTCGAGCTGCTCGTTGCCCTTGCCGCGGGCATACATCACGGCCGTCGCGTACTGCGGGGTGTAGCCCGCGAACCACGCCGACGACACCTCGTCCCTACCGTTGGTCGCGGTGCCGGTCTTGCCGGCGGCCGGGCGACCCAGGCTCAGGGCGGCGGTGCCGGAACCGGACTGCACGACGCCCTCGAGGGCGTAGGAGACGTCGGCGGCGATGTCCTCGTCGATGGTGCGCGTGGCGTCGTTCTGCCAGGCGTAGCGCTCCTCGCCGGACGCGTCGACCACCTTCTCGATCACGTGCACGCCGGCCCGCTCACCACCCGACGCGATGGTCGCGTAGGCGTTGGCCATGTTGATCGGGCTGACCGTCGCACTGCCCAGCGAGACGCCGGTGACCGGCTCGAGACCGGGAGACGAGGTGGGGATGCCGATGGTCTTCTTGGTCGCCTTCGCCGGCGGGATGCCGAGGTCGTTGGCGGCCTCGATGATCTTCTCGGGGCCGTCCTCCATGCCGAGCGTCATGTCGATGAAGGCGGTGTTGACGGAGTTCTCGGTCGCGGTCAGCATCGAGATGGCGGAGCCGTAGTCGGAGTCGCCCTGGTTCTCCATCTCGGTGCCGTCGGGCAGCTCGTACGGCGAATTGCCGTCGAAGCTGTCGTTGAGCTCGTAGCCGTCCTTGATCGCCGCCACGAGCGCGGCGACCTTCATCGTCGAGCCGCCCTGGGCGCCGGCCGAGGCCCAGTTGATCTGGGAGTCGAGGTAGTCCTGCCCGCCGTAGAAGCCGCGTAGGGCACCGGTGCCGACCTCGACCGTGGCCGCGCCGACGTGCAGCTCCTTGTCGCCGAAGCCTTCGGGCTTCTGCTCGAGCACACCCTGCTCGACTGCTTCCATCGCCTCGGGTGTGAAGGTCGTGGTGACGCGCAGGCCACCGCCGTCGATCTCCTGCTCGTCGAAGCCGAGGCGCAGCAGCTCCTTCTTCACCAGCGTGAGCATGTGGCCCCGCTGTCCGCCGTACTGGCTCTGGCTTGCGATCTCGGGGAACTTGGGCAGTCGCTTGGCGGCCTTGTCGGCCTGCTCCGCGGAGATCGTGCCCATGTCGGCCATCGCGGCCAGGACGTAGCCGTAGCGCTCCTTGAGCGCCTGCTTGGCCTCGCGGCCGTCGGCGGGGTCGTAGCGCGACGGGTTGTTCAAGGTGGTGGCCAGGACGGCGCTCTCGCGGAGGTTGAGGTCCTTGGCCTCCTTGTCGAAGAAGGCACCGGCGGCGGCCTGGATGCCATAGGCACCGCGGCCGAAGTAGATGGTGTTGAGGTAGCCCTCGAGGATCTGCTGCTTGCTCAGCTGGTTCTGGATCTTGAGCGAGACGATCGCTTCCTTCACCTTGCGCTGGTAGCTGCGCTCGCTGGTGAGGTAGAGGATCTTGACGTACTGCTGGGTGATCGTGGACGCGCCCTGCTGGGCGTTGCCCTGGGCGTTGGAGAAGGCCGCCCGCAGGATGCCCTTGGGGTCGAGGCCCTTGTCGGTCCAGAACGTCTGGTTCTCGGCGGCCACGACCGCGTCCTGCATGGTCTCGGGCATCTCCGAGAGCGGGATCGACTGCCGGTTCTGGTCGTCGTAGTAGGTGCCGAGCTCGTCCTTGCCGCCGCTGTAGTAGACGAACGTCGTCTGGGCCTTGAAGGCCTCGTTGGGCTGGGGGATCTCGATCGCCTTGTAGAGCACGAAGAACAGGCCCACCGCGATCAGCGCGCCCACGAGTCCGAAGATCGCCAACACCTTCAGCACGCCTCGGGCGCGGGCGCCCGCCGACTTCTTGGTCTTTGTGGGTCGTCGGGTGACGGGAGGACCGTCGGCTCTGCGCTTGCTCACGGCCCAAAGGGTACGGGGGAAGTCTGATAACTCCCGATTAACGGTTCGTGGATATATCGCTACGATAGGTCGCATGGCACGTCGCGCAGAGACCATCGAGCTGGCAGTCCTCGGACTGCTGCACGAGGGACCCATGCACGGCTACGAGCTGCGCAAGCGGCTCAATCTGATGCTCGGCTGGGGTCGGGTGCTGTCCTACGGCTCCCTCTACCCCGCACTGAAGAAGATGCTCCGGGCCAACCTCATCGAGGAGATGACGGCCACCACGCCCGTCTCGCGCCGGCCCCGGATCGTCTACGAGGTCACCGACGCCGGGCACGCCGAGTTCGAGCGCCTGATGTCGGAGGTGGGTCCGACCGCGTGGGAGGACGACAACTTCGACATCCGGTTCGCGTTCTTCGGTCGCACGGACATGGAGATCCGGTTGCGGGTGCTCGAAGGCCGCCGTACCCGCCTCCAGGAACGCCTGGCCAAGGTCCAGTCCGACCTGGAACGCACGCAGGCCGAGGTCAACAGGTATGCCGCAGAACTTCAGCGGCACGGGGTCGAGTCGGTCGAGCGCGAAGTGCGCTGGCTCTCCGACCTCATCTCCGCCGAACGCGGAGAACCGCTCACGCAACGCCCGGGCACGATGCCCACCAGCTCATCCAGCACTGACAGCCGTTAGTTCCCGCCAGACAAGGAGAGTCCCCATGGGGTCCGTACGAGTAGCAATCGTGGGGGTCGGCAACTGCGCCACCTCCCTCATCCAGGGTGTCGAGTACTACAAGGACGCCGACCCGTCCGCGACGGTGCCGGGGCTCATGCACGTCAAGTTCGGCGACTACCACGTCTCCGACGTGGAGTTCGTCGCGGCGTTCGACGTCGACGACAAGAAGGTCGGCAAGGACCTCTCCGAGGCCATCAACGCCTCCGAGAACAACACCATCAAGATCGCCGACGTCCCCACCCTGGGCATCGACGTCCAGCGTGGCCCCACCCTCGACGGGCTCGGCAAGTACTACCGCCAGACCATCGAGGAGTCCGGCGCCGAGCCGGTCGACGTGGTCGAGGTCCTGAAGCAGACCGGCGCCGACGTCCTCGTGTCCTACCTGCCGGTGGGCTCCGAGGAGGCCGACAAGTTCTACGCCCAGTGCGCGATCGACGCCGGCGTGGCCTTCGTCAACGCCCTGCCCGTCTTCATCGCCTCCGACCCCGTGTGGGCCAAGAAGTTCGAGGACGCGGGCGTCCCGATCGTCGGGGACGACATCAAGTCCCAGGTCGGCGCGACCATCACCCACCGGGTGATGGCCAAGCTGTTCGAGGACCGCGGCGTGGCGCTGGACCGCACCTACCAGCTCAACGTCGGCGGCAACATGGACTTCAAGAACATGCTCGAGCGCGAGCGCCTGGAGTCCAAGAAGGTCTCCAAGACCCAGGCCGTGACCTCGAACCTCACCGGTCCGCTGTCGGGCAAGGTCAACGACCGCAACGTGCACATCGGTCCGTCGGACTACGTCGCGTGGCTCGACGACCGCAAGTGGGCCTACGTCCGCCTCGAGGGTCGTGCGTTCGGTGACGTTCCGTTGAACCTGGAGTACAAGCTCGAGGTCTGGGACTCCCCGAACTCGGCCGGCATCATCATCGACGCGATCCGTGCGGCGAAGATCGCGCTGGACCGCGGCATCGGTGGCCCGCTGCTCTCGGCTTCGTCGTACCTGATGAAGTCCCCGCCGGTGCAGCGTCCCGACGACGAGGGTCACGCCTCGGTCGAGGCGTTCATCCGCGGTGAGGTGGAGCGCTGACCCCAGCGCGGCACGACGACTGATCGTGCAGCACGACAACTGATTTCGAGATCGAGCCCCGGGCCTCCTGGTCCGGGGCTCGATTGCGTGTGTGACGCGCTTGTGAAAGTCATGTTTCGCCTGTTCGGGGACTCCCCACCGGCACCGGGTGTCACTACGGTGGCGGACATGAGCGATGACACGACCCCTCCGGAAGGCCCGACCGACGGCGGCGCACCCCCGCCCCCGCCCCCGCCCGGCGGCACCCCGCCGGCCGCGCACCCGCCGACCCCTCCGCCGCCCCCGCCTGCGTACGGCGCACCCGTCCCACCGCCTCCGCCCGCCTACGGCGCCCCGGCCCCTCCGGGGAGCGGAGACGGTCCGTACAGCCCGGTCGACGCGGTCCAGTACGGCTGGGCGAAGTTCACCAAGTCCCCGGCCACGCTGCTCGTCCCGGTGCTGCTGACGTTCATCGTCGTGGGCGTCGTCTACTTCCTGATGTTCTTCGTGATCCTGGCGCCCGCCTTCGACAGCGGGGTCACCATCAACGACGACGGCACCGCCACCTTCGACGAGGGGCCGAGCTTCGTCCTCACCATGGTGCTGATGGGCATCATCATCCTGGTGGTCGGGATCGTCGGTCAGATCATCTCCGCGGCCCTGATCAAGGGCGGCCTCGACGTCACCGACGGCAAGTCGCCGTCGCTGGGCGAGCTCTTCGAGGGCTGGGACAAGGGCAAGGTGATCGTCGCGGCGATCATCGTCGCCTCGCTGACCGCGGTCGGCTACATCCTTTGCTATGTCCCGGGCATCATCGTCGCGTTCCTGCTGCAGTACACGTTGTACTTCGTCATCGACAAGCAGATGGCGCCGCTGGACGCGATCAAGGCGAGCTTCGCGTTCACCACCGGGCACCTGGGCGACACGATCCTGTTCTACCTGCTCGCAGCAGTGGTCGCGTTCGTCGGCGCGCTCCTCTGCGGCGTCGGTCTGCTCGCCGCGATCCCGGTGATCCTGATCGGGCAGGCGTACACCTTCCGCAGGCTCAACGGTGAGCCGGTCACTCCGGCCGTCTGAGCCTCAACCGTTCCACGCGCTCACGCCCCGCAGCCTCCTAGGATGCGGGGCGTGACCGCGTCCGGGCCCGACCTCGACAGTGCCCTCGCCCGGACCGGGCGTCCGGGCGGGGTCTGGGGCGCGGGCTGGCGGTCGTTCCGGGCGCGGCCCGAACAGGTACTCGTGCCCGTCCTGATCGCCGGCGGGGGCTGGCTGGTGGCCCAGGTGATCGTCCAGATCGCGCTGAGCAGCACGATCACCCAGTCCCGTCCGTGCCTGCGTCGCGTCGCCGGCATGGTCGAGCCCTCGATCTGTGCCGCCGACGGGACGCGGGGAACGATCGGGCTGGCGCTCGGGGTGTTCGCGTTCTTCTTCCTCGGTCAGCTGTTCTGGGCGGCCACGGTCCGCGCCGGCCTGAACGCGCTTCCCGGCGAGGCGCCGCGGCCGTGGCGAGCGACCCTCGGGCCGGTCCTCGGGGTGGCCGTCGTGCTCGGGATCGCGATCACCCTCGGCAGCGGGCTCGGCTTCCTGCCCGGGGTCGTGATCGGGCTCTGCACCCAGTTCGCGATGGTCGCGGTGATCGCCGACGGCCACGGCTGCTTCGCGGCGATCAACCGGAGCATCGGCACGGTCGTCCGCCACCTGCCGTCCCTCCTGGGGTTCTCGGGGCTCGCCGTTCTCGTGATCCTCGCCGGGGGGCTGCTCGGGCTCGTCGGGGTCTGGCCGGCGAGCGCGCTGGTCGCCCTGGCCCAGCTCCACCTCTGGCGCCGGCACCACGGCCGCCCGTCGGCGTGATTGTCGCGTTCGGCAGAATGTCTGGGTGACTGACCGAGCCGGCGCGCCGGCAGGCACCTCTCCCGGGGGCCTGCGCCGCGACATCCAGGGAATGCGGGCCGTCGCCGTCGGCCTGGTCATCCTCGGGCACGCGGGCGCCGGCTGGTTCCCCGGCGGCTACATCGGCGTCGACGTCTTCTTCGTGATCTCCGGGTTCCTGATCACCGGGATCCTGGCCCGGTCCGTACGACGTACCGGGCGGATCTCGATCTCCGATTTCTACGCCCGCCGGGCGCGCCGGATCCTGCCGGCATCCGCGGTCGCCCTGGTCGCGATCTGCGTCGGCTCGGCCCTCGTCTACACCACCGGCCGGCTGCACCAGGTCCTCGGCGACGCCGTCTGGGCGGCCTTCTTCGGCGCCAACATCCACTACGCCTCGGCGGGGACCGGCTATTTCGACAACGACGACTTCGTCTCGCCGGTCCAGCACTTCTGGTCGCTCGCGGTGGAGGAGCAGTTCTACCTCGCCTGGCCGTTGCTCCTCGCCGGGTGCGCCGTACTGGCCGCCGCCGTCCTGCGCCGGCACTCGCACGCCGCGCCGGTCGAGCACGTCCGCCGGCTCGGGCTGCGCTACGGCGTGCTCGCGATCGCGCTGATCTGCGTGGCGTCCCTGGTGTGGTCGTGGCACCGGACCGAGGTGGCGCCGACCTCGGCGTACTTCTCGACCTTCACCCGCACCTACGAGCTCGGCATCGGAGCCCTGCTCGCGCTGGTCGCCGGCGCCTGCGCCCGGCTGCCTGATGCGGTGAAGGCGGCCGCGTCCTGGACGGGACTGGTCGCGATCACGATCGCCGCCACGACGTACACCGACACCACGCCGTTCCCCGGTCTGGCCGCGCTGCTGCCGGTCGTCGGCGCAGCCCTGGTCCTGGCCGGCGGCATCGAAGGGCCGCGTTACGGCGCGGCGGCAGTGCTCTCAGTACGGCCGATGCGCTGGACCGGCGACATCTCCTACTCGCTGTACCTGTGGCACTGGCCGTGCCTGATCCTTCCTGCGGCCTACCTCGGCCGGGACCTCCGCACCGGCGAGACGATCGCGGTGGTCGCGATCTCGTTCGCCGCGGCGTACCTGAGCTACCGGTTCGTCGAGGAACCGTTCCGCAAATCCGAGGCGCTGGACCGCAACCGGCTCCGGGCGCTGGTGCTCTGGCCGGCCTGTCTGTCCCTGGTGCTGGTCTCCGCGGGCGCCGTCTGGGCGCAGCAGGAGTGGAAGGACAAGAACCAGCCGGCGTACGTGCTGCCCGACGTCGACCCCGAGCCGCGCACCGTGCAGAAGGATCCCGATCCGCTGATCGACGACGTCGGGTTCGCCGCGGAGCTGACCCGGGCCGGGTACCGGTTGCCCGAGACGCTGCACCCGGCGGTCGAGGACCTCTTCGAGGACGTGACCCCGTTGAGCGGCTACCAGAACGACGACAACCGCTGTTTCGCGCAGAAGCCCGAGGTCAGGTCCAAGGTCTGCGTCACCGGGGACAAGACCGGGACCAAGACCGTGGTCGCGCTCGGCGACTCGCACATGGGGATGTGGCTGGGCCCGATCACCCAGCTCGCCGAAGCGCGGGACTACCGCGTCGTCCCGCTGCTCAAGCAGCGCTGCATGCCCTTCGACTTCCTCCAGTACGAAGGCGACCTCGGCCGCCAGTACGACGAGTGCCTCGCCCACTCCGCCTGGGTGCGCGACCAGCTCAAGACCATCAAGCCGGACCTGATCCTGATCAGTGCGCTCTACCTGACCGAGATCATCGACCCGGAGACCGGCCGGATCGCCGACCGGGAGCGCGGCAACCAGCTCTTCGAGACCGGTGCCCGCAGCGCGCTCAAGCGGTTGTCGACGTACGCCGACCGGGTCGTCGTCGTGGGCCCGACCCCGGTCCTGCCGAAGCCGTCGGCCGACTGCCTCGAGTCACGGCGCGCGACGATGGCCGCCTGCGCCGAGCCGCTCCGGTCCCAGGTCCGGATCCGCAACCAGGCACTGACCCGGGCCGCGGAGGCCGCCGGGGTCGAGTACCTGCGGATGCTGCCGTGGTTCTGCGACCGGAAGCGCACCTGCCCGATCGTGATCCGCGACCGGATCGTCTACCGCGACGCGACCCACGTCACCGCGACGTACGCCGAGCACCTCAAGTCCGTCTTCGAGCGGGCCCTCAAGCTCCGCTGAGCCGGGTCATCTAGGGCCGTGGGTGTTCAGCCACAACACCGGGCCGGCCAGCGAGTCACCGAGGTCGGCGACGGCGGCCAGGGCCTTGCCGGTGTACACCGGTTCGAGTTCCAGGCCGGCCACCGCGGCCGCGGCGACCATCCGCCGTGACGCCGGGGTCGGGTCGCCGTACGTCGCGCCGAGCCATTCGTCCGAGGCCGTCAGGTCCCCGGCGGCCAGCGTCGGTACGTCGCGCGCACCGCGTTCGCGCAACAGGTCCGCGGTCTTGTTCGCGAGCCGGATCAGCACCGGGGCGTCCAGCGGGAACGAGTCGTTGACGACAGCTCCGAAGACCCGGGTGCGCAGCCCGGCCATCCGGAACCCGAGGGCGAGGCCGGCGGTCGTGCCGCCACTGCCGACCGGCACCACCACGCTGCCCGGCTCCGGGAGCTCACCCGCCCGGACCTGGTCCGCGATCTCCAGCGCGGTCTCGACGTACCCGAGCGTGCCGAACGGGTTCGAGCCGCCGGCGGGCAGGTACCACGGCAGCTTGCCGCCGGAGAGGTTCGACGCGATCAGCCAGGGGGCCGCGAGCTTGAGCCGGCCAGGCGTCCGGTACCGGTGCAGCGTCGCGCCCGAGGCCTCCAGGCGCGCGAGTTGCTCGCGGACGTGATCGTCGACGGGCTGGTCGACCAGCCCGAGCACCGTGCGGAAACCATGTTCACCGCCGTACAGCGCACAGGCGAGGCCCCAGTGGGTGCCGATCCCGCCGACGGTGAACAGCACCCGCACTCCGCGACGACGCGCCTCGGGCAGCAGCCATTCCAGTTTGCGGACCTTGTTGCCGCCCCAGCGACCGTCGCCGAAGACGCTCTCGTCCTTCAGCCACAGGTCGACCCCGCCCAGGCCCTCGATGCCGTCGAGCCGGCGGACCGGGGTCGGGGCCGTGCCGAGCGGCAGGTGGCCGAGGTCGAGCTCCGGGAAACGCGCGTGCAGGAAGGTCACCGGGCCAGGGTCTCAGCCCTGCTCCACCTCGGCCTTGATCCGGGCCAGGGTCTTGCCCATGTCCGTCCGCAGAGTGTCGGTGAACTTCGGCACTCCGCCGAAGACCGCCTTGGTGAGATTCACCGAGATGTCCGAGATCCCCTCGGGCGCTTCCCGGGTCTGGATGAGCCGGGTGCCGGTCGGGGTCGCTTCGAGCCGCAGGCTCCAGATGGTGAAGTTGTCCTTCACCCGCCAGGCGATCTCCTTCTCCTCCTCGAACCGGACCACCTTGGAGCGGGTCGGCCAGACCAGAGCACCCTTGCGGTTGATGTTCAGGAAGCGCGCGCCGGGGCCGTTGTCGCCACGCAGGATCGACTTGGCGGTCTGCGGGCTCCAGCGCGGCATGTTGCGCAGGTCGGAGACCACGGCCCAGACCGCGGCCGGAGGGGCGTCGATCTCGATGGTGGCCTCGATCGGCGCGACGTCGGTGAGCGGCATGGTTCCTCCTGAGTGCGGTGAGCCCTGACGGGTCGTCGGAGGTTAGCCGTTCCGCTGCTCCCCGCCGTATGACGCGGATCACCTCGACTCGCCCGCACGATCAACGTCACCCAGACCGGCGGGTCGGCCGCGGCGCCGAAGGTCCTCACCCTGAAGGTGACCCTCTAGGCGGAGGTCACCGGGAGGCGGCGGCCCACTCCAGGAGCGCGGCCCTGGCCTCGTCGTACGTCATCGGGCCGCGGTCGAGCCTGAGCTCGAGCATGTGCGCGTACGCCGTACCGACCTCACGACCCGGACCGATCCCGAGGATCTCCATGATCTGGTTGCCGTCGAGGTCGGGCCGGAGGGAGTCGAGCTCCTCCTGCTCGGCGAGCCGGGCGATCCGCTCCTCGAGCTCGTCATAGGTGCGACGCAACCGGTCGGCCTTGCGCTGGTTGCGGGTGGTGCAGTCGGCCCGGGTCAGGATGTGCAGCCGGCCGAGCAGGTCGCCGGCGTCGCGGACGTACCGGCGGACGGCGGAGTCGGTCCACTGGCCGTCGCCGTAGCCGTGGAAACGGAGGTGCAGTTCGACGAGCTTGCTCACCGCGTTGATCTCGTCGGTGGAGAAGCGCAGTGCCTGCATCCGCTTGCGGGTGATCTTCGCGCCCACCACGTCGTGGTGGTGGAACGTCACCGTGCCGTCGTCGAGGAAGCGCCGCGTCCGCGGCTTGCCGACGTCGTGCATCAGCGCGGCGAACCGGGAGGTGAAGTCCGGGCCTCCGCCGGGCAGTCGCTCCTCGAGCTCGATCGACTGCTCCAGGACGGTGAGGGTGTGCTCGTAGACGTCCTTGTGCCGGTGGTGCTCGTCGCGCTCCAGCGCGAGGGCCGGGAGCTCGGGCAGGACGTGCTCGGCCAGCCCGGTCTGCACCAGCAGCGCCAGCCCGACCCGCGGGTGCGGCGCGCAGATCAGCTTGACCAGTTCGTCGCGCACCCGCTCGGCGGAGACGATCGTGATCCGCTCGGCCATGTCGGTCATCGCCGCGACGACCTCCGGGGCGACCGTGAACCCGAGCTGCGCGGCGAACCGCGCCGCGCGCATCATCCGCAGCGGGTCGTCGCTGAACGAGTCCTCCGGCAGCCCCGGCGTCCGCAGCACCCGGTGGGCGAGATCGACGATCCCGCCGTACGGGTCCTCGAACGTGCGGTCCGGCAACGCGATCGCCATCGCGTTCACGGTGAAATCGCGGCGGATCAGGTCGTCGGCCAGGTCGTCGCCGTAGGCCACGTCCGGCTTGCGGCTCGCCGGGTCGTACTTCTCGGAGCGGTACGTGGTGATCTCGACCTGCCAGTCGCCCTTGCGGCAGCCGATCGTGCCGAACTCCCGGCCGATCGTCCAGACCGCGTCGGCCCACCCCTTGAGCAGTCGCTCGGTGACGTCGGGGTGCGCGGAGGTGGTGAAGTCCAGGTCGTTCTGGAGCCGTCCGAGCATCGCGTCCCGGACCGGGCCGCCGACCAGGGCGATCTGTTCGCCGGCCTTCGAGAATCGCTCGCCCAGCTCGTCGATCACGGGCGCGATCCGGAGCAGCTCGGAGACGGCGCGGTCCTGTACCTCGGACATCTTCAGCGGCTGGTCGGACACGGGAGACCACTCTATCGGCGTCCGGGCCGGGTGACCGCGCCGGTCAGGGCTGGCCGGTGACCGCGCCGCGAGTCGTTAGCATCGCCGGTGTGACCCGAGCCCGTGCCGTGCCTGCGCTGATGGTCCGGGTGCTGTTGCCGGTCCTGGTCGCGCTGCTCCTGGTGCCGCCGGGTCCGGCGTACGCCGCCCGCTCCGCGGATCCCGGCGAGCCGACCCCGCTCACCGTCCGGCTGGTCCGGCTCTCCCCGGCGACCATCCCGGTCCGGGGAGCGCTCACGCTCGCGGGCACGGTCCGCAACACGTCGGGCGAGACCTGGTCGGCGATCAACGTGCACCCGTTCCTGAGTGCCACCCCGATGACGACCCGAGACGAGGTGGCGGCCGCCGCCGCGTCAGACCCGGCCACGGAGGTCGGCACCCGGCTCACCGAGGTCGGGCAGTTCGCACCGATCGGCGACCTCGAACCGGGCGCCTCCGCCCGGTTCGTGATCAGGCTCCCGGTCGCCGACCTTCCGGTCGCCGGCGGCAGCCCGGGCGTGTACTGGATCGGCGTCCACGCGCTCGGGCAGAACGCCGACGGCCGCGGCAACATCGGCCGGGCGCGGACCTTCATCCCGTTGGTCCGGGGCACCCGGACCAGCGCCGTCTCCCTCGTGGTCCCGGCGCGGGAGCGGGTCCGCCGTGACTCGGTCGGCCGGCTGCTGGACACGACCGCCTGGTCGGAGACGCTCGGCACCCAGGGCCGCCTGCGCCGGATCATCGACCTGCTCGGCACCGCCGGCCCCGCCCCGGCGAACCTGCTGGTCGACCCCGCGGTCCTCGAGGCGGTCGAGTCCGTGGCCGCCGACAACCCCGCCCTCTCCTTCGGCACCGCGGAGCCGGACGACGAGCCGACCGAGACCCCGAGCGGCGGGCCCAGCGACGGTCCCAGCGGCAACCAGACCTCGCGCTCGATCCGCCGGCTCGACGCCACCGACCGGGCCAATGCCTCGTCGTGGTTGAGCGCGGTCACGCGCTTCGCGGCCGCGCACTCCGTCCTCGGCCTCGGGTACGCCGACCCCGACACCTCCGCGCTGGCGCGCCGGAAGCCGACCATGCTGGCCCGCGCCGACCGGATCGCAGCGGCGACGTTCGCCCGGCTCGGCATCGGTGTGACCCCGACGGTCGCCCCGCCCGACGGCTGGCTCGACGACGACGCCCTGCGGGCGATCCCGAAGGGGTCGACCGTCCTGGTCTCCGACCATGCCGCGCCGCGCACCCGGACCCAGTGGCGGACGACCGAGGACCAGGGACTGATCTTCACCGACGCCCAGGCCGCACAGGGCGGACCCGGCCCCACCGCGCCACTGGACGCGCTCGCGCTGCGCCAGCGCATCCTGGCCGACGCCTCGCTCCGGGCGCAGGACGGCGCCACCAGCACGATGGTCGTGGAGCTGCCGCCGGACTGGGACCCGGGAGCGGCGTGGCGTTCGGCCCGGTTCTTCGAGGGTCTCGACCAGCCCTGGCTCGACCTGGTCGGCCTCGGCGGGACCGTCGACGCCGGCACGCCGGTGCTGAACGTGCCGCTGGGCTACCCGGCCACCGAGCGCAAGGCGGAGGTCGGCCCGCT
Organism: Marmoricola sp.; assembly: GCA_036676945.1. Taxonomy (GTDB): domain Bacteria; phylum Actinomycetota; class Actinomycetes; order Propionibacteriales; family Nocardioidaceae; genus Marmoricola. The sequence goes on from JAKFBZ010000109.1 coordinate 14,066, forward strand.
CAACGTGGCCGCCGCCCGCCAGCTGATCATCACCGGGACAACGTTGCACCAGATCCTGCGCACCGAGAACCAGGTGGAGCACCAGGTCTCGGGGATCGCGCTGACCGCCGTCTCCCAGCACGCCCGTAGTGATGCCACCACGGCCAGCAGCCAGGTCCTGGTCACCGACGCCGCGCTCCGCGGCGAGCTCGAGGCGGTCCAGGTGACCGGCACCGACTTCGTCACCCTCTCGGGCGGCTCCGGGACCGTCGCGGTCACCCTGGTCAACGGGCTCGACCAGCCGATCACCGCCGGTGTCGCGCCGGCGTCGGTCGACAGCGGCGTCCGGATCGAGACGCCGGATCCGCTGACCCTCGCGCCCGGCGAACGAGCGGTGCTGCGGTTGCGGGCCAACGCCTCATCGATCGGCGTGCACGAGGTGACCCTGACGCCGGTCAGCGCGGCCGGCCTCCCGCTCGGCACCCCGCTGACCTTCAGCCTGCGCACGAGCCAGGTCGGCAATCTGGTCTGGATCGTCCTGATCGCGGCCGGCGTCCTGCTCGTCGTGATGATCGGGCGCCGGGTCCTGCGCGGCGTCCGCGAGCATCGCTGGAGGGGCCAGTGAGCAGTCCGGAGGACGCCGGCGAGTCCCGCTCGCTGGTGACCAACAGCGCCGTGATGGCGGCGGGCACCGTCGTCTCCCGGATCAGCGGCTATGTCCGCGGGGCGATGCTGCTGGCCGCCCTCGGCGCCGGGCTGCACGCCGACGTGTTCAACATCGCCAACACGATCCCGAACATGCTCTACATCCTGCTGGCCGGCGGTGTCTTCAACGCCGTCCTGGTGCCCCAACTGGTCCGCGCGCTGAAGAACGACCCCGACCGCGGCGAGGCGTACACGAACCGGATCGTCACCCTGGGCGCACTCTTCCTCGCGGCGGTCACCGTGGTGCTGGTGCTCGCCGCGCCCCTGGTGATCCGGGTCCTGGTCACCGGCGGCCTGTTCGACCCCGAGTACGCCGCCCAGCGCGAGTCGATGGTCGACCTGGCCCGGTACTGCATGCCGCAGGTCTTCTTCTACGGGATGTTCGTCCTGGTCGGTCAGATCCTCAACTCGCGCGGCACCTTCGGCCCGATGATGTGGGCGCCGATCGCCAACAACCTGATCGCGATCACGATCCTGGCCGCGTACCTGATCACCTTCGGGCCCGCCGAGGGCCGGGAGCTCTGCGGCGGCTTCACGCCGGCGGCCGAGGCGGTCCTGGGCATCGGCTCGACCCTCGGGATCGTGGTGCAGTTCCTGGTCCTGATCCCCTACCTGAAGAGGGCGGGTTACAGCTTCCGGCCGCGTTTCGACTTCCGGGGCACCGGCCTGGGCCACACCTTCCGGCTGGGCATCTGGACGGTGCTCTTCGTGGTCGCCAACCAGATCGCGTACACGGTCGTGGTGCGACTGGCCTCGACCGGAACGGTGACCGGCGGCTGCACGGCGGCGGACCAGGGCACCGGTTACACCGTCTACTCCAACTCGTTCCTCCTGGTGATGGTCCCGCACGCGATCATCACCGTCTCGCTCGCGACCGCGGTGCTGCCCCGGCTGTCGGCGGCCGCCGCCGACCAGGACCGGCGCCGGCTGGCGCGCTCGCTGACCTCGACGATGCGGCTCACCTACGCGCTGGTGCTGCCCGTGCTCGCCCTGCTCCCCGTCGTGGCCTCCGACGTCGCCGGGCTGATCTTCGGGTACGGCGCCAACCGGGAGACCGCCCAGAACTTCGTCCCGTCCCTGTCGCTGTTCGCCGTCGGGGTGCTGTTCTTCACCAGCCACTACCTGGTGCTGCGCGGCTTCTACGCGCTGGAGCAGAACAAGCGCGTGTTCCTGATCCAGTGCGTGATCGCGGCGGTCAACATCGGTGCGGCGTACGCGCTCACCTGGGACATCCCTCCCGAGGAGACCGCACCGCGCCTGGTGATCGCCTACTCGGTCGCGTACGCCGTCGGCGCGGTCCTCTCCTACGCGCAACTGTCCCGCCGGCTCGACGGGCTGGGCGGACGGGAACTGCTCCGGTTCGCGACCCGGCTCGGCCTGATCGTGGCCCTCACCGTCGCGGTCGCCTTCCTGGCCCGCGAGGCGATCGGCGAACTCGTCACCGGCGACAGCCACCCCGCCCAGTTGGTCCGGCTGGCCGTCGTGGGCGGCGTGGGGGCCGGCGCCTACCTGACGCTCGCCCGGATCTTCCGTCTCGAGGAAGTCGCCGAGGTGGTCCGGACCCTGACCGCGCGGGTGAGCCGACGGCGATGAGCCGGTCGACCGCCCTACGATGGGGAACCACCCGTGGTCGAGGAGGAACGTGCCCACCAGCCCGATGAGTCCCGGCACCGTCCTCGGTGGGCGGTACCGCCTGGAGGACCTCCTCACCGAGCATGACGGCGCCCGGTTCTGGCGCGCGACGGACGTGGTCCTCGCGCGCAGCGTGGCGGTGCACGCGGTGGCGAGCGACGATCCTCGCTCGGCAGCGGTCCTCGACGCGGCCCGGTCCTCGGTGCGGGTGACCGACCCGCACTTCCTGAGGGTGCTCGACTGCGACGATGACGACGGCCTGACCTGGGTGATCAACGAATGGGGCGAGGGCGACTCCCTGGACGTCATGCTCGAACAGGGCCCGCTCCCGCCCGCCCGCGCCGCCTGGCTCGCCCGGGAGGTCTCCGAGGCGATCGTCGCGGCGCACGCGCAGGGTCTCTGCCACGGGCGGCTGAACCCGGAGTCGGTGCTGGTGACCGAGTCCGGGGCGGTGAAGGTGATCGGCTTCGTCGTGTACACCGCGTTCGCGGGTCGCGCCGGCAGGGACACGTCGTACGGCGTCGTGAACGACCGCGACGCCGATGTGATCGATCTGGCCGGCATCCTGTTCGCCGCCCTCACCGGTCGCTGGCCGGGCGTCACCACGTCCCGGGTGCCACGAGCTCCCCGGGAAGGTCAGCACCCGTTGCGGCCGCGGCAGGTCCGGGCCGGGGTCCCCAGGACGCTGGACGCGATCTGTGACCGGGTGCTGAACCGTGAAGCGTCCCGGCACGTGGCTCCGCTGTCGACCGCGCTCGAGGTCTGCGCGGCGCTCAGCGACTTCGTCGGCGACCCCGCTGCGATGGCGCCGATCGACATCCCGGCCATGCATCAGGAGCCCGAGCCCGCACCGGAGCCCGGAGCCGAGGCCGAGGCCGACAGCCCGGCCCAGCCCGCGGAGGTCGCGGCCCCGGAACCGGCCCCCGAGGACGGCCCTGAGACGGATCCCAAGACGGACGCCGGGGCGGACGTACCCGCTGCGGCGGTCATCCCACCGGCCGCCGCGGCCACACCGCCCGCCCCCGCCGAGCCTGATCAGACGATGCCGCACGCGTTCGGCGAACTCGATCCGACCGACCTGTCCCGGCCCGACGACTGGGAGCCCGCCCCACCGCCGCCGCCGTTCGAGGAGGTCGCCGATCGTCCGCTGTTCGCGGATCACGATCGCCGGGTCCCCGCAGGCGCGGCCCCGGACCCGGCGACCAGCTCCGGGACGCCCGGCTGGCCGTTCTACGAGGACGCGCCCACGGGCGGTGACGCCGGCGACCGGCCCCGCCGGCGCTGGCGACGACTCCTGGTGATCGTGCTCCTCTTCGCGCTGGCCGGGGCGATGTACATCGCGTTCGACCTCGGGCGCCAGGACGAGACGCCGGAGAGCTCCGCTCCGAGTCCCACCCCGACCCCGTCGGCCGCGATCCCGACCGGGACGCCGATCAAGGTGTTCCGGGCCGCCGACTTCGACCCCGAGGGTGACCCTCCCAGCGAGAACCCGGACCAGACCCCGCTCGCGATCGACGGCAACCCCTCGACCGGCTGGAAGACCCTCGTCTACCGCGACGACCCGCGCCTGGGCGGACTGAAGAGCGGGGTCGGGATCGTCCTCGACCTCGGCTCCGAGCAAGCGGTCGGCTCGATCGAGCTCGACCTGGCCGGGGCGCCGACCAGCTTCGAGATCTGGACGTCCCCGCCCGGCATCGACGACCCGCCCGTCGAGCTCGCGGACCTTCGTCGCCGGGTCGGCCAGACCGCGACAGGCACCCTGTCCGTGGCCCGCTTCGAGTCCCCGGTCCGGACCCGGTACATCCTCGTCTGGCTCACCAAACTGCCCGAGGCTCCGGGCGGGTTCCGCGGTGAGATCACCGAAGCGATCCCCCGGCCATGACCGTCCCGCTGCAGGAGCTGGACGACCCCGCGCTCCTGGAGGCCCACCGCGCGGGCGACACCGAGGCGTTCGCCGTCCTCTTCACCCGGCATCGCGACCGGCTCTGGGCGGTCGCGCTCCGGACCACCGGAAGCCCCGAGGACGCCGCGGACGCACTGCAGGAAGCGCTGATCTCGGCGTACCGGCGGGCGGACTCGTTCCGCGGCGACGCCCTGGTCACCACCTGGCTGCACCGCATCGTCGTCAACGCGTGCCTGGACCGCCTGCGCCGCAACAAGGTCAGGGCAGCCCAGCCGTTGCCGGACGACCTGGACGAGTACGCCGCCCGCGGCGCGGTCGTGACGGGACCGGCCGACGACGACCAGGACCCCGAAGCGGCCGCGATCCGCTCCGACCGGCGCCGGACGATCCTGGCCGCGCTGGACCGGTTGCCGCCCGAGCAGAAGGCGGCCCTGGTGCTGGTGGACATGGAGGGTTACCCGGTGGACGAGGCGGCCCGGATCCTCGGCTGTCCGTCGGGCACCGTCAAGAGCAGGTGCGCCCGCGGCCGTCATCGGCTCGCCGCCCTGCTCGCTGAGACCGGGATCACCGGAACCGGGAGCGGAGCGGCCGCGTCCGAGAAGAGTGACCCGCTGATGCGACCATCGCGGGAGGAGAAGCGCGCGATGCCAGGAGGAGGTGTCCAGAGATGACCGGTCCCGACGACGAACTGCTGCCCGACGGCGTCCCCGCCTTCGGCGATCCGGCGTACGACGACCTGCGCACCGACCTCGCCGGTCTCCGGGCCACCGACCCGATGCCTGCCGACGTGGCGGCCCGCCTGGACGCGGTGATCGCCGACCTCTCCGGGTCTGCAGCTCCCGTGGCCGCATCAGCCGCCCCGGTCCCGGACGACCAGCCGGAACCGGCCCCGGTCGTGCCGCTGCGCAAGCGGTCCCGGGTCGGCCCGCGGCTTCTCGTCGCTGCCGCGGCCGTCGTGGTCGTCGGCGCCGGCGGGATCGGCCTGGCCCAAGTGGTCCGCGACGGCTCCGACGACCTGAAGACGTCCGCGGACTCGGCGGCCACGGGGGCGACGGCCCCGGGCGCGGCAGTGGATTCCGACAGTGCCGCGGAGAGTCCCGAGCTCGACGAAGGCACACCGGCAGCGGCCGCACGCGTCATCGTCCTCACCACGGCCGGCTTCGATGCTGAGGTCCGCACCCTGCTGGCGACCGCCGTGGCGCCCACTGCGAGCGAGCAGCTCCCCGAGGCGCAGGACGGTCTGACCAGGTCCGCCTCGCCACTCCCGACGCCCGGCCCCGCGGATCTGGAGGAGCAGCGAAACGCCCTCAAGGATCTCGACTCCGCGCTGCTGAGCCAGTACGCGACGACGAAGCGCGCGGACTGCGCACCGGTCGTGAAGGGCGCGACGACCGTGCCGGTCGTGCTCGACGGGCGCCCGGCCGTGCTGGCTGTCTTCGAGGCGGCGGACGGCACGGTGCGGGTCGAGGCACGCGACTGCACCGGCAGCGTCGTGCTGGTCAGCACGGACATCCCGGACTGATCGGTCCGTCCGCGACGACGCCAGGTGGTCGGCTGCGCCCGGGGGAATGCGGCATGCCTAGGATCTGTTCTGCCACCAGTCACACGAGAGCAGGCATTCATGTCCGAGGACACTTCCGGCGAGACCCGTAACGTCATCATCATCGGCTCCGGCCCGGCGGGTTACACCGCCGCCGTGTACGCCGCCCGCGCCAACCTGGCCCCGCTCGTCTTCGAGGGTGCGGTCACTGCCGGCGGCGCGTTGATGAACACCACCGAGGTCGAGAACTTCCCCGGTTTCCGCGACGGCATCCAGGGCCCTGCGCTGATGGACGAGATGCGTGCCCAGGCCGAGCGGTTCGGCGCCGAACTCGTCACCGACGACGTGATCGAGGTCGACCTGACCGGTGACGTCAAGGTCGTACGGACCGAGGAGGGCACCTTCACCGCGAAGGCCGTCATCCTCGCGATGGGGTCGGGCTACAAGAAGCTCGGCATCCCCGACGAGGACCGGCTGTCGGGCCACGGAGTCTCCTGGTGCGCGACCTGCGACGGCTTCTTCTTCCGTGAGCAGCACATCGCCGTCGTCGGCGGTGGCGACTCGGCCGTCGAGGAGGCGACCTTCCTGTCGCGCTTCGGTTCCAAGGTCACCTTGATCGTGCGCCGCGACGAGCTCCGCGCCTCGAAGATCATGGCCGAGCGCGCGTTCGCCGACCCGAAGATCGAGATCGCCTGGAACTCCGCGGTCGAGGCCATCCACGGCGACGACAAGCTCACCGGCGTGACGCTCAAGGACACGGTGACCGGCGAGACCCGCGAGCTGGACGCGACCGGGCTGTTCATCGCGATCGGCCACGACCCCCGGTCGGAACTGCTGCCGGGCCAGGTCGACCTCGACGACGAGGGCTACGTGCTCGCCGAAGGGCGCAGCACCCGGACCAACCTGGCCGGCGTCTTCGCCTGCGGCGACCTCGTCGACCACACCTACCGGCAGGCGATCACCGCGGCGGGCAGCGGTTGCGCCGCGGCACTGGACGCCGAGCGCTACCTGTCCGACCTCGAGCACGCCGCCGCGACCGCCGTCCCTGCCGGGGTCTGACCAGCCGGTCCGTCCCCGCCCCCGAGCCGGGGATTAAAACGTCCCCTCTCGGGTGTTCAATCATCGCAAGCCCACTTCAGACAACGAGGAGTAACCCATGGCCAACCTTCAGGCCGTCACCGACGCCGACTTCGAGGCCGAGGTTCTCAAGTCCGAAACCCCCGTCCTGGTGGACTTCTGGGCCGAGTGGTGCGGCCCCTGCCGCCAGGTCGCCCCGATCCTGGACGAGATCGCCGCCGAGCACGCCGGCAAGATCCGCCTGGTCAAGATGAACGTCGACGAGAACCCGGTGACCCCCGCCGCGTACCGCGTGACGGGCATCCCGACTCTCAACGTGTACCAGAACGGTGAGGTCGTGAAGCAGATCGTCGGCGCGAAGCCGAAGGCCGCGCTCCTCCGCGAGCTCTCGGACATCCTGGGCAACTGACCCGGGCCGAGCAGCCCGAAAAGACAGACCCACGGCGACGCCGGGAACCAGTTGGTTCCCGGCGTCGCTTTTGTTACCGGGGCCCGTCTGTTTGAGTAGTCCCGTGCAAAGCCGTCGGGGGCGCTGCGCATCGAGAAGGGGAGACTTCCTTGAACACGATCTTCCGCAACGGCGACACCGGTCCCGCCGTCACGCAGATCGTCGGCGTCCTCTCCCACCTCGGCCTCCTCACGGACGGCCCGCTGCCCTCGTCGTACGACGAGACCGTGGAGAACGCGGTCCGCGCCTTCCAGCAGCAGCGGGGCCTGCATGTCGACGGGATGGTCGGCACAGCCACCTTCCGGCGGCTCGACGAGGCCCGTTGGACCCTCGGGGACCGGATCCTGACCTACCTCCCGGGGAGCCTGCTCGCCGGTGACGACGTGTTCGCCCTGCAGCGCCGGCTCCTGGAGCTCGGCTTCAAGGTCGGCCGGGTCGACGGCTACTTCGGGACCGAGACCGCCGAGGGGCTCCGGGAGTTCCAGCGCAACGTCGGTATCCCGCCGGACGGTACCTGCGGTCCGGTGACCCTGAAGGCGCTCGCGCAACTGGCCCCGATGGTGAGCGGCGGCGCGCCCAACGCCATGCGCGCGCACGAGCGGATCCGCGACGCCGGACCCAACCTCGGCGGCAAGATCGTCGTGATCGACCCGTCCCCCGGCCAGCACCTCCCGCCCGAGTACGCCACTGCGGCCGCCGAGATCGTCCACGACCTGGCCGCGCGGATCGAGGGCCGGCTCGTCGCCACCGGCGTCCAGGCGTTCCTGACCGCCTCGCGCGCCGGACGGCACCGGGCCCAGCAGACCGGCGCGGCCGGGCACGCCGAGGAGGCGGAGCGCGCGTTGTTCGCCAACCGGACCGGCGCGAACCTGAGTCTCTCGCTCGCCGTCGACGTGTCCTCGAACCCAGGTGCCTGCGGCGTCGCGACCTACTTCTTCGGCTCCGACGAGCACGACGTCCGGTCCTCGACCGGCGAGCGCTTCGCGGGCCTCGTCCAGCGCGAGATCGTCGCCCGCACCGACCTCGTCGACCTGCGCTGCCACCCGAAGGCCTGGGAGTTCCTGCGTCGCACCCGGATGCCCGCGGTGCAGCTCGACGCGGGCTACCTCTCCAACGCGGGCGACGCGCGCCGGCTGGCCGACCCCGGCTTCCGCGACGTCCTGGCGGAGGCGATCGTGGTCGCCGTGCAGCGGTTCTACCTGAGCCCGGAGGCCGATGCGAACACCGGTGTCCTGCGGCTCAGTGAGCTGCGCGCGGCGCTTCGGGAGGAAGGGGCGGGCTGAGGTCCCGCTCGGCGTTGCGATGCGTCACCCGCGGCGCTGACCTCGGAGTGGGCCTGGCCGGGTGCCGTTTGCCCGCCACGACGCCGAGGAGGCGCTCCACCGCGGTCTCGAACTCCTCGCGCCAGGTGAGAGTCGTGCGCAGGTCCATCCGCATCCTCGGGTGCACGGGATGCGGGCGCAGCGTCCGGAAGCCCACGGAGAGCAGGAAGTCGACCGGGAGGACGCAGGCGTGCGTCGCACCGTGGGGTTCGTGGGAGCGGTGTCCGCCGAACGCCTCGACCGCGCCGATCCCCCCGTGCTCGATCAGGTCCTTGGCCATCGACTGGACGAGGACCCGGGCCAATCCCTGTCCCCGGGCCTCCGGGGCGATGTAACCGCTCGCCAGCAGCACCGCGTCGCCGCTGACCGGCGCGGTGGCGAAGCTCTGACTGCCCGGGAGGTGCAGCGCCGGCGCCCACAGCAGGTGGCCGACGACCTCGTCGTCCAGTGTCATCACCCGGCCGACCGAGCCCCACTCCCGCAGCATCGAGGAGAGCCAGGCGGCCTTCTCCTCCGCCTCGTGACCACGGATCTGGTCGCGTCGTACCGGGTCGAACTCCCAGAACGTGCACTCCGCGCAGCCTCCGGGCAGGCGCGCGAGGTTGTCGAGCGTGAGCCTTTCGACCTTGCGTGCCACAGACCCATCGTACGGCGCCCCGCACGCACGTCCTCGCTGCGATCGCAGCGTGCCTCTCAGCGGCGCAGGGTGGCCAGGAAGTCGGCGATCCGGCCGATCCCCTCGGTGAGGGTGTCCATGTCGGGGAGCGTGACGAGGCGGAAGTGGTCGGGCTCGAACCAGTTGAAGCCGGTCCCGTGCGTGACCAGGATCTTCTTGGCGCGGAGCAGCTCGATCACGAACTTCTCGTCGTCGTCGATCCCGAACATCTCGGTGTCGAGCTTCGGGAAGCAGTAGAGCGCGCCCTGGGGCTCCACACAGGTGACGCCCTCGATCTCGTTGAGCATCGCCGACGCGGCCTTGGACTGCTCGTAGAAGCGTCCACCGGGCACGATGTACTCGTTGACCGACTGATAGCCGCCGAGAGCGGTCTGGATGGCGTGCTGGGCGGGCACGTTGGAGCACATCCGCATGTTCGCCAGCAGGGTCAGGCCCTCGAGGAAGTCCTCTGCGAGGTGCTTGGGCCCCGAGACCATCACCCAGCCGGCGCGGTAGCCGCAGACCCGGTAGGCCTTCGACAGTCCGCTGAAGGTCAGGCACAAGACGTCGTCCGCGGCGAACTCGGCACTGTGCCGATGCACGGAGTCGTCGAAGATGATCTTCTCGTAGATCTCGTCGCTGAAGACGACCAATTGGTGCCGGCGGGCGATGTCGACCAGACCGCGGACGATCTCCTCGCTGTAGACGGCACCAGTGGGGTTGTTGGGGTTGATGATCACGATCCCGTGCGTGTTCTCGGTGATCTTGGACTCGATGTCGTCGAGGTCCGGGTTCCACCCGTTCTCCTCGTCGCACCGGTAGTGCACCGGGGTGCCGCCCGAGAGCGTCACGGCTCCCGTCCACAGCGGGTAGTCCGGGGCCGGGACCAGGATCTCGTTGCCGTCGTCGAGGAACGCCTGCAGGACCAGCGAGATCAGCTCGGACACACCGTTGCCGATGAAGACGTCGTCGACCTGGGTGTCGGTGAGGCCGCGGCCCTGGTAGTACTGCGCCACGGCGGTCCGGGCGGAGTAGATGCCGCGGGAGTCGGAGTAGCCCTGCGCGTCGGGCAGGTTGTGCACCATGTCGGCGACGATCGCCTCGGGCGCCTCGAAGCCGAACGGGGCCGGGTTGCCGATGTTCAGCTTGAGGATCTTGTGACCCTCGGCCTCGAGGCGCTGGGCCTCGACCAGGATCGGTCCCCGGACGTCGTACCGGACGTGCTGCAGCTTGCGGCTCTGGACGATGGGGCGCATGGGGTCAGTCTCGCAGAGCGCCGCGCCCGCCTGCTCCGAATATCCGCCCCGCGCATTTTCGCGGGCCCGGTCGGCATGAAACGATCAGGGCTCCATCCGCCCAGTCCAGAGGACCGATTCATGCGTGATTTCTCCTATCCGGTGGTGATCGCCATCGCCAAGACCTGGTTCAAGGTCGGCGACATCAAGATCACCATGACCGGGATGGAGAACATCCCGCTCGAGGGCGGTGCGCTGCTCGCGGTCAACCACCTGTCCTTCGTCGACTACCTGATGGCCGGCTACCCGGGTGTCGAGCGCGGGCGGTTGACCCGGTTCATGGCGAAGAAGGAGATCTTCGACCACCGGATCGGGGGCCCCGTGATGCGGTCGTTCCACCACATCGCCATCGACCGGGGCAGGGGTCAGGAGGGCATCGACACCGCGCGCCGGTACCTGAAGGACGGCGAACTGGTCGGGATCTTCCCCGAAGGCACCATCTCCCGCAGCCTGGAGATCCAGCCGCTGAAGACAGGGGCCGTCCGGATCGCCGCCGACGCCGGCGTACCGCTGATCCCGGTGGTCCTGTGGGGCACCCAGCGGTTCCTCACCAAGGGCAAGCCCAGCGACTTCAAGCGGCACAAGTCGGTGGGCATCGAGGTGGGCGAGCCGATGTACCCGACGCCGGAGGACAACGCCAACGCCGTGACCGCCGACCTGCAGGGGCGGATGGAAGCGATGCTCGACCGCCTGATCACGGCGTACCCCGCCGAGGAGCAGCCGCCGGGCTCGTGGTGGCTCCCCGCGTCCCGCGGAGGCTCTGCCCCGACCCCCGACGAAGCAGCGGCGATGTACGTCGAGGAGCGTCGCCGCCGGGCCGAGCGCAAGGCCAAAAAGGGCTCCTGACCTGCGGAGACTCGTTCGCCGAGGCTGTCGCGATCCTAGTTCGGCTCGATGAACAGACAGATCGCTTTGTCGACTTATCGATAAATCTCTATAGCTCTAGATCGGCCTGTCGGCACGATTCCGGGGGTCGATGATCCCCACGATCCGCTCGAGGTCGGAGAGCGACGCGAACTCGATCGCGATCTTCCCCTTCGACTTCCCCAGCGTGACCTTCACCCGGGTGTCGAGGCGATCGGACAGCCGCTCGTTCAGATCGGCGAGGCCGGGGGCCGTGGGGCGGCGCGCCTTGAAGCGGACGGTCTCGCCGTCGTCGCTCTCGTCGACCCCGACCGCGACGATCTCCTCGAGCCCGCGCACCGAGATCCCCTCGGCCACGACCCGGCCGGCGAGCCGGTCCTGGGCCGCCGGGTCACTGACCCCGAGCAGGGCCCGCGCATGGCCGGCGGAGAGGACGCCGGCAGCGACCCGCCGCTGGACCGCGGGCGACAGCTTGAGCAGACGCAGCGTGTTGCTGATCTGCGGCCGGCTCCGGCCGATCCGGGTCGAGAGGTCTTCGTGGGTGCACCCGAAGTCGTCGAGGAGCTGCTGATAGGCGGCAGCCTCTTCCAGCGGGTTCAGCTGGGACCGGTGCAGGTTCTCCAGCAGGGCGTCGCGGAGCATGTCGTCGTCGGTGGTGTTCCGGACGATGGCCGGGATCGTGTCCAGGCCGGCGACCGTGGTCGCCCGCCACCTGCGCTCGCCCATGATCAGCTCGTACTTGCCGTCGCCCGCCTCGCGCACGACGATCGGCTGCAGCAGGCCCACCTCCTTGACCGAGTGCACGAGTTCGGCCATCGACTCCTCGTCGAAGACCTGGCGCGGCTGCTTGGCGTTCGGAGAGATCGAGGAGATCGGCAGCTCGGCGAAGTAGGCGCCGGCCACCATCGCCGGAGTGTCGCTCCCTGCCAGGTGGGGGATCCCCGCTGCCGCGTCCTCGGCCGCCTGAGCAGCCTCGGGCTGGGTCGGGATCAGCGAACCCAAGCCCCTGCCCAGTCCGCGCCGCTTCTCACTCATACCGCTGCTCCCTTGATCGCCATCTCCCGCGCTGCCTCCAGGTAGCTCAACGCACCCGGCGATCCGGGATCGTACGTGATCACGCTCTGGCCGTAACTGGGGGCCTCTGAGACCCGCACCGAACGGGGAATGGCCGTTTTGAGCACCTGGTCACGGAAGTGCGACCGGACCTCGTCCGCCACACCGGCGGCCAGGTTGGTCCGGGCGTCGTACATCGTGATCAGGATGGTGGAGATGCTCAGCCCGTGGTTCAGGTGGGCCTTCACCATCTCGACGGTCTCCACCAACTGCCCGAGGCCCTCCAGCGCGTAGTACTCGGCCTGGATCGGGATGAGCATCTCGTCCCCGGCGACCAGCGCGTTGAGCGTGAGCAGCCCGAGGGACGGGGGGCAGTCGATCAGGACGTAGTCCAGGCGCTCCTCCCCCGTTGCTCCGATCGGCTCGTACGCCGCGAGTGCCTTGCGGAGCCGGCTCTCCCTGGCGACGACACTGACCAGTTCGATCTCGGCCCCTGCGAGGTCGATCGTGGCGGGGACGACGAACAGGTTCGGGATCTCCGGGTGCGGATGCACTGCCTCAGCGATGGTCAGCCCGTCCACGAGCACCTCGTACGACGAGGGCGTCCCCCGGCGGTGGTCGACGGCGAGGGCCGTGGACGCGTTGCCCTGCGGGTCGAGGTCCACCACGAGCACCCTCTGGCCGTGTTTGGCCAGCGCGACCGCCAGATTCACCGTGGAGGTGGTCTTCCCGACCCCGCCCTTCTGGTTCGCGACGACCATCACCCGGGTCGCCGCGGGTCGCGGGAGCGGGTCCTTGAACGCCACTCCATCACGAGCCCGCAGTTCAGCCTCGACTGCTCGGGCCATCGGCGTCGTGTGGTCGTCGAAGGCCGCCGGCGTCGTCTGGAGGTCGGCGGCGGTCCTGAAGGGGGCGCCTGTAGGGGGCTCAGAACCTTCGGATTGGTCAATCACTCTGTGCTCCATCGAGAATGTTTCACGTGAAACGAACGGGTGCAGCCTGTGGATAACTAGGGGAGTTCTGTGGACAACTACGCTCACGGGGTGGTGCAGACCAGTGGATAACCCGGAGTTCCGGATTGTCGTCCCCACTGACTTCTGACACGTACACCAACCTCAGAGTTTCTGGATCTGGACCACGCGAACCAGTGGATCGACGATGTCGACCCCCACCTCGGCGATACCGACCACGCGGCCCTTGGCCTTCTTGATCGCGGGCCCGGCGGCGTCGACCTCGGTCTGTGCTGACGACCCTTTCATGCTGAGGAACAAGCCGCCAGACCTGGTCAGCGGCAATGACCATCTGGTCAATTTCTCCAGCGGTGCCACCGCTCTCGAGGTGACCACATCGAACATGCGGGTGCCGTGCAGTTCGTCGGCACGTCCCCGGACCACCTCGACGTTCGCCAGGCCCAGCAATTCGACCGCTTCATCCAGGAACGTCGTACGCCGGAGCAGCGGTTCCACGAGCGTGAGACTCAGATCCGGGCGCCGGATCGCCAGCACCAATCCAGGCAGGCCCGCCCCCGACCCGATGTCGCACACGGTGGACGCTTCGGGCATCAGGTCGGCAACGACTGCGCAGTTCAGGAGATGGCGGTCCCACAGCCGCGGGACCTCGCGTGGGCCGATGAGGCCGCGAATGATGCCCTCGCCAGCCAGCAGATCCGCATACGCGACCGCCTGATCGAGAGCATCTGAAAACACCCCCCGCGCCACATCGGGCGCGGGGGGTGCCTTCACCGCTTCAGAATCCGTTGGTTTCACGTGAAACATGTCCCTTGGAGATCGACGACCCGGCCGCGTCGGCCGCGTCGAGAACCGGGTCAGGCCGGAAGGATCACCACGAACCGTCGCGGCTCGACGCCCTCGGACTCGGACTTCAGGCCCGCCGCGGCAACGACGTCGTGCACGATCTTGCGTTCGAACGGCGACATCGGGTCCAGGGAGACCGACTCACCGGTTTCCTTCACCTGTGCCACGAGGGCGCCGGCTTCCGCCTCGAGCGCCGTACGGCGGCCCGCCCGGTAACCCGCGATGTCCAGCATCAACCGGGACCGCTCGCCGGTCTCGCGGTAGACCGCGAGCCGGGTGAGCTCCTGGAGCGCCTCGAGGACCTCGCCGTGCTCCCCGACGAGCTGACGCAGATCCGCGTCGATCGACACGGTCGCCCGGTCACCCTCGACGCCCAGATCGGCTTCGCCGTCCAGGTCGACGATGTCGAGCAGTTCGTACAGGTAGTCAGCGGCGATGTCGCCCTCTTCGACGAGCCGCTGCGACCGGCTCGGTCGACCCTCGGCGTCGTCGTCGGAGTCTTCGGAGTCCTCGTCGGGCCCTTCGTTGTTCGCCTCGTCCGACGCGTCCAGCTCGTCGGTCGTCTCCTCGACCAGCCCGTCAGCCACCGTCTCTTCGGTGGATTCCTCGGTCTCGATCGCTGCTTCGACGTTGTCGCTCACTTGTCGTCTCCCTGATTCGTGGTGCCGTCCTGCGGCTGGGTCTTCGGCGCCTGGCTCTTACGTTGCTGGCGCGTCTGCTTCTTGGGCTGAGGGCGCTTGGCCGGCCGGCGGTCCGGGACAGGCTCTTCATCGACGACCACGTCGTCGACTGGCTGGACGCCGTGCTTGAGGGCCTTGCGTTTCGCCTTCTCGGCGTCCCGCTGCTCTTTCGCCTTCTCTGCCTCGGTGTTAGGCGCGGGGTTGTTCCGGATCACGTAGAACTGCTGGCCCATGGTCCAAATGTTCGACGTGGTCCAGTAGATGAGGACGCCGATCGGGAAGGCGATGCCGCCCACCGCGAAAACAAGCGGAAGGATGTAGAGCAGCATCTTCTGCTGCTGCGCGTACGGGCCGGTCAGCGCATCGGCCGGCATGTTCTTGCTCATCAACTGACGCTGGGTCAGGAAGGTGGTGGCCGTCATCGCGAGCACCAGGATGCCGGCGAGGACCTTCACGCTCAGGTCGTCCGAGGACGTGAAGCTGTCAGCGATGTGGACGTTGCCGAAGATCGTCGCCTGGCTCAGACTCTCGACATCCGCCTGGGTCAGCAGGCCCTCGGCCTTGTCGTTGGCCGCTTCGTTGAGCAGCCGGAACAGCGCCAGGAAGATCGGCATCTGGATGATCAGCGGCAGGCACGAGGAGAACGGGTTCGTGCCGGTCTCCCGGTAGAGCGCCATCGTCTCCTGGGTCAGCTTCTCCCGGTCGTGGCCGTACTTCTTCTGCAGCTCCTTCACCTTCGGCTGCAGCAGCTGCATGTTCCGGCTGGACTTGATCTGCTTGACGAACAGCGGGATCAGGGCCGCCCGGATCACGACGGTCAGGCCGATGATCGACAGCACCCAGGAGATGCCGGAATCGGGCCCGAAGGCAGCCCCGAAGACCTTGTGCCACCCGAGGAGCACCGCCGAGATGGCGAAGTACAGGGGCTCCATGATGAAGTTGAAGATGTCGCTGAGGAAACCCACTCAGACTCCTTGAGTCGTGTGTTCAGGGCCCGACTGCTGTCGGGATTCCATGGTCGGGACTGAGACTGCGGACTGACCTGGCTTCGCTGGCACCGGGTCGTAACCACCCGCGGCCCACGGGTGGCACCGCCCGATACGACGGACAGCGAGCCAGCTTCCTTTGATACTGCCGTGCACGGTCACCGCCTCCAGGGCGTAGGCCGAACAGGTCGGGTGGTACCGGCAGACCTGCCCGTACAACGGGCTGATCGCGAACCGGTAGGCCCGCAGCAGGGCGATCAGGACCCACTTCAATTCGAAAACCTCTTCATGCTCGACCCAGACAACGATCGAGCTCGCCGGCAAGTTCGCCGAACTCCGCGTCCGCAGCGGCGGGAAGCGCCCTGATCACGAGCAGACTCCCGTCGGGAACCGCCGTGAGACGGTCCCGCATCAGGTGTCTGAGTCGACGCTTCACACGATTGCGAACCACTGCCGGGCCGACCGACTTGGCGACGACGAATCCCACTCGCGTGGGACCACTTGTCGCTTTGTCGACATTCGGCCGTACCAGGTGTACGACGAGAACCGGTCCGCCGGCCCGTTGACCCCGCCGTACGGCATGACGGAAGTCATCGGCAGACCTGAGTCGATTCTCTGCGGAGAGCACACCCTCGGCAGAGAGCCTCAGACTGCGAGGCTCTTGCGGCCCTTCCGGCGACGCGAGGACAGGATCGAGCGGCCGGCGCGGGTGCGCATCCGCAGGCGGAAGCCGTGCACCTTGTGACGGCGGCGGTTGTTCGGCTGGTACGTACGCTTGCTCACGAGTTACTCCACACGCAGTTGTTGGGACAGTGTCCATGGCCGGTTCGCACGACGCGAACGTCGCCAGTCGCCAAATCGTTGGCAGGGAACTGGCACCGCTCGCCCGCGCGACAAGTCCCCAGGGGAACTCGGTCGTGGACATGCGGCACCGGTCGAACCGGTTTCGACCTGCCAACGGTACGTGTGCGGCTACCGGAGGGTCAATTCGGCGGTCCCCGCACACCAGACCAGACAAAAAGCAACAGACTCCCACTGCTGGTCTGCTATCTGTGGGCGACACGCCGACGAATCACTCGAACCTGTGGACAACCGGTTGTCCCCACACCCCGGAAGTTGTTAGCGTCCGCCCACCGACCCACCCGTTTCACCGCTCGTTCCAGTCGTCATCGTGCCTCACGACCAGCAGCGGGCCCACCCTGCACAACCTGTGGACAAAGGTGTGGATCGGAACAACTGGATCAACCAGACCTGCCGGCCCACATCGGGAGCCGGCGGGGTCTCGGACGAGGGGAGCGCGAGAACCGCGTGGACGCAGCATCGAACAACGGTAGGGAGCTCGACGCGCTGTGGCCCGTCATCCTCGACAGCCTCGCTCCCAACCAGCGGGTCTGGCTCTCCTCCAGTAAGCCGGTGATGCTCGCCGAATCGACCGCGGTCATCGCCGTGCCGAACGAGTTCACCCGGACGCAGCTCGAGGGCCGGCTCCGCACCCGCCTCGAGGACGCGCTCAGCGACAGCCTGGGCAAGCCGATCAGGATCGCCGTCACGGTCGACGACACCCTGGCGCCGGCCGATCTGCCCACCGACGCGATCGCGGAAGCGGGGACCGAGGCGCCTCAGCGTGCCGAGGATGTGCCAGCTCCCACGCTCAATCAACCCTTCCAAACCGATAGAACTCTTAATCCACAAAGTGACTTGTCGACAAATACACAGGTCACTAGTTCCCTCGCCACCGGGATCCCGGACAGCCCGCTCAATCCGCGCTACACGTTCGAGACCTTCGTCATCGGGTCGTCCAACCGCTTCGCCCACGCGGCCGCTGTCGCTGTCGCCGAGGCGCCCGGCAAGGCCTACAACCCGCTGCTGGTCTACGGCGACTCGGGCCTCGGCAAGACCCACCTGCTGCACGCGATCGGTCACTACGTCCGCAGCCTCTACACCGGGGCCAAGATCCGGTACGTCTCCTCCGAGGCGTTCACCAACGACGTCATCAACGCGATCAAGGACGCCAACACCGCAGCGCTGCAGCGCCGTTACCGCGACGTCGACGTCCTGCTCATCGACGACATCCAGTTCCTCGAAGGCAAGCAGCAGACGCAGGAGGAGTTCTTCCACACCTTCAACACGCTGCACAACGCCAACAAGCAGATCGTGATCAGCTCCGACCGGCCGCCCAAGCGACTGACCCAGTTGGAGGACCGCCTTCGCAACCGGTTCGAGTGGGGTCTGCTGACCGACGTCCAGCCGCCCGACCTGGAGACCAGGATCGCGATCCTCCGGAAGAAGGCCGCCGCCGACCGACTGCATGCGCCGGCCGACGTCCTGGAGTTCATCGCCAGCAGGATCCAGACGAACATCCGCGAGCTCGAGGGCGCCCTGATCCGGGTGACCGCCTTCGCCAGCATCAACCGCCAGGAGGTCGACATGACCCTGGCCGAGATCGTGCTCAAGGACCTGATCCCCGAAGGCGGCGAACCGCAGGTGACCGCCGGGCTGATCATCGCGCAGACCGCGGCGTACCACTCGTTCAGCATCGAGGACCTCTGTGGACCGAGCCGGACGCGAGCCCTGGTCACCGCTCGTCAGATCGCGATGTACCTGTGCCGCGAGCTCACCGACCTGTCGCTGCCCAAGATCGGCCAGCAGTTCGGCGGCCGCGACCACACCACGGTGATGAACGCCGAGCGCCGGATCCGCAAGGACCTCGCCGAGCGTCAGACGGTCTACAAGACGGTCAACGAGCTCACCATGCGGATCAAGCAGCAGGCCAAGCAGGGCTGAGAGCACTGCGGTGGACGCCGTCGAATCCCGGGAATTCCTGTGGTTCGCCGGAGTCGAACCGGTGGACAGGGCGTGGACGGCGTGTGGACAACTCGGTACGACGACACACAACCGGCGCCGGAACCCACAGGCACCACCAGGTCGTCCACCGTCGGTCCACAGCCCCTGGGGACGACAAAACCGTCGGTGACCTGGGATTACATGAGTTCTCCACAGAATCCACCGCCCCTACTACGACGACAATTCATGTAATTGATTCCTCGCCGCATCACAACCGGACCTGGGCCGGCCTGGGGACAACATTGATCTCCGGCTCCCGCTCGGCAGGTGCGCATGACAGGATGCCCATCCCAAGCCAACACCGGCTCCTCACCGTGAGGCAGATCAGCAGGAGGCACCACCAGTGAAGTTCCGCGTTGAGCGCGATGTCCTCGCCGATGCCGTTGCCTGGACCGCCCGCGCCCTGCCGTTGCGCCCCAGTGCGCCCGTGCTGGCCGGCCTTCTGATCGAAGCGGGATCCTTCGAAGGGTCCGACGGCCTGCAGCTCTCGACCTTCGACTACGAGACCTCCGCCCGGGCCACACTGAACGCCGATGTGTCCGCCGAAGGACGAGCCCTGGTCTCCGGCCGCCTGCTCGCCGACATCTGCCGCAGCCTGCCGAACAAGCCGGTCGAGATGTCGATCGACGGCGCCAAGGTCACGCTCACCTGTGGCTCGAGCCGGTTCAGCCTGCAGACGATGCCGGTCGAGGACTACCCGTCCCTCCCGACGATGCCCGAGTCCCGCGGGCGGGTGCCGAGCGAAGCGTTCGCCCACGCCGTCCAGCAGGCAGTCACCGCCGCCGGACGTGACGACATGCTCCCGGTGCTCACCGGCGTCCGCCTGGAGATGGACGGATCGTCGATCTCGATGCTCGCCACCGACCGGTTCCGGCTCTCCCAGCGCGATCTCGAGTGGAACCCCGGCACGCCGGACCTCTCCACCGCCGCGCTCGTCCCGGCCAAGGTCCTGGCTGACACCGCCAAGTCGTTGACCGGCGGCACCGAGATCTCGATCGCTCTGTCCGCCGGCAGCACCGGGGACGGGATCATCGGGTTCGAGGGCTCGGCCGGCGGCGGCATCCGGCGTACGACGACCCGCCTCCTCGACGGTGAATTCCCCAAGGTCCGCTCCCTGTTCCCCAGCGAGCACCTGACTGTCGCCCGGGTCGACCGGGCCGTGCTGACCGACGCGGTCAAGCGCGTCGCCCTGGTGGCGGAGCGCAACACGGCCGTCCAGATGGCCTTCGTCGACGGCGTCCTCACTCTCGACGCCGGGTCCGGCGAAGAGGCGATGGCGAGCGAGTCGATCGAGGCGAACGTCACCGGCGACGACATCACCACCGGCTTCAACCCGACGTTCCTGCTCGACGGGCTGAACGCGCTGGAGACGCCGTTCGTGGAGCTGGCCTTCACCACCGCGGCCAAGCCCGTCGTACTCTCGGGCGTGAGCAGTCCGGACGCCGCACCCAGTGAGGTCGACAGCAGCTTCAAGTACCTCTTGATGCCGCGCCGCCTGCTCTCCTGACAATCAGCTCCTGAAGCGGGGCAGGGAGGACACCTGATGCACCTCGGACTGGTCGGGCTCGGCAAGATGGGTGGCAACATGCGCGCCCGGCTGCGCAACGGTGGCCACACAGTCACCGGCTACGACCGGAACCCCGAGGTCTCCGACGCGGAGTCGCTCGCCGCGATGGTCGCGGAGCTCCCCAGCCCCAAGGTGGTCTGGGTGATGGTCCCGGCAGGCGCACCGACCGACGCCACCGTCGTCGAGCTCGCCGGCCTGCTCGGCGAAGGTGACCTGATCGTCGACGGCGGCAACTCCCGCTGGACCGACGACCTGCGTCATGACGAACTGCTCTCCGCCAAAGGCATCGGCTTCGTCGACTGTGGTGTCTCCGGCGGGGTCTGGGGCCTGGAGAACGGCTACGCACTGATGGCCGGCGGCCGGGCCGAGGACATCGCCAAGGTGCGGCCCGCGTTCGACACCTTGAAGCCCGAGGGCGAGTTCGGCTGGGTGCACGCCGGCAAGGTCGGCGCCGGCCACTTCTCGAAGATGGTTCACAACGGCATCGAGTACGCGATCATGCAGAGCTACGCCGAAGGCTGGGAACTGCTCGAGGCCGTGGACATGGTCGACAACGTCACCGAGGTGTTCCGGTCGTGGCGCGAAGGCACCGTGATCCGCTCGTGGTTGCTCGACCTGCTGGTCGCCGCACTCGACGAATCCCCATCCCTGCAAGGGATCCGGGGCTATGCCGACGATTCCGGTGAAGGTCGCTGGACCGTCGAGGCCGGCATCGAGCACGCGGTCGCCACCCCGGCGATCACCGCCGCCCTCTACGCGCGCTTCGTCTCCCGCCAGGACGACAGCCCGGCGATGAAGGCGATCGCCGCGATGCGCAACCAGTTCGGCGGTCACGCCCTGCACACGGAGCCGCCGCCGGGCGGCGACGCCTCCTGAGCCGTGTACGTCGCCCACCTCTCGCTGCACGACTACCGGTCCTATCCGAGCATCGAGGTCGAGATCGGACCCGGGGTCACCGCGTTCGTCGGGCGTAACGGCCAGGGCAAGACCAACCTGGTCGAGGCCGTCGACTACCTGTCCCGGCTCGGATCGCACCGGGTCTCCGGCGACGGCCCGTTGGTGCGCAAGGGCGCCGACCAGGCGATCGTCCGGGCCGCCGTGGTGCGCGAGGACCGGCGCGCCGTCCTCGAGATCGAGATCAACCCGGGGCGGTCCAACCGGGCACGGGTCAACAAGTCTCCCCTCCCCAAAGCACGTGAGCTCCTCGGATGGGTCCGGTCGGTCGTCTTCTCCCCCGAGGACATGGCCCTGGTCAAGGGCGATCCGTCGGAACGCCGCGCGTTCGCCGACGACCTGCTCGTCCAGATCTCGCCCCGCTTCGCGGGGACCCGCGCGGACTACGACCGGGTCCTCAAGCAACGCAACTCACTGCTGAAGACGGCCCGGCTCAGCCGCCGCCAGCGCGAGGGCGCGGATCACACCTTGTCGACGCTCGCGGTCTGGGACACCCGCCTCGCGGAACTCGGCGCCGAGATCATGCGCCGGCGGATCCGGCTCGTCGAGGACCTCACTCCCCTGGTCGGGAAGGCGTACGAAGCCGTGGCGCGCGGCGCGAGCCGCGACGACGCGGTGATCACCTACAAGCCGAGCTTCTCGCCGTCGTCGACCGAGGCGGGCGAGGCGCCCGCAACAGAGTCCCTCGAGGCGGACTTCCTCGCCGAACTCGAGCGCCGCCGCCCCGACGAGCTCGACCGCGGCCTCACCCTGGTCGGCCCGCACCGCGACGACCTGCTGCTCGCCCTGGGCGACCTGCCGGTGAAGGGGTACGCGAGCCACGGCGAGTGCTGGTCCTTCGCCCTCGCGCTGCGCCTCGCCTCCTATGACCTGCTCCGCGCCGGGGGCGATGACCCGATCCTGATCCTCGACGACGTCTTCGCCGAGCTCGACACCGGACGCCGGTCGCAGTTGGCCGAGCTCGTGGGCGGTGCCGAACAGGTGCTGATCACCGCGGCCGTGGCCGCCGACATCCCCGAACAGCTCCAAGGTCGTCGCTTCACCGTCAAGGAGGGTGAGGTGACGCTCGATGACTGATCCGACGTCCGACAGCGGCCCCGACCCCGCCGCAGCTCCCGACCCACGGCCGGCATCGGAGGAGGACCACGACGAGTCCGGCCTGGACCTCGCGCGGAGCATCGCGCGCGGGCTGGCCGGGAAGACGAACCCGCTGCGCCGCAAGACCATCCGGACCCGTCGCGTCGACCCGAAGTCGTCGTCGGCGCATCCGGACGACCGCGATCCGCAGACCCTGGACTCGACCCTCGGGAGGTTCGTCACCGAACGCGGCTGGCAGACCGAGCTGCGTGTGCACGGCGTCTTCACCCGGTGGGGCGCGATCGTCGGCGCGGAGGTCGCCGCGCACGTCACCCCCGAGTCGTACGCCGACGGACGGCTCGTCGTACGGACCGACTCGACGGCCTGGGCGACCCAGATGAAACTGCTCGCGCCCGACCTGGTGCGGAGGATGAACGAGGAGCTCGGCGACGGCACGATCGAGGTCATCGACATCCTCGGCCCGCACCTGCCGCGCTGGACCTCGGGGCGCTTCCGGGTCAAGGGCCGGGGCCCGCGCGACACCTACGGCTGAGACCGAGGTGAGCCGCGAGCCGCCGGAGCGATCCTGGGCCGATCTGCGGCCCGACGGCGGTACAGGAGCCCGTCCGAGGGGCTGAACCGGTGCGCAAGAGCCGTTCTGAGGGCTCTCCGGCACGAATTCAGGCGAAGATCCCCCCATTCCGGCGGGCACACCCGTGATTTACGGGCCCTGACGGGTAGACTGAGGCTTGGTCGTCCGAGCTGCGGAGACGCGTCCCGAGACGGCCATTTCTGTGTCGCGAACGCTGTGTCGCTCATCCAAAATGAAGAGGAAACCGTGGCTGACGCAAGCCAGACTGAAGCGGGTCAACCCGACGTGGGCGCCAACGGGTCCGCCGTCGAAGACGGCAACTACGACGCCAGCGCCATCCAGGTCCTCGAAGGACTCGAAGCCGTCCGCAAACGGCCGGGCATGTACATCGGCTCCACCGGTGAGCGCGGCCTCCACCACCTGATCTGGGAGGTTGTCGACAACTCGGTCGACGAGGCCCTCGCCGGTCACTGCGACAAGATCATCCTGACCCTCCTGGCCGACGGCGGCATCCGGGTCGAGGACAACGGCCGCGGCATCCCCACCGACATCCACCCGACCGAGGGCATCTCGGCCCTCACCATGGCGCTGACCATGCTCCACGCCGGCGGCAAGTTCGGCGGTGGCGGCTACAAGGTCTCCGGCGGCCTGCACGGCGTCGGCATCTCGGTCGTCAACGCGCTGTCGTCCCG
>JAKFBZ010000110.1:0-37504 GCA_036676945.1 Marmoricola sp.
TCCGCGACCCGCTCGGCGGCGCGTGCGAGCGCCCGGTTGAGGCTGCCGTCGCCCTCGTCGGGCAGCACCGGTACGTCCAGGTCGGCGAGGAGTACGCCGAGCGCGCTCGGGTCGCCCACGACGTACACGGTGACCAGTGGCGTCGACCGTGCGGCCGTGATCGCGTCCCGTGCGAACGCCGCCATCAACGTCATCCGGCGCTCGTCACCCACCGACCCGAGACGGCTCTTGGCGTCCCGTGCGTCCTTGATCGGCACGAGCAGGGCGAATGCGGGTGTCGTCACACCTGAATCCAACCACTGGCCTGAGTAGTCTCTTCCTGCACGTGTCCGGACGGGAGGGAGGTGGGCGCATGGCGGTGAAGGTACGCAAGCTCCAGCAGAAGCGCGGCTGGGCATGGTCGACCGTGGTCGTGATCGTGAAGCCGACCCTCCTCGCGGCGACGAAGCACGAGTGGATCGACGGCGAGAAGATCCCGGCGTCCGGCGGCTGCGTCGTCGCGATGAACCACATCTCGCACATCGACCCGCTGACGCTCGGCTGGCTCCTCTACGAACACGGTCGCCTGGTCCGCTACCTGGCGAAGGACGCGCTGTTCGAGGTGCCGGTCCTCAAGTACATCGTCCGCGACGCCGGCACGATCCCGGTGTCGCGGCTGGGCGCGGACGCCGCCAAGGCGTTCGACGCCGCCTGTGCGGCCCTGCGCGACGGCGAGTGTGTCGGCGTCTACCCCGAGGGCACCATCACCAAGGATCCGACCGGCTGGCCGATGCGCGGCAAGACCGGTGCAGCCCGGATGGCGCTGGAGACCGGCTGCCCGGTGATCCCGATCGGTCAGTGGGGCGCGCACGAGATCCTGCCGGCGTACACGTTCAAGCCGCACGTGTTCCCGCGGCACACGGCGCGCTACAAGGTCGGCGACCCGGTCGATCTCGCCGACCTGATGGGCAGGCCGATCACCGCCGACGTCCTGAACGAGGCGACCGACCGGATCATGGCCGCGATCACCGCGCTGGTGGCGGACCTGCGCGGCGAGGAGGCACCGCCGGAACGTTTCGACCCGCGAGCGGCGGGCATCAGCCAGATCGGCAACCCCAAGAAGAACAAGAAGAAGGATCGCGACTGATGGCGACAGCGAAGACCGGCGGCAAGGTGGCCGTTTTCAGCGCCGGCTCCTGGGGCACGGCGTTCGGCATCGTGCTGGCCGACGCGGGCAACGAGGTCAACCTCTGGGCGCGCCGCGACGAGGTCGTCTCCAACATCAACGACAAGCACGAGAACTCCGACTACTTCCCGGGCATCGAGCTCTCGCCCGCGATCCGCGCGACCACCGACGTCGCCGAGGCGCTGGACGGCGCCGAGTACGTGGTCCTCTCGGTCCCGTCGCAGTCGTTGCGCTCGAACCTGACCGAGTGGGCTCCGCTGATCCCGGACGACGCGGTGTTCATCTCCCTGATGAAGGGGGTCGAGCTCGGGACCACGAAGCGGATGAGCGAGGTGATCGCCGAGGTCACCGGAGCCGGCCCGGACCGGATCGGCGTGGTGAGCGGGCCGAACCTGGCCAAGGAGATCGCCCTGCGCGAGCCCGCGGCCAGCGTGGTGGCCTGTGAGGACGAAGCCGTCGCGCACCGGATCCAGGAGCTCTGCCACTCGCGCGCGTTCCGGCCCTACCGCAGCACCGATGTCCTCGGCTGCGAGCTGGGCGGCGCGTACAAGAACGTCGTGGGCCTCTGCGTCGGGATGGCCGTGGGCCTCGGGTTCGGCGACAACACCACGGCATCGGTGATCACCCGCGGTCTGGCCGAGACGGCGCGGCTGGCGATGAAGCTCGGTGCGGACCCGCTCACGCTGATGGGGCTGGCCGGCCTCGGTGACCTCGTGGCCACCTGTTCCTCGCCGCTGTCGCGGAACCGTTCCTTCGGCGAGAAGCTCGGCCAGGGGATGAGCACCGAGGAGATCTACGCGACCACCAAGCAGGTCGCCGAGGGCGCCAAGTCGTGCTCCTCGATCCTGGACCTGGCCCGGCGCAACGGCGTCGACGCACCGATCGCCGAGCATGTGGACGCCGTCGTCCGCGGCGAGATCAGCGCGCGCGACATGATGGATGCGTTTGTCGCTCGCGACACGAAGGCCGAACGCGACTGACGTCGTCAGAGTCTCCGTACCTACAAGCTGATCGCCATGGAGAGCCAGGTGCTGTCGACCTCCATGCCCAGCCCGAGGTAGAGGTCGAGCGCCCCGGTCCGGGAGTCGGTGCTGAGCTCCGAACGGCTGGCCCCGTGGTCGCGGGCGCCCCGGAACGACGCCGCGAGGAGTGCTCGGGCCAGTCCGAGACCACGCTGGTCGGCACGGACGGCGAGCTTGTCGACGTACCCGGTCGCTTCGGCCGCGCCGTCCTCGGCGCCTGAACAGGTGACGTGGGCGGCGGCCACGACGGTGCCGCTCGCGTCGGTGACGACCTGGAGGTTCCAGGGGCCGTAGCCGGGCCGGTCCACGACGCCGGCGTGCCAGTCGTCGTACGGCTGCTTGTCCCGCTCGGACCACTCCAGGAACGCGTCCTCGATCACGTGGTACGCCGCCTCGTGCTCCTCGGGCCGGGCGGTTCTGACGTCGTAACCGTCGGGGAGCGGCTGGTCGGCGATCTCGCGACCCTCCGGGAGGACGAGCACCCAGGACGTCCAGCGCACCCGGTAGCCGAGGTCGCGCAGCAGCCGCTCGCCGGGCGAGTCCAGCGGGACCGGCATCCCTATCTCGTGCTGGCCCTGGGCGCGGGCGGCGGCCTGCATCCAGTGCGCGAGCGCCGTCCCGATCCCGCGACCCAGGTGATCGGGATGCACGGCCGCGTCGCCGCGTGCGGGACCGGACACCTCCGCGTACCCGAGGAGCCGGTCGTCGTCGAAGACGCCGACGGTGCTCGCGACGATGTCGAAACTGGGGCGGGACCAGTCGCCGACGATGTCGGCCTCCTCGATCACCACCGTTCCGAGGACGGCCTGTTCGGACGCGGCCATCACCGCGTAGACGGCCCCGGCGTCGGCGCGCTGCAGCGGACGGTGGCTCAGTCCTGCCGGAAGGACGAGCGGCGCCGCGGTCATCGGAGCGCCCCTTCGAGGTCCTCCCAGAGGTCGTCGACGTCCTCGATCCCGACCGAGAGCCGGACCAGTCCCTCGGGGATGGTGACCGGCTCCGAGGCCCAGCGCCGACGGCGCTCGAAGGTCGACTCGACGCCGCCGAGCGACGTCGCGTGCACCCACAGACTGGTGCCGCGGGTCAGCCGGTCGGCGGACTCCGCGTCGGCGAGCACGATGGAGACCATGCCGCCGAAGCCCGGGTACCGGACCTCGACGACCGCGGGGTGGTCCGCGAGGCGACGGGCGAGCTCGGTCGCGTTCGCCTGGGCACGTTCGACGCGCAGCGGGAGCGTCCGCAGTCCGCGCAGGGCGAGCCAGGCCTCGAACGGACCGGGGATCGCGCCGATCAGGTCCCGACGGCCCTTGAGGACGGCGTACAGCTCCGGGTCGCGGGTCACCAGTGCTCCCATCACCACGTCGGAGTGCCCGGCGATGTACTTCGTCGCCGAGTGCAGCACCAGGTCGGCGCCGTGCTCCAACGGCCGCTGCAGGATCGGGGTGGCGAAGGTGTTGTCGACCACGACCCGGGCGCCGGCCTCGTGGGCGGCGGCGATGATCGTGGGCAGGTCCGCGATCTCCATCGCCGGATTGGTCGGCGACTCCAGCAGGACGAGTGCTGCGTCCTCACAGGCGGTCACGACCGCCTCAGTGTCGGTGATGTCGACCAGGTGGGTGCGGAGCCGCCCACGGGCCTCCAGGTCGGCCAGCTGCATCACGGTGCCGTTGTAGGCGTGCCGCGGTGCCACCACGACCTGGTCGGCACCGACCAGGTCGAGCACGGTCGCGACCGCGGCGAGCCCGCTGGAGAACGCCAGGCACTGCGAGCCCTCACCCTCCAGAGACGCCAGCGCCTCCTCGAAGGCGGACCAGGTCGGGTTGGCGTACCTGCCGTACTCGCGATCGCCGCCGGCGACGTAGGTCGACGCCATCGTGATCGGTTCGTTGAACGGGGCGTCGGCCTCGTGCGGCGGTCGACCGACGTGAACGGCGCGAGTGGCCGGCCGGTGAGTGGTCTCCTGGGTAGGTCCCTGGGTTGGTCGCATGCGGTGAGGGTACGGCGCGTCCGTCCGGTCCGCAGGCCTCGGTAGGGTCGTCGTCGTGAGCGAGCCCCAGCCCCGGATTCGAGTCGCCGTCGTCTTCGGCGGTCGGTCCAGCGAGCACGCCATCTCGTGCGTCTCGGCCGGCAGCGTGATCAGCGCGCTGGACCCGGCCAAGTACGACGTGGTCCCGATCGGGATCACCCCGGACGGCCGTTGGGTGCTGGAGTCCAACGACGCCGGTCGGCTCGCGCTGGGCCCGGCCGGCGAACTCCCGCAGGTGACCGGCGACCGCGAGGTCTCGCTGAGCCCGAGCGCCGGACTGGTGGTGCAGGACGCCGGCGACGTGCCGAGCGGCCTCGGCCAGGTCGATGTCGTGTTCCCGGTGATGCACGGGCCGTGGGGCCAGGACGGGACCCTGCAGGGCCTGCTCGAGCTCGCCGGCGTCCGGTACGTCGGAGCCGGCGTCCTCTCCTCGGCGGTCGGGACCGACAAGGCCTACATGAAACTCCTCTTCGCCGCCGCAGGCCTGCCGGTGCAGCCGTGGGTGCTGGTGCGTCCCGGCGCCTGGGACCGTGACCCGGCCGCGATCACCGAAGCGGTCGACTCACTCGGCTACCCGGTCTTCGTCAAGCCCGCGCGCGCCGGATCCAGTTTCGGGATCAGCCGGGTCGACAGCGCCGACGAGCTCGGGGCCGCGATCGACGAGGCCCGGCGCTTCGACCCCAAGGTGCTGGTGGAGGCGGGTGCGATGGGCGCCCGCGAGGTCGAGATCGGCGTCCTCCAGCGTGAGGACGGCGAGCCCGAGACCAGCGCGATCGCCGAGATCCGGGTCGACGCCGAGCACGAGTTCTACGACTTCGAGGCCAAGTACCTGCCCGAGCAGAACACCACGCTCGACGTACCGGCCGACCTCGACGAGACGACCGCGGCGCGGGTCCGCGAGCTCGCGGTCGACGCCTTCCGTTCGCTCGACGTCGAGGGCCTCGCCCGGGTCGACTTCTTCGTCCTGCCCGACGGCCGGGTCGTCGTCAACGAGGTCGAGACCATGCCCGGCTTCACGGCGACGTCGATGTTCCCGCAGATGTGGGCGGCGTCGGGGCTCGAGTACCCGGCGCTCGTCGACCGGCTGGTGCAACTGGCGCTGCACCGCGACACCGGCCTGCGCTGAACCGCTGCGAAGCGACCGTCCCGGGAACTACCGGCAGGGCGTGGTGGCGGTCGTGTGCGCCTTGAGGGCCGGCGCCAGGTCGATCATCGGGCCCAGGGTGGGGCGGTAGCGGGCCGGGACCAGGACGTCGACGGCAGGGGAGCGGCCGACGGTGGTCATCAGGACGTCGGCGCTCTGGTCCTCGAACACCTCTTCGGGGACGAACCAGTCGATGCCGTCGGCGCGCTGGCAGGCGGAGAACTTGTCGAAGCCCTCAGGCTTCCCGACGCCGCAGCGCAGGATGATCGCCGGATCGCCCCATGCGGCCGCGTACGCCGGACCGCTCACGGCGCGGACCTTCTTGCCGCTCACGGTCTCCGGGAGGGCGTCGATCAGGGCGGCGCACTGCTGCCGGCCGGCTGCGCTGACGTCGTACGGCCGCACCTGCACCTCGTCGTCGCCGCAACCGGTCAGCGCGGACAGTGCGAGCAGGGTGAGCGCGACGACGCCCGCCGTCCGTGAGGACGACGGGCGTCGCGCGGTAGAGCGTGCGAGCCCTCGGGTCACCGACGGCTCAGATGTGGACGACCGGGCAGGTCAGCGTCCGGGTGATGCCGTCGAGCGTCTGGACCTTGGCCACGACGAGCTTGCCCAGCTCGTCGACGTTGCGGGCTTCGGCGCGCACGATCACGTCGTACGGGCCGGTGACGTCCTCAGCGAGGATGACGCCCTTGATGTCGGTGATCTTGGCCGCGACCTCAGCCGCCTTGCCGACATCGGTCTGGATCAGGATGTACGCCTGGACAACCACGTTCGTCTCCCTCTATCGGCGGTGAGTGGACCGACTGAAACCTACCTGACGCGGACGCTCGGTGAAACTCACCCGGTCCACCGACACCAGGATCCTGGGTGCGAGAGTGGCCCCATGACCTCACCGACCCCGATCGCTGCCGGTGCGACCGTCTCCGATGTGGGCGAATTCGGACTGATCCGCGAGTTTGTCGGCCGGTTCGAACAGGGCCCCCGGGTCTTCGTCGGGCCGGGTGACGATGCGGCGGTGGTCCGGACGCCCAAGGGCCACGTCGTCGTCTCGACGGACCTCGTCGTGGAGAACCGGCATTTCCGGCGGGACTGGGCGACCGCCACCGACGTCGGCCGCCGGGCCGCGGCCCAGAACCTCTCCGACATCAACGCGATGGGTGGCTCGGCCACCGCGCTGACCGTCGGCCTGACCCTGCCCGCGGACCTGCCCGCGCAATGGGTGCTGGACCTGGCCGACGGGATCGCGGCCGAGGCCGGCGAAGTCGGGGCCAGCATCGTCGGTGGTGACATCACCCGCGGCAGCGAAGTGGTCATCGCGGTCACCGTCCTGGGCGAGTGCGAGGTGGCGCCGGTACTGCGGTCCGGCGCGCGCGCCGGGGACGTGCTCGCGCTGTGCGGGCGGCAGGGCTGGGCCGCGGCCGGGCTCGCCGTCCTCGGGCGCGGCTTCCGCTCCCCGCGGGTGCTCGTCGAGGCGCACCAGCGTCCGGAGCCCCCGTACGCCGCCGGCCCGGCGGCAGCGCGCGCCGGCGCGACCTCGATGATCGACGTCTCCGACGGCCTGGTCGCCGACGCAGGTCACCTCGCGGCGCACTCCGGGGTCGACCTGGACATCCGGTCGGACGCGTTCGAACTCGACGAACCGCTCCGTGCGGTCGGCGCCGCTCTCGGGGTCGATCCGATGGAGTTCATCCTCGGCGGCGGCGAGGACCACCCGCTGCTCGCGACCTTCCCGGCGGGCTCGCCCCTGCCCGACGGCTTCCGGGCGATCGGCACGGTCGCCTCAGCAGCGGGGGAGCACGGTGTCGTGACGGTCGACGGAGCGACGTACGAGGGCACGGCCGGCTGGAGCCACTTCTGAGCGCCGCCATCCGCGGCACCTGGCTGCGTTGTCGTCGACTCGACGTCCGCTCCGCTGAAGGACGCTTTCGCTCCTCCGCCTTGCCCTGCACCACGCCTGACGACGCTCTCTTGAAAAGAGCGAACGGCGCCCGTGCAGTGCACGGACGCCGTTCGGCGAAGTTCTTCAGCGGGTCAGCGGGTGACCTTGCCGGCCTTGATGCAGCCGGTGCAGACGTTCAGACGCTTCGGCGCACCGTTGACGGTGGCGCGGACGCGCTGGATGTTGGGGTTGAAACGACGCTTGGTGATCTTGCGCGACCAGGGTCGGTTGTTGCCGAAGCCAGGCTTCTTGGCGCAGATGTCGCAGACGGCAGCCACCGTGCACTCCTTGGGTTTCTCATGACGAAGTCGTGGGCCCGAGCGAAGACGTTCGGGCAACCGAAGAAGAATAAACGACGGAGCCCCCTCCACGCGAATCGAGCGTCGACGGTCTAGCGTGATCCGCATCATTGTGCCGGGGTGGGACCAGCGGGGCCGAAGGGTGGACATGAGCGAATCGACGCGTGGCGAGCAGATCGCCACCTTCGATCTGGAGGCGGTACGGCGGTTCGCCGATCTGGCCGTCTTCGGGCTGTCCGCAGCCCGGGAGGAGATCGACGCGCTCAACGTCTACCCGGTCCCCGACGGTGACACCGGCACGAACATGTACCTGACCGTGGAGGCCGCCCGCGAGGCTCTCCGGGAGATGCTCTCCGCGGCCGGCACCGAGCCCGACCTGCGCGAGGCGCTGCACGCCTACGCCCGCGGTGCGCTGCTGGGAGCGCGGGGCAACTCCGGGGTGATCCTGAGCCAGCTGATCGGCGCGCTGCTGCGGCACATGGGCCAGGGCAGCCCGGCCGACAGGTCGGCGGCGTTGATGGCCGAGGGGTTCGCCAAGGCCACCGAGGCGGCGTACGCCGCCGTCGGCACTCCCGTCGAGGGCACGATCCTCAGTGTCGCCCGCGCCGCGGCCGAGGCCGCCGCGGAGGTCGTCGAGGACCCCGACGCCCATCTCGGCGAGGTGCTCCACGGCGCGGCCGCGGCCGCGCGGGAGGCACTCGCCCGGACACCGGACCAGATGCAGTTGCTCCGCGACGCCGGGGTCGTCGACGCCGGCGGTCGCGGACTGTGCGTGGTCCTCGACGCCGCCGAGACCGCCGTGACCGGCAAGCGTGCGGTCGGCGCGCCCGCCGCGATGAGCAGCAAGGCGATCCCGCAGCCCCTGCCGACCGGGGACCTGACCGAGGACGGCCCGGCGTACGAGGTGATGTACCTGCTCGACGCGGACGACGACGCGATCCCTGGCCTGCGCAGCCGGTTGCGGGCGCTCGGCGACTCGCTGGTCGTCGTCGGGGGTGAGGGCCTGTGGAACGTCCACGTCCACGTCGACGACGTCGGGGCCGCGGTCGAGGCGGGGATCGACACCGGACGCCCCCGCCGGATCCGGGTCACCCACTTCGCCGAGCAGACCAGCCGGGCACGTGAGCGACGTGCCGAACGCCGCGGTCGCGCCGTGGTGGCCGTGGTCGCCGGAGGCGGGCTCGCCGAGATCTTCACCGAGGCCGGCGCACGGATCATCCGCGGCGGGCCCGGCCGGCGTCCGAGCACCGGGGAGATCCTGGAGGCGGTCCTGGCCACCGGGGCCGAGGAGGTCGTCATCCTGCCGAACGACCCCGACAGCGTCGGGGTCGCCGAGGCCGCGGCCCTGACCGCGGAGGAGGACGGCACGTTGCGCGTCACCGTCGTGCCGACCAGGGCGCAGGTCCAGGGGATCGCCGCGATGGCGGTCCACGAGCCGGGGCGCGGCTTCGACGCCGACGTCGTGCAGATGACCGCGGCCGCTCGCGGAGCCCGGCACGGCGCGGTCACCGTCGCCGCCAGGCAGGCGATCACGACAGCGGGCCCGTGCGAGGCCGGTGACGTGCTCGGCGTGCTGCAGGGCGACTTCGCGGTGGTCGGCCAGGACCTGTTCGTCGTCTGCGTCGACATCCTGCAGCGGCTGCTGGCCAGCGGGGGCGAACTGGTCACCCTGGTCGCCGGTGACGGCGCCGACGACCTGGCCGAGCGCTGCCAGGAATGGATCGAGCGCGAGCACCCGGGCGTGGACGTCCTGGTCTACGACGGCGGCCAGGAGCGCTACCCGCTGCTCCTCGGGGTGGAGTGAGCGGTGAGAGTCTCGTGGGATTCGCCGCTGTCGGTGCTGGGCGGCAAGCAGGCGTCGAAGGTCGTCAAGGAGACCGGCTACGAAACGGTCGGTGACCTGCTCGGGCACTACCCGCGGACCTACGTCGACAAAGGCCGGCTCAGCGAGCTCGACGACCTGGTCGAGGGCGACCTGATCTCGATGGTCGGCGAGGTCGTGAGCTCCGAGCTGAAGACCTACACCGACAAGCGCACCAAACGGACGGCGTACCGGGTGCTGCTGCGGGTCAAGGGCGAGGGCGGCGCCCTGGCGATGACCTTCTTCGCCAAGTCGATGGGTGTCGCGACGTTCCACAAGAACCTGTTCAGCCCCGGCGCGATCGGGATGTTCTCCGGGAAGCTCAAGTGGTTCAACAACCGCTGGGACCTGAACAACCCGAACTACCGGATGTACGGCGCCGAGGGGGACGCGGCCGAGGCCCTGGCCAAGATGCCGGACCTGATCCCGGTGTACCCGGTGACCGGCAAGATCGACAGCTGGGGACTCGAGGAACTGATCGGCCTGGCCCTCGACCTGATCGACGACATCCCCGATCCGTTGCCGTCCGCGATCCGCACCGAACGCGACCTCCTCACCGCGGACCAGGCGCTGCGCTGGATCCACCGCCCCGACGACCACAGCCAGCTCGGGGCCGCTCGCAAGCGCCTCAAGTACGACGAGGCGTTCGTCACCCAGACGGTCCTGGCCCGGCGCCGCGCCGAGCACCGGCTCGAGCCCGCCACACCGCGGCAGGGAGTCCCCGACGGGCTGCTCGCCCGCTTCGACGACCGGCTCCCGTTCACCCTGACCGCCGGCCAGGAGCGGGTCGGCGACGAGATCGCGGACGAACTGGCCGGCGTGCACCCGATGCACCGGCTGCTCCAGGGAGAGGTCGGCTCCGGCAAGACCCTGGTGGCGCTGCGGGCGATGCTGCAGGTCGTCGACGCCGGGGGACAGGCTGCGCTGCTCGCGCCGACCGAGGTGCTCGCGCAGCAGCACCTCCGTTCGATGGAGGCGATGCTCGGCGACCTCGGCGAGGGAGGCCGGCTCGGCGCCGCCGACGTGGCCACCCGGCTGGCGCTGCTGACCGGGTCGATGGGCACCGCCGCCCGCCGGCAGGCGATGCTCGACGCCGCCAGCGGTGAGGCCGGCATCGTGATCGGGACGCATGCGCTGCTCGAGGAGAAGGTGCAGTTCTTCGACCTCGGCCTGGTGGTCGTCGACGAGCAGCACCGGTTCGGCGTCGAGCAACGGGCGGCGCTCACCGGCAAGGCCGGCAATCCGCCGCACGTGCTGGTGATGACGGCGACCCCGATCCCGCGGACCGTCGCGATGACTGTCTTCGGGGACCTGGACACCTCCACGCTGGCCGAGCTCCCGGCAGGGCGCGGGGACGTGCAGACGAACGTGGTGCCGGTGCTCGTGCAACCGTCCTGGCTGGACCGGGCCTGGGCGCGGATCCGCGAGGAGGTCGGCAACGGCAGGCAGGCGTACGTCGTCTGCGCGCGCATCGGCGACGAGCCACCGCCCGAGGAGGGCCCCGAGCTCCACGCCGTCGAGGACCTGGCCCCGGACCTCGCCGCCGGCCCGCTGGCCGGGCTCCGGGTCGAGAAGCTGCACGGCCGGATGGCCCCGGACGAGAAGGACCGGGTGATGCAGTCGTTCGCGGCCGGAGAGGTCGACGTCCTGGTCTCCACCACGGTCATCGAGGTCGGCGTCGACGTTCCGAACGCGACCGTGATGGTGATCCTCGACGCCGAGCGCTTCGGCGTCTCGCAACTGCACCAGCTCCGCGGCCGGATCGGGCGCGGCGGGCACAGCGGGCTGTGCCTGCTGGTGACGACCGCGGCGCCGGAGTCCTCCTCGATGGAGCGGCTCGTCGCTGTCGCCGGCACCCGGGACGGGTTCGCACTGTCCCGGATCGACCTCGAGCAGCGCCGTGAGGGCAACGTGCTCGGCGTCGAACAGAGCGGCCGCCGGTCCTCGCTGCGGCTGCTCTCGGTGCTCACCGACGAGGACGTGATCGTGTCGGCCCGCGAGGCCGCCACCGCCTACCTGGCCGAGGACCCCGCGCTCGCCGCGACCCCGGGACTGCGCGCCGCGGTCGAGGCGATCGAGGAGTCCGAGCGTGCCGGCTTCCTGGACAAGGGGTGAGTGGGATGGTGCTGCGATGACCCGCATCATCGGCGGCGACGCCGGGGGACGCCGGCTGCAGACCCCACCGGGAGACGCGACCCGGCCGACCTCGGACCGGGTGCGCGAAGCACTCTTCTCCGCGCTCGAGGCCAGGCTCGGATCGATGCACGGCCTGCGCTTCCTCGACCTGTACGCCGGATCCGGAGCCGTCGGCCTGGAGGCCGGCTCGCGCGGAGCGAGTGCGGTGACCCTGGTCGAGTCCGACCGCCGGACCGCGCAGCTGGTCGAGGCGAACGCACGCACGGTCGGTGTCCCGGCCACGGTGCTGGCCCAGCCGGTCGACCGGGTGCTCGGGACGTCGCCCGGTGCGCCGTACGACGTGGCGTTCCTCGACCCGCCGTACCCGCTGACCGATGAGGAACTGGTCCACGACCTCGAACTGCTGGTCGCGAACGGGTGGCTGGTCCCCGGCGCGACTGTCGTCGTCGAGCGTTCGCGGCGTAGCGTGGAGCCGGCTTGGCCGGTCGGACTCGGGTCGGCTCGGATGAAGAAGTACGGCGAGACTGTGCTCTGGTACGTTCGCCGCGCCCAACCGGGCGACGCAGGTGCCAACGGCACAGTGGACTGAAGGAGACGTCGTGCGCAGAGCGGTCTGTCCCGGGTCGTTCGACCCGGTGACGAACGGTCACCTCGACATCGTGGCGCGGACCGCGAAGTTGTTCGACGAGGTCGTCGTGGCGATCGGTGTGAACAAGTCCAAGGCGAGCGCTCGGCTGTTCAGTGCCGAGGAGCGCATCGCGATGCTGGAGCGCGCCGTCG
The DNA here is from genome assembly GCA_036676945.1 of Marmoricola sp. Taxonomy (GTDB): domain Bacteria; phylum Actinomycetota; class Actinomycetes; order Propionibacteriales; family Nocardioidaceae; genus Marmoricola. The sequence goes on from JAKFBZ010000110.1 coordinate 12,376, forward strand.
CGGACATCCCGAACGTGACCGTCGCCGGGTTCGACGGCCTGCTCACCTCGTTCTGCGAGGAGAACGGCATTCACGCGATCGTCAAGGGCCTGCGCGCCGTCAGCGACTTCGACTACGAACTCCAGATGGCCCAGATGAACTCCTCGCTCGTCGACGTCGAGACGCTCTTCATCCCGACCAGCCCGGAGTACTCGTTCCTGGCTTCGTCACTGGTCAAGGAGGTGGCGATGTTCGGGGGCGACGTCTCCGCTCTCGTCCCGCCGTTCGTTCTCGACCTGCTCACCGAACGGCTGGCCAAGACACGCGCCGAGCAGGATTCGGCCGGGAACTGAGAGGAACGGGGGAAGCATGAAGGGGGACATCGAGGCTCGCCTCGCGCAACTGCGCTCCGCGGTCGACGAGGCCCGGTCGGTGCCGATGTCGGCGTCGGTGATGATCAACCGGACCGAGTTCACCGATCTGATCAACCTGCTCGAGGACGCGATCAACCAGACCCTGCTCGACGCCTCGACCGTGATGGGCGACCGCGAGGCCGTGGTCGCGTCCGGTCAGAGCGAGGCCGAGGAGATCCTCCGCGCGGCCGAGGCGCAGCGCGACGACCTGGTCTCGGACACCGACGTCTACCGGCTCGCCCAGGCGCGGGCCACTGAGATCCAGGCCGAGGCGCAGCAGGCGGCCGAGGAACTGCGCGTGGAGACCGACGAGTACGTCGAGGCCAAGCTGGCGAACTTCGAGCTCACCCTCGAGAAGACCCTCGATCTGGTCCGCCGCGGTCGCGCCAGGCTGAGCGGCGGCCACGTGCACGGCCTCGCCGACGACAGCGACGTGGCGGGGATGGACCTCCCCGACCACCTCGAGCGCTGACCAGCGCCGTCATTCGCGGCACCTGGCTGCGTTGTCGTCGACTCGACGACCGCTCCGCTGCGCTCCGCTGAAGGTCGCCTTCGCTCCTCCGCCTTGCCATGTACCACGCATGACGACGCTGGGCGTTGCCTCGATTGGCTCCCGAGCGCCGCGCCAGATAGACTCCCGTAGGTTCTGCTGAGCCTCAACTGGAAGTGAAACCTTGCGCAAGCTCGACCCGAGAGCGCCGCTCGTGCTCGATACACGCGAGCTCGGCCGCCGCCCGGGGTCGCAGCGTGAGGCGTCGCTGACTGCTGAGGCTCCTGCAGAGCTGGGCATCGAAATCCTGGGTGTGCCGCAGGGCTCGCCGGTCGAACTCGACCTGCGACTCGAGGCAGTCATGGAGGGTGTGCTCGTCACCGGAACGGCCACGGCCGAACTGGAGGGTGAGTGCGCACGGTGCCTGGAGCCGATCGAGGACACGATCACGATCGATCTCCAGGAGCTGTTCCTCTACGACGACATCCGTGACGCCGCCGCTGGGCCCGACGGGTCGAGCGACGACGACGAGGAGACCGGTGTCCGCCGGACCGAGGACGATCTGATCGATCTCGAGCCGGTCCTGCGGGATGCGGTGGTGCTCGCACTGCCGTTCCAGCCGTTGTGCCAGGACGACTGTCCGGGATTGTGCGTCGAATGCGGCGCTCGCCTGGCGGACGACCCGGACCACCGGCACGACGAGCCCGTCGATCCCCGGTGGGCAGCGTTGCAGGACCTCGCAGCATCCAACGAAGACTGAAGCAATACCGCAACCGGCCAGGACCTCCTGGCTGCTGACAAGGAGTACATCGTGGCTGTCCCGAAGCGGAAGATGTCGCGCAGCAACACGCGCCACCGTCGTTCGGCCTGGAAGGCCGTCGCGCCGTCGCTGGTCACCTGCACCAACCCGGCCTGTGGCTCCAAGCACCTGCCGCACCGTGCGTGCCCCGAGTGCGGTCAGTACGGCGCCAAGGCCGACCGTCGCCAGGTCATCTGAGCCAGCTGCTCAGACGTTGACGCAGTCGCTGGAAGACCTGCGTGCCGCGCTCGGTGACCCGGATCTGGCTCCCGAGCTGCTCGAGCTTGCCCTGACGCACCGGTCGTACGCCTACGAGAACGGCGGGCTGCCGACCAACGAGCGTCTCGAGTTCCTCGGGGACTCCGTGCTCGGCGTGGTCATCACCGAGACCCTGTACACGACCCACCCGGACCTCTCCGAGGGCCGGCTGGCCAAGCTGCGCGCCGCGGTGGTCAACGCCCGCGCGCTCGCCGACGTCGCCCGGATGATCGGCCTCGGGCCGCACATCCGGCTCGGCAAGGGCGAAGAGGCGACCGGCGGACACGACAAAGCCTCGATCCTGGCCGACACCGTCGAAGCGGTGATCGGCGCGACGTACCTCTCCGGCGGCTTCGAGAACGCCGGGCGATTGATCCACCTCCTCTTCGACCCGATGCTCACCGCTGCCGCCGCTCTCGGCGCCGGCCTGGACTGGAAGACCAGCCTCCAGGAGCTCTGCGCCGAGCACGACCTCGGCGTCCCGACGTACGTGATCGAGGACGACGGTCCCGATCACCTCAAGACCTTCACCGCGCAGGTCCGGGTCGGCGACCGGTTGCACGGCCACGGGATCGGCCGCTCGAAGAAGGAAGCCGAGCAGCAGGCGGCGGAGACCGCCTACGGCACGCTCGTCTCCGAACTCACCGAGGCCGACAGCACGTCGGCCTGAGCCAGGCTCGTCCATGCCTGAGCTCCCCGAGGTCGAAGTCGTCCGGCGCGGCCTCGAGGCGCATGTCCTCGATCGACGCATCGAGAGCGTCGAGGTCCTGCACCCGCGTCCGGTACGCCGCCACCTCGCCGGCCCCGAGGACTTCGCCGACCGGCTGGTCGGACACTCCTTCACCGCGGCCCGCCGCCGCGGGAAGTACCTGTGGCTGCCCCTGGAGACGGGTGACGCCCTGCTCGGCCACCTCGGGATGAGCGGGCAGATGCTGGTGCAGCCGCCGGCCGCGCCCGACGAGCGCCATCTGCGGGTCCGGTTCCGCTTCCGTGGCAGAGGCCCTGAGTTGCGCTTCGTCGACCAGCGGATGTTCGGCGGGCTCTCGTTCGCGCCCGGGGGAGCCGAACTCCCCGACGAGCTCGCCCACATCGCCCGCGATCCGCTCGACCCCGCGTTCGACGACGACGCCTTCGTGGCGCGGGCACGCCGCAGCGCGTCCGGGATCAAGCGGATCCTGCTCAATCAGGCGGTGATCTCGGGCGTCGGGAACATTTACGCCGACGAGGCGCTCTGGCTGGCCCGGGTGCACGGCGAGCGGCCCGGACGGGCGCTGCGCGTCACCGACGTCCAGCGGGTCCTCGACGGCGCCCGCACCGTGATGGTCGCCGCCCTCGGTCAGGGCGGCACCTCGTTCGACGCCCTCTACGTGAACGTCAACGGCGAGAGCGGGTACTTCGACCGGTCGCTGGAGGTCTACGGCCAGGAGGGCCGGCCGTGCTCGCGCTGCGGGGCCGAGGTGCGCCGGATCAGTTTCATGAACCGGTCTTCGTTCTTCTGTCCGGTTTGTCAGCCTCCGCCGCGGGTGAGGGCCTCGAGAACCCCGCGCTGAGGCTCGGTGCCGCCCGTCGCCGTCTTGCTCCCGGCCCGGTCCCGTGAGATTCTTGTAGACGGCCCGTTCCTGGGCCGGCTCGTCTCGACAATCCGTCCCCCCGGAGGAATATCGATGGCCAAGGCCCTCGTCGGCTACATGGGTGGCGCTGACCCTCGTGTCACCACCCGCCTCGCACGTGAGAACAGCCTTCTTCGGCAGCGCATCGCCGATCTCGAAGCAGTCGCAGTCCGTCTCCAGAAGGAGAACGACGCACTTGCCGCGATGGTCAGCGAGAACGCGGCCGAAGAGGTTCTCGAACTGGCCTGACCCGGCTTCTGCCGGTGACCAGGACGGACGCCGCCGCGCCGGCGCGTCCGCCCGGGTCTCTCGACGACCCGACGTCCGGCGTCCCCTGGACCTGTCTCATCCGACACGCGGTCAGGGTTCGCCCAGCGAGCGCGCGGCGACGTAGGCTCGACGCGCCGCTTCCCCCGGCAGACGTCCGTCCTAGGATGCCTGTTCGCGCGCCGAACAAAAGACGTGCCTGTGCGTGACCTGCCGGAGTGAGGAGCCCCGCGTTGTACTTGAAGAGCCTGACCCTCAAGGGCTTCAAGTCCTTCGCCTCGGCCACGACGCTCCAGCTCGAGCCGGGGATCACCTGCATCGTCGGGCCAAACGGTTCGGGCAAGTCCAACGTCGTGGACGCGCTCGCCTGGGTGATGGGTGAGGCCAGCGCGAAGAGCCTGCGCGGCGGCAAGATGGACGACGTCATCTTCGCCGGCACCGCCGGTCGCCCGCCCTTGGGCCGGGCCGAGGTCGTGCTGACCATCGACAACTCCGACGGCGCGCTGCCGATCGAGTACGCCGAGGTCACCATCAGCCGGACCATGTTCCGCACCGGCGGCTCGGAGTACGCGATCAACGGCACCCCGTGCCGGCTGCTCGACGTCCAGGAGCTGCTGTCGGACTCCGGCATCGGCCGCGAGATGCACGTCATCGTCGGGCAGGGGCAGCTGGACACGATCCTGCGGGCGACGCCCGAGGAGCGCCGCGGCTTCATCGAGGAGGCCGCCGGCGTCCTCAAGCACCGCAAGCGCAAGGAGAAGGCGCTCCGCAAGCTCGACTCGACCGAGGGCAACCTGACCCGGCTCTCGGACCTGCTCACCGAGATCCGCCGGCAGCTGAAGCCGCTCGGCCGGCAGGCCGAGGTGGCCCGTCGGGCCCAGACGGTCCAGGCCGATCTGCGCGACGCGCGCGCCCGGTTGATGGCCGACGACCTGGCCGCTGCACGGACTGCACTGGAGCAGGAGCTCGCCGACGAGAGCGTGCTGCTCGCCCGGCGTACCGAGGTCGAGGCGGACATCGCCGCGACCCGGGAGGTCGAGGCCGCGCTGGAGGCCGCGCTCCGTGAGGACCTGCCGGCTCTGGCACGGGCCCAGGAGACCTGGTTCGGTCTGTCCGGGCTCCGGGAACGGCTGCGCGGAACGGCCAGCCTGGCCGGCGAACGGGTGCGCAACGCCCAGCAGGTCGCCGAGGAACGACCCCCGTCGGGCCGCGACCCCGAAGAGCTCGAGGCCGAGGCGGAGCGGATCCAGGTCGAGGAGACCGGGATCCTCGCCGAGGTGGAGCAGAACCGAGGAGCCCTCGAAGAGGCCGTGACTGCCCGTCAGGGCGCCGAGCAGGCCTTCGGCGACGAGGAACGCCGGATCGCCGGCCTGCAGCGTGCCGCAGCGGACCGCCGTGAGGGCCTGGCCCGGTTGCACGGCCAGGTCAACGGCCTGCGCAGTCGCGCTGCCGCGGCCGAGGACGAGGTCGCCCGTCTCGAGGCCGCGCGCGTCGAGGCGTTCGCCCGGGCCGAGAAGGCCCAGCAGAGCTTCACCTCGCTGGAGACCCGCGTGGCCGGCCTCGATGCCGGCGAGGAGGGTCTCGACGCCGAGCACGAGGCGGCCAGCGGGTTGCTCGCCGACCTCGAGGACCGTCTGGCCAAGGTGCGCGACGAGGTCCAGGCCGCGGAACGCGAGCGCGGGGCCCTCGCCGCTCGCAAGGACGCCCTCGAACTCGGCCTGAACCGTAAGGACGGCGCCGGTGCGTTGCTCGCCGCCACCGACTCGGTCTCCGGCCTGCTCGGTTCGGTCGCCGCGTTGCTCAACGTCCGCACCGGCTACGAGGCGGCCGTCGCCGCCGCGCTCGGCAGCGCTGCCGACGCCGTCGCGGTCCGCGACGTCGACGCCGCGATCACCGCGATCGGACACCTCAAGGCCGATGACCTCGGCCGTGCCGGGATCCTGATGGGCGGCACCCCGGTCGACGACTCGACCTGGCCCGGCCTGCGGGCCGGCGCGGTCTACGCGATGGACGTCGTGGACTGTCCCGACGACCTGCGGCCGGCGCTGTCCCGGTTGCTCTTCAAGGTCGCCGTCGTCGACGACCTCGCCGCGGCGAAGGCGCTGGTGGCGGACGCCCCCGACGTCACCGCCGCCACCTTGGACGGCGACCTGCTCGGCGCCCACTTCGCCACCGGCGGCTCCAGCAGCCAGCCGAGCCTGATCGAGGTGCAGGCGGCGTACGACGAGGCCGCCGAGTCCCTGACCCGCGCCGGTCACGAGCTCGAGCGCCTTCTCTTCACCCAGAGCACCCTGGAGACCGAGCGCGAGGACGCCGCCCGCCGTGTCGACGTGGCGCTCGCGAAGCTGCACGAGTCCGACGCCGCGCTCGCCGCGGTGGCCGAGGAGCTGGGCCAGTTCGGGTCCCAGGCCCGGTCGGCGAAGGCCGAGGCCAACCGGCTCGAGCAGGCGATCGCCAGCGCTCAGGAGTCGCACGCGAAGGACCAGGCCCAGCTCGCCGAGCTCGAGGCCCGGCTGACCAGCGCGGAGGAGTCTCCCGAGGAGGACCCCGACACCGCGGACCGTGAGCGACTGGCCGACGAGGCCCGTGCTGCCCGGGCGTTCGAGATGGAGTCGCGGCTCGCGCTGCGGACCGCGGAGGAGCGCGCCCGTGCGTTGCACGGTCGTGCCGACAGCCTGCGGGCGGCGGCGAACTCCGAGCGTGAGGCCCGGGCGAAGGCGATCGCACGTCGCGAGCGGCTGCTGCGCGAGGGCCGCGTCGCACAGGCGGTCAGCCTCGGCGTCGCGACAGTCCTCGAACGACTCGAGCAGTCGATCGAGCTGGCCGCCGTCCAGCGCACCGCCGTCGAGCAGGGCAGGGTCGGACGCGAGCAGGACCTGGTGGCCGCACGCGAGAAGCTGCGCGCCCTGGGCACCTCGCTCGACGAGCTGGTCAACTCGGTGCACCGCGACGAGATGGCTCGCACCCAGCAGCGGATGCGGATCGAGCAGCTCGAGGAGCGTGCTCTCGAGGAGCTCGGCCTCGACGCCGAAGCGCTGGTGGCCGAGTACGGCCCCGACCAGCTGGTCCCGGCGGTGCATCCAGTGGCGGACGGCGAGGTGGAGGACGGCCAGGAGGTGCCCGAGCCCGCGCCGTACGACCGCGAGACCCAGACGAAGCGACTGCGGTCCGCCGAGCGCGCCCTGGCGCAGCTCGGGCGGATCAACCCGCTGGCCCTGGAGGAGTTCTCGGCGCTGGAGGAGCGGCACAAGTTCCTCACCGAGCAGCTCGAAGACCTCCGCCGGACGCGACGCGACCTGCTGGACATCGTCAAGGAGGTCGATGACCGGGTGCAGCAGGTGTTCACCGAGGCGTACGCCGACGTGACCAAGGCGTTCGACGAGACCTTCTCGCGGCTGTTCCCCGGCGGCGAGGGCAAGCTGGTCCTCACCGATCCGGACGACATGCTCACCACCGGCATCGAGGTGGAGGCCCGGCCCGCCGGCAAGAAGGTCAAGCGACTCTCGCTGCTCTCCGGTGGAGAGCGCTCGCTGGTCGCCGTCTGCTTCCTGTTCGCGCTGTTCAAGGCGCGTCCGTCGCCGTTCTACATCCTCGACGAGGTCGAGGCCGCCCTGGACGACACGAACCTCGGTCGGCTGCTGGAGATCTACGAAGAGTTGCGCGCCCACTCCCAGCTCCTGGTGATCACCCACCAGAAGCGGACCATGGAGGTCGGCGACGCACTGTACGGCGTGTCGATGCGCGGGGACGGCGTCTCGGCCGTGATCAGTCAGCGGCTGCGCGAGGCCGAGTCGGCATGACCGCTGCGCGTCCGACCCGGGCCGACTACGTCGTCTGGCGCCGGGCGAGCACCCGCTGGCGTGACGACGACGCCTACGGGCACCTGAACAACGCGACCTACTACGAGTTGTTCGACACGGCCGTCAACGCCTACCTCTACGAGGCCACCGGCGTGGACATCCGGGCGCTGCCCCAGATCGGGGTCGTCGCCGAGACCGGGTGCCGGTACTTCCGCGAGATCGGGTTCCCGGAGCCGATCGACATGGGCCTGGTCGTCGACAAGGTCGGCACGTCGTCGATCGTCTACCGGATCGGCCTGTTCCAGGGAGGCGACGGCCTCCCCGAGGAGGAGGCGGCCGCGGAAGGGCGGTTCGTCCACGTCTACGTCGACAACACCGACCCGGCCCGTTCCTCGACGCCGATGCCCGACATCATCCGCTCTGCGGTCGAACCACTGTTGGCTGGATCACAATCCGCCTCGTGAGGGGTCATCCGGCTTGGCCCGGGGTACAACGATAGGGAGTACGCCCTGACTCGGAAGGACCCTGGATGCTGTGGATGCTGCTGGCGATGCTGCTGATCCTCGTGGTCGCGGCCGCCGTCGTCGTGTACGTCGCCTACCCGCACCGTGGCGAAGACGTCCCGCACGCCCCCTGGTTGGGTGAGGCGATGAAGCGCGGCGTGGACGCCATGCCGGCGCTGCCGGAGATGTCGTCCGCGGTGCAGATCCCGAACCAGGCCGCACCTCGCGACCAGATGCCCGACCAGATGCCCGACCAGGGCGCCGCAGCGAGCGCGGGAGACGGCTCCACCCGCGTCTGAGCCCGGGCCGGCGGCTCTGGTTGGATTGCGCCATGGTCTCCAACGTCGTGCTCATCGCCGTCCTCGCCATCGTCCTGCTGGCGGCGGTCGTCGGATTCGTGGTCCTCGTCCGTGGACGAGGGACCGCGCCGGCACCCGAGGTCGAGTCGGCCCCGACTCCAGGGATCGCGGAGGCCTCGGAGGAACCGCCCGCCGAGGGCTCCGCCCCGGTCAGCACCCTGGAGCGCCCCGAGGCGACCGCCGGCCGACTGGTCCGGCTGCGGCAGCGGCTGGCCGGCTCGCAGAGCGGCCTCGGTCGCGGCCTGCTCGCGCTGATCTCCCGTGACCGCCTCGACGAGGACGCCTGGGAGGAGTTCGAGGACGTCCTGATCACCGCGGACGTCGGTGTCGGGCCCACGTCCGAGCTGGTCGGGAAGCTCCGCACCCGGCTCCGGGTCGAGGGCGGGTCCGTCGCGGATGCCCGGACCGTGCTCCGCGAGGAACTGATCGCGCTGGTCGACCCGACGATGGACCGCTCGCTGGCCGTCGACGGTGACGGCACGGCGGTGATCCTCGTGGTCGGTGTCAACGGCGCCGGCAAGACCACCTCCGTCGGCAAGATCGCCCGCGTCCTCGTCGCCGAGGACCGCTCGGTGCTGATGGGAGCGGCCGACACGTTCCGGGCCGCCGCCACCGAGCAGCTCTCCACCTGGGGCGAACGCGTGGGCGTCGCCGTCGTCTCAGGACCCGAGGGATCGGACCCGGCCAGCGTCGCGTTCGAGGCCGTCCGCCAGGGCGCGGAGGCCGGGGTGGACGTCGTCCTCGTCGACACCGCCGGCCGGCTGCAGAACAAGGCCGGCCTGATGGACGAGCTCGGCAAGGTCAAGCGGGTCATCGAGAAGCAGCTCCCGGTCCGCGAGGTGCTGCTCGTCCTCGACGCCACCACCGGTCAGAACGGGCTCGTCCAGGCGCGGGTCTTCAGCGAGGTCGTCGATGTCACCGGGATCGTGCTGACCAAGCTCGACGGGTCCGCCAAGGGCGGCATCGTCGTCGCCGTACAGCGTGAGCTCGGCGTACCGGTCAAGCTGGTCGGTCTCGGCGAGGGTCCCGACGACCTGGCGCCGTTCGACCCCGAGACGTTCGTCGACGCACTGCTGGAGGGCTGAGGGGGGTTTCGACACGCTCGGTTTCGGCTTCGTTCCTCAGCCGAACTCGCTGCTCAACCACCGACGATCGAGGCCGCTGACGCGTCCTCGATCAGGCCCCGACGCCGCGCAGCACCAGGGCGATCATGTCCTCGACCTCGTCGGGACCGGGCTGCGGCGTGTCGGTGACCGCACGCAGCACCAGCAGCCCGCCGAACCAGCTGACCGCGAAATCGATCCGCGCGTCCGGCCGGACCTCGCCCCGGGCGATGCCCCGTTCGAAGATCATCCGGGCGGCGGCTTCCTGGGCGCTGTGGGCCGCGGCGTAGAGCGCACCGATCCGCTCGTCGCGCAGCGATTCCGCCACGCTCATCCGCAGGTAGGCCCGGCCCGCGTCGGACGAGGCGAACTCGAGGCCCTGGGTGAAGGACGCGCGCAGGTCGCCGACGACGCTGCCGGTGTCCGGGATCGGGAACTCGTTGCCGTAGAGCTGCTCGAGCGCGGCGAAGGCGAGATCCTCCTTGCCGGCCCAGCGACGGTAGACGGTCGCCTTGCCCGCCTTGGCGACCGCAGCGACCTCGTCGACGGTCATGTTGTCGTACCCGCGCTTGAGGATCAGCTCGGCCGCGGCGGCCAGGATGCGCTCATCGGCGGTGGCGTCGCGGGGACGCCCCTTTCGCCGAGGCGCCGGGATGGCGTCGGTCGGGGTCTGCAGGGCAACGGACTCGGACACGTGCACAAGGTAGGTCTGCGCGACCCGTTGAGGGGCGAAAACACCGATAAATGCTCCACACGTGTCGTATTCAGGCCATCTCTGGTTCAGACCGGCTCGTCCGGCGTGTGATAGCGGAACGAACCACCATGAACCGGACGAAAGGCCCCGGGTCTCCGCGGGAGCGACCCGGGCGGTGATGATCCTCGCAACCGGGCTCCGGGGTCCTCGCGCGGTGAAGTTCACGTGTTCGTAACACGGATCCCGAATGTGTCACGCGATCGAAACCGCTGCGCACGGGTGCGCGAAACCTCAGCCGACGACTGTTGCCCGGACAGCGCGGCCCGCCCTGGTCCCGACATCGTCGTCGGTCGTCCACGAAAACGCCGCCCTTGCCCTATGCAGTCTCACCACTGGAGGTTCCATGGACGGCTATTACGCCTGGATGCTCGTTGCCACAGCTTTCGTGCTGATGATGACGGTTCCGGCCCTGGCCCTTTTCTACGGCGGCATGAGCCGCTCCAAGTCCGTACTCAACATGATGATGATGTCCTTCGTCTCCGTCGGCATCGTCGGCATCGTGTACGTGCTCTGGGGCTGGTCCATGTCGTGGGGGAGCAATGAGGTGCTCGGCGGCGCCTTCACCGACCCGTTCGAACTCTTCGCGTTGGACGGTGTCCCGCACGAGAGCTACGTCGGGATGGCGTTCCAGATGACGTTCGCCATCATCACCGCGGCGCTGATCAGCGGTGCGATCGCCGACCGGGTGAAGTTCTCGGCCTGGGTGGTCTTCCTGCCGCTCTGGGTGACCCTCTCCTACTTCCCGCTCTCGCACATGGTCTTCAGCTGCACCCCGGATTCGTGGATCTGCGGCCGCCAGGGTGCGCAGGACTACGCGGGTGGTACCGCGGTGCACATCAACGCCGGTATCGCGGCGCTGGTGCTCGCCGTGATCATCGGCAAGCGGGTCGGCTTCGGCAAGCAGCCGATGAAGCCGCACAACCTGACCCTGACCATGCTCGGCGCGGGCATGCTGTGGCTCGGCTGGTACGGCTTCAACGTCGGCTCGATCGTCTTCCCGGCCGACGCCAGCGACGCAGACAAGACCGCGCAGTTCATGTCCGAGACGGGTCTGACCTTCGTCAACACCACGTTGGCCACGATGGCGGCCATGCTCGCCTGGCTGGTCATCGAGCGGATCCTGCACGGCAAGGCGACCTCGCTCGGTGCCGCGTCCGGCATCGTCGCCGGTCTCGTCGCGATCACCCCCGCGTGTGGCGCGGTGGATGTCGGCGGCGCGATCGCGATCGGTGCGGTCGCCGGTGGGCTCTGCGCCTACGCGGTCGGGCTGAAGTACAAGTTCGGCCTGGACGACTCGCTCGACGTGGTCGGCGTGCACCTGGTCGGCGGAATCGTCGGCACCTTGATGATCGGCCTGTTCTCGTCGCAGGCGGTCGACGGCCTCTTCTACGGCGGCGGTTGGGACTCGCTCTGGGCGCAGGCCAAGGGTGTCGGTATCGCCATCGTCTGGTCCGGTGTCGCCACTGCGATCCTCGGCTACGCGATCAAGTACACGATCGGGTGGCGGATCAACGAAGAGGATGAGGTCGACGGCATCGACTTCGCCGAACACGGCGAGTCCGCCTACGACCTGGCCATCGGCACCGGTGGTGGCGGTTCCTCCTCGGTCCTCACCTCGTCCGCTGCGAAGGAAGGTGCGCACGCATGAAGCTCGTGACCGCGGTGATCAAGCCGCACAAGTGGGAAGAGGTCCGCGAGGCCCTGGAGACCTTCGGCGTGACGGGTATGACCGTCAGCGAGGTCAGCGGCTACGGCCGGCAGAAGGGGCACACGGAGGTCTACCGGGGCGCTGAGTACGACATCGCCCTGGTGCCCAAGATCCGGATCGAGATCGTCGTCGACGACGGTGACGTCGAGGACGTCGTCGGGATCGTCGTGAAGGCCGCGCAGACCGGCCGGATCGGTGACGGCAAGGTCTGGGTCTCGGCCGTCGAGAGCGTCATCCGGGTCCGTACCGGTGACAAGGACGAGGCCGCGATCTGAGCAACGTCTCCCGACCCGGGTCCACCGGTAGAGGAGTGAACGGCCCGTAACACGGCCGTAACACAACGGTGGGCGCGTCACATGCCTGAAACATGTGACGCGCCCACCGTTAACGTGCGCCCGGGAGGGTGTGCGCCCATGAGCTCACCACTCCTCACACCTCAGATCACGTCCCTCGTCGCCGAGGTCGACACCGGCAACACCGCCTGGCTGCTCGCCGCCGCGGGCCTGGTCATGCTGATGGCTCCGGGCCTCGCGCTGTTCTACGGCGGCATGGTCCGCTCCAAGAGCGTCCTCAACATGATCATGATGGTCTTCGGGGCCCTCGCCGTGGTCAGCGTCGTCTGGGTCCTGATCGGCTACTCGATCGCGTTCGGCGACGACGTCGTGGGCGGGCTCTTCGGCGACCCGTTCCAGTACCTCGGCTTCAAGGACATGATCCCGGCCGTGCTCGAGGGCAGCGGTCTGCCGGCCCCGTTGTTCGCGATCTTCCAGGGCCTGTTCGCCGTGATCACCTGCGGCCTGGTCGCGGGCGCGATCGCGGACCGGACCAGGTTCGGCACCTGGCTGGTCTTCGCCGCGGTCTGGACAGTCGTCGTCTACGCCCCGATCGCGCACTGGATCTTCGACTTCAGCGCCGGCGACCACGTGGGCGGCTGGATGGCCAACGAGCTGAAGGCGCTGGACTTCGCCGGTGGCACGGCCGTCGAGATCACCTCCGGCGCCTCCGGTCTCGCGGTCGCCCTGGTGCTGGGCAAGCGGATCGGGTTCGGCCGTGAGCCGATGAAGCCGCACAACCTCACCCTGGTGATGCTCGGCGCCGGCCTGCTCTGGTTCGGCTGGTTCGGCTTCAACGCCGGCTCGGCGCTGACCGCCGGGAGCACGGCGGCGGTCGTCTTCGTGAACACCTTGATGGCCGGCTGCACCGGCTGCCTGGCCTGGCTGCTGGTCGAGCGGCTCCGCGACGGCCACGCGACCTCGTTCGGCGCCGCATCCGGCGTGGTCGCCGGCCTGGTCGCGATCACCCCTGCCTGCGGTTACGTGACGCCGCTGGGCGCGATGGCTGTCGGCGCGGCGGCCGGGCTCGTCTGCGCCGCGGCGATCGGGTGGAAGTACCGGTTCGGGTACGACGACTCGCTCGACGTCGTCGGCGTGCACCTGGTCGGTGGCCTGGTGGGCACCTTGCTGATCGGCCTCCTCGCGACCAAGGCGATGACGTCGGTCGACGGTCTGCTCTACGGCGGTGGCCTCGACCAGCTCGGCAGGCAGCTCGTGGCCTGTGTCGCGACCTTCGCCTACGCCTTCGTCGCCTCGGGCCTGCTCGCGGTGGCGCTCGACCGGATCCTCGGGTTCCGCGTCGACGAGGAGCACGAACTCGGCGGCGTCGACCTGGCGATCCACGCCGAGACCGCCTACGACCTGCACGCAGCCACCGGCGGGGCCCGGCCCCATCTCGGTGGCGGTGGTGGCAGTCTTCAGTGAAGAACGAATGAAGGAGTCGGCATGAAGCTCGTGACCGCGGTGATCAAGCCGCACAAGTGGGAGGACGTCCGCGCCGCCCTCGAAACGGTCGGCGTGACCGGGATGACCGTCAGCGAGGTCAGCGGGTACGGCCGGCAGAAGGGCCACACCGAGGTCTACCGAGGTGCCGAGTACGACATCGCCCTGGTGCCGAAGGTCCGCCTGGAGATCGCTGCCGACGACGCCGACGTGGAAGCGATCACGAACGCGATCGTCTCCGCCGCCGCGACCGGGCGGATCGGCGACGGCAAGGTGTGGGTCTCGCCGCTGGAGTCGATCGTCCGGGTGCGCACCGGCGACCGGGACGAGCAGGCGCTCTGAGCCCGGACCGGGGCTGCTCGCCGTGACCGCAGCCGACCGCGCGCAGCGCGCACGCGACGCGGACGCCCTGTGCCAGAAGGCGTTCGCCGACGTCGGCTGCCCGGAGGTCGGCGTGGCCCTGGTCGCCGTCGGCGGCTACGGCCGTGAGGAGCTCGCGCCGTACAGCGATCTCGACGTGGTGCTGGTGCACGACGCCGAGGTCGAGGTCGGTGAGTGGGCCGGGGCTATCTGGTACCCGCTGTGGGACTCCGGGGCGAACATCGACCACTCGGTGCGATCGGCGCCGGAGGTCCTCGAGCAGGCCGAAGCGGATCTGCGGGTCGCGCTCGGCATGCTCGACGTCCGGCACCTGGCCGGTGACCCGAACCTGACCCTGCGACTGCGTACGGCGATCCTGGCCGCGTGGCGACGCGACGCCAAGCAACGGCTACCCGAGCTCCACGAGATGGTGCGGGGCCGGGCCAAGCTGATCGGCGAGCTCGCGCACAACTCGGTCCCCGACCTCAAGGAGGCGACCGGGGGACTGCGCGACGCCGTGGTCCTCAAGGCGCTGATGGCGACCTGGCTCGTGGACGTCCCGCATGTCGAGCTCGAGGCCTGCCGACTGGAACTCCTCGACCTGCGCGACGCGCTGCACACGGTCGCCGGCCGCGGCACCGACCGGGTCGCCCAGGAGTACTGGCCGGACATGGCGCCGCTGCTGGACCTGCCCGACGGGGCGGCGGTCCAGCAGCAGGCCCGCAGTCTCGGCCGACGGCTGACCCACCTGTCCCGGCTCACCTGGCGCCGGGTCGGTTCCGTGCTGCGCAGGCCCGCCAAGAACCTCGCCGGTCGCCGCCCGCAGCTGACCTCCATCGGCAACGGCCTCGCGGTCGCCTACGAGGAGATCGTGCTCGACCGGGACGCCCGCCCGACCCAGGACCCGCTGCTGTTGCTCCGCGCCGCGGCCGAAGCCGCCGAGCGCGACCTGGTCCTGGAGCCGACCACCGCCGCGCGGCTGGTCGCGCAGGTGCCGCCGCTGCCGGAACCGTGGCCCGCGGAGGCCCGCGACCTGCTGGTCCGGCTGCTCGCCGCGGGCAAGGGACTGCTCGCCGTGTGGGAGACGCTCGAGGAGACCAACGCACTGGCCTCGTTCCTCCCCGAGTGGGACCGGGTCCGGCTGCTCCCGCACGCGTCCGTCGTGCACCGGTTCACCGTCGACCGGCACCTGATCGAGACCTGCATCGAGGCCTCGTCGCTGATCCGGCGCGTCTCGCGTCCCGACGTCCTGATGGTCGCGGCGCTGCTCCACGACATCGGCAAGGGCCAGGTCACCGAGCACTGCGTCGCCGGGGAGCCGATCGCCCGCGAGACTGCCCGCCGGATGGGTTTCGACGACCGGGAGACCGAGCTGATCGCCGGCCTGGTGCGCTGGCACCTGCTGCTCCCCGAGACGGCCACCACGCGGGACCCCGAGGACCCGGGCACAGTCGACGTGGTGACCAGCCGGGTCGACGACCGGGAACAGCTCGAACTGCTCGCCGCGCTCACCGAGGCCGACGCGAAGGCGACCTCCGAGAAGGCCTGGACGACGTGGCGGGCGTCGCTGATCCGCAGCCTGGTACGCCGGGCCTCGGCCGAGCTGTCCGCGGCGCAGCCACGGGGGAGCGCGACGACCGAGCGTAAGAACGTGACCTTCGAGACCGAGGCACACACCGTCGCCGTACCGGACGCGCTGCGCTCGGACCCGGACCGGGTCGCGGTCACCGTCGAGGAGACCACGGACGGCTCCCGGGTCACCGTGCTGTCCCGGGACCGGGTCGGCCTGCTCGCCGACGCGGCCGCGATGCTCGCGCTGCAGAACGTCTCGGTGCGCGCGGCGCGTGCCTGGACCGACGGCGACATCGGCATCTCCGAGTGGCAGGTCGGCCGCACCGGGCTCGACCCCAAGGTGCTGCGAGAACGACTGGAGGCGATCATCGACGGGCGGCTCGACCCGCGCACCCGGTTGCGCCCGCCGGGCCCGCAGACGCTGGCGCCGACCCTGGTGCTGCACCCGGAGGCGTCCGACCGCGCCACCGTGCTCGAAGTCCGCGCCGCGGACCGTCAGGGCGTCGTCCACCTGGTCTGCTCGGCGCTCGCCGGCCTCGGCCTCGCGGTCGCCTCCGCACACGTGGACACGCTCGGCCCGCAGGCCGTGGACGTCTTCTATGTCCAGGACGGCGACGCGGGGGCGCTCGGAGAGGCGCGCGCGACCGAGGCGATCGAGGCGGTCCGGGCGGCACTCACCGGCTGAGTTCCCGCTCGGGCTTCGTCAGGCATCACGCCCGAGGGCCGTCCGGAAACCCGGTCGACTCAGGCTTCGGTGGTCGGTCAACTAGGCTGGCCCTCGCAGATCCGCCGCTGCAGACCGCACCGAAGCCCGCATCAGACCTGAGGACCGCCTTGTTCGCCACGCTTTCCGACCGCCTGTCCGAGACCTTCAAGAATCTCCGCGGCAAGGGCAAGCTGTCCGAGGCGGACATCGACGCCACCGCGCGGGAGATCCGGCTCGCCCTCCTCGAGGCCGACGTCGCGCTGCCGGTGGTCAAGGACTTCGTGGCCGCGGTCAAGGAGCGCGCCCGTGGCGCCGAGGTGAGCCAGGCGCTCAACCCGGCCCAGCAGGTCATCAAGATCGTCAACGAGGAACTGGTCTCGATCCTCGGCGGAGAGACCCGGCGGCTGCGGTTCGCGAAGACGCCGCCGACCGTGATCATGCTCGCCGGTCTCCAGGGTGCCGGTAAGACGACCCTGGCCGCGAAGCTCGCGCTCTGGCTGAAGAGCCAGGACAAGTCCCCGATGCTGGTCGCCGCGGACCTGCAGCGGCCCAACGCGGTGCAGCAGCTCCAGGTCAACGGCGAGCGCGCCGGCGTCACCGTGTTCGCACCCGAGCCGGGCAACGGCGTCGGCGACCCGATCTCGGTGGCCCGCGCGGGTGTCGAGGAGGCACGCCGCACGCTGCACGACGTGGTCATCATCGACACCGCCGGTCGCCTCGGCATCGACGAGGAGCTGATGGCGCAGGCCGCCGGCATCCGGGACGCGGTCAACCCCGACGAGGTCCTCTTCGTCGTCGACGCGATGATCGGTCAGGACGCGGTCAACACCGCGCAGGCCTTCCTCGACGGCGTCGGGTAC
This sequence comes from Marmoricola sp., assembly GCA_036676945.1. Taxonomy (GTDB): domain Bacteria; phylum Actinomycetota; class Actinomycetes; order Propionibacteriales; family Nocardioidaceae; genus Marmoricola. The sequence goes on from JAKFBZ010000110.1 coordinate 29,692, forward strand.
GACGGCGTGGTGCTCACCAAGCTCGACGGTGACGCCCGCGGCGGCGCGGCGCTCTCGATCGCGCAGATGACCGGCAAGCCGGTGATGTTCGCCTCGAACGGCGAGAAGCTCACCGACTTCGATCTCTTCCACCCCGACCGGATGGCCTCGCGCATCCTGGACATGGGTGACCTGCTCACCCTGATCGAGCAGGCCGAGAAGACCTTCGACGCCGAGCAGGCCGCCAAGACCGCGGCCAAGCTGCAGGACGGCGACTTCACCCTCGACGACTTCCTCGAGCAGATGCTCCAGGTCCGCAAGATGGGCTCGCTGACCAAGATGCTCGGGATGCTTCCCGGGATGGGTCAGTTCCGCGACCAGCTCGAGAACTTCGACGAGCGCGAGATCGACCGGATCCAGGCGATCATCCAGTCGATGACGCCCGCCGAGCGCGCGAATCCCAAGATGATCGACGGCTCGCGCCGGTCCCGGATCGCGAAGGGCGCCGGCCGCAACGTCTCCGACGTGAACCAGCTCGTCGACCGCTTCTTCGAGGCGCGCAAGATGATGCAGCAGATGGCCCGCGGCGGCGGGATGCCCGGCATGCCGGGGTCCCCGGGGATGGCGCTCGGCAAGCGGTCGAAGGCCAGGCAGGCGCCGCAGGCCAAGAAGGGCAAGGGCAAGCGCGTCTCCGGCAACCCGGCGAAGCGGGCCCAGGCCGACGCAGCGCCGGCGGCCGCGCCCGCGAACCCGTTCGGACTGCCCGACGGCGACGCTCCGGCCGAGTTCGACCCCAGCGACCTGCCCGACCTGTCGAAGTACCTGAAGTAGCCGGGACGGCGCGCCCGCGCCGGGTTCGGTAGCGTCCGCTCCATGGGTGCGATGCGGTTTCGGGGTCCGGTGCTGCCCGACGGCGAGCCCGCCGACCTGTACGTGGTCGACGGGCGGATCACCTACGAGGCCCAGCCCGGGGCCGAGACCGCCGCCGAGGGCTGGATCGTGCCGGGGCTCGTCGACGCGCACTGCCATCTCGGTCTCGACGACAACGGCGCCACCGACGACGCGACCGCCGAGGCCCAGGCGATCGCCGACCGGGACGGCGGGGCACTGCTGATCCGTGACTGCGGATCGCCGCTGGACACCCGCTGGATCCAGGATCGTGACGACCTGCCGCGACTGATCAGGGCCGGACGCCACCTGGCCCGCACCCGGCGCTACCTGCGCAACTACGCCGACGAGGTCGAGCCCGACGGGCTGGTCGCCGCGGTGGCCCGCGAGGCGGGTCGCGGTGACGGCTGGGTGAAGCTGGTCGGGGACTGGATCTCACGGGAGGACGGCGACCTGACGCCGTCGTTCCCTGCCGACACGTTCGCGGCCGCGATCGCCGAGGCGCACGCCCGCGGGGCGAAGGTGACCGCGCACTGTTTCGGCGCCGGGGTGCTGCCCGGCCTGATCGAGGCGGGCATCGACTGCATCGAGCACGGGACCGGGCTCTCGGTGCCGCTGGTGGCCGCGATGGTCGAGCGCGGGACCGCGTTGGTCCCGACCGTGATGCAGCTGGACAAGTTCCCGGGCTACGCGGAGGCGGGGGGCGAGAAGTTCCCGGCGTACGCCGAGACGATGACCGACCTGTACGCCCGGCGCCGCGAGACGATCATGGCGGCGTACGACGCGGGCGTCGCGCTGTACGCCGGCTCCGACGGCGGCGGGATCAGCAGGCACGGCAACCTGGCCGGCGAGGTCATCGCGATGGCCGGTCTCGGGATGCCGGCGGCGTACGCCCTCGGTGCGGCCTCCTGGCGGGCCCGGGCCTGGCTGGGTTGGAACGCCCTGCTCGACGAAGGCGCGCCCGCCGACTTCTGCGTCTATCCGCGCGATCCACTGACCGACCTGACGGTCCTGCGCGAGCCGACCTGCATCGTGCTGCGCGGCGCGGTGGTCGGATCTGTCCGTGGCCCCGCCTAGGTTGGCTCCATGGCCGGCACCGACGTCGATCCCGCCCTCGTGGCCCGTCTGGGCGCGCTCTGCCTGGCGCTGCCCGAGGTGGTCGAGGAGACTGCCTGGCACGGGGTCCGCTGGCGGGTTCGCGGCAAGACCTTCGCGCATGTGCTGGAGATCGTGGACGGGCGTCCGGCCAGTTATGCCGAGGCCAGCGGGCTGGACGGGCCGGCCGTGGTGCTCACCTTCCGGATCACCGACGCCGAGCGGGTTCTCTTCGGTGAGCTCGGACTGCCGTACTGGGCGACACGGTGGGGCCGCGACGTCGGCGGCCTGGTGCTCGGCGAGGAGTCGGACTGGACCGAGATCGCCGAGCTGGTGACCGAGAGTTACCGGCTGCTCGCTCCGAAGAAACTGAGCGCGGAGCTCGATTTCGGGCCCGGCGGGATCTCTGGCAGAATAAGCCGCTGAGTCTCGCCCGAATCGGACCCTCTCATCCGAGCTGGACGAGCCCTCCGAGCGGTCCACCCGGTCCCCACCTGGTCGGGGTCGCTCACCCAAACACAGAACTCAAGGAGACACCACAAACGTGGCCGTCAAGATTCGCCTGAAGCGCATGGGCAAGATCCGTCAGCCCCACTACCGCGTCGTCGTCGTCGACGCCCGCAAGAAGCGGGACGGCAAGGTCATCGAGGAGATCGGCAAGTACCACCCCAAGGAAGAGCCGTCGTACATCGACGTCGTCTCCGACCGGGCGCAGTACTGGCTGGGCGTCGGTGCACAGCCGAGCGAGGCCGTCGAGGCCATCCTCAAGATCACCGGTGACTGGCAGAAGTTCAAGGGCCTCCCGGGCACCGAGGGCACCCTCAAGGTCGCCGAGCCGAAGCGCGACAAGACCGAGCTCTTCAACGAGGCTCTCAAGGACGCTGCCAACGAGCCCAAGCGCGAGGCAGTGACCAAGAAGAAGGCCGAGAAGAAGGCTGAGCCGGTTGCTGAGGCCGAGGCGCCTGCCGCTGACGCTGCCGTCGAAGAGGCGCCTGCCGCTGAGGCCGCTGTCGAAGAGGCTCCCGCCGCCGAGGCTCCGGCCGACGAGGCTCCTGCCGCTGAGGCCGCTGCCGACGAGGCTCCCGCCGCCGAGACCACCGAGGCCTGAGCACCATGCTCGCCGAGGCGCTCGAGCACCTGGTCCGTGGCGTCGTCGACAATCCCGACGACGTCTCGGTCAAGGACAAGCAGCTCCGTCGAGGCTCGGTCCTCGAGGTTCGCGTGCACCCGTCCGACCTGGGCAAGGTGATCGGTCGCAACGGCCGTACCGCCACTGCCTTCCGCACCGTGATCTCGGCCCTCGCCGGCCGGGGCGGTGCGCGGGTGGACTTCGTGGACGTGGACCGCAGGCGCTGACTTCGTGAACGCCACTCCGGCGGCCGACGAGACGATCGTCGTCGGTCGGATCGGCAAGCCGCACGGCGTCAAGGGCGAGGTCTCCGTGGAGCCTCGCACCGACGAGCCGGACCGGCGCTTCGCCGTCGGCGTACAACTGCAGACACAGAGCAAACGGCCCGGTGCCCCGGGTCCGGCCCACCTCACGGTGGCCGGCATCCGGTGGCACTCGGGCCGTCTGCTCGTCCGTTTCGAGGAGATCGCGGACCGCAACGCCGCCGAGGAGGCCCGCGGGACGCTGTTGTCGATCCCGTTGGACCCCGACGAGCGTCCCGAGGATCCCGAAGAGTTCTACGACCACCAGCTGGTCGGCCTGCAGGTGCTGACCACGGACGGTCGTGAGGTCGGCACCCTGAAGGAGATCCTGCACGGCACCGCCCAGGACCTGCTGGTGATCGCCACCGACGGCCCGGACGCCCTGGTCCCGTTCGTCTCCGCGCTGGTCCCCGAGGTCGACGTACCGGGCGGCAGGATCGTCGTGGACGACCGTCCCGGTCTGCTCTCGGACCTGGACTGAGCAACGTCGTGCGCATCGACGTCGTCTCCATCTTCCCGGACTACCTCGCGCCGCTCGAGCTGTCGCTGCCGGGCAAGGCACGAGACAAAGGCCTGCTCGACCTACGCGTTCACGACCTGCGTTCCTTCACGACCGACAAGCACCACACCGTCGACGACACCCCGTACGGCGGCGGCGCCGGCATGGTGATGAAGCCGGAGCCGTGGGGCGAGGCGCTCGCCGCGATCGCGCCCGACGGTGCGGTGCTGGTCGTCCCGACCCCGTCCGGCGTCCCGTTCACCCAGGCGGTCGCCGAGGACCTGTCCGCGCGTGCCCACCTGGTCTTCGCCTGCGGACGCTACGAGGGGATCGACCAGCGGGTCCTCGACGACGCGGCCGGGAGGCTCGACGTACGGGAGGTCTCGCTCGGCGACTACGTGCTCAACGGCGGGGAGGTCGCCGCGCTGGCGATCATCGAGGCCGTCATCCGGTTGATCCCGGGCTTCATGGGCAACGCGGAGTCACTGGTCGAGGAGTCCCATGAGAACGGGCTGCTGGAGTACCCGGTGTACACCAAGCCGGCCTCGTGGCGGGGGCTGGACGTCCCCGAGGTGCTGCTCTCCGGCGACCACGGCCGGATCGCCGCCTGGCGGCACGAGCAGTCGGTACGCCGTACGGCGCAGCGCCGCCCCGACCTGGCGCACCCGTCGATCACCCTCGACGACGTCGAGCTCCGCACCGGAGTGCCGGGCGACGCGGGGGAGTTGTTCACCCTGCAGCGCGCCTGCTGGGTGCAGGAGCAGCAGGCGAACCCGGGCGTGACGATCCCGGCCCTGCTCGAGGAGCTCGCCGACGTCGAGACCTGGCTGGCCGCAGACACCGTCGTCGTGATGCGTTCGGCCGGCCGGCTCGTCGGCGCCGTGCGGGCCCGCCTGGACGGCACGACCTGGGACATCGGCCGCCTGATGGTCGCCCCCGACCTGCAGGGCCGCGGGCTCGGACGCAGGCTTCTGGAGCGGATCGAAGAGCTCGCGCCCGACGAGGCGACCGAGTTCGCACTCTTCACCGGTGCCGGCAGCAGCCGCAACCAGCGGACCTACAAGAAGGCCGGCTACCGGCTCCGCGGGGAGATCGAGCCGGGCGTGGTCCGGCTCACGAAACGTCGCTGACCGGCGTTCAGGACGCGAGCAGCAGGACGAGTCCGATGGTGGCGGCCAGACCGATCCAGAGCGCTCCGGCGACGACCGCGAGCAGGCGCAGTGCGTCCGGCGACTGCAGTGCGGTGGGTACCGAGATCGTTGACATGGCGTCCTCCAGGAACTGAGATTGAATAAAGTCTACTGACATACATGACTATGTCAATCCGGCTCGGATCTCGATTTCCGTTGGAGCGGCCTTCTCTGGCAGACTTGCTCCTCGGCCCAGTCGGCCACGATCGCCCGGAGCACCTACGCCGGGGATCCGCGTGAGCACCTGCCACAGGGGGAGCAGCGCGACCGGCCAGTCAGACGGGGTCAACCACGCAGATCCAACACATCCGCGGCTGACCTGTGGCATTCGCGAGGAGACACCATGACCAACGTCATCGACGCGCTGTCCAGCGCCTCCCTCCGCGACGACATCCCCGCCTTCCGCGCGGGTGACACCGTCAAGGTCCACGTCAAGGTCGTCGAGGGCAACCGCTCCCGCGTCCAGCTCTTCCAGGGCGTCGTGATCCGCGTGCAGGGATCGGGCATCGGCCGGACCTTCACCGTCCGCAAGGTTTCCTTCGGCGTCGGTGTCGAGCGCACCTTCCCGATCAACTCCCCGATCTTCGAGACCGTCGAGGTCGTCACCCGCGGTGACGTCCGCCGGGCGAAGCTGTACTACCTGCGCAACCTGCGCGGCAAGGCAGCCAAGATCAAGGAACGCCGCGAGTTCTGATCCGGTCATCCGGTTTCGGGTATCCGGTTAGGCTCCGCTCGTGACCGATTCGTCGACCGCCTCCCATCGCGCGGAGGACAAGAAACCGGCGCTCCCGGTCTGGCAGGAAAGCATCCTGCTGCTCGCGATCGCACTGCTGCTGGCGATCGGCATCAAGTACTTCTTCGTGCAGGCGTTCTACATCCCCTCGCCGTCGATGGAGCCGTTGTTCATCAAGAACGACCGGATCCTGGTGCAGAAGGTCTCCTACTGGGGAGGCGGCTCACCGGAGCGCGGGGACATCGTGGTCTTCAAGGACCCGGGCAACTGGCTCGGGACCGACGAGAGCTCGACCGCGAAGAACCCGATCACCAAGGGCCTCGAGGCGATCGGGCTGTACCCGTCCGGCGGGCACCTGGTGAAACGCGTCATCGGGATCGGCGGCGACCGGGTGAAGTGCTGTGACGAGAAGGGTCGCGTGACCGTCAACGGCAAGGCGCTCGACGAGGAGTCGTACCTGCCGAAGGGCACGCTGCCCTCGGAGGACCCCTTCGACGTACGGGTGCCGGAGGGGCACCTGTGGGTGATGGGTGACAACCGCGGCGACTCCTACGACTCGCGCGGCCACATGGGCGAACCGGGCGGCGGCTACGTCGCCGACGACCTCGTGGTCGGCAAGGTGTGGGCGCTGATCTGGCCGTGGAAGCGGGCCGGGTGGATCCACACGCCGGAGACGTTCGAGGACATCCCCGACTCCGGTTCCTGATGATGACCGCGCACGGCCTCCCGCGAGGTTCCACGATTCGGCGTGACGCCGGACTGTACGGCTACGAGCGCGCGCTCCGCCGGGCCGGGATGACGCCGGTCGCCGGTGTCGACGAGGCCGGCCGCGGCGCCTGCGCGGGGCCACTGGTGGCCGCCGCGGCGATCCTGCCGGAGGGGAAGGCCGGGCTGGTCCCCGAGCTCGCCGACTCCAAGCTCCTCACCGCGAAGGCCCGCGAGCGCTGCTACGCCCAGGTGGTCAAGCGGGCGCTGGCCTGGTCGGTGGTCGTCATCGAGCCGGGGGAGTGCGACCGGCTCGGCATGCACGTCGCGAACGTCGAGGCCCTGCGTCGCGCCCTGGCCCGTCTCGACGTGCGCCCGTCGTACGTGCTGACCGACGGGTTCCCGGTGGACGGCCTCGAGGTCCCCGGCCTGGCGATGTGGAAGGGCGACCGGGTGGCCGCCTGCATCTCCGCGGCGTCGGTGATCGCGAAGGTGACGCGCGACCGGATCATGATGCAGCTCCACGAGCAGTGGCCGGACTACGATTTCGGCACGCACAAGGGTTACATCACCCCCGAGCACTCCGAAGCCCTCGCCGAGCACGGTCCCTGTCCGATCCACCGGATGCGGTTCGTGAACGTACGACGGGCCGCGGGCCTGCCCGAGCCGGAGCTGTTCTCCGGGCCCTTGAGCCTCGAGCCCCAGCTCGAGATTTTCGCCGACGTAGAGGAGTTGGGATGAGCGCGGAAGATCTCGAGAAGTACGAGACCGAGATGGAGCTGACCCTCTACCGCGAGTACCGCGACGTTGTCGGGATCTTCAAGTACGTCGTCGAGACGGACCGGCGCTTCTACCTCTGCAACCAGGTCGACGTGAAGGCGCGCACCGAGGCCGGTGACGTCTTCTTCGAGGTGTCGATGACCGATGCCTGGGTCTGGGACATGTACCGCCCCGCGCGGTTCGCCAAGAACGTCAAGGTGCTCACGTTCAAGGACGTGAACGTCGAGGAACTGGCCAAGAGCGACATCGAGCCGCCCAAGGCCTGAGCCGGACGGGGCCGCTACTCGTCGAGGGCCGGCTCGCCTGCCTGGACCTGGTAGTTGGAGCTCGCGGTGTAGTCGTTCTCGAGGCACGCATTGGTCCCGCTGAAGGCCAGGTCCTTGATCACGATCAGCGAGTTGATGTGCGTCTGCGTGGTGCAGCCGTTGCCGCGCATGTCCAGCGTCCCGCTCTTCATGTAGATCGAGCCGGTGAGGTTCATGACCCCGTTGCCGACCATGCGCACGGTGGCGG